>NZ_JANQOI010000016.1 GCF_028289705.1 Pelagibius sp.
CTTTTCGAAAGAAAGTTGCAAAAAGTGGCCCGCCGGTCTCCAAAAAGCGCTTCACCCAGGTGTCGACCTTGCGCTCCGGGTCGGGATAGTGGCGCTCCACCGAGCGGCCGAGATCGGCAATCTCCTCCGGCGGATAGCTGAAGGGAAAGGTCTGGGCATAGGGCTCGATGGGGAAGTCCGGATAGCTGAGACCGTAGTGGTCGATGACGATCCGGCTTTCGAAGCGGAGTTCCTCGGCCGCCTCCTGAAAGGAGGCGATGGCGATGGAATTCGAGAAGACGTCGTGCATCCAGCGGATCTCGGCGGCGGGCGAGATCGTCAGCGCGGTGTCGACCAGGCGGATGTCATGGCTGTCGCGCGGGCGGAACATAAGGCGGTGTTCGCCGAAGCTGACGGGACATCGATAACGATAGACCGTCGTATGGGAGACCGACAGCAGGGACATAGAGGTTCGACGTGGTGGCCGGCGCGCCGCGAGTCGCGCCCGAGAAGCGCGCCATCCTAGAGCAGATCCGGGTTTGATGGAATCGCTGAAGCGATCCATCGAACCCGGTGAATCTGCTCTAATTCTTGGGTGAAGAGCGGATTCACATGTCCAGACGTCAACACAAAGTGTTTCCGTCTGGACATGATCCGCTCTTGTGCAAGGGCAAGCACCTTGGAACCCTTTGGCCGGATCGGTGACCGTTGTTTCCCACCGCATCGAGGCAGGCTCCGCCAGCGCGACGCCTGGACAAATCCCGGCCGCGTTCTTATCTGAACGTCCTGAGCCAGCGGAGGGTCTGCACAATGGACGTGCTGAGCGACATTCTCGACCTGCTGCAACTGCGCGGCAGCCTCTACTTTCGCACCGCCTTCTCGGAGCCCTGGTCGGTGGCGGTTCCGTCCCTCGGCCGGGCGGCGCGCTTTCATCTGGCGGTCCAGGGGCGCTGCCTGGTGCGCGTCGGCGCGGAGCACTGCGTCCGGCTCAATCCCGGCGACCTCATCGTCATTCCCAACGGCCACGCCCATGTCCTGAGCGACGGCGCCGGGACAGCGCCGGCCGAACTGGAAGACGTGCTGAAGCAGAGCGGCTTCGACGGCGAGGGCGTGCTGGTCTACGGCGGCGAAAGCCGGGCGGATGGCGATACCAAGCTGATCTGCGGCCACTTCACCTTTGCCGAGGGCGTTGACCATCCGCTGCTGCGCGCCTTGCCGGCCTACCTGCTGGTGACCGCGGAGATGCGCGCGCAGGCGCCCTGGCTGGACGATCTGTTGCGCCTCATCGCCCGTCAGATGTTCAACGCGGCGCCGGGCATGACCGCCTCGGTGATCCGACTCTCCGAGGCCCTGTTCATCGAGGTGATCCGAAGCTGCGCCGATCAGGATCCGGGCCTGCGCAATCTCCTCACGGCCCTCGACGATCCGCGCATCGGCCGCGCCCTCGGCCTGATGCACCGCGGCCTGGAAAAGGACTGGACCCTGGAGGGGCTGGCACGGGAGGTCGGCCTCTCCCGCAGCCGCTTTGCCGAGCAGTTTCAGGCGCTGATGCACTGCGCGCCCATGACCTATCTCTCGGACCTTCGCTTGGACAAGGCGCGCGCCCTTTTGGCCGCCACTGCGGAGCCGGTTCAGACCATCGCCCAGCGGGTCGGCTACCGCTCGCCGGCGGCCTTCTCGCGCGCCTTCGCCAGCCGCTACGGCCACAGCCCCAAGGCTGTCCGCCAGGCAATCGGATGACCATAATTTGCAGATCGTCCGAAAAGAGTTGCCTGAAATTCGATATCGAGGTCATTTTATTGATTAATAGTCCGGTTCTCCCAGATGCAGGGTCTGCCCGGCGATCGGCGCCGGGGATTTCCAACCCTCGCAGAGGAGACCCATGATGTCCCTTACCAAACTGGCCAAGGCCGCCGCCATGGCCGCTCTCGTCACCGCAACGCTGGCGGGTTCCCTGGCTCCGGCCCAGGCCGCCGATGAGATCAACGTCGTGCCCGGCCTGTCGATTGCCGGGGCGCCGCTGGCGCTGCACGGCTATGACCCGGTGGCCTATTTCGCCGAAGGCGCTCCGGCGCGCGGCAGCGATGCCCTGGTGCACGTGCACGACGGTGCGGCCTACCGCTTCAACAGCCAGGCCCATCTCGACCGCTTCAAGGCGGACCCCGAACGCTATCTGCCGCAGTACGGCGGCTTCTGCGCCTATGGCGTTTCCGTGGGCAAGAAGTTCGACGGCGACCCGAACCTCTGGAAGATCGAGGACGGCAAGCTCTACCTCAACCTCAATGAGGATATCTACGCCACCTTCCTGGAGGACGTGGACGGCAACGTCGAGAAGGCCGACGGCAACTGGCCGGAGATCGAGCACACCGCCGCCCGCGATCTCTAGAAAGACTTCTTCCTGGATTGATCGGACGCCACCGGGGAGAGCCTGGCTCTCTCCGGATTGGCGCCTGCGGGCTCTGCGTGCTACCTACAGCGGCCCCATATCGGGCGGTGTGTCGCTTTCCGAGGCCGCCCGGCAGTTCTCCAAACAGAGAGATGCACGCCCGTGATCTACCTGCTTCGCCATGGCCAGACGCTGTGGAACAGGCTCGGCATCTACCAAGGCCAACAGGACTCGCCGCTGACCGCGCGCGGCATCGGCCAGGCCCGGGCCATGGGGGCTTTGCTGGCCGAGGTCGCGGGCTCCGGGCAAAGCCTGAAGATCGTCTCCAGCCCCCTGGGCCGAGCGTGGCAGACAGCGGTGATCGTCGCCGAACGTCTGGGCATCGACCCCGCGGAGATATCCCTGGAACCGAAGCTCGCCGAGATTGCCTACGGCGACTGGGAGGCGCGCAGCGCCGGAGAGGTTGCCCGGCTCTTTCCCGAAGCCTGGGCGGCGCGCCAGGCCGACAGGTGGAACTTCCCCGTGCCCGGCGGCGAGAGCTATGCCCAGGTCGCCGCGCGCGTGAGGGACTGGATGGGCGAACTGGACGGCAGCGGCCCCCTTGTCGCTGTCGGCCACGGCGGCGCCGGAAGGATACTGCGCGGGCTCTATCAGGGGGCCGGCTCCGATGAAATCTTCGCCATGGACAAGCCCCAGGACGGATTCTTCCGCCTTCAGGACGGCTGCGTCACCCGCTTCGAAGTGGCAGAGGCCGACGCGCGTCTCTAGCTTCGCTGCTGTGACGCGGGCCGGCGCCGCAGCCGGCGCAGGTTGGTCGCGACAACCAGCACGCCGATGAAGGAGAGGAAGAGGCTGAGGCCGAAACCGAGCAGGACCATCAGGGTCCCCGCCGCGATGCTCAGCACTGAGACGATCTGCAGGCTCTTGCGTTCCGAGATGACACGGTTCAGCAGCAGGCCCAGGATCTTGCCGCCGTCCAGCGGGAAGGCCGGGACCATGTTGAAGACGAACATCGCAAGATTGATGTAGGCGAGGGTCCGGGCGGTTTCGACCATCGACGGCACGGGAACCCCGAAGGGCGGTGCCGCACCGCCCAGCCCGCTCCCCTGAGACGACCAGAGTGCCGCCGTCGTCCAGAGTGCGAAGAAGATCGCCAGGTTGGCGAAGGGGCCGGCTGCGAGAATGCGGATCACCATCTTGCGGGGAACGGCCTGGCGCTTCAGGTGCGCATAGCCGAAGAAGCCGCCAACGACGATTTCCCTGACGCCGACCTGATAGTGCTTCGCCGCGAAGGCATGGCCGAGTTCGTGCGCCAAAATGGAGAAGAAGATTCCCGCGGTTCCCACAAGGACCACGGGCCATCCCTCGTCGAGTCGATTGATCGACACCATCGAAAGGAAGAACAGGGGCACGAAGAGAAAGGTCGCGTCCAAGCGGACGGGGATGCCGTTCAGCCGCCCGAGGGTGAGGGTCGGGGAGTTACCAAACACGGTCGTCGGTCCGGGACCGATGAAGACAGGTCATACGAAAGACCCCTGCGCTGCGCGCCGCACGCGAAACTCCGCCGGCCCCGCTTTATGGCACCACTCTAGGGGGCCGGCACCGTCATGAGAAGGACTCGGCCAGCAGGTCGAAGACCAGACGGATGCGGCGGCTGGTCCTCAGTTCGCGGTGGGTGACCAGCCAGGTGGGCACTGGGATCGGCGTCAGGTTCGGCAGGACCGGTTCCAGTTCGGGGAAGAGTTCGGCATCTTCTTTCACCAGGATACTGATGCCGAGGCCTTGGCGCACCAGTTGCACGAATACCGTGCCGCTGGCGGTGGTCAGTTTGAAGTTGCGCCGGCTCACCGAGAGGCCGAGTGAGTTAAGCACCGGCACCAGGAGCTCCGGGTCATCGAAGCCGATGAGCTCTGCGTTCGACAAATCGTCCGCGCTCTGCGGTCTTCCATGCCTTTCGAGATAGTCGCGAGAGGCGTAAAGCTGCGCCACCGACTCGCGGACAAGCTTGCCGATCAGATCCGGCTGTTTGGGGCGGCCGTGTCGAATCGAGATGTCGGCTTCGCGTCGGGTCAGATCACGCACCTCGCTGGAAGCGACCACGTCGATCTCGATCCCCGGCGCCCTTTGCCGCAGCTCTTTCAGCACGGGCGGCAGGTGATAGGTCGCCATCATATGGGTGGCGGTGATACGGACATGGCCCTCGATGGCCTGTGACTGGCCGGAGGCGGCAAGGGAGATCCGGGTCGCGGCATCGCCCATGGCGCGGAAGTGATCGAGCAGTTCCAGACCCGGTTGCGTGAGCGCCAGTGACCGGCCCACCCGCTCGAAGAGCGTGACACCGAGCTCCTTCTCAAGCGCGGCAACCTGCCGGCTGAGGGTCGGCTGGGTCTGGCCGAGCGCGCGGGCGGCGGCCGACAAGGAGCCCTCCTCGGCGGTGGCGAGGAAGGCCCGCGCCTGATTCCAGTCGAAGGAGACGGCCTGCCAATTCATGCATATTCGTATATCAGTCTTTCAAATTTTCGCAATTTCTCTTTGATTTGTGCATGGGTAAGACAGCGCACCACACTTTGCGGCCCGGCGCCCTCCTTCGGCCTCGACCGGCACGGCCTCAAAGCCCAAGCAACATCGAACGATCAGTGGTGAGAAAGAGATGTCTTATGCGCCCGAACTGCACGCGCCGGCCAAGACGCCCTTCGACGACGGGACCATTCCGGTTTTGGCCCGCTGGGTCGGCTCCTGGCAGATTTCCCTACGGCGACGGGTTCTGAGCCAACAGGAGTTGACCCGCAGCTACGACCGGGTCGCACCGGGCTGGAGCCGAACCCTGGAGCGGCTCGGCGTTCCGGGGGCCTACGAGAGCATGCTCCGCCACGCGCTCGGCGAGGAGATGGCTGTGGCCGGCGCCGCCGCGCCGCGCCGCGTTCTGGATTGCGGTATCGGGACAGGCGCCTTGTCGCTCGCCCTGGCAGGGGTGGCTCCGGCGCCCTTCGCGCTCGATGCGATCGACATTTCGCCGCGCATGCTGGAGCGGGCTGGCGGCGCTCTTTGCGACAGCAGCCTCGCCGTCAGCCTTCGCCAGGCCGACATCCGCGATCTGCCCTACGGCGATAGTCTGTTCGACATCGCGATGACGGCCCATGTCCTCGAACACCTCGTCGATCCGCAGGTGGCGATCGCCGAGGTGCTGCGGGTTCTGAAACCCGGCGGTCTGATGATCGCCTGCATCACCCGCCGCTCCGTCCTCGGATTCTACGTGAACCTCAGATGGCGCACCCATCGGGTGACGCCTGACGAGGCCGAGGCCTGGCTGCGCGACTGCGGTCTGGAGAACGTCCGCAGTCTTTCATTCGGCAAGCGCGGCTTTTGCCGGCGGCTGAGTGTTGCACTCGTCGCCAGGAAGCCGCTTTGAAATTCGTGGCTCATTTTGGGAGATTGAAATGGAAACTCTGGCCTCGCATCCGCTCAGACGGGTTAGGAGGGACATGCGCAAACCAACCAGGTTCTGGGATCGCGTTGCCGAAGGCTATGCGAAGAAGCCCGTCGCCGACGAAGCGGCCTACCAGAAGAAGCTGCAGGTCACACGCGGCTACTTCCGGCCGGACATGGAGGTGCTGGAGTTCGGCTGCGGCACCGGGTCCACGGCGATTGCCCATGCGCCCTATGTGAAGCACATCCGTGCCACCGACATCTCGGCGAAGATGATCGAGATTGCAAAGGGCAAGGCGGAAGCCGGCAAGGTCGGCAATGTGACCTTCGAACAGTCGTCCTTCGACGAACTTCAGGCGCCGGAGCGGAGCTACGACGCCGTCATGGGCCACAGCATCCTGCACCTGCTGGAAAGCAAGGAAGACGCCATCGCCAAGGTCCACAGGCTGCTGAAGCCCGGCGGCGTCTTCGTTTCCAGCACCGTCTGCATCGGCGACTTCATGCGGTGGCTCCGCTTTATCGCCCCCATCGGGCGGTTCTTCGGCCTAATGCCTCTGGTGAAGATCTTCACCGAGGAGGATCTTGTGGCGGCGCTCACCGCCGGCGGTTTCGCCATCGACTACCGGTGGTCACCGAAGAAGGGCAAAGGTCTGTTCATTGTCGCGAAGAAGGTGGCGTAGCACCCCGCCGCTGCCGAGCGGGGCCCGCCAATAAAAAAAGGCACGCGCGAAACTCTCGCATGCCTCAGCCGACGACGATTTTAGGCGAAAAGAAACAGTCTGGCAACGTCTCCCGCATCTCAATAAATAGAGTCCCCTTCTCACAGGAAAGGGGACCACGATGATTGCTTGCGGATTGGATTTCGGGACATCGAACTCGGCGATTGGCGTCGCCTGCGACGGGACAGCCGCGCTGGCGCCGGTCGAGGCGGACAGCACCCTGATGCCGAGCGCGGTCTTCTTCGACGACGAAGCCAAAGACGGGGCGCTGTTCGGCACGGCGGCCATCGCGGCCTACATCGGGCAGACCGATGGCCGGCTGATGCGCGCGCTGAAGTCGGTCCTGGGCTCTCCTCTGATTGACGAGGAGACCAGGCTGGGCGGCGGCAAGCTGGCGCTCACGAAAGTCGGCGAGATGTTCCTGCGGCATCTGAAGCACAAGGCGGAAGCCTTCGCCGGGCGGGAGATCACCGCCGTCGTGCAGGGCCGGCCGGTGCGTTTCGACGACGACGACAGGGCAGACGCGCGGGCGCAGGCGGTGCTGGAAGCCATTGTCAGGCAGGCGGGCTTTCGCGACATCGCCTTCGTCTATGAGCCCATCGCGGCGGTGCACCTTTACGAACAGACGGTGCGGAGCGAAGAGCTGGTGCTCGTCGCCGATATCGGCGGCGGCACGAGTGACTTCTCGGTCGTGCGTGTCGGGCCGCGGCACCGCGGGCGCGCTGACCGTGGAGACGACGTGCTCGCCACCGCGGGCCTGGGCCTGGGCGGCACCGACTTCGACGCCGCCTTCAGCCGCGCGGCGGTGATGCCGCTGCTCGGGCTCGGCACCCGGCTCGTCGAGAAGAACCTACCGATGCCCGTCGCGCCCTACAACGAGCTTGCCACCTGGGCGACCATCAACTTCGCCTACACCCACAAGAACGAGCGCGAACTCGCCAGGCTGGCGGCGCTGGCGTGCGAACCCGAGAAAGTGAAGCGCCTTCTGAACGTCGTGCGCCTGCGGCTGGGCCATCGCCTGGCCTTTACCGTGGAGGATGCCAAGATCGCCCTCAGCACCGAGGACTCCGCGCGCCTGCCCCTCACGTTTCTCGAAGCGGCGCTCGCGGTCACGGCGCAGCGTGTCGATCTTGACCGCGCCATCGAAGCCGGAACGGAGCGGCTTTGGCAGACGGCGCGCGATTGCGTCGCCGCCGCGGGCCTCGGCCCGTCTGCCATCGATACGATCCTTCTCACCGGCGGGTCGAGCCGCGTGCCGGCCGTCCGCGCGGCCATCGGCCGGGCTGCGCCCTCCGCCCGCCCGGCTGGCGGCGCCGACGATCTGCTGTCCGTTCCGCTGGGCCTGACCCAGATGGCGGGGCGCATGACCTGAGATGTGGGCCACAATCGGCGGTGACGTCCGCCGGTCCCGGGCATAGTCTGCGCCGCACGATGTAAAGGCCATTATCGAACCAGTGGGGGTACAGGACCGTGTTGACAGATGCCACGCCATCGAAACCGGCGACCATCGGGCGCCGGAAGGAAGACGCCCTGATCGCGCTGGTTCGAGCGGTGGCGAAAGCGGAGATCCTGCCGCGCTTTCGCCGTCTGGAGGCCGGCGACATCCGGGCGAAGACGGCGCCGGACGATCTGGTGACCGAGGCCGATCTGGCAGCCGAGGCCGCGATCAGCGCCGGCGCGCGGGAGATCTTTCCCGAAGCGACGGTCGTGGGCGAGGAGGCGGCGGCCGCAGACCCTTCTCTGCTCGCCGCCGTCGACCGGGGCCTCACGGTGATTGTCGATCCCGTCGACGGCACCTGGAACTTCGCCAACGGCCTCGCCCTCTTCGGCGTGATCCTCGCCGTGGCGTTCGAGGGCGAGACCCTCTTCGGCCTGCTCTACGATCCCCTGCTCGACGACTGGGTCGTGGCCCGCAAGGGTGGCGGTGCTTGGTTCGGTCGTCCCGGTGAGGCGCCCGTCCGGCTTTCGGTGAGCCCGCCCCGCAGCGAGCCCGAGATGACCGGGTTCCTGCCGCTGTTCCTCTTTGCCGATGAGCGGAGAGCCGCCGCCGCGGCGGCCATGGTCCGTCTCGGCCGGGTGACCTCGCTGCGCTGCTCCTGCCACGAGTACCGGCTGCTCGCCCAGGGCCGCTGCGATTTCGTCGTCAACGCCCATCTGCAGGTCTGGGACCATGCCGCCGGCGTCCTCGCGGTGCAGGAGGCCGGTGGCTGCGCCGAACTGCTGGACGGAGGGAGCTACGACTGCCGACTGACGGCCGGACGCCTTCTGGTGGCGAACGCGGCGTCTTCGATTGAGATCCTGCGGGCGCGCTTCGGCGCGGCCCTGGAGGAGTCGTCGTAAGCGTCTTCGACTTGCCCTGCTTTGTCCTTTGACGGTGTTGCCAGCACGGCGGTCAAAGGCGCTGTGTTCCGGCCGGCTTTAATATTTCGTTAACTAGTGCTTGCGTAAGCAGGCCGAATCAGCCATTCCCGGCAGTATCCAGATCTGTTGCGCGCTTATACCGGGCTACATACGAAGGAAACACGATGACAGTAACGAAGACACAGCTCGCCGATGCCTACTCCGCGGCCCTGACCAAGGAACTCGGCGATGAATGGGGATGCAATTTCACCCGCAGAGACGCAAGCAAGCTTCTCGACGCGCTCTGGCCGGTCCTTTCCGACCTCGCGCTGAAGGACACCAAGAAGACGGTTCCGGGCAGCGTGCCGATGGGTAACCTCGGGCGTCTCAAAATGCGCTACAAGGCGGCCACCAAGGCGCGCAAGGGCACCAACCCCTTCACCGGCGAGCCGACCACCTTCAAGGCCAAGCCGGCGACCCTGACGCCGCGCTTCACCGCCGGCAAGGCGCTGAAAGACCAGGCGGCCAAGCACTCCAAGAAGCTGAAGTAAGCTTCGAAAGGGTTTGGAGGCCGACGGCTTCCCGATGAAAAGGCCCCTGCCGTCGGTAGGGGCCTTTGTCGTTGCGGCCGGTTCAGGCGAGGGTGCCTAGAGCGGATCCAGGTTGTCATGCTCAAGACCCTTCGACTCCTCGCCCCGGTCCTCCTTCCCTCCTGGCGCTTCTTCGACCGCATCGCGGCCTCGCCGCGCATCGAGGTCCAGCGCCTGGGCGCCAACGGCGAAGCCGTCGGCGACTGGTGGGCGTCCCGTCCGCGCCCGCAGAGCCTGCCCCTCGGCGTCTATCTGCGCCGCCTCGTCTGGAACCCGCGCTGGAACGAAGCGCTGTTCCTGACGAGCTGCGCCGAACGCCTGCTCGACAGCCCGAGCGACCACAGCGTCAGGGAAATCTCCACGCGGATCGCGGAAGACCTGCCCGCCGATGCGGCGCTGCCGTTCTTCCGCTTCCGGCTGGTGCTGGTCAGCCGCGTGGGCGAGGCCCTGCAGCGGAAGGTCGCCTATGTTTCGCCGCGCCAGGCCGCCCCACCGGAATGACTTTCGAAGATGCCCAGCGCCTGACCGAGGTCCTGCTCGCCCTCGCGTTCCTGCAGCAGAGCCTGGAGCATCTGCGCGGACCGAAGGACACCCGGCCGCTCTTTGCGCTGTGGATCGTCTTCTGCGCGATGCTTCTCGGCGGCCTCTACAGCGCCTGGGCGCTGGCGGGGCTCGCCGTGCTGGCCGTCGTCCTCCTGCATCGCTTCCAGGGCCCCTACAACGGCGGCAGCGACCGCATGGGCCTCTTGATCCTGCTGTGCCTGCTCCTCTCCCATGCCGCGCCGACGCAGATCTGGCGGGAGGTCGCCTTCGGCTACCTCGCTCTTCAACTCATGTTGTCCTATCTCATGTCCGGCTGGGTGAAGATCGTCAATCCGGACTGGCGCAATGGCCGCGCGCTCCGCGACGTCTTCCAGTTCTCCGCCTATCCGGTGGCGGAAAACCTGCGGGCACTGGCCGCGCGGCCGCGCCTTCTCTTCGCGGCCTCCTGGGCCGTCATGCTCTTCGAGTTGGCCTTTCCCGCCGCCCTGCTGCACCCGGCGGCCCTTGTCGGGGCGCTCGCCATCGCCGCCCTGTTCCACCTCGCCAACGCCGTCCTCTTCGGGCTCAACCGCTTCTTCTGGGTCTGGATCGCGGCCTACCCCTCGATCCTCTGGTTCCAGGAACGGGTTTTCGCCGCATAGGCTTGGCTGGCGTCGGATGCTGGCCCCAATTGTCTCAAAGCTAAGTCACAAGGCAGCCCTATTTTTTCTGTCAAAGCAGGTATAACATCAAATTATGTGCAAGACGTAACGTCAACCTCGCAAAAGGACCGAAATGAAGTTCGAAGTTATCCCAAACCAACGGCGCCCGCCAAAGGAAGGCTGTGACGTTGGATATTTGTGGACCGACAATTGGAACGACTGGTTCGAGTTTCGAACGCTTTATTCTCTCACCTACTTCGACGCAGAAGGAGAGGAGCACCACCTTGGCGGAGTCAAGATTGGCCAGTTCAACATGGCGAAGCAGCAAAGCCGCCCGACAATCCCACAAGAATTCGTGCTGCTCGATGATCGCTTCTTCTCGCTCGGTCAGGATGCTGATTACTACGAAAATGTGAGAGCACTTGACCGTCAAGTTGCGGATGATCTCCTTAGTGCGCTCAAAGACGTCGTCGCTGACGAAGAGCTTTATTTCCGGGCGAAAAGTGAGCGAGTCATGGGCGTATCTTTGATGCGCTCGGTAGGAGAACGAACTCTCGTTGGACAGTTTCGTAGAATTCTCGGCGGTGGCGCGCGCTTAACAAGCTATAGCTTCGGCTATCGTGGCCCGGCACAACTTGACAAAGCTTTCGATCCATTGGAGCTTTCGTTCTCGGTTGAACCTTCTTCCAAACCTCCCACAAACATACAGGTCATCATTGGGCGCAACGGCGTTGGTAAGTCCTTTCTTCTTAATGCGATGTCAAGGGCTCTTGTTTATCCGGAGGAAAACGTTGACGAAGATGGCGAGTTCTCCGATGAAGATGGTGAGTTCTTTGACGGAAGCACAGTTATCGACGAAGAATTTGAGAGTCCATTCGCCAACGTGGTTTCGTTGACATTCTCTGCATTCGATGATTTTCCAGTTATTAGAGATAATAGGAACGCGCTAAAGGGTGTTCGGTATACTAACGTCGGTTTGCGGAAGCTCGAAAAGGATGAGGACGACGAAGGCAATACCGAGTGGATAACGATCACGCAAGATCCGATCGATCTGACCAGCGACTTCATAGGTAGCGCAAAGATCTGTGCAAGGGGTGAAAAGAGAGAACGGTGGCTTAGAGCGCTGCGTATGCTGGAGTCTGACCCACTCTTCGAAGAGGCGGCTGTTGCCGATCTGTTGGATGTAAATACCAAACAGTTCGGACGTATGGCGGGACAATTATTCAGAAGCCTTAGCTCCGGTCACAAGATCGTTTTACTGACGACAACTAAGCTAGTTGAGAAGGTGGAAGAACGCACGCTTGTCTTGATGGATGAGCCCGAGGCGCACTTGCATCCTCCTCTGCTTGCAGCACTGATTCGGGCGCTTTCAGACCTTCTTATAAATCGCAACGGCGTTGCTATCGTCGCAACTCATTCTCCCGTGGTTCTTCAAGAGGTGCCGAAAAGTTGCGTATGGAAGATTAGACGTCACGGCGGAGGTGCAATTGCTGAAAGACCACGAACCGAGACTTTCGCGGAGCACGTTGGCCATCTCACTCACGAGGTTTTTGGCTTAGAAGTTACGAGATCAGGCTTTCACAAGATGATTGCCGAAGCCATTGGTGCTTACGACGAATTTGAAGACGTTGTTGCGAAATTCGGCAATGAGCTGGGGTCAGAAGGTCGTGCTCTTATCAGTATGCTCCTTGCACAAAGAGATGCGCAAAGAGACGAAGAGATAGATTAAATGTGGAACGTCACGCGGCCCGAATTTAGTGCTAAAGAAACATATGAAATCTGCATCAGTAAGGTCAAAAATAGAGACTTAAAGAAGCGTTTGAATGTTGTATCTTCGAGCATTGTAGAGGCAGCGAAAGATTATGCGGAGCGGGCGGAAAATGCGGAACTCCACCTTGTTTCACAATCGGACGGAGTTGTTGGTTTAGTTACAACAAAGGAGATGGTCGCTGTTTACGATGGTCGGATGGCAGTTCAGCGAGGGCCGGGACGGAGTATATACGACAAACTCAAGGCGCTACCAGAGTTGGGTGTTTGTCCGTTTTGCGATCACGGCCCGGTATCTACACTCGATCACATACTGCCAAAGTCCTTGTATCCGGTGCTAGCAGTAACCCCCGATAACCTCGTCGGCTCATGCAAAGATTGCAATACGGCGAAACTGACGGCGGTGCCAACCTGTGAAAGAGACGCGACCCTACATCCTTATTTTGATGATATTTCTGCGGAGCGATGGCTTGGGGCAAGTGTTGTCGAAAAAAATGTTCCGGCGGTGACTTTTCATTCCATTCCTGTCGATTCTTGGCCAGATGCACTGAATGCTAGGATTAGAAAGCAGTTTCGAGTTTTAGGTCTCGGCCTGCTATATGCCAGTCAAGCGGCACGGGAAATCAGCGGGCAAAGGGAAGACTTGATCCGCATCTTTGATGCGCGCGGCGCAGATGGCGTTCGCGAGGAACTCGAGCACAAAGCCGAGACCTGGCGCGCGTATCGATTGAACTGTTGGCAGGCAGCTACTTATCGTGCTTTGAGTGAGAGTCCTTGGTATTGCGGTGGCGGCTTTCAACGGCGTTAGTAATTCGATTGTGGGAGGGGAAACTCAGTGAGCCGTATTTCCACCTTGGGGCTGGTACGGTCACAAATAGAAAAGGCCCCTGCCTTTGGCAGGGGCCGTTCTCGTTGCGGCTGACGCAGGGGAAGGGGCTTACGCCGCCTTCATGAGGTTCCTGAGCACGTAGTGGAGGATGCCGCCGTTGCGGTAGTACTCCGCCTCGTCGGCGGTGTCGATGCGGCAGAGCAGGGGTACCTGCTCCGACGAGCCGTCGGCGCGGTGGATGGTGATCTGGACGTCCATGCGCGGGGTGATGCCGCCGGCGACGCCGGAGATGTCGAAGGTCTCCTCGCCGGTGAGGTTCAGGGACTGGCGCGTGGTGCCGTCCTTGAACTGCAGCGGCAGCACGCCCATGCCGACGAGGTTGGAGCGGTGGATGCGCTCGAAGCTCTCGACGATCACGGCCTTCAC
>NZ_JANQOI010000036.1 GCF_028289705.1 Pelagibius sp.
AGATAAGGCGCGGCACAGGCTGCCGCCATCAAACAGACCGCCACCCCTGCCGTCCAATGCCGCGCCGCGCGTGGCGCTTTCCCTTTCAGAAACGTCGGCCGTTGGCCGACCCGATCCCTTCGCGCCCGCCGATCCTTCGGCGCGCGCCACAGCCCCAGGTTTTGCAAAGAAATGGCGGCCCCCCTCCACTCAATGCCCGACAGGAGAAGGATGTCATAGGCCCGGAGTCGCCTCAACGCACTTTAGGCGCGATCTCCCTCACAAGGGCTCGACTCTTCGCCTTGGGTAAAGCCCTCCGCCGCACAGCTTCCCAATGTCCCGCGATCGATCACACGGTGTCCGGAAGACTCGGAGGAGAGTTGTGACGCGCTGACCACCATCAGTGATACAAAGACCAGGCACAGAACGGCGCAGGTCATGGTGGGAATGAAGAATCCAGGCTTTAGGTAAGGCGACTTCTTCCACTTGGGTTTTTCCGAGTGATCGGACTCCTGCGAGATCAGATTCGCGCGCGTCCAATTCCACGTCATGTGCTCGAATGCGTCATAGATGACGAAGAGTGAATAGAGGCTGAGTCCAACACCAAGGAGGCTCAGAACAAAAGCCGGAATCGGCAGACATATCGCAATCTGGATTCTTGTTTCCTCGGTGAATGCGAGGATGTCAGTGCTGAACAGCAAGGCCAGGAACCCGGCCTGGGCGGAGATCAGCCAGGTGATCGTGGTCCAAAGCCGTGCTTTGACCATGTCCGACCGGCCTTGGAAGTACTTCCAAAGGTCGTAGTCCTCGCCCCCGGCAAGTTCCCTTATCTTGGCAAACGGGAGCCGTTCTTTGGGATCGAGGTCCTTCAAGTCTCGTTCCAGGGCGCTGATGACGGCATCGACATAGGCTTCGCAGCCTTCGCCATCGCTCAAGCCCGCGCGGTGTTGATCCTTACAACAGAGTTCAATGGTTTGAGCGCGCGCGTCCGCCTTTGGCTGTTTGCCCTTCAAGGCAGTCAGATAGGCTGTGGCAAGCCACCAGAACCCCGAGGGAACGGGCACCTTTGAACCTGCTGGGGTCGTGAAGCGGGAACCGGAAGTCTATCACAACAGCGAGCAGACCGCGACCGGATGTGCTAAACGGCCGGGCCCCAGCGGTAGAGGTTGCGGTTCATCTCCTCGACGAACCGCAGCGTCTTGAAACCGGCCTTCTGCAAAACCCTCTGCGACGCCGTGTTGTCCGGATGGGCAAAGGCCAACACCTGTTCGAGGCCGAGCCGGGCGGCCTGGTCGATGGCCGCTTGCGTCACCTCTGTGGCGTAGCCCTGTCCCCAGGCGGAACGATGGAAGAAGTAACCGACCTCCGCGCCCCAACGCCGGTCGAAGGGGTCCACGTAGAGGCCGCCCCAGCCGATGATCGCGTCGTCATCGGCAAGCGTGATGGTCCAGGCGCCGAACCCCGACTGTTCCGCCTGGCGCCGATGCGCCGCGAGGTACTCTCGGCACTGTTCGAGGCTGGTCATACGATCAGTGAAGCGCATGGTCTCGGGGTCGCCCAGAAAGGCGAAGGCCCGCTCCGCGTCGGCCTCCCGCGAAGGCCGCAGCAAGAGGCGCTGCGTTCGAACGCCGTCCTCACTCATGCAAGGTCGGACCGCGCCTCACCGCACATTGGTGACGGCGACGATCTCGTCGAGGGCTTTCTCCAGGTTGCCGACGGTGCGCTCGATGTTGTGCAACTTGTCCAAGCCGAAAAGGCCGATGCGGAAGGTCTGGAAGTCCGCCGGCTCGTCGCACTGCAGCGGCACCCCGGCGGCGATCTGCAGGCCCTGGGCGGCGAACTTCTTGCCGGTCTTGATGTCGCCGTCGTCGGTGTAGCAGACCACCACGCCCGGCGCCTCGAAGCCGGGTGCGGCCACAGATTTGAAACCGCGGCCGCTCAACAGCGCCCGCACCCTGTCGCCCAGTTCCTGCTGTTCGTCGCGCACCTTGCCGAAGCCATAGGCCTCGGTCTCCTGCACGGTGTCGCGGAAACCGGCCAGCGCGTCGGTGGGCATGGTGGCGTGATAGGCATGGCCGCCGTTCTCATAGGCCGCCATGATCTCCAGCCACTTCTTCAGATCGCAGGCGAAGCTGGAACTGGTCGTGCCGTCGATCCGCTTGCGGGCTTCGGCACTCAGCATCACCAGGCCGCTGCAGGGCGAGGCGCTCCAGCCCTTCTGCGGGGCGGAGATCAGCACATCGACGCCCACCGCCTTCATGTCCACCCAGATGGTGCCGGAGGCGATGCAGTCGAGCACGAAGAGCCCGCCGACGCCGTGCACCGCTTCGGCCAATGCGGTCATGTAGTCGTCCGGCAGAATCATGCCGGAGGACGTTTCCACGTGGGGCGCGAAGACGAAGTCGGGCCGCTCGGCCTCGATGGCAGCCACCGCCTCGGCGATGGGCACCGGGGCGAAGGGCGCCTGGTGCCCTTCTTCCACCGGCCGGGCCTTTAGGACGACGGCCTCGGAGGGGATGTCCCCCGCCTCGAAGATCTGGGTCCAGCGATAGCTGAACCAGCCGTTGCGGATGACCAGCACCTTCTTGCCGCCGGCGAACTGGCGCGCCACCGCCTCCATGGCATAGGTGCCGCCGCCGGGGACCACCACCACGGCCTCGGCGTTGTAGACGCCTTTCAGCGTCGCGGAGATGTCGCGCATCACCGCCTGGAAGGACTGCGACATGTGATTGAGGGCGCGGTCGGTGAAGACCACCGAGTATTCCAGGAGCCCGTCGGGATCGACGGTCTTGAGCAGGCCGGACATCGTGCGGTTCCCCTCTTGGCGGCGGCGCGTGCGGGTGGCTTATTCAGCCGCACCTTAGCCGAATTTCAGGGGGACGCGAGAGAATTACCGCTGTTCGGTTGAGACGCCGAGGCTGTCGGCCAGCCGGATGATCTGGTCACGCTTGGCCGGCTCGCCGGCGAAGGCGGCACTGGCGGTCTGCACCGCATCGCGGGCGGCCTCCGCATCCTGCAGCACGGCGTAGGAACGGATCAGCATCAGCCAGCCCTCGAGGTCCTGAGGCTGACCCTCCAACCGTGCGGCCAGGCCCTCCACCATGCCCCGCACCATGGCATCGCGGTCATCCGGGCTCATCTCCGCCGCCGCTGCGACTTCGGCGTCGCTGGGCCCGCGGACCGGGCGCTGCTCCGCAAGGCCCAAGGCCTCGGAGGCTTCGTCGAACTTCGCGAGCACGAAAGGGGCACTCGCGTAGTGTTCGCGGCCGGCGTCCAGGGCGGCCCGCGCCTCTTCGGCCTCGCCTTGCTCGGCCCGCATGCGGGCCAGTTCGATCCAGCCTTCCCAGTTCTTCGGCTCCGCCTCCAGGGCCGCGGCCAGCCGGTCGATGCGCGTGGCGGGGTCGGCGGCACCTTCCACCGGGATCGCCGCCTTGGCCAGTTCGGCTTCGCTGGCATCGGGCAGCAGCTCGGCCAAATCACGTTTCAGGAAGCGCGCCATGTTGACAATGTCGCGGCGCACCAGCGGCACCCAGGGGGCGCCGGCATCGGACTCGCCGAGCAACACAAGCCAGTCCGCCAGCGCCCCTTCGAAGTCCTGGGCCTGGGCCTTGGCAAGCGCCAGATAGTAGCGCGCCCGCGGGTCGTTGGCCTGCTGCACCGCCTGGGAGAAGATCAGCTTGGCGGCCAGCGGCACCTTGTTGCCGTTGGCCAGGGTCATGGCCTCGGCATAGGCCGAAAGCACCCCCGGGTCGTCGTCCGACAGTTCAGCCGCGCGGCGGTAGGCATCCGCCGCCGAGGCGTAGTCGCCGACCGAAGCATAGGAGCGGGCGAGCACCCACCAGTCCTCGAAGCTCTCGGCCTCGTCCCGCCCGCGCTCGATCGCCAGCATGGCCTGGCTCTCGCGGTCGCCGCCCGCCGCCCGCCGTTCCAGCAGCGCCGCCTTGCGCGCGGCCAGCGGCTGGTCCGGGATCGTCGGGGCGCCGACCCAGCCGTAGAGCCCCAGGGACCCGGCTGCCGCCAACAAGGCGACGGCCAAGGCCAGCAACGGCGCGCGCCGGGTGACCGAAATGCCGGTGTCCAGCGCGCGGGCCGCCCTGAGGGCACGGCTTTCGATTTCCTGATCGGCAGCATCGCGCTCGGCCGCGGAGATAAGGCCGCTGGCCGCGTCCCGGCCGACCTCTTCGCGCTGGTCGCGGTAGATCGAGATGGCGTGTTCGGCCTCGCCGGATTCCGACTGCCCGCGCAGCAGGAAGGGCCGGGCCAGCCAGAGAGCGGTGAGCGCCGCGGCGAGGGCGAGGACAAGCCAGAACATCATGACCCTCCTCCCCCCAGTTCATCCTTGGCCAGATTATCCTTGGCCAGAATATCCTTGGCCTGGGCCCGTTCGGCCGCGCTCAGCGCTTCCGGCGGCCTGCGCCGACGGCTGTAGTGCCGCGCCATCAAGGCCGCCAACAGCAGGAACGCCAGGGGCGCGGCCCAGAGCACCAGGGTCTTGGAGCCGACTGGCGGGCGCAGTAGCACGAAGTCACCGTAACGGGCCGTGACGTAGGCCATGACCGCGTCGTCGCTGTCTCCCGCTTCGATGCGCTCACGCACCACCATGCGCAGGTCGCGGGCGAGGTCGGCGTTGGAATCGAAAATCGACTGGTTCTGGCAGACCAAACAGCGGAGCTGCTTGCCGATGGCCTGGGCCCGCGCCTCCTTCGCCGGATCGTCGAACATCTCCCCCGGGGCGATGGCCGGGGCCGGCTGCGGAACACAGATCAACAGCGCCAGCAGCGCGGCGGTGGCCGCCGGGCGCAGGGTCCGGCGCGGTGCCCCGACCCTGAGGCGCCGGTCGCAGACCGAAATCAGCGCCCCCAACGCCATGACGAGCGCACCGGCCCACATCCAGACAACGCCGGGATTGTAGTAGTAGCGCGTGATCCAGCCGCCGGCGCCGTCGGGATCGCCGAGCACCGCATAGAGGTCGCCGTGCCAGAGGGTGACGATGCCGGCCTCCGTGGTCGGCTGGCGTTCCACCGGATACCAGCGCCGTTCCGGAAACAGCAGTGCCACGGTTTCGCCGTCGCGGGCGACCTTCACCGTGGCGATGGAGGTCTGGTAGTTGGCGCCGCGCCCGTTGCCGACATCGAGCAGGCTGAACTCGTAGCCGGCAACCTGCTGCGCCTCGCCCGGGCGCTGCACCTGGATCGCCTCGGTCTGCCAGACCGAGAGTGCCGCGACCCCGGCGACGGCAAGTGCCAGCCCCATGTGGCCGAAGACCAGCCCCCAGGCGGAGGTCGGCAGGCCGACGAGGCGCCTCATCGCGACCGATAGCTTCAC
>NZ_JANQOI010000056.1 GCF_028289705.1 Pelagibius sp.
ACATGCCAGAGCATATTCGACGAGGAGCGACGCGGCCGCGGGCCAAATGCGCCGGATCCCTTCGGGACGGGGCAGATATACGCCAGGGCCGCGTCGCGGACGCCTTGTGGGGGATCCACCCCACGGCGCCGCCCGCTCCTAGCCCTGGCGAATATCTGCTCCCGCCACGACGGCGAAATGAATCTCAACAGGCCCTAGCCAATATCAGGCTTCAGAATTTCCCGTTGT
The DNA here is from genome assembly GCF_028289705.1 of Pelagibius sp. Lineage (GTDB taxonomy): Bacteria > Pseudomonadota > Alphaproteobacteria > Kiloniellales > Kiloniellaceae > Pelagibius. The sequence goes on from NZ_JANQOI010000056.1 coordinate 229, forward strand.
CGTTTCTCCATTCGCTCCGGGGCGCGATTGGCGTCACGGTGTTCCAGTGCTCCACGATCCGGCCGTCTGCGATACGGAAGAGATGATACAAGCCGGAGTGCCTCCCGTCCTTGTGTCCCTCGATCATGCAAAGCGCAAAGTTTCCTTCTCCAAGGACGCGATGGACCTGCCGATACGCCAATCTGGCCTCGCCGTGCGTCTCGGCCTCGAGCGCTGTTCGAAACGCCGCAGCACCGTCAGTAAGTTCCGGGTCGTGCTGGATCAAATCGTCGCCCATATAGGTATCGATGAGATCCAGGCGCCGTTCCACCAGCACCTGTTGAGCGAAGCCGCCGGCCAGGTCCTTGTTGGCCTCTGTCTTGTCCAGATCCGTGATCACCGTTTCACCGTCCAGCATCGTGCGGCCTGAGGGATTTGGCGGCTGCAACGGCTGGAGGTTGTCCCAGTGTTCGACAGCTTTTCCGTCCTCGAAGCGAAAGACCTCGAAGGCCGCTTCCACTTCGCTGAAGTCGTATTCGACATGAGCGAAGACAAAATCCCCATCCTCGAAAACGCGCATGAAGGTCACCCGGGGGTCGGTCTTGGCCAAACGCGCGAACAGCTCGGCAAGGCCGGGGCTCCCCTCGGCTGTGCGCGGATTGTGTTGAATGTACTTGGCCTCGTTGACAACGGCCGCGGCCTCCGGGTCGCCGGTCTCAATCCCCTTGAGAAGCTTCATGACCAGATCTTTGTTCGACATCATGGGGCACCTTTCCTGATCGGGGGCCGAATTCAATTCTGGTGGTCAAAAAGCGGCCGAGAGCGCCTACGCCGTTTTCATGCGTCTCCACAGATATATCAGACTGGCCAGTGCCGGCAGGATCAACAATGCCACCACCATCAGAACAACAGACTCCAATTCCGTCGCGTTCATTGTGAACACGGTCGTCGCGTCGACGATGTCGGTTACGCCGCGCGCGGCCAAGGCCGCAAACAGGGCTGCGTGACTGCGAAGGAATACGGCCACAACGATGACAAGCACGGCCGCCAAATTGCGGGTGACATAGGCCATGGTCGTATAGTTGAAGTCTGGCGGTGGGTTGAACAGCGTCGCCAGGGCAAAGCCCGAAACGATCACGACCTGAAGGCCGACGACCATCCAGAGCCACTTTGGCAGGAACTGGTCTAGCGATGTCTTCGATGGTGCCGTCCTCACGATGCCTCACTCCTGTCCTGAGCATGGTGATCGATTTTCGTGTATGTGGAAGAAGCTACCAGAACCGCTTCTTGGCGAGGGCCTTGCCGGAACCACTCTTGAAATACTTCTCGAGTTGACGTGCTTTCGCGGCGGTCTGAACGGCTACGTATGATTTAAGGGTGAACGGCAAGAATCTGGCGGTTGAAATCACTTGCCCGCGCTCATGCGATGTAAGTCTTCGCCGAAGATCGTCAGTCGATCCGACGTAGATATCGCCGTTGCTCAAAGCGAGGAAATAAACATACCACATGGCGCCAGTCTCCCTACGCTCCGATCGGAGCTTCGGGAGACACTCCGACGCCTAGGCGCCTTCGCGCGCCAGGCCCCACCAGGGTGGCCTGCCACCCGAAGCCGAAGGCGTAGGGTGGCGGATGGGGTGGGATTCGAACCCACGAGACGCTTTCACGCCTGCCGGTTTTCAAGACCGGTGCCTTCAACCGCTCGGCCACCCATCCGCAGCAAGGCCTGCCCGAAGCCCCTGGCCCGAAGCCCCTGATTGAGCGTCCATCGGGCCCGCCTGCCGTCCGACACCGGTTCTAGGCAGGCCCGGATCGAAAGGCAAGCGGCGGGACGGGGCCCGGGGAGTCCCCCCGAATTCAAGTCCGCAGGCCTGCAACCCCAGGCCGGTTGCGGCGCTTTGCATCTCGCGGCACACTTCCGAGCTTGGAGACCGCCGAAAACGGCAGCAGGGGAGAGCGAACATGGCCAAGACGAACCGTCCACAGCATCACCACATCAGCAGACGCGGCGTCCTGGCCGCCGGCACGGCCGCCGCGGGCCTGGCCGCCGCCGCCGGATTCGCGCGGCCGCTCAGGGCCGCCGACCCGGTAAAGGTGGGCGCGGTGCTGCCGTTCAGCGGCGGGTTGGAGCTCTTCGGCAACCAGGCGAAGCTGGGCATCGATCTGGCGGTGAAGGAGATAAACGCCGGCGGCGGGGTGATGGGCCGGCCCCTCGAAGTCCTCTACGAGGACAACAAGACCGACCCCAAGACCTCGGTGGAGAAGGCGACCAAGCTGATCCGCGGCGAGGACGTGGTGGCGCTCACCGGCCCCATCACCTCCAACGCCCGCGATGCCATGACGCCGACGGTGCGGCGCCTCAAGACCCCGCTGCTCTACGCCACCAACTATGAGGGCGGCGCCTGCGACCGCTATCTCTTCTGCTTCAACACCGTGCCCAACCAGGAGCTGGCAAAGCTGCTGCCGCACCTGCACGGCTCCGTGGGCGGCAGCACCTACATGTTCGGCGCCGATTACGTCTGGCCTCAGAAAATGTTCGAGGCCGCCAAGGGTCTCGTGGAGGGGCAGGGCGGCTCGGTCGCCGGGGTCGAGTTCACGCCCTGGGGGGTGAAGGAGTTCGCGCCGGTGATCCGCCGCATCGCCGACAGCGGCGCCAAAGTGCTGCTCTTCGCGCTGCCCGGCGGCGACGGCATCACCTTCATCAAACAGGCCGAAGCCTTCGGGCTGTTCGACAAGGTCACCGTCGGCTTCCTCGGTTTCGCCGAAACCTACCTCGGCGCCTTCGGGCCCGGCGGCGGGCAGAACATGTGGGTGACCGTGCCCTTCGTCGCCTCCAACGACAGTCCCGGCGTGAAGGACTTCGTCGCGCGCATCCGCGCCAACGCCGGCGAGGGCGTGCCGATCTCCCACTATGTCATGACCCACTACAACGCCATCAACGCCCTGAAAGACGCTGTGGAGCGCCAGGGCGAGGTGAGCCGCGAGGCCGTGGTCGGCGGGCTGGAGGGGTTGATCGTGGCCTCCCCGGCGGGACCGGTCACCATCGGCTCGGCCGACCACCACGTCACCCTGCCGATGTTCCTGGCCAAGACCGAAGGCGACGGGCTGACCACCGTGCAAGACCTGGGGCGTCTCGCTCCCGAGGCCGGCTGCAGCTAAGGCCCGCCCTTCGGCACCTAGGAAAGAGAGGAGGGCGCCATGCCCGACAGCGCCGATCAGCCCAGTCTCACCCGCGATCTGGCGGCGGCCATGCCGGTCGCCCCGGTGGAACTCACGCTTGGCGCCGAGAACACGGGCCTCGTCATCGTCGACGAGGTGAACGGCTTTGCCACCGTCGGCGCCGGCAATCTGGCGCCGCCGGCCCCCAACGCCCAGGTCAGCACCATGGTGGCGGAGACCGACCGCCTGGCCCGCGCCTTCACCGGACGGAGCTGGCCGATCCTCGCTTTCCTGGACACCCACGTGCCGGGCAAGCCGGAGCCGCCCTATCCGCCCCACTGCGAGGCGGGCACGGGCGAGGAGGATCTGGTGCCGGAACTGGCTTGGCTGGAGCAGGATCCCAACACCACGCTGGTGCGCAAGGACTGCATCAACGGCTTCGTCGGCGCCATCCGCCCCGACGGCAGCAACGCGGTGGTGGACTGGGTGAACAGCGCCGGGCTGCAGCGGGTGCTGGTCGTCGGCATATGCACCGACATCTGCGTCATGGACTTCGTGCTGACGCTGCTGTCGGCGCGCAACCACGACCTCATGCCGAGCCTCAGGGACATCTCGGTTTACGCCGACGGCTGCTCGACCTACGACCTGCCGCTGACCGTGGCCGAGAGCCTCGGCCTGCCCAAGACCGCCGCCCACCCCCAGGATCTGGCCCACCACATGGGACTCTACTTCATGGCCTCCCGGGGCGCGGAAATCGCCGGCCGGGTCACTCTGGCGGGCTGATCCGGCGAAGTGTATGGCTGACAGGCTTCGACCATTTTCGATTGGCCAAGAATAGTTGGGACGCAACAGGCTGATGCGTTCAATCTCGGTTCGCGACATAGAAGCAAGAGCAAACCCGCGCACGGCTCTTAGCGGTGAGGTTGTCACCCCCACCCCGACCCTCCCCCATCCAAGGGGGAGGGGGAAGTTATTGAAGCGGCTTATAAAATTCCCTCCCCCCTTGATGGGGGGAGGTCGGGAGGGGGGTGAGCTTCGCGCTTGGTCGCTGCCTGCTTGCCGCTTCGGAAGCCGAAACCAAATGACCGCAGCGCATTGGCAGACGTGACAGCCTTGCTGGAGGTCGCCGGGCTGGAGAAGGACTTCGGCGGCGTGCGCGCGGCCGACGGTCTGAGCCTGACCCTCGGGGCCGGGGAGATGCTCTGCCTCATCGGCCCCAACGGCTGCGGCAAGACCACCCTGTTCAACATCATCACCGGTGCCATCCCGGCCAACCGCGGCAGCCTGAGCTTCGATGGGGAGACGCTGCGGGGCCTGGAGCCCTATCAGATCGCCCGTCGCGGTATCCTGCGGAAGTTCCAGGTGCCCGGCATCTATCCCGAACTGACGGTGCGCGAGAACCTGGTCCTGGCAGCCGGCGGCCGTTCAAGCGAAGCTCCTGCCGATATCGACGCATTGCTGGATCTGGCCCGCCTTTCCGGCCGTGACCAGGTTCCGGCCGGCTCCCTGGCCCACGGCGAAAAGCAGTGGCTGGAGATCGCCATGGTGCTGGCGGGCCGGCCGCGCCTGCTGCTGCTCGACGAGCCGACCAACGGCATGACCGGGGCGGAGACGGCGGCCACCGTGGCGCTGATCCGCGACCTCCACCGCGACCACGGCTGCGCCGTACTGGTCATCGAGCACGACATGGGCTTCGTGCGCGAGCTCGACTGCCCGGTGGCCCTGATGCTGCGCGGGCGCATCGAACGCCGGGGCAGCTTTGCCGAACTGCAGGCCGACCCGCTGGTCAGAGACGCCTATCTGGGGCAGGCCTGAGCATGCTGCGCATCGAGGGGCTGGTTTGCGGCTACGGCGGAAGCCAGGTGCTGCGCGGCATCGACCTTGAGGTCGGGGAAGGCGAGAGCCTTGCCCTGCTGGGCCGCAACGGCATGGGCAAGTCGACCCTGCTGCGCGCCATCATGGGCCTGCTGCCCGCCCGGACGGGAGCGCTGTGGTTCAAGGAGCGGCGCATTGACGGCGCCAAGCCGGAGACCATCGCCAAGGCCGGCCTCGCCTTCGTGCCCCAGGGCCGGGAGATCTTCGCCGACCTCACGGTGGAGGAAAACCTCCTGCTTGGCGCCCTCGCCAAGGAGGGCTTCTCCGCCGCCGTTCCTGAAGGCATCTACGCGCGCTTTCCCGTCCTGGCCGAACGGCGGGGACAGAAGGGCGGCAGCCTCTCCGGCGGCCAGCAGCAGCAGCTCGCCATCGGCCGGGCCCTTGCCGGGGCGCCCGCCATGCTGCTCCTCGACGAGCCCTCCGAAGGCCTGCAGCCCTCCATCGTCAGTGAGTTGGGCGCGGCGATGCGCCGGGCGGTGACGGAGGAGGGGCTGACCCTGATCACCGTCGAACAGAACGTCGAACTCGCGCTCACCCTGGCCGATCGCTGTCTGTTCATAGAGAACGGCGTGCTGGTGGCCGAGGCCGGCACCGCCGAGCTGCGGGCGGACATGAGCCTGCTGCACAAGCATCTGGCGATCTGAGGGCGGGGACCATGGATCAGGCGCTGCTCCTCCTCCTGGATGCCACCAACTACGTGCTGGTCATCGTCCTTGTGGCCATGGGCCTGGTCATTGTCTTCGGGCTCATGCGGGTCATCAACATGGCCCACGGCGAGCTTTTCCTGCTGGGCGCCTATACCCTAGTGCTCCTCCAGCAGGCCGGCTATCCCTACTGGCTGGGGCTCATCGCCGCGACCCTCTTCGTCGGTTTCGCCGGCCTGCTGATGGAAGAGCTGGTGATCCGCCACATCTATCACCGCTTTCTCGATACCATCCTGGCCACCTGGGGCCTTTCCATCGCCATCAAGCAGGGCGTCATCCTGCTCTTCGGCCCAGGCGCCCAGTCCACCACGGCGCCCATCGCCACCCAGCTTCAGATCTTCGGCAGCAGCTATCCCGCCTACCGCCTGTTCATCATGGCAGTCGCGCTCGCCGTCGTGGCGGCGACCTTCTACCTCTTCTTCCGCACGCGGTTCGGCCTCGCGGCCCGGGCGGTCATCGCCAACCGCTCCATGGCCGCCTGCCTCGGCATCTCCACCCGCACTTTCGACCGCCTGACCTTCGCCTATGGCGCGGCCCTGGCGGGGCTGGCCGGCGCCGTCATGGCACCCATCATGAGCGTCGATCCGCAGATGGGCCTCGGCTTTCTGATCCCGGCCTTTCTGTCGATCCTGGTGGGCGGTGCCGGCCATCTGGCGGGGCCAGTGCTGGGGGCCGGGCTGATCGGCGCCACCGACAGCATCACCGCCGGCCTCTGGTCGCCGGTGCTGGCCCAGGTCGTGGTCTTCACCATGGCCGTGGTCGCCATCCGCGTATTTCCCGGCGGCCTCATCAGGCGGGGCGGATCATCGCGATGAGCGCCGTGCCGCAGCCCTTGCGCGACCGCCGCATCCAGATCGACGTGCTGGTCTGGGGCGTATTGCTCGCACTGCCGTTCTTCCTCGGAGAGTGGGAGGTTTCCCAGCTCGCGCTCTATCTCACCTACGGGATCTTCGCCATGAGCCTGGCACTGATATGGGGCCAGTGCGGGCTGATGAGCTTCGGCCATGCGGTCTTTTTCGGTCTCGGCGCCTATGCCATGAGCCTCTCGACCCTCGGCATGCTGCCGGGCCTGGAGAACTGGACCAGCAGCTATTTCGGGTTGCTGCTGGCGCTCGCCCTGCCGGCGGCCTTCGCCAACCTGCTGGGGCGCTTCCTCTTCTTCGGGCGTGGCCTGCAGGGCGCCCAACTGGCCATCGTCATGCTGGCGGTGGCCGTCGTGGCCGAACGCTTGATGGCGCGCTGGCCCTATGCCGGCGGCATGAACGGGCTGATGTCCGTGCCGCCGGTCAATCTCGGCAGCTTCGGCTTCACCGTCGAGATCTTCGATCCCCTGCCGCTCTACTATCTGACCGCCGTCGCCGCGCTGGTGGTCTACGTTCTGCTGGAACGCCTGGTGCGTTCGGAGCAGGGCGTGCTGCTGCGCGCCGTCGGCAGCGACGAAGCCCGGACCGGGTTTCTGGGCTACGATACGCGGGCGGTGAAGCTGCGCGTCTTCACCCTCTCGGCGGCGGTGGCCGGCTTCGCCGGGGCGCTCTTCGTCACCCAGTTCGGCTTCGTCTCGCCGCCGCTCATCGGCTTCGGGCTGTCGACGGAAGTCTTGATCTGGGTCGCGCTCGGCGGGCGCAGCGCCCTGCTGACCGCCTTCCTCGGCGCCATCGTCGTCCGTCTCGCCGAGGACCGCCTGGCCGATCTGCTGGGTGCGGGATGGCTCTTGGGACTGGGGCTGCTCTTCGTGCTCTGCGTGATCTTCCTGCCCCGCGGCCTCCTGGGCGAAGTCTACTGGCGGGTCACGAAACCACGCGGCGCGGGGCGAGCGCCGCGTTCTCCAGACGGATCCGGTGCGCCAGCAGCAGGGCGTTGGCAAGACTGAAGCCCAGGGCGATTTCCCAGGCCCCGAAGGCCAGTGGCAGGATCAGGATCTCCCCGGCCACCACGAGATAGTTGGGGTGGCGCAGGAAGCGGTAGGGCCCGCGGCGCACCAGGGGTGCCTGCGGCAGGGTGATGATCCGCGTCGTCCAGTAGCGGCCAAGGCTCAGCAGTATCCAGACGCGCAGGGCCTGAAGCCCCAGGAAAGCGGCCAGCAGCAGCCAGTTCGGCGTGGCGTCGGGCGGAACCAGGATCGCCAAGGCCAGCAGCCAGAGCGCGTGCAAGCCGACCAGGAGCGGATAGTGCGCCGCCCCAACCTCCGACGCGCCTTCCGCCAGCAGGCGGCGGGTGTTGCGCCGGGCGTAGACAAGCTCGGCCAGGCGCTGCAGCGCCACCAGAAGCAGGACGGCCCAGAGGACGCTCACGGCCTCAGGCCTCCAGGATCTGGAACCCGGCGGTGAAACCCGGGCCGAGGGCGGTCATCAGATAGCGCCCCTGCATGCCGGCGTCGCGCATGCGTTCCAGCACGAAAAGCACCGTGACCGCGGACATGTTGCCGAAGTCGCGCAGCACGCCGCGGGCTTCCGCCAGGCCGCCGTCTGCCAAACCGAAGGTCTCCTCCAGGGCGGTGAGCACCTTGGCGCCGCCGGGATGGCAGACATAGCCGTCGAAATCCGCACGGCTCAACCCTTGGGCAAGGAGGAACTCGTCCAGCGCCGCACCGAAACGCTCACGGATCAGCGCCGGGATATCGCGGGAGAAGAGCACTCCCAGGCCGTCGTTCTCCACCGTCCAGCCCATGACGTCCAGGGAGGCCGGCCAGGTGTATTCGCCGGAGCCCGCCAAGCGCAGCGCGGGCCCGGAGGACACCGGGCTTGAGTCCCCGGCCTTGGGCGACTCCAGCAGCACGGCGGCGGCGCCGTCGCCGAAGAGGGCGGTGGCGATGACGTTGCTCTTGGAGCGGTCCTCGGAGCGGAAGGTGAGGGCGCAGAGCTCCACCACCAGACAGAGCACCCGCATGCCCGGCCGGCTAGCGGCCAGCGCCGCGGCGCGGGAGAGGCCCAGGACACCGCCGGCGCAGCCGAGGCCGAAGATCGGCAGCCGCAGCACGTCGCGCCGGAAGGGCAGGCGGTCCATCAGCCGTGCGTCCAGACTGGGGGTTGCCACCCCCGTCGTGGAGACCGCCACGATGGCGTCGACCTCCTCTGGCTTCACGCCGGCACCGGCCAGACAGGTAAGACTGGCGTCCTCCAGCAGGGCGAGGGCGTTGTCGATGTAGAGCTGATTGCGGCCCGCCCAGTCGCTGGCTTCGAGGTACCACTCGATGGGCACGCAGGATCGCCGCGTGCTGATTCCAGCATTGGCGAAGGCCGGCAGCAGACGCTCGATGTCGATCCGGCGGCCGCCAAACAGGGACCTGGCCGTGGTGACCACGTCTTCCTGGCGCAGGGTGTAGGGGGGAACCGCCGTTGCGATGGACGCAAGCGCGACGGCGGGGGCTGGCTCGGGCGCGCGCTGGTCTTGCGGCTCGTCAGCCAGATAGAGGTTCAAGGCGGTGATATCCGTCTCCCATAGGTCATGCTTGGGGGCCCGTGATCCGGCGAATCCTCGCGCCGGCAGGCCCCTGATTCCTCTGCTCCCCTCATCGTCTGATACGTGCGCCTGGGCCGCTCGGTTTCAATGCACCCTTTGTTAACGATTTGTTCATCACGGCCCTTAACCCGGCCATAGGGCCAAGCTGATAGGCTTCCCGGGCTCAGGATGAGCGGCCTGTGGTGCAATCTGGTAGGTAGCCAGTGCGATGGACATTCGAATCAAGCTGTTTCTGGTCGGCACCATGATCGGGGTGCTCGGCTGTGCCGGCGGCCTCGCGATGGCCGGCGAAATGCTGACGACCCACCCCAGCCACTATCAGGAACACCGGCCCAGCGACAGCGCCGGAAGCGCCGGAATCTCGGGCAAAACGAAGCAGGCCCGTGCCGGTTCGCGAATCCTGGTGCGCGACGAGGGACGCCTGATCGAGCGCTGGATGCTGAATGCCGACCTCTCCAAGGCCTGCAGCAAGGGCCGGTTCCGCCAGAAACGCGACAAGTTCTTCGTCGGGATCGTCGATGGGTTGACCTACGGCGCGGCGGTCGGCGGCCACGGCAGCCTGGTGGATCGGGGGAAAATGGCGGAAAATCAAGTGGTTTACCTGTTCCGCGGGCAGGGCACCACCAACTGCCGGGTCTACCACCGAACAAAGTAACGAAGTTTTTTCACGAATCATTAAGCTGTTAACCATTTGTTTACCATCTGGGGTGCACACTGCATTCACGGTTCATCGACCGTCTCCTGAAATTGATTGCATCGACCTCTCGAAAGCCCCGCCTCCCCGGCGGGGCTTTTCCTTTCGATCCCTCGTTTTCAGGGCCACAGAGGCAGGGACGGGCGGGTGCCAAGCCGTCAGCGGCGATCTTGCCCGCCCCGTCCGGCGCCATTAGAAGGTTGTTAACCAAAGTCACTCGGGATGTTGACGTCGTGCGTAGTCTCGTAACTGCATCTGCTTTCGGCCTCCTGCTGCTTCTGACCGGCTGCTTTGCGCCCAGCAAGGCGGACATCATCAAGAAGGCGGAGGGCGCTTCGACCAGTTCGGAACTTGAAGCCGTCCTCGGCGAGCCCAGCGAAGTCTCCAAGTTCGGCCCCCTCGAAAAGTGGACCTACAAGGCGGCGGACGGGGCGGTGATTTTTCTGATCGCCGCCGACACCATTACCTTTGAGGTAACCGACTAGCGATAGGCGGCACCGCGACCGGCGCCGGCGGGACGGGCTATTCGGGGCGAGTCGCCTGGATTGCCAAGACTCTTGAGCTTGTGGCACAAGGGCGCGTCCGGCGCAGTATGGCAAATCAGAGGCGCCGGCGACCCGGTGGCGCGAAGCGTGAGGTGAGCAGTTTCATGCCCAGGCTGATTTCAGTCATTTCCGCCCTGTCGCTTGGCATGCTGATGGCCGTCCTCGGCCCGGGGAGCCTGAAGGCGCAGCAGGGCGACGCGGACTTCCAAAGCTGGCTGGCCGCGTTCAAGCAGGAAGCCGCGGCCAAGGGAATCCGCGCCGATACCATCGAGACCGCCTTCGCCGGCGTGACCCCGATTGCCCGGGTGCTCGAGAAGGACCGCAGCCAGCGCGAGTTCACGCTTACCTTCAGCGGCTACATGCGCTCCAGCGTGACCGAGAGCCGGGTCGAGCGGGCGCAACGGCTGCTGCAGGAGCATCGCGGCCTGTTGGAGCGGGTCCAGGCCAAGTACGGGGTGCAACCGCGGTTCCTGGTCTCGTTCTGGGGCCTGGAGAGCAATTTCGGCGACTACACCGGCGGCTTCTCGGTGATCGGCGCCCTTGCGACCCTGGCCCATGACACGCGGCGCGGCGCCTTCTTCCGCAGCGAACTGCTAAACGCCCTGCAGATCCTGGACGAGGGCCACATCGCCGCCGCGCGCATGACCGGGTCCTGGGCCGGCGCCATGGGCCAGGTGCAGTTCATTCCCTCGACCTTCGTGAACTTCGCCGTGGACTTCGATGGCGACGGCCGGCGCGACATCTGGAACAGCCTGCCCGATATCTTCGCCTCGGCCGCCAACTACCTCTCGCAGGAGGGCTGGCGCGGCGACGAGACCTGGGGCCGCGAGGTGCTGCTGCCGATGGGCTTCGACTACGGCCACGCCAGCCTCAAGAAGCGCAAACCCCTCAACGCCTGGGCCGAGGTGCATGGTCTGAAGCAAGGCAACGGCGGGCCGTTGCCGCGGGCCGACCTGGAGGCTTCCCTCGTGCTGCCGGCGGGCCATCGCGGACCCGCCTTCCTGGTGTACCGGAACTACCGCACGATTCTGATCTGGAACCGCTCCATTCTCTACGCCCTCGCGGTGGGTCATCTCGCCGACCGCATCGCCGGCGCGCCGGCCCTGGCCTCGCTCCCGGAGGAGAAGGCGATCAGCGTCAGAGACATCGAAGAGATGCAGACCTTGCTCAACGCCAAGGGCTATGACGCCGGCGAACCGGATGGACTGGTCGGCCGCCGGACACGGGCGGCGCTCAGCGCCTATCAGCGCTCGGTGGGCGAGCCTGCCGACGGCCACCCGACCCTAGAAATCCTAAAACTGCTGCGGGGCCAATAGAGCTGGCGGGCAGCAGGAAGGCGCCGGGCCGTGGCATTGCGGGACAGAAAGAAGCGCCTTAGACTACAACATCCAGTGGGGGGATGCTTGCGAGACTACAAGATGATGACCGGATGGGTCAGGATCGGCCTGCTTCTGCTGGGCCTTTCGGCGGTCCTGGCCGCCTGTGCCGAGACCGAACTGGCGGTGCACAACGCCAAGCGGTTTCAGGCCCAGCCCGAACCGCCGCCGGTCCCGAAGGGCACCTACAAGGTGGGCAAGCCCTACCAGATCAAGAACATCTGGTACTACCCGCGTGTCGACTTCAGCTATGACGAGACCGGGATCGCCTCCTGGTACGGCCCCGGCTTTCACGGCAAGCGCACGGCCAACGGCGAGGTCTATGACCAAAACGCCCTGACCGCGGCGCACCGCACCCTGCCGATGCCGACCATGGTGCAAGTCACCAACCTGGAGAACGGCCGCTCGATCCGCGTGCGCATCAACGACCGCGGCCCCTTCGCCCATGGCCGCATCATCGATCTGTCGAAGCGGGGCGCCGAACTCCTGGGGTTCCTGCGCCAGGGCACCGCAAAGGTGCGGGTTCAGGTGCTGGAGGGGGAAAGCCGGCGCCTGGAGAGCCAGGCGAAGGGACTGGAACCGACGCCCGGCGCGCCGCCGGCGGTCCCCGTAGAGACGGTTACGGTGCAGCAACTGCCCCCGGTCGGTGGAACGGCCCCCGCCGCGCCCGCGCCGTCGGCCGAACCGACCCGGGTTGCCCAGGCTTCGGTGCTCGACGCCTCCCAGGCGTCCGTCCCCGTCGCGGCGGAACCCCTGGTCACCCAGCGGGCGGTGCGTGCGACCCGGCTCTATGTCCAGGCCGGCGCCTTCACTCAGATCGCCAATGCCGAGCGCATGCGCGCGCGCCTCTCCGGACTCGGCAACGTCCAGATCTCCCGCGCGGTGATCGGGGACAACCGCTTCTTCCGGGTCCGTGTGGGGCCGCTTCGGAGCGTCGAAGAGGCGGATTCGATGCTGAACCGGCTGCTCTACAACGGCATCACCAACGCCAAGGTGGTTGTCGAATGACCCGGATTGTCCCGCCCGCAGCATTGCGCGCCCGAGGCCCTGCCAACGGCACCACAGTTTCGGCCCAATCTGCCGTTACCGTGGCCATCGACTGTCCTTCCGTTTCTTCCTTCAGGCGCTGGAGGTAGCCGCCCCATGAATTGGTTCAAGCCCCTTGTCCTGCTTCTCGGCGTCACGGCCGGCCTCTGGCTCGGCGGGCCCCTGGCGACGCCGGCCGCCGCCATTGAAACCCAGGCGCGCGAAGCCCTGCTGCTCGATGCGCAGACCGGGGCCGTCCTGCTCGACAAGAATTCCGAGGTCTCCATGCCGCCGGCCTCCATGAGCAAGATCATGACCGCCTTCATGGTCTTCGAGCGCCTGAAGGACGGGCGTCTGTCCCTCGAAGACAAGCTGCCGGTGAGCGAGAAAGCCTGGCGCATGGGCGGCTCCAAGATGTTCGTGGAGGTGGGCGACCAGATCCGCGTGGAAGACCTGCTGCGCGGCGTCATCGTGCAGTCGGGCAATGACGCCTGCATCGTTCTGGCCGAGGGGCTGGCGGGCAGCGAGGAAGCCTTTGCAGACCAGATGACCGCCAGGGCCCGGGAAATCGGCATGACCGGCAGCACCTTCGCCAACGCCACCGGCTGGCCACACCCGAACCACCGCATGACGGCGCGCGATCTGGCGACCCTGGCCCACCGGCTCATCACCGACCATCCCGAGCACTACCATTACTACGCGGAAAAGGAGTTCACCTGGTCCGACATCCGCCAGGGCAACCGCAATCCGCTTCTGTATAAGAACATCGGCGCGGACGGCCTGAAGACCGGCCACACGGAAGAAGCCGGCTATGGGCTGACAGCCTCCGCGGTTCAGAATGACCGCCGCCTGATCCTGGTGCTGAACGGCCTGCCCAGCATCAAGGCGCGCTCCGCCGAGGCCGAGCGGCTGATGTCCTGGGGCTTCCGCGAGTTCGGCAACTATGCCCTCTTCAAGGCCGGGGAAACCGTCGACGAGGCGCCGGTTTGGCTGGGCGCGGAGGACACGGTGCCCCTGGTGATCGCCGACGACCTGACGGTGACCCTGCCGCGCAACGCCCGCAACGGCATGAAGGTCTCCGTGGTTTACGACAGCCCGATCCCGGCCCCGGTGCCGGCTGGACAGGAGATTGCGCAACTCCGGATCTCCTGGCCCGATGGTGTGCCGGTGGAGGTGCCGCTGATGGCGGGCAGCGACGTCGAGCAACTCGGTCCCTTCGGGCGCATTGCCGCCAGCATCAAGTTCCTCCTCCTCGGAACGCCTTGAGTGGGCCGCCGACATCCGCCGATACCGGGCGTGGCCGTTTCATCACGCTGGAAGGCGGAGAGGGGACCGGGAAATCTACCCAGCAGGGCCGGCTCGCTGCCTGGCTGAGGGATCAGGGCCTGACGGTCGTCGAGACCCGCGAGCCCGGCGGCAGCCCCGGCGCGGAGCAGATCCGCGATCTGCTGGTGACCGGGGAGGCGGGGCGCTGGGACGCGATGACCGAGACCCTGCTGCACTTCGCCGCGCGCCGCGACCATTTCGTCCGGACCATCCAACCCGCTCTGGCCGCCGGCACCTGGGTGGTGAGCGACCGCTTCGCCGATTCCACCCTGGCCTACCAGGGCTTCGGCCACGGCCTTGGTCGCGCCCCGGTGGAGGCGCTCTATCGCCTCGTGCTGGACGACTTCACGCCGGACCTCACCCTGATCCTGGACTTGCCGGCGCAGGCGGGCTTGGATAGGGCCCGGCAGAGGATCGGCGACAGCGGCGCGGCGGAGGACCGCTACGAGTCCATGGACGAAAGCTTTCACGAACGCCTCTACGAAGGCTTTCGCGACATTGCCCGGCGCGAGCCCGGGCGCTGCCGGCTGATCGACGCCTCCGGCAGCGAGGACGCGGTGGCTGCGGCGATCCGAAACGCCGTTGCCGACCGCTTCCAGGACCTCTCGCCGTGAGCGATAAGGCCCCGGTCTGGCCGCAGCCGCGCCTGAATGACGGCCTGCAAGGCCAGGAGGCGGCCGAAGCCACGCTGCTCAGGGCCGCCACCTCCGGCCGTCTGCCCCATGCCTGGCTGCTCACCGGCCCACGCGGGGTCGGCAAGGCGACGCTGGCCTATCGCTTCGCCCGCTATCTCCTGGCTGAACCGACCCAGGAGGTTGGCCTGTTCGGGGATTCCCCGGAAACCCTCCACGTTTCGCCCGAAGATCCGGTCTTCCGGCGGGTCGCCGCCGGCGGCCACAGCGATCTTCTGACCCTGGAGCGTCAGGCCGACGAGAAGGGGAAGATGCGCAGCGTGATCCCCGTCGACGACGTCCGGCGGCTGCTGTCCTTCGCCCGCATGACGGCGGGCGAGGGGGGTTGGCGGGTGGCCATTGTAGACTCCATCGACGAAATGAACCGCAACGCCGCCAACGCCCTCCTGAAGATCCTGGAAGAGCCGCCGCCGCGTAGCCTCCTGCTGCTGGTGAGCCATGCGCCCGGTGCCCTGCTGCCCACAATCCGCTCGCGCTGCTGCCAGCTCGCGCTGGCACCTCTCGGGGAGGATCTGGTGGCAGAGCTGCTGCAGAGCCACGAACCGGGCCTCTCGGGCGAGGAGGCCCTGGCCCTGGCGCGGCTCTCCGAAGGCAGCATCGGGCGTGCCCTGTCCCTGGCACGCCACGGCGGGCTGGCGCTCTATGGCGATATGATCGCGCTGCTGGGGACCCTGCCTGCCCTCGACGTCAAGGCGCTGCACGCCCTGGCCGAGCGCTGGGGACAGGCGAAGGACCCGGCCGCCTTCGAAACCGGGATGGCCCTGCTCATCTGGTGGCTGGGGCGTCTGGTCCGCGCCGGCTCCATGGGCACCGAGGTCCAGGAGGTGGTGTCGGGAGAGGCGGCCCTGACGGGGCGGCTGCTGGCCGGCCAGCCCCTTGCGCAATGGCTTGGCCTGTGGGAGAAGATCAGCCGCCTTTTCGCCCGGACCGAGGCGGCCAATCTGGACCGGAAACAGGTGGTTCTGACCGCCTTTCTGTCGCTGGAGAGCGGGGCCTCCTAGGGCGCCGGCCGGCCGACCCGATGGAGACCCCCGATGACGGCAGGAAAGCCGGCGTACTACATCACGACCCCCATCTACTACGTGAACGATGATCCCCACATCGGTCACGCCTACACCACGCTTGCCTGCGATGTGCTGGCTCGCTTCAAGCGCCTGGACGGCTTCAACGTGCGCTTCCTCACCGGAACCGACGAGCACGGGCAGAAGGTGGAGAAGTCGGCCGCGGCGGCCGGGGTCGATCCTCAGGCCTTCACCGACAAGGTGTCGCAGAACTTCCGCGCCCTTTCCGATCTGCTGAACTTCTCCAACGACGATTTCATCCGCACCACCGAAGCCCGCCACAAGGAGGCCTGCCGTAGCCTCTGGAAGAAGCTGGTGGACGCCGGCGACATCTACCTCGGCACCTACGCCGGCTGGTACGCCGTGCGCGACGAGGCCTTCTACGCCGAAAGCGAGCTGGAAGACGGCCCCGACGGCAAGAAGATCGCCCCCTCGGGCGCCGAGTGCGAGTGGGTGGAGGAGGAGTCTTACTTCTTCCGGCTCGAAGCCTGGGGCGAGCGCCTGTTGGCGTTTTACGAGGCGAACCCGGATTTCATCCTGCCGGCCAGCCGCCGCAACGAGGTGATCAGCTTCGTGAAGGGCGGTCTCAAGGATCTCTCCATCAGCCGCACCACTTTCAACTGGGGCATCCCGGTGCCCGATGCGCCGGGCCACATCATGTACGTCTGGCTCGACGCCCTGACCAACTACATCACCGCCGTCGGCTATCCCGACGAGTCATCGGAAGACTTCACAACCTTCTGGCCGGCCGACGTTCACATGGTCGGCAAGGACATCCTGCGCTTCCACGCCGTCTACTGGCCGGCCTTCCTGATGGCCGCCGGCGTCGCGCCGCCCAAGCGGGTCTATGCCCACGGCTGGTGGACCAACGAGGGCCAGAAGATCTCCAAGTCCCTCGGCAACGTCATCGTGCCGAGCGAGATCGTCGCCACCTATGGGTTGGACCAGGTGCGCTACTTCCTGCTGCGCGAAGTGCCCTTCGGCAACGACGGCGACTTCTCGCGCAAGGCGATGGTCGGGCGCATGAACTACGACCTGGCCAACCAGTTCGGCAACCTGGCGCACCGCGTGCTCTCCTTGATCGCCAAGAACTGCGAAGGCAAGGTGCCGCAGCCGCAGGCCCTGCAGGCGCAGGACGAGGCTTTGTTCGAGGCCGTGGCCGGACTGTTGGATAAGGTGCGGGCGGACTTCGACCGCCAGCAGTTCCACAATGCCCTGACCAAGGTCTGGGAAGTGGTCTCGGCGGCGAACCGCTACATCGACCAGGAAGCCCCCTGGAAGCTCAAGAAGAGCGATCCGGAGCGCATGGCGACGGTACTCTACGTGCTGGCCGATACAATCCGCCAGCTGGCGATCCTGACTCAGCCGGTGATGCCCGATGCCACCGCGTCCATGTTGGATCAATTGAGCGTCGCGCCGGACGCGCGCGACTTCACGGCACTCGATGCGCGCCTTGCGGCAGGTACGCCGCTGCCGATGTCAGAGCCCGTGTTCGCCAAGTTCGTCGAAGAGGACGTCTGAGCCGTGACCGCTGTCACGCCGGCTGCAGTAGCGGAACGGCCGCTGGTGGACTCCCACTGCCATCTCGACTACCTGGCGCGGGACGGCGATATCGGGCCGGTGGTGGCACGCGCCCGGGCGGCTGGCGTCGAGACGCTGGTGACCATCTGCACCAAGCT
Organism: Pelagibius sp.; assembly: GCF_028289705.1. Lineage (GTDB taxonomy): Bacteria > Pseudomonadota > Alphaproteobacteria > Kiloniellales > Kiloniellaceae > Pelagibius. The sequence continues at coordinate 17,801 of NZ_JANQOI010000056.1, forward strand.
CAGCGAGTTCGCTCAAATCCAGGCGATCGCCGAGCGCTTTCCGGAGGTCTACTGCTCGGTCGGAGTCCACCCTCACGAGGCCGGCAAGGAGGGCCAGAAGGACCCCACGCGCCTGCTCGAACTGGCCGCCTACGAGAAGGTCGTGGGGATCGGCGAGACGGGGCTCGACTACTACTACGAGCACTCGCCGCGGGAGGCCCAGCAGGTGAGCTTCCGCGCCCATATCGCCGCCAGCCGGGAGACCGGCCTGCCGCTGATCGTCCACGCCCGCGACGCCGACGACGACACCGTCTCGATCCTGCAGGAGGAATTCGCCGCAGGGGCCTTCCCCGGCGTCATTCACTGCTTCACCGCCGGGCCGGATCTGGCCAGGGCGGCGCTGGAGATCGGCTTTTACATCTCCCTGGCCGGCATCGTGACCTTCAAGTCCGCTGGCGCGCTGCGCGACACGGTGCGCACGGTGCCGCTGGAGCGCCTCCTGGTGGAGACCGACTCGCCCTACCTGGCGCCGGTGCCCAGGCGCGGCAAGACCAACGAGCCGGCCAACGTGGTCTACACCGCAGCGGCCCTCGCCGACCTGCACGGCATGCCGGCAGCGGCCCTGGCCGACACCACCACCGACAACTTTTTCCGCCTGTTCAGCCGCGCCCGGCAGGACTGAGCCGCAGGACGGAGCAATTGCCATGAAGCTGACGGTTCTGGGCTGCGGCGGTTCCGGCGGCGTGCCCGTGGCGGCGCGCGAGCCCGGCGGCAACTGGGGTGCCGCCGACCCGGCCAACCCGAAGAACCGCCGGCTGCGGGTCTCGGTGCTGATCGAAGCGGGGGCAGGGGAGTCCGCCACCCGTATCCTCATCGACACCTCCCCCGATCTGCGCCAGCAGATCCTGGACAACCGCATCACCGCCCTCGATGCCGTGCTGTTCACCCATGCCCATGCCGACCACAGTCACGGCCTGGACGACCTGCGCGGCATCGTCTACGCGCGGCGCCGGCCCATCGAGGCCTACATGGACGCCGCCACCCGCGACGCGCTCACCACCCGCTTCGCCTATGCCTTCGTCTCCAGCCGCGGGCCGGAGAACCTCTATCCGGCGCTGCTGGAGGACCATGTGGTCGACGGACCCTTCAGGGTCGGCGACGTGCCGGTGACACCCTTCGTCCAGCAGCACGGGCCGGACAGCAGTCTCGGGTTTCGCTGCGGCGACATCGCCTACTCAACCGATGCCAGCGCCCTCGACGAGGCCGCCTTCGCCGCCTTGGAGGGGGTCAAGCTCTGGGTCGTCGACTGCTTGCGCGACGAACCGCACCCCACCCATTCCCACGTCGCCCAGACCCTGGAGTGGATCGCCCGGGTGAAGCCGGAGCGCGCTGTGCTGACCCACATGAACGAGCGCCTCGACTACGATGAACTGCGAGGCCGCTGCCCGCCGGGCGTGGAGCCGGCTTACGACGGCCTAACGATCGAGGTATGATGACTGTCCCGTAGGCAGCCGGAAAAGAGCGGCATGCAATGGAGGAATGGGTAACAATCGTCAAAAGCCTCGATCTCCCCGGACAGATGTCCGTCGGCTTCTTTGTGCTCTTGTTGGTCGTCGGTTTTTGTGCGTGGTGCGTAGTGGTCGTGACATTGCTCTTGATACCCTTCAATACCGTTCCGGGTGCCATAACGGGTTGGCTGCGCGTCGCCCCGCTCAACGTGGTCCTGTACACATCGCTCCTCACGCCAAGAGGACTGTTGCTTCGGAGGTGGCTCGTTGGTGCGGTAGTCGTATTCATCGGCACAGTCGCTCTTGTGTTCGCCATCGGCATGTTCGCGAAGATCGTTTAGCTTGAATGCTCATGCCCCTGGCGGCGTCCTTCCCTTACCTATGATGATTGCGCGGTCAGCGCAGGAGGCCGGCCATGCTCTTCATGGTGATCGAAACCTTCAGGAACGGCTGCCGCGAGGCGGTCTACGCGCGCTTTGCCGAGCGCGGGCGCATGCTGCCGCCGGGTCTCGACTACATCGATAGCTGGGTCGAGCGCGGAGGCCGGCGGTGCTTTCAGCTCATGCGCTGCGAGGATCCGGCGCTGCTGGAGCGCTGGGCCGCCCAATGGGACGACCTCGTCCAGTTCGAGTTCGTGCCCGTCGAGACCAGCGAAGAAGCGGCTGCGCGAGCCGGCGAAGGGAGACCCGCCTAGCGGTCGAACCAGAAGCGCTCGGGCCGGTAGATGCCGAACTGGGCCCCGGGGTCCCAGTTGTAGATGCCCTCCTCGGGCACGTTGCGCAGGGCGGTGGCGACGGTCACCGGCTGCGGCACCTGGGCCACCAGGCCGATGGTATAGACCTCCTCGGCATGGATCTGGAGGATCTTCTCCCAGGCCGCAACCTTCTCTTCCCTCGACCTTGCCTCGATCCAGTCCTTGTAGAGCGCCATGAGCTGCATGGGTTTGTCCATGTCCACCGGCTCGCCGGCCTGGCCGTTGGTCTCGGCGTACTGACCCCACTTCGGCCAGTGGTAGCTCTGCTGGTGGATCGGCACGAACTCCTCGGGGCTGGTGTAGGGCGTGGGGATGCCGTTCTCGTAGCCGAACCACATGGCCATCATGGTCTCGCCGGCGAAGATCCGGTTGCGCAGCACCTCGCGCTGCGACGGCTTGGTGAACAGCTTGACACCGATCTGCTTCCAGGAATCGCCGATCAGCTCCAGCACATCCACTTCCTCGGTGTTCTCGCCCGCGGTCTCGACGATGATCTCCATGGGCCGGCCGTCGGGCAGCAGGCGGATGCCGGCATCGTTGCGCTTCTCCAGCCCCAGCGAGTCCAAAAGCTCGTTGGCCTTGTCGGGATCGAACTCCGACCAGGCGAGGCGGTAATCCTCCTTGTAGAGCGGGCTGTCCGGCAGGATCGAGTTGTTCCCCTCCAAGGTCAGGCCGTAGTAGATGACCTGGTTGATTTCGCTGCGGTTGATGCCCAGGGAGAGCGCCTGCCGAAACCGGGCATCGCGATTGAGCTCGCGCCAGACCGGATCGTTGACGTTCATGTTCGGATAGAGCGCAAGCTGGGAGCCGCGCACCGTCTTCCAAAGACGGACGTTGAAGCCGCTGCGCTCCTCGGCAGCCTTCAGGAAGGTGTAGTCCGAGAAGTTGAGGCCGCGCGACTGCAGGTCGGACTCGCCCGCGCTGGTCTTCGCCGGCACCAGGGAGCCGCCGACCACCGAGAGCACCACCCGGTCCGCGTAGGGCAACTGCTGACCGGAGGCATCGATGCGGTGGTAGAAGGGATTGCGTTCGGCGATGAAGCGGGTCGAGGGCGGTTTCACTGCATTGAACCAGGGCTGCAGCGTCGGCAGATCCGGGTTGGTCGCCTTGTACATGTTGCCGACCCGGTTATGGAGCTGCGCCCAGTTGCGCGCACCCGCCGCCTCCACCGCCTGGTCGATCTCTTCCTGGTCCCCGTGGGCGGGGTGAAAGCGCTTCAGGTAGTGGGCCGGGCGGAACAGGTCCAGCGGCCGGGCGCCAGCCAACGCGGGGATCAGAAAGGGGTTCGGTTTCGACCAGATGTAGCGGATGGTGACGGCATCGGGGAATTCCACCTCCGGCAGCTCGCCGTCGACCCGCAGAACCTGTGGCGGCCCGCTGGGGCTGAGCGCCTCGTTGTTGGCCACATCCTCCCAGAAGTAGCGGAAGTCCTCCGAGGTGAAGGGGTGGCCGTCGGACCAGCGGTGGCCTTCGCGCAGCGTGAAGGTGAAGATGCGCCCGTCTTCGACCTCCAGGCGCTCGAGGATGTCCGGTTCGACTTCGAGGTCTTCGTTGTAGCCCACCAGCCGCGCGTAGCCGTAGACGTTCAGCAGACGCACGTCCTTGTCGCGGGTCACCAGCATGCGCAGTTCGCCGCCGTGCCGACCCACGGAGAGCCGCGGCCCACTGACCGACATGCGCGGGACCTTGGGCAGGCGATCCTCCACCTTGGGAAGCTGGCCGGCATTGACCATGGGGGCGAGGGAAGGGGTCTCCTTCAGCGCTGCAACGCTGGGCGCCGCCGGCGCCTCATAGACCGCGACCTCGGCCGCGCCGGTGCCTGCCAGCAGAATAAGGAGGACGACAGGGACCATGAATGCGGCCCCAACACGAAATCCGAACAACATAAAGCTGGTCCCTGAACGTGTTGTTATTTCGGTATTTTTCCCCGTTTACCGCCGATTATAGTGCGACAAGCGGTAAAGCGCCAATTAAGATCGGCGGACAGGACAGTCGCTCCCCGAGAGACGGTGCCGGACCTGGCGGCAGGCTGCGGCATGAACAGCCGCAGCGAACTCCGCGCGCCGTTTCAGTCGAGTGAAGAGCGACGGCCTGCGGAACAGGAGATGCGATCGATGGTGGAGCAGTGGCGCCGGGACGGCTACGAGATCAGCACCGATCCCGCCCGCCTGGACCTGCCGCTCATCCACGGATTCCTGAAAACCGCCTATTGGTCCGAGGAGATCCCGCGTGAAACCCTTGAGCGGGCCATCGACGGCTCCCTGAACTTCGGGCTCTATGGGCCGGAGGGGCAACTGGGCTATGCCCGGATCGTCACCGACCGGGCGACCTTCGCCTGGCTCTGCGACGTCTTCGTGCTGGAGTCCGTCCGCGGCCGGGGGCTTGGCCGCTGGCTCGTCGCCTGCATTATGGAACACCCGGCCCTGCAGGGTCTGCGCCGCTGGATGCTGGCCACGGCGGACGCCCATGAGCTTTACCGCGAATTCGGTTTCGAGGTGCCCGCGGAGCCGGAGCGCCTGATGGCCAAGCAGGTCCGGGACATCTACAAGATTGCCGCCCATCAGGGCTAGTGGTCATACCAATCAGGAACGGTCCAGAAGCTTCATACGTGCACTTATCGCTCTATGCTAAGCTTTTGTTAATCAGGCGTTAATCCTATCTCAACCTGCCATGCGTTTCGTGCAATGCTGCAGCGCAACATTGGCGCTGTCGCCGGACCATTCCCACCCCCATATTTGTCCTGTCGGGAGCGCCCGGCCTTACCCGAGATAGCGAGACAGAAGGCACCGCGGGCTCCTTGTTGAAGTTGCTGCCTCCGATCACCGAGGGCAGCCATTTTTTGAGGAAGAATACGATGAACACCACCCAATTCGACAGCATCCAGGACCCCATCGTCCGTGCCCAGATCATGCGCTCGCAGGCCGCTGCCGAGCACATCGTGAATGCCGTTTCCGCCATTGGCGGCGCGTTCCGCGCGGTCGCCGGAAACGTCAACAAGTACCTGGCTTACCGGCGCATCTATGAGACCCTGAACGCCATGAGCGACCGCGAGCTGGACGACATCGGCCTCTGCCGCGGCGACATCGGCGCGGTGGCCCGCGGCCACGATCCGCGCCCGCAGCGCGAAGCCTACCTGCAGGCCATGCTGGCCCAGCAGAGCGCCCGGACCCAGTCCTTCGCCGCCAGCGACGACGACGGCGCCAACGACAACCGGACCTCCGTCGCGGCTTAACGGCCGCCGGCGGAGCCGGGAGCCCCAAAAGCTCCCAGCGGCCAGGTTGCGGCGCACCGCAGATGGCCGGAGCTAGACATCGGGGCCAAGACATCCGGGCAGACCCCAAAGGGCCGCAGTTCGCGGCCCTTTGTCGTTTCGGGCTGACTGAAGGGTCAAAGAGATGTCCGGCTCCAAGACCAGCTCCAGAAGATCCGTACGTCCGTACGATACAAATCGAAGCCGGTGCCTTGCGTTGCGCTTGCGATCGGGAAGGCCAGCGCCGATTTCGCGTATCGGCTGCTGTTTACCGCCTTGAATTGCCGAACCTCATGAAGATGTGTGCGGAAACGCCCTCCCCTTAACCATCTCACAATATTTTCCATAATATACATTATGCGCATTATTGATGCCGCTTGGGTGCCGTCCGTGGGCGCCTTTCCGGTTGTCCCCAGCCCGGCCCGCATCCGTTCGGACCTCAGGCTTTGCAAACCGATTGCGGCCGCAGGCCCGTGATCTGCTTAGTCTTGCTCCACGGCACCACGCAGCAGCTCCATGACGTGATGCGGTCTGTCCGGAGGCCGTGATGGCGTCGGGCCGGACCACGCTGTCCAACTCGCCGTCTGGACGGCGCCCCCACCCGCCGCTGGTCACCATGTTCTTTAAGCATTGGCGAATTTAGCGCTGAAACCTCACCCTCGCGTTGCACCGGCCTCCTCCGATGCGTTAGTCTCTTCGGCAACGATATCTCTTGGGGTTGCGTAAGCAGGGAGCTTTGGATGCGACAATTTCTTTCGGCTGCGGCTTTGGCTGTCGGCCTTTTTTGTGGGACGGCCGCACAGGCGGGCACGCTGCCGGGAACCGGACCCAATCCGCAGTGGAGTGATTCCCAGAAGTTCGAGTGGTACCTCGGCTACATGTCCAAGGCCACGGCCATCTGCAGCGATTACGCCGCCGCAACGGAACTGGGCAACCTGGCGTCCCTTTCGCCCTACGGCCGCAAGGGCATGGCGGTGACCACCGGCGACGGCTTTTACGGCGCCGCCTGCGCCGGCATCCGCAAGGAAGCGGCGGACCTGTTGAGCGAGAAGGACGACATCGGCCGCTACCTTGCATCGCTCTACAATTGCGACCCCGGCGGCAAGTGCCTGGGCGGTAGCGATATTGCTTCCCCCAAGCATGCCTGTGCGGAAAGCGTGAACAAGCTTCTTTCAGAGCTTGAAGTGGCCGAAGGCGATATCAGGGGTATCCATTTCACCTCTCCACCGCCGGGTCCCACGTCTGGTGCCGAGCCGGATTATCGGGCGCGTATTCGTCTCAAGTCCTGTCGGGGCTCGCTCTACGTTGATTTGACTGAGCAGTGCAGGGTTCAACAGAGCTACACGCGGGGCGACTGCGAGGTCGCCGGGGTCAGCGGTTATTAGCGCTTAGGGCTCACGGACCTCGAACTCGAAGCGTCGGGCCAGCCGCTCTTCGATGAAGACTTCGATGGAGTGCGGGCCGAGAGGGTCGCCCTCGGCGATGCACCAGTCGTTGCCGATCCAGCCGTCGTCCAGCGGGGCGAAGGCTTCGGTGATGGCGGTGGTGCGGTCGGCGGAAAAGCGGTGCGTGCTGTACTCGTCGTTCTCGCCGCTCCAGAACGCCGGTGCCTTGGGAAGCTGCAGAACCTCCCGGTAGCGGATCACCGCCGGGGCGTCGGTCAGCTTCAGGCGCCAGCCAAAGCAGGCGCGGTTGGGCAGGAAGGGCACGACGTCGGCGGCAATGGTGTGTGCGCTGCCCTGCCCGTCTCCCACCGAGACCAGGAACTCCGCCGCCTCAACGGTGACCGTCCGGGTCTGGGCGCGAAGGTCGCTTGCGACGAGAATGAGAACCAGGGCGACCAGGAAGAGGCCCGCGCCACGGCGGGCCGCCAGGCGATCCGGCACGGCCGTGCCCGCCTTCATGCTACCTCCTCCCCCAGAGGGGCTCCCGAAGAAGCGTTGAGTATAGCCCTCAGGCCGCGCGCCGCGATAGGGAGCAGGGGTTTCGGCGCTCAGTCGGCGGCGGACTCCCGCGCCGCCTCCCGCGACAGCCGGCCGTGCGACAGAGCGTCGACCAGCGCCGGGAGCCGCGCGAATTCCTCAAAACGCAGATCGTGGTGGATCTTCGCCACCGGGGTCTTGCGATAGCCCTCGGTATGGAGCGCAAAACGGACCCCGGCAGCCTGGGCGGTAGCGGCATCGACCTCGCTGTCGCCGACATAGAGGACGGCGTCCGTCGCCACGTCTAGTCCTGCGGCGGCATGGTATAGCGGGGCCGGATCGGGCTTGCGCTGCGGCAGGCTGTCGCCGCCGACGAGGACAGGCAAGCAACCGGCAATGCCAAGATCGGCCAGGATCTGGCGGGCCGGGGTTTCGGGCTTGTTGGTGCAGACGCCGAGCGCCAGTCCCCGCCCCTGCAGGCGCTCCAGCGCGGCCCGGACCCCGGGGTAGAGAGACGAGCGCTCCGAGGGCGCCGCGTCGTAGAGGTCGCCATAGCGGGCCTGCGCGGCCGCCAGGTCATCCGGCCCCGCCGCCTCGCCGGCCGCGGCCAGCAAGCGCTCCACCAGAACGCCCATCCCGTTGCCGACGAAGCCCCTCACCTCTGCCGGGGCGAGCGGGCCGTGGCCGCGTTCGCCGAGCAGCCGGTTGGCGGCGGCGTGGATGTCCGGAAGGGAATCCACCAGGGTGCCGTCGAGATCGAAGATGACGGCCTCGATCCTCAGCGTCGTTGGGTCATCGGGCATTTCGGAACCGCGCTTCACGATTGAACCTCTTGACCGGGCGGCACGACCGACAGGGCGATGCAACCCGCTCCGATGCTTATCGGAGTTCGCCGAAAGGATCAAACCCATGCGCAAGAGCCCCCTTTCCATGGCCGCCCTGGCCGCTTTCGCCGCCGTCGCAGCCAGCGGCGCCCTCAGCCACGACAGCGCCGCCCAGTCGCTGCGCGACCAGGCCCGCCAGGCCCCGGCGCAGTTGCTGATGGTCAAGCCCGCCAAGCCGCCCCGCGAAGGCCGCCTCCAGGCCAAGCCGGCCGCCCGTCCGCTGGTGAAGACCTATGGCGGCGACCAGATCAAGCCGGGCCCGAAGACCCCCAGCGAACTGGCCAACCTGGTGGTCATCCCCTACTACAACAACCCCAACAACCTGCCCGAAGGCTTTCCGACCCACAGCTACTGCCTGAAGAAAAACTCCGGCGGAACGCCGGAAGATATCCGCTTCTGGATCCACAACCTCGGCAACAGCGACAGCGGCAGCTTCCAGTGGACGCCGAGCTTTCCCAATGCCGGCGCCGCGCCCGCCAACGTGATCGGCAACATCCCGGCCAACGGGAAGATGCTGATCACCCAGGGCATCCCCAACGGCTGCTATACCTCGAACTATTCGGGCATCTGCCAGTTCTCCATCACCCTCGACGACCACGACGAGGTCGAGGAGTGGAGCGAGGCCAACGAATACGAGAGCTATTGCGTCAGCCCGGCGGGATGACGGATAGGCCTTCAACGCCCCGGCGCAGTCCCCTGCGGCAGCCCCCTTCTGGCGGGCTGCCGCAGCGCGCTGATTCAAGGCTTAGAAGATTTCCCGGGGGACCAGATCGTTTTCAATCCGCACCACCTGTTGCCCGAAGATCATGCAGGAAGCGGCGTTGCGGCCGTCCCCGCAGCCGCGCTCGACGCAGGACAGGCAGCCGACCAGGAAACGGCAGGCTCCCGCCTTGTCGGTGAAGGGCATGCGCAGGATCTCGACGCGCATCCGGCTCTGGTCGGCATAGGTCAGGCCCTCGACGGAGCGCAGGCAAACCTTCTGGGAGAGCACCTGATCGAACATCTCGGTGACGTAGCGCAGGTCGTCGCCCTCCAGGAGTTCGTCGAGGTGCCGGCCGGTGTTTTCCAGCCCATGATCTCACGGATCGCGGTGCCCGAGAGGCGAAACCGGTAACGGCCGTCCTCAGGCAGCTTTTCGACGATGAAGACGAAGGGCAGCAGGCTGGGGATCTCCGCCGGGTCCAGGTCGTCGCGCTGGGGGATGCCGCCGCACCGCTGCGAAAGCGCACGCCAGTAGTCGTAGAGATCTTGCGAGATGTGGCTGAAAAATCGGTCCATCGAGGCCTGAAGTGCGGGGATTTACCGTTCCCGATCAGAGCTATCGCAGATTCCTTTGCAGTCGGTTAATTGGCCCTTTCCCACTCCAGGCTCTGGCTGCCGGGCCGGGCTTTGGGTAGTCTCCCGGCCATGAGCAAGACCCCGTCCCCCGAACTTCCCAGCATCGACCGGCTGCTGGCCATCATGGCGCAGTTGCGCGACCCGGAGGGCGGCTGCCCCTGGGACGTGAAGCAGAACTTCGCCACCATCGCGCCCTATACCATCGAGGAGGCCTATGAGGTCGCCGACGCCATCGAGCAGAACGACATGGCGGCCCTGAAGGACGAGCTGGGCGATTTGCTGCTGCAGGTGGTGTTCCACGCCCGCATGGCCGAGGAGGCCGGGCACTTCGTCTTCGCCGACGTGGCCGCGGCCATCGGCGAGAAGATGATCAGCCGCCATCCCCATGTCTTCGACGACCACCGGGCCGACACGGCCGAGGACGTGAAGGTCACCTGGGAAGAGCAGAAGGCGCAGGAGCGCGCGGCCAAAGCCGCCGCCAACGGCGGTGCCCCCGTTTCCGCCCTGGACGGCGTGACGGCCGCCCTGCCCGCTCTGCTGCGCGCGGAGAAACTGCAGAAGCGCGCCGCGCGGGTGCGCTTCGACTGGCCCGGCGCCACCCCGGTCTTCGAGAAGATCGAAGAGGAGATTGCGGAGATCAAGGAAGCGATGGACCAGGGCCACGATCCGGACCGGCTGGAAGACGAAGTCGGCGACCTGCTGTTCGTGGTGGTCAACCTCGCCCGCCACCTGAAGATCGATCCGGAATCGGCTCTCCGCCGCACCAACGCCAAGTTCGAGCGCCGCTTCCGCGCCATGGAATCGAAGCTGGCCGATACCGGCCGGCGCGCCGAGGACCAAAGCCTCGACGCCCTGGAAGACCTCTGGCAGGCGGTGAAACGCGAAGAGCGTGGTGGGTGACAGGCAGTACTGAGCGCCGATGAAAGCACCTAATCCAGCACCGCCGGAAGGATGAAGTCGGTCAGGATTTGGCGAGGCTGTTGGTGGCCGAGCCTGCGGTTGTAGTGACTGCCGTTAAAGACCACGACCAGATCGAGCTTCGGGAAAACGAAGATCTTCTGACCGCCGTTGCCCGAGGCGAAGGAGTGAGCGGTCCGGGGGTCCTCGCCGGGACGCGGGGCCGTGGTCCACCAATGATAGCCATAACCGGAGGGGCTTGGACCGGGTGACTGCCGCCGCGGATGGCCGGCTTCGACGTGGCGCCGCGTTGCGGTCCTGACCCAGGCCTCCGAGAGGATCCGCCTGCCGCGCCAGACGCCGCCGTCCAGGAAGAGTTGACCGAACTTCGCCATGTCCCTTGGGCGCATGAAGAAGCTGCCCTGGGCCACGGCGCGCCCCTTGGCGGTCAGTGTCCAGCAGTAGTCCGTCATACCGAGGGGGTCAAAGAGCTCCCGCTTGGCGAAGGCCGGCAGGGGTTCCGCGGCCGCGCGCGCGACGACCTGGCCGATCAAGAAAGTCGTCGAGGAACTGTAGGAGAAGTACGACCCCGGCTCCCCGGCCATCGGCAGGTCGAGGGTGTAGCGCAGCCAGTCGTCCGACTCCCACATATCGTTTTCGCGGAAAGGGCCGATGCCCCAGCTCTCCTCCGCGTGAAAGCCCGGTGTCATGGTCAGCAGATGCGCAAGGGTGATGCGGCGCTTCTTCTCCGCGCTCTCCTCGATCCCGGGCCAGTAGTCCGGGAAGTAGCCGGCAATCGGCGCGTCGATGTTCGCAACCACGCCTTTGTCCAGGGCGATGCCGGCAAGGGCCGAGGTGATGCTCTTGAAGGACGAGCGGGTGTCGTGCTTGGTCTCATGGTCGAAACCGTTGAAGTAGGCTTCCAGCACGAGTGTGCCGTGGCGGGCGATCAGGATGCTGTCAAGCTTCGTGAACCGGCCGGATTCGACGGCCTTGAGCATCGCCTCCAGTGGTCTCGGATCGACCCCTTGCGCCTTGAGGGTTGAGACCGCCCAACCGTCGTTCAGGCGCTGCGGCGCCCGGTCCAGACGGTGGAGAACCGCAGCGCCGCCGCTGGGTTGATCGGGACGGCCGCCCGCCGGCTCGCAGAGATGGCGCGTCTCGTTTGCCAACGCGCCGGCGCCCATGCCGAAAGCCGCAGTGAGCAGCAACAACGCAGAGAGGGCTCTCAGGATCCGCGAACGCCAGCTCCGGGAGGCCAAGAAGGTTCTGGAGGGCATCGCCGAGCGCCGGGTCTAGCCCGCCAGCCCCGCGACCCAGGCCCCGGCGAACAGTGCGCCGCCATAGATCACGTGGCTGGCCAGGGCGTTGAGGCGCGGCACCCATGGCTTGGGCGCGTGGCGGGCCATGACGCCGGCCCCCAGGCCGGGCTGCATAATGAACCAGGGGATCACCACGGAGGCGGCACCGAAGGCCAGGCCGCTCAGCAACGACGGCGGTCGCTCCAGCACGAAGACCATCAGTCCCAGATAGGCGAAGCCGTATCCGATGCCGATCAGGTAATGCATGGTCCAGCCGATGGCCGCCTCGCCGGGCACTGCCGGAGTCTCCGCAATCGGCCGGTGAATCAGGCGGCCCTTGGGGATGTAGACGAACCAGCGCCCGATGAGGCCCCAGTCCGCGGGCGGGATGCCGGCGGCGGCGCACAGCAGCCGCTGCCAGAGGTCGAGGATCACCGTCGCGAAGACGCCGGCGATCACGGCCTGTAGCGCGAAACTCTCGACGGGCATCGACAAGCGCCCTCCCCGCGTCGCGGCGACTCAGGTTGGCATGACGGCCGGGTTCAGTCGTTGGCCACCAGGTGCATCAGGCTGGAGGTGTCCCAGCGCCGGCCGCCGCGGGCCTGGACCTGGGCGTAGAGCTGATCCACCAGGGCGGTCACCGGCAGGCGGGCGCCGTTGGTCTTGGCCTCCTCCAGGCAGATGCCGAGGTCCTTGCGCATCCAGTCGACGGCGAAGCCGAAATCGAACTCTCCCTTGCACATGGTCGAGGCGCGGTTGTCCATCTGCCAGGATTGGGCCGCGCCCTTGGAGATCACGTCGATCACCTTGTCCATCTCGAGGCCGGCCTTCTGGCCGAAGTTCATGCCCTCCGCCAAGCCCTGCAGCAGGCCGGCGATGCAGATCTGGTTCACCATCTTGGTGAGCTGTCCGGCGCCCACCGGACCCATGAGGGTCACCGCGCGGGCGAAGGCGTCGATCACCGGCTGGGCGCGCGCGAAAGCGGCTTCATCGCCGCCGCACATCACCGTCAGAACGCCGTTCTCGGCACCCGCCTGACCACCGGAGACCGGGGCATCGATGAAGGCGATGCCGCGCGCGCCGCCCTGCGCCGCCAACTCCCGCGCCACCGCCGCCGAGGCTGTGGTGCTGTCGACCAGGATGCTGCCCTCGCCCATGCCGGCGAAGGCGCCGTCGTCGCCCAGGAGCACGCTGCGCAGGTCGTCGTCGTTGCCGACACAGGAGAACACGATCTCCGCGCCCTCCGCGGCGGCCCGCGGCGTCGGCGCGGCGGCACCGCCGTGCTTGGCGACCCAGTCTTCGGCTTTCGCCGCGGTGCGATTGTAGACCGTCACCGCATGGCCGGCCGCGGCCAGATGTCCGGCCATGGGAAAGCCCATGACTCCAAGCCCGATGAAGGCAACCTTGGTCATCGAAGATCACTCGCGCTGTTGGATGAATTGCTGCTGCCTGGACTGCCGGGACCGGCGCCCCGGCGGAAGGCGAGACTAATGGCAGGCGCGACGCCCCGCAAGGCCGGCGCGGATGCATGAGATTTTGCATTCGCTGGTGCCTGTGCCACCATTGGTTCTGCAACCGAGGGGGGAACGATGGTGAGAATTGGGACGGTGCCCGGCAAGGGCCGCGGCGTCCTGGCCAGCCAGCCGATTGCCGAGGGCACGCTGATCGAACGGGCCGCGGCGGTACGGCTGCCCGCCGCCGAGCGCCCCCTGCTCGACCAGACCGGGGTCTTTGCCTACTACTTCGCGGACCCCGCCGCCTTCGGCAAGGAAGACAGCCACGACTGCTTTCTGGCTTTCGGCGCCCTGACCTTCTGCAACCACGCGGCCGAGCCCAACGCCGCGGTCTCCTGGGAGGAGGATGAGGTCGGCCTTTGGGCCCTGCTCCACGCCGTCGCCGACATCGGCGAGGCAGAGGAAGTGACCCTATTCTACACCAACATCGACGAATACGGCTCGGCGGAGGTTTTCTTCTAGGTCGCCCAGGAGGACCCCGGCCGTCCGCGCCCATGCGGGCTCGTTTGAACCCTCAAATATTTGATTTTCTTTAACAAAGCTTCGGTGGAAAGGAAACATAAACCGAATTCGTGGTTCAATTGCAGGCTCAAGGCAGGAAGGATTGGGGTCCGTGGCGCCCCTGCCGGCGCAGGATTGGATCAGAGTATGTCAGCGTCAGAGACAGAGAGCCTCGCCACTGAGGGCGGAAGGGAGGAGACGGCCGGCGATGAGAGCAAGTCCGCCGGCTTCACCCGCACCTACCGCCTGCTGGTCCGCGGCAAGAACATCAACGAGAACACCCTGCTGGCCACGGATTACCTGAACCACTTCAACGAGATCATCATGCTGCTGGAGATGGTCGCGTCCATGCCGGAGTGCTTCGAGGACTGCCTGGAGTGGCAGCCCAAGAGCTATGCCGATCACTTCCGGGACAGCTGCTTTTCCGATGCCGAGTTGGCGATCATGGCCTACGAGAACGCCCCGGCCAATTACCGCCAGGCCTTCGATGCGACCATCGATCAGATGAACGGGATGATCGCCAGCGGCCTGCCGAAGATCGGGGCCCTCGTTGAAGCCGGTGAAGAAGGCCCGCTGCAGGAAGGCATCACCGGCATAACCCGTAAGCTGCAGAGCTTCGTCGATGTCGCCTCCTCGATCATCAACGGCAACATGGATACCCTGGACCAGGACCAGATCGACCGCGTGATGAACGGCTGACCGCCAGCCGGCACCAAGTCCCGCCTACTCCGGTTTTCCCGGCCCGCGATCGATCAGTCTGCTGAGCGCTTCCAGGCCCGGCGCGATACGCTTCGGAACCATCGAGGAGAAGCCGAGCCGCATGAAGTTCCGCGGCGGCTTCTTGGAGAGGAAGTGGAGGGAGCCGGGTTCGATCACGATCCCCTCCTTCAGCGCATCGGCGGCCAGGACGTCGGTGTCCAGGCTCTTGGGTCCCTCCAACCAGAAACTGGTGCCGCCGCAGGAGGGGCGCGGCGCGAAGTCCGGCAGGAACCTCGCCAGGCCCTCGCCCATGATCTCCCAACGGCTGCGGAAGTCGCGCTGCAGGCGGTGCACCAGGGCGTCGTAGTGTCCGCCGGCGATGAACAGGGCCATGGTGCGCTGGTTGTTGGTGGCAGGGTGGCGCAGCATCAGGCGGCGCAGCATGCGCGCCTCCTGGATGAATTCCTCGGCGGCGACCATGTAACCCATGCGCAGGCCCGGGCCGAGATACTTCGAGAAGCTGCCGATGTAGACCACCCGGCCGGAGCGGTCCATGGCCTTCAGGGCGGTGGTCGGCGCGTGGAGGAAGTTGGCCTCCGCCTCGTAGTCGTCCTCGATGACGATGAAGTCGGAGCGCTGGGCCCGTTCCAACAACGCAATGCGGCGCTCCAGCGGCAGGGTCACCGTGGTCGGCGACTGGTGGCTGGGCGTCACGTAGACGCAGGCGCAGCCGTCCAGGCGCTGATCGACCACGATCCCCTCCCGGTCCACCGGGATGGGCCGTAACTGGGTGCCGTTCAGCGCGAAGATATTGCGGGTGTCGACATAGCCCGGGTTCTCCACCGCCAGGGTCTTGCCCGGGCCGGCGAGCAGTTCGGCGATGAGGTAGAGCGCGTTCTGGGCGCCGAGAGTGATCAGGATCTCCGAGGGGGCGGCCTTGATGCCGCGCCGCGGCAGAACACGGGTGCGGATCTCCTCGATCAGCCGGGGATCGTCCTCGTTGAAGTTGTCCTTGGTCCAGCTCTCGATGGCCTCGATCCCCAGGGCCTGGCGGGAGCACATGCGCCAGGTGGAGACCGGAAACAGCGTCTGGTCCGGCTGGCCGTAGATGAAGGGATAGGGGTAGCGCCGCCAGTTGCGGGGCTTCTCCACATTCACCAGTTCCGAGGGACGCAGGCGCAGGCGGTTCCACCAGTCGACGGACTGCCCAGCTTCCAGTTCGGGATAGCTGCTCTTGGTTTCGATCTGGTCGAACGCCATGTCGGTGTTGACGAAGTAGCCGACCCGCTCGCGGGAGATCAGCAACCCCTCGTCGGCCAGGGCCTGATAGGCCAGCACCACGGTGTTGCGGGAGACGCCCAGGGACTGCGCCAAGCGGCGGCAGGACGGCAGCGGGTCGCTGCCCGACAGCCGGCCGTCGACGATGGCGTCGATCAGTTGCCTGCGAAGCTGCGCCTGTAGGCCGAGATCCCCGTCGTGGCGGACAGGGAAGATGAAGTCCCGCATCGGCTCCAAAACCCTCCCGTCTATGCGAAAATAGCTTAGGGGGCCGCCCCTGACCGCTCAAGCCCCGGCATCCGCGAACCATCGCGGAAGTGGATTATGGAGAACTTCTGAATTTGACTTTTGACATTAGAACCAGAACTTATAACTCTGTTTTATAATGTTTTTTGAGGGAACAAATCTGCCTGTGCTGGGATTTTTGCGTCCTTTTGCCCACAGCGGCGTCTAACAGGGCAAAGCATCCATCCAAAGGAGTGAAACCATGCGTCTTCAATTGGCCCTGAACGTGCGGGATATCGATCAGGCAGTCACCTACTACACCAAGCTGTTCGGCGTCGCGCCCCACAAGCGGCGCAGCGACTACGCCAACTTCGTGGTTGCCGAACCGCCGCTGAAGCTGGTGCTGTTCGAGAACCCGGAGGCGGAGCAACGTCTGCACCATCTGGGGGTCGAGGTGCTAGAGGCAGCTCAGATCGACACCGCCTTGGAGCGTCTGACCGCGGCAGGGATCGTCGACGAGGTCAAACGCGACGACACCTGTTGCCATGCCACCCAGGATAAGGTCTGGTCGCGGGAGCCCGATGGCCTGCGCTGGGAGTGGTATCGCGTGACCGACGACAATCCCGCCACCGCCGCCGACTCTCTCGGCAAGACCTGCTGCACGGGGCCGAAGCGCATGGAAAGCGTCGGAGCATAGCGAGGCTCGCTCCCCCATGACGGCGTCCCTGTCCCTCACCACCGAAGCCTGGATCGACTTCGAAGGCCGGCTGCGCGGCTACGTACGCCGCCGCGTCGATCCGGCTTCGGTGGACGATCTGGTGGCGGCAATCCTGCTCCGTCTGGTGCAACATCAGGAGGATTTGCGGCAAGCCAGGAATCCCATCGCCTGGGCGCTGAAGGTCGCGGCCAACGCCGTCGCCGACCACCACCGCCGCCGCGCCAGCGAGCGCCGGGCCCTGGCTGAAGCCGAGGGCGAAGAGGCGATGCAGCCGGCAAGCGAAGACGACGACGAAGCGGCCGCCCCGGATCAGCTCGCCCGTTGCCTGGTTCCCCTGATCCGCAGCCTGCCGGAGCGTTACGGCGAAGCCCTCATGCTCACTGAGATCGAAGGCATGACCCAGGCGGCGGCGGCCCGGCGCTTGGGCCTCTCGGTCTCCGGCATGAAATCGCGGGTCCAGCGCGGCCGCCAGAAGTTGAAGGACGCCCTGCTGCGCTGCTGCACCATCCAAATCGACGGTCGTGGCGGAGTCATCGACTACCGCCGCCGGGCAGACGGGCAACGCCCGCGCTGCTGAACCGCAAAGAAAAAGCTGGCTTTCGGAAAGACGAAGCGGGAAAGGACGCTGCCGTCCCTTCCCGCTCGTGAAACGCGTCGCGCGCTGTGACCGGGCGGTCAGTGCCGCGTCAGCACCGTGCGCATCTTGCCGAAGATCTCATCGATGTGGTCGTCGTTGCAGATCAGCGGCGGCGAGACCAGGGCGCAGTCACCGGTCATCTTGACGATGAGGCCGGCGTCGTAGAAGTCCTGGGTCGCCTGCAGGCCGCGGGCGCCCGGCGCCTCCGCCGGGGCCAGGTCGACGCCGCCGAGCAGACCGTAGCCGCGGATGTTGGTGACCACCGGCAGGTCCCGCAGGGAGAACAGCGCCTCCTGGAACTTCGGGGTCATCTTCGCGGCGTTCCCCACCAGGTCTTCGTCTTCGAAGATGTTGCGGGTGGCGAGACCCGCCGCCGATGCGACCGGACAGCCGGAGTAGGTGTAGCCGTGGAACAGCTCGATCCCGTTCCCGGCGGTGGCTTCGGTGATCGTCTCGTAGATGTGGTCGCGGCAGGCGACGGCACCCATGGGCACCACGCCGTTGGTCAGCGCCTTGGCCATGGTGATCATGTCCGGCACCACATCGAAGGCATCGGCGCCGAACTGTTTGCCGGTGCGCCCGAAGCCGCAGATCACTTCGTCGAAGATCAGTAGGATGCCGTGGGCATCGCAGATCTCCCGCAGGCGCTTCAGATAGCCCTGGGGCGGCACCAGCACGCCGGTGGATCCGGCGATGGGCTCGACGATGCAGCAGGCGATGGAATCGCCGCCGTGCAGGTCGACGAAGCGCTGCAGGTCGTCGGCCAGCTCCGCGCCCGTCTCCGGCTGACCCTGCACATAGTCATGCTCCGGCAGATGGGTGTGACGCATGTGGCAGGCGCCGGGCAGACCGAGCCCGAAGGCCTTTTTGTTGTTGAGGATGCCGGCCACGGTCAGGCCGCCGAAGTTGACGCCGTGATAGGCGCGCTCGCGGCCGACCATGCGCAGCCGCTGCCCCTCGCCTTTGCACTTGTGATAGGACAGGGCGATCTTCAGCGCCGTCTCCACCGCTTCCGATCCGGAGTTGGAGAAGAAGAAGTGGTTCAGGTCCCCGGGCGTCACCTGTGCCAGACGGCGGGCCATCTCGAAGGACGCCGGATGCCCGTACTGGAAGGGCGGCGCGTAATCCATCTTGGTCAGCGCCTCGTTGACCGCCTCGGCGATCTCGCGCCGGCCATGGCCGGCGGCCACGCAGAACAGCCCGGCCGAACCGTCGATCACCTGGTCGCCGTGATCGGTGGTGTAGTACATGCCCTGGGCGCCGGTCAGGATGCGCGGGTTCGCCTTGAAGTGGCGGTTTGAGGTAAACGGCATCCAATGCTGCTCGAGCGAATTGGGGATCGGCGGAATGACGTTCATGGGCCCATCTTTCCTAGGTTAGGCGTTGATGCGGTTTCATTAGCAGGCAGTGTAATCCCCGCCACTGGCGGGGAGCTAGACCCAGTTGGCTGTCACCTGTGAGGCCAGAGTGCCCATTAGCCGGGTCGAAAACGGCGGAATTCCGGGCTTCTCCGCTGGCCTACCAATAGGCCAGGGCATCGCGGTAGAGCGCGGTGAGGCCGTCGCGGGTGATGTCCAGCGGCGCGTTCTCCAGCAGCCGGCGCTGCGGGTAAGCGCCTTCGGTCAGCGCCGCCAGATCGGCCTCGCCATAGCCGACGCCGCTCAGCCCGTTGGGCATGCCGGTCTCTTTCATCAGATCGACGATCCGCCCGCCGAGCACCTCCCCAGCGTCCGTCTCGCCGGCGCCGCGGCCGTTGGCGCCTAAGAGTCCGGAGGCCTCCAGATGACGGTCGGGACAGGCCGGCGCGGTGACGCGGAAGACCGAGGGCGCATTGACGATCACCGACATGCCGTGGGGAATCAGCGGCGCGTCGTCGGGATAGCCGGCGGGCTGATAGTCCTTCACCAGGCCGGCGACGGAATAGGCCATGCCGTGAGGCGCATGGCAGCCCGCGTTGCCGAAGGCGATGCCGGCCAGGGTCGCCGCCCACATCACCTGCTCCCGCGCTTCCCGGTCGCCGGCATCGGCCACCGCGCGGGGGAAGTAGGCGCCCAGAAGCCGCAAGGCCTCCCGGCAGCCCAGGTCGCTCCAGGGATTGGCGCCCTGGCTCATGGGCCGCTGGCTGGCGTTCGCCGGGGCCCTGCGCTGCGTGTAGGGCCGGGCGGTGTAGGACTCCAGCGCGTGGCTCAGGACGTCGAAGCCGCTGGCGGCGACGACGTTCGCCGGCAGGCTGGCGGTGACGTCCGGGTCGATCAGGGCCCGCTGCGGCCGCAGCTCCCGGGAGACAATGCCGGTCTTCGCCTTCATCGCCAGCAGATCGAAAACGGCGATGCCGGTGCACTCGCTGCCGGTGCCCGAAGTGGTCGGGCAGGCGATGTGCGGCCTGAGTGGTCCCGGCACCGGCTGGCCCGCGCCGATGGGGGCGTTGACGTAGGTAAGAAAGTCCGCCGGATGGCTGGCGTAGAGATTGGCCGCCTTGGCGGTGTCGATGACCGAGCCGCCGCCGAGGGAGAGGAAGCCGTCGACCTTGCTCTCGCGGGCGAAGGCGGCGGCGTCCTGAAAGGAGACATCGGTGGGCTCGACGCGCACCTCGTCGTAGACCACCGTGTCGATGCCGGCAGTTGCAAGGGCCCTCTCCACCGTCTCGAAGAAGTCGAGGCCGCGCAGAACCTTGTCAGTCATCAGAGCGATGCGGCGGATGCCGAGCGCCCGGGCGACCTCCCCCGCCTCCGCAAGGCAACCGCGCCCGAAGGTGACGGAGGAGACGTCGACGGAGAAGGCCAGATCGCCACCCTCCGTCGGCTCGAAATAGTGATGACAGCAGCCCATGACGCGCCCTCCCCCTCCAGCTCAGCCGGCAGCAATCGCCGGGGGCCCAGAATAGCGGGCCCGGGGCCGGGGCGTCACCGCCAAGTCGACCCTAAAGACCCAACGCCTCCTCGGCCGGGACGTAATCGAAGCCATGGGCCTCCGCGACGGCCTTGTAAGTGATCTTGCCGCTGGCCACGTTGAGCCCCTGTTTCAGGTGGGCATCCTCGGCCAGAGCGCGGCGATGGCCCTTGTTGGCCAGGGCCAGGGTGAACGGCAGGGTCGCGTTGTTGAGGGCGAAAGTGGAGGTGCGCGCCACGGCGCCGGGCATGTTGGTGACGCAGTAGTGCACCACCCCCTCCTCCACATAGGTGGGGGCATCGTGGGTCGTGCCCTTGGAGGTCTCGAAGCAGCCGCCCTGGTCGATGGCGATGTCCACCAGGACCGAGCCCGGGCGCATCTGGCGCACCATGTCCCGCGTCACCAGCTTGGGCGCGGCGGCGCCGGGAACGAGCACCGCCCCCACCACCAGATCGGCGTCGATGACATGGCGCTCGATGGAGTCCACCGTCGAATAGATGGTGTTCAGCATCGGTCCGAACTGCATGTCCAGTTCGTAGAGCCGCTCCAAGGAGCGGTCGATGACCGTCACATGGGCCTCCATGCCCATGGCCATGCGCGCGGCATTGGTGCCCGAGACGCCGCCGCCGATGATGACCACCCGGGCCGCCGCCACGCCGGGCACGCCGCCCAGCAGCATGCCGGAGCCGCCCTGTTCCTTCTCCAGGCAATGGGCGCCCACCTGGATCGACATGCGCCCGGCGACCTCGCTCATGGGTGCCAACAGCGGCAGGCCGCCGCGGGCGCTGGTCACCGTTTCATAGGCGACGGCGATGCAGCCGGAGTCCACCAGCCCCTGGGTCTGCGGCAGGTCGGGCGCCAGATGCAGATAGGTGAAAAGCAACTGCCCCTCGCGCAGGCGGGCGTACTCCGCCGGCTGCGGCTCCTTCACCTTGACGATCATCTCCGCTGTCGCGAAGACCGCATCGGCATCGGGCAGGATCTCCGCCCCGGCCGCCTGATAGTCCGCGTCGCTGAGCCCGATGCCGAGGCCCGCATTGGTCTCGACAACCACCTTGTGGCCATGGTGAACCAATTCACGCACCGAAGCCGGCACCAGGCCGACCCGGTATTCGTGGTTCTTCACTTCCTTGGGCACACCCACCAGCATTGCCTCGGTTCCTCTCTGCCAGAAGCTCATTCGCATTGGGGCCCTTCGCCGGCCTCGGCCCGGAACGCGCCAAACGCCGCCTGCAACGGCGGCGCTGAGATCCGCGGGAAAAGGCGTTGACGCGAGCCCCTTGTCTGCCGAAACCTACGCCTGCACCCTGGGAAGCACCAGAGCCAGATTCGGTCAGTTTCTGATGCCAAAAGAGATACGCTTCGAAGCCCCCGTCCAGCCAATCTCGGCCGACGACTGCCTTGACCTGCGTCACCGCGTGTTGCGGCCCAACCAGCCGCTCTCCGCCTGCCGCTATCCGCTGGACGAGGCGCCGGGCACCCTGCACCTGGGCTACCGGGAGGGTGACGGCCCGATCCTCGGCATCGCCTCGGTCTTCCATGAGGCGCCGCCGGAGAGCAGCGCCGGCAACGCCTGGCGCATTCGCGGCATGGCGGTGGACCCGGCATACCAGGGCAGAGGCTTCGGTGCGCTGCTGCTCAAGGGGCTGATCGACTATGCGACGGCTCAGCAGAACCCGGACGACCCGCCCGGCCTGCTCTGGTGCAACGGCCGCACGACGGTGGAGCCTTTCTATGTCGCCCAGGGCTTCAGCCGCGTCGGCGACATCTTCGACCTGCCCCCCATCGGCCCCCACGTGGTGCTGGAGCGGGTCCTGCGCTAGGCCCAGCGTGATGGTTCAGGCTGCCCGGGCCCTGTCTTTGCGCAACCCGGCGACCATCAGGCCGTAGATGCACGCGGCGACGACAAGGAACGCGCCGATCTGGTGGGCCGCGACCCGGTCGCCGAGAAAGACCACAGCAAGAACCATGGTAAGCGCCGGCCAGGGTGTGGTGATGGAACTGGCAAGCGAAACGTCGATGTGGCGAACGGCATAGAACCAGACGATCAGTTCCAAGTAATAGACTAACCCCATGACCGCAGCCGCGAACTGGAAGTCCCACCTCAGGACCGCGGCCGGCAGGTTCGCCGGATCGACTGCGGCGAGAACGGCGCCAAGCAGAACGGCAGAAACCGCGACGCGGAAGAATGTCACCTGGGCCGGCGTGATGGGCGTGCGCCCCAGTTCCTCCTTGATGATCACGTGGGCGATGCTCCAAAGGAAGGGAACCCCCAGCGCAACAAAGAACCAGGGCGAAAAGCCCTCGATCGTCCAGGTCCCGCCGGTGCCGAGATAATAGAGAGCGGCAATCAACAGCGCCGTCAGCAGAAGCTCGGTCACGGTCTTGCGGCGCTTCAGGAACAGCGTCTCCCAGAGGATGGCGAAGAGAGGGTAGGCCTGCATCGCGATGGCCGCACTGACGGCGCCGGCTTTCTCGACCCCGAACACGTAAAGATAGGTCGACAGTCCGAACATCGCGCCCGTCACCAGAGTGATGGCGCCGGCACGGCGCTTCTCCCGAACGGTCAGGGACGCGGCGAACAGTCCTTTGTTATCGGAGCGCAGCTCCCGAACGAGCAAAGGAACGGCGAAGACGGTCTGCCAGACAGAGAGCAGGAAAGCGAAGCCAAGCGCACCGAAGCCATCGGGGCGGCTGTTTGAGATGACCGGCATCGTGCCGAGGATGCACAAACACACCAGAGCCAGCGAGATCCCGGTCCCCGTCCGCGATGTTGCCATGCGGGAGACTCCAAGGCGCACATTTACTTTGATTCTCTGCGAGCCGGGACGTTCGCATCGTCACTTAGCCGCCTCAAGAGGAACATTGCCTTGGTGACAATTTGGCTGTTCGGCCTCCCCGGGTGGCTCGGCTTCAACACGCCTTGGACCGTCGATGCCGATGCGCGGACACCGCTTCCACCCGCTCTGATCTGTCTCTGTGGCTCTGTCTCTGCGGCCCTAACTCTGCTACGAGGCCTTGGCGAGAAGCCCTTTGACGATGCGCTGTGCCATCTCGGCGCGGCGCCCGGCTTCGGCCAGGTAAAGCGGTGAGGAGACCGTCGGCCGATCAGGAGCGTTCAGCGCAGTGGACAGACTCTCCCGGCCCTGGCCCGCGCTCGTCGGGTCGAACGGAAGGCTGAAGTTCAGATCGGGACAGAACAGCACCCGGCCATCGGCGACCTCCAGGACATGATTGGCCGCCGGACAGTCCTGCCAGACCGGTAACCATCCGCCGGCGCCCTCGCAGACCACCGCATCGACACCGAGGTCCAACAGGCGGGTGAAGGCCTGCTTCGGTTTCTCCGGCGCGAGGCGTGCCGCCTCGTCGAGGCCGAGCCCGTCCCGCACCACAGCCTCCCCCAAAGGAAGGCCGGTTACGCGGGCCAGGGCCTGAAAGTCAGTGCGCTCGCTCAGCGCGGCGCCGTTGTCGCTGCAGAAGTACTCGACGTTGTCGAGCAGGAGCGAGCCGCTCCTGACCAGGATGGCGCTTTGCCAGTTGGGATAGCACAGCAGTTGCACCGGCACGACGAGATCGATCATCTCCGGCCCCGTCAAGGGCGAGGCCGCGGTCAGTTCCCAGGCGTCGTTGCCGAACAACTTGCACGGCGTCAGGGGGTACTTCTCGACCATAAAGTCGACGATGGAGAACAGCAGCGAGGCGGCATAGGGTTTGAACCCGATGGTCCTCTGCCCACGCGCATTCAAGACCTTGATCAGGGCCGTCGCGACGGTCGTCTTGCCGACATCCGTTCCGTTGCCCACCACCCAATAGATCGCGGGTCCGCCCGACCCCTGCTGCACAACGACTCCTCAATCCAGCACTCTCACCGGCGCACAGACTATCGTGCAAGGGCCCACAGCAAAAGAGAGCAAGCGCTTGCTCAAGGCCCGGCGCATGTCCGCCGCAGCCCACAGCGTTCCCGACAAAATGCGAAGATCAACAGACTGTGCACGGCAATCTGCGTCCCGATCGGTCCTCCAATCAAATGCATCCTTGCGTGCTACCGAAAGGTGAATAAATATCATCGATAATCAACAAAGACACGCTGCGGTGAAATCCCCTCATGGCCTTGGCAACTCATCTCGCGTTCCGAACAGGCGACCGCAGCGCCACGCTTCCGACACACAAAATCGTCCTGCGAACCGGTAAAGAAACGTCCGCGATCTCGGTGTCGATTGAGCGTTCAATCAGTGCCATGCATCGAGCAAACCCGCGGCTGACGGCCAGACATAGAGATCGGAAGCCAAGCGCGAACACCATCCAAGTAGGAGCAGTTGCCAACTCGGCAAAACCATAAGGTGAGCCTCTCTGACAAAAAAGAAGGCCGCCACCCCGCCGGGAACGGATTGGAATCCCGCTGTGAATTCCGAGAGAGGTCAGGGAGTGTCACCTGTGGGCGTTTCGAAATGACGCGGTGAAGGCGGCGGCAAGTACCTAATCGATCAAAGCTACCGCCCCGACTCTGCTCGGTTTCTTCTCCAGTCTTGCTGCCCTAGCACTCCTCTGGAAGACCAAAAAGATCTTACAGAAAACACGGTTCGACTGCTCATGATTGAATCAATACATTAGCACCTAATCTAGAAGTAGGCTTTATGTCTCTTTGCCATAAATTTAGTTGCGCAGAGCACTTGAAGTTTCCGCCATAGCGGGCGATAAGGCAGCCTGAATGAATCTTATGAGGACCGGAACTCGGCTATGCCCAAACGCACAATTGACGAGAAGTCTTTGACGAAGGGAGAGCTTCGCAAACTGACCGCACTGCGGAAATCCATCGGCGACGAACTGGCCGATGACGCCTTCGCAAAGTGGTATGCACGCGAGGCCAAGAGCGAGAACAACGTCGATCCGAACATCGAAGTGATCGAAACCGCGCTCAGCCCCCTGATCGACAAGGTGCGGATTCAGCGCGGCAGCGCCTACGCAATCCGGCGCGGTCGCGGCCGGTTTATCGTCGAACCGATCGAACTCAAAGACTGATTTTTCGGAGAGGGCGATAGCGTTTGGACGCGCTAACGCTGCCAAGCGGCTATCGGCCTTCTTCAGCATAGCTTGTCATTGCCGGACTTGTTCCGGCAATCCGTCGAGGTCCGGGTCTCGGACCTCCCATGGCCCCTCGGGACAAGCCCGAGGGTGACGATATGCGCGTCAATGGCGTTGGCAAGCCATTGAAATCAATCCGTCCAATTCGAGTCAGGCTCTGAGGTTTTTGCTGACCCGAAGGGAAGCTTCAAGTGTCGGCTCAGGCTGGGTGGTGAGCATGAAACCATCTGGCGATTTTCAGGGCCAAACCGCCGGACTTCGAGGTGACAATGCGGGCTCTGCTCTTCACGACGGGATCGCCTTTCGCGCGCGCAGTCCGGATCATTCTTGACGAGTTGGCCCTCGACTACGAGCGCCGCGAGGAGATTACCACACCAACTGTCGAGCAGCGCGCGGCCGCCACACCGAGCTTGCAGGTGCCAACTTTCTGGGATGGCGACGTCCACCTTTGGGAAAGCGGCCTGATCGCTGAGTATCTGCTGCGGACCTATCGCAACAGAGATGGTCAGCCGCCGCTGAGCGAATGCGCGTGGCGCGCCGGTCACGAGTGGCGCGACAAGCTGGTGTTTGCGACGATTCAAACACTGGGCGCGGCGGTCACCACCGTCTCACAGTTCAAATGGACCGGCCTGGATAAGTCCGCCAACGGACACTTGACGCGATGCGCTGATCGGGTTCCGCATCTTATGGATTGGCTGGAAGCGGAGATCGCGGACGAAGGCTCCGGTTTCATGGCCGACTGCGTTTCCGCTCAGGATATCTTCCTCGCTTGCCACATCAGGTTTACCGAGAATCGGCCGATCGGTATCGATCTCGGTCTCCAAAGATTTCCGAAGATTTCAGCACTCATCGCGCAACTCGACGCGCGCGAAAGTTTTGCGAAGAACCCGATCTATTGGTGGGAACCGGGCGTCACCGGCTACGAACCTGACGGCACGCCGATATACGGGACTTCGTGACTGGATAACTGCGGGACAGCCGGCAAACGGCCGTGCGGCATTCGTCCACTATTCCGCCAACAGCACCTCATAGAGCGCCTGCCAGCTCTCCTGGTCCGGGGCCATGAGAAGGCCGAAGTCCTTGTAGCGGTCGGCGCGGTATGGCCGGCCGTCGAAGCAGCGGGCGTGGCCGCCGGCTTCCTGGTGGATCAGCGCGCCGGGCACGTGGTCCCAGGGCATCAGGCGGGTGAACAGGGTGAAGTGGGTCTCGCCCTCCGCCAGGCGCAGATACTCGGCGCCGGCACAGCCGAGGGACTTGACCGCCGACACCCGGCTGCGTCTTTGGTCGACGCGGCGGGCAAGCTCCCGCGGCGCGTAGCGGGAGGCATGCAGGCTGCCGGTCATGGCTTGTGGCGCGGCAGACGCCGCAACCTGAAGGCGGCGACCGGCCATCCAGGCTCCCGCTCCCGCCTCGGCCACACCGAAGCGCCCCGTTGCGGGCTCCAGGATCCAGGCGGCCCGCGTTTCCCCGGCGCTCACCAATGCCACCATGATGGCGAAAGCCTCGCGCCCGCGGGCGAAGTTGCGGGTGCCGTCGATGGGATCGACGATCCAGACGGGGCCGTCCTCGTGCAGCCGGTCCATGAGGGCCGGCTCCGCATGGGCGCCCTCCTCTCCGACCATGACCGAACCGGGCAAGAGGTCCGGCAGGCGCCGGCTGAGCGCCTGCTCCACCGCCAGGTCGACCACGGTCACCAGTTCGCCCGCGGCCTTTTCCTGCACGTCCCCGTGACCGAGGTCACGAAAGCGCGGCAGCACCTCCTCGGTGGCGGTCTCTTCAAGGATGGCGGCGACGGTCTGGATATCGATCAAGGAGCCCTCGCGTTGGCGGGTGCCGGTTCTAGCGTCGGGACCATTCCCTTAAAAAGCGAAAAGGGCCGCGGCGTGAGCCACGGCCCCTTCCTTCAGTGCCTTGGATGGATGGCTTAGAAGCCCATGCCACCCATGCCGCCCATGCCACCCATGTCGGGCGCCGCCGGCATGGCCGCGTCCTTCTTCTCGGGCTGGTCGGCGACCATGGCTTCGGTCGTGATCAGCAGACCGGCGATCGAAGCGGCGTCCTGCAGCGCGGTGCGCACGACCTTCGTCGGGTCGATGATACCGGCCTTGAACATGTTCACGTACTTGCTGTTCTGGGCATCGAAGCCGAGGGCAGCGTCCTTCGACTCGTTGATCTTGCCGACGACGATGGAGCCCTCGTGGCCCGCGTTCTCGGCGATCTGACGGATCGGCGACTGCAGCGCGCGGCCGACGATCTCGATGCCGACACGCTGGTCGTCGTTGGCAGACTCCACCTTGTTGAGCGCCTTGGCGGCGTTCAGCAGCGCGGTGCCGCCACCGATCACGATGCCTTCCTCGACCGCGGCGCGGGTAGCGTTCATCGCGTCCTCGACGCGATCCTTACGCTCCTTCACCTCGACCTCGGTGGCCCCGCCGACGCGCAGAACGGCAACGCCGCCCGCCAGCTTGGCCAGACGCTCCTGCAGCTTCTCGCGGTCGTAGTCCGAGGTGGTCTCCTCGGCCTGGGCGCGGATCTGCGAACAGCGTCCCGTGATCTCCTTCTTCTTGCCGGCGCCGTCCACCACGGTGGTCTCTTCCTTGGTGATGACCACGCGCTTGGCGGTGCCCAGCATGTCGAGGGTGGTGTTCTCCAGCTTGATGCCGAGATCCTCGGAGATCACCTGGCCGCCGGTGAGGATCGCGATGTCCTCCAGCATGGCCTTGCGGCGGTCGCCGAAGCCCGGCGCCTTGACGGCGGCGACCTTCAGGCCACCACGCAGCTTGTTCACCACCAGGGTCGCGAGCGCCTCGCCCTCAACGTCCTCGGCGATGATCAGCAGCGGCCGGCCGGCCTGCACCACGGTCTCGAGCAGCGGCAGCATGGGCTGCAGGCCCGAGAGCTTCTTCTCGTGCAGCAGGATGAAGGGGTTCTCCATCTCGCAGACCATCTTGTCGGCGTTGGTGATGAAGTAGGGCGAGAGGTAGCCGCGGTCGAACTGCATGCCTTCGACGACATCCAGCTCGGTCTCCAGGGCCTTGGCCTCCTCGACCGTGATCACACCTTCCTTGCCGACCCGCTCCATCGCCTCAGCGATCATGGAGCCGATCTCACCTTCGCCGTTGGCGGAGATGGTGCCGACCTGGGCAACCTCGGCCGTGGTGGAGATCTTTTTGGACTTCTTCTGCAGTTCGGTGACGATGGCGTCGACCGCCAGATCCACACCGCGCTTCAGGTCCATGGGGTTCATGCCGGCGGCCACCGCCTTGGCACCTTCCCGCACGATCGCCTGGGCCAGGACCGTCGCCGTGGTGGTGCCGTCGCCGGCCACGTCGTTGGTCTTGGAAGCGTCCTCGCGCACCATCTGCGCGCCCATGTTCTCGAACTTGTCGGAGAGCTCGATCTCCTTGGCAACCGTCACACCGTCCTTGGTGGTGCGCGGCGCGCCGAAGGACTTGTCGATCACCACATTACGGCCCTTGGGACCGAGGGTGACCTTCACGGAGTCCGCCAGGATGTCGACACCGCGGAGCATGCGGGTGCGGGCATCGGCGCCGAATTTAACGTCTTTCGCAGCCATCAGTACATCTCTTCCTTATTGCATTACGCCCATGATGTCGGATTCACGCATGATCAGCATGGACTTGCCGTCCAGCTTCACCTCGGTGCCCGACCACTTGCCGTAAAGGACCTTGTCGCCCTTCTTGACGTCCAGCGCATTGAGCTTGCCGTCGTCGCCGCGGCTACCGGGGCCAACGGCGAGAACCTTGCCTTGCACGGGCTTCTCTTTCGCCGTGTCCGGGATGATGATGCCGCCGGCGGTCTTCTGTTCCTCGTCCAACGGCTCGACCACGACACGGTCATGCAGAGGCCTAAATTTCATGGAAACTCCACCCTGTGTGAGTTGGATTGAACTGGCTCGAGCCGCCGGAGCCAGGCCCGGCAGCCCTTGTTAGCACTCACTTCAGGCGAGTGCTAGCGAGCATATATAGGGCCCAGGGCCGAGAGTCAACCGCTCTGCAAATGGCTCTCAACAGGCTCCTCGGCCGCCTGGAGGCTTTTGGCCAGTTCGGTATTCGATTGAAGGAGCTCCGGAAACTTCTTGAGAGACCGCTGCAAGTCCTGCGGCGCGATCTTGAGTTCAAGGCGGCTGACCAGATCTTCGTCCTCCCGGCTCAGCACCTCCGCGTGATCGTAGAGCCAGGAGAGCGCCTTGCCGGACGAAAGCGGCAGCGCTAGGCTGACCTGGAGGCGCTTGGCCGAGAGCTCCTGGTCGATCATCGCCAGCACCGCCTCGCAGCCCTCCCCGGTCAGGGCCGAACAGAGCACTACCGGCCGCTCTCCCGCCTCCCGCAGGGTCAGCCGGGCGCGCTCTTCCGGGGCCAGCAGGTCGCTCTTGTTGAGCACCTCCAGCACCCGGCCGGAACCTGCCGCCACGCCAAGGTCCGCCAGCACCGCCTCGACGTCGGCCTGCTGGGCGCGGCTGTCTTCGTGGGCGGCATCCCGGATGTGGAGGATCAGATCCGCTTCCAGCACCTCTTCCAGGGTTGCGCGGAAGGCGGCGATGAGGTCGGTGGGCAGATCGGAGATGAAGCCGACGGTGTCGGACAGGATGGCGATCTGGCCCGAGGGCAGCACCACCCGGCGCATGGTCGGATCCAGGGTCGCGAAAAGCTGGTCCCGCGCCAGAACCTCCGCGTCGGTCAGGCGGTTGAACAGGGTCGACTTACCGGCGTTGGTGTAGCCGACGAAGGCGACCACCGGATAGGGCACCCGCTGGCGGGCACCGCGGTGCAGGCCGCGGGTCCGCTGGACCTGGGCCAATTCCTTCTTCAGCCGAGTGATGCGCTCGGTGATCAGGCGGCGGTCGATCTCCAACTGGCTTTCGCCGGGCCCGCCCATGAAGCCGAAGCCGCCGCGCTGGCGCTCCAGGTGGGTCCAGGAGCGCACCAGGCGGGAGCGTTGGTAGCTGAGCGCCGCCAGTTCCACTTGCAGCTTGCCCTCCTTGGTGCGGGCGCGGGCGCCGAAGATCTCCAGGATCAGGCCGGTGCGGTCGATCACCTTACACTGCCAGGCCTGCTCGAGATTGCGCTGCTGCACCGGGGTCAGCGCGGCATCGATCACCGCCACCGAAATCTCGTGCTCGGCGATGGTCTCGCTCAGGCGTTCGACCACGCCGCCGCCGATCAGGGTTGCGGGGCGGGCCTGCTTCACCGCGACGACTTCGCCCAGCACCACATCGAGCCCGATGGCGGCGGCGAGCCCCATCGCCTCGTCGAGGCGCGCCTCGGCCGAGCGCAGGCGCGGCGCCGAGCCGGCCTGGATGTCGGGGTGCACAACCAGCGCGAAATCAGTCATCGACCACGGCGACGCCACGGACGCCGCCCCTCTTGTTCAGGATCCAGTAGGCCCCGGGCACAGCAAACGCCTTCGCCGCCCCGAACCCGTTTTGTCCGGAACGTCGGCAGTGCCCGCCTGGCTGGCCGGTCCTACGCGGTTTCTTCTTCTTTCGACGGCTCAAAGAGTTGAACCGGAGTCGCCGGCATGACGGTGGAAATCGCGTGCTTGTAGACCAGCTGCGAATGCGCGTCCCGGCGCAGGAGGACAGAGAAATTGTCAAACCAGGTAACAATTCCCTGCAGCTTCACGCCGTTGACCAGAAATACTGTGACAGGCACTTTGTTCTTACGAATGTGATTGAGGAATACATCCTGAACGCTTTGGTTCTTTTCTGCGGCCATTTTTTTACACCTTTATTGTTTTTCTTAAGTGGACTTGTTCTTGATCGGCCTTCTTGCACCTTTATTGATGCTGTCGATCACCTTCTATTAGCACCAAGAGTATAGCGCGGCCGGCGCTATCTTTCAGCCTTCCCTACCATGGCTTCGTTGGAATGGAAATTGACCCTGCCCTAAAGGTGAGGACGCCGCTTGGGAAGTCAAGCCCCTCTTAGCCGAGGTGATCCCGAACCAGCCGCGAAAGTCCTGCGCAATCGGGCACATGGCGGTCAAGGAGCGCCGGCGCGAACTCGTCCTCACCTGGGACCTCCGCGCGCAACAGGATGGCACTGCAGCCGCTGTTCTGCGCGCAGAGAAGGTCGACATCGGTATCGCCGACGAACCAGACGTCGCGCCCCGGCGCGACTCCACTGCCGGCCAAAGCATGATCGACTACCTCGGCCGCCGGCTTGTCGCGTACCGCGTCCAACGCCCCGACCACCGCGATGAAGTGGCGGTCCCAGCCAAGGTGTTGGGCCTCGCGCCGCAGCAGCTCACCCTTCTTGTTGCTCACCACGGCGAGCTTCACGTCGCCCAGCCCGGCCAGTTCCTGCAACAGTGCCTCGGCTCCGGGCAGCGGGGTCAGGCGGTCCAGATGGATCGCACTGAAAGCGCTGTAGAAGATCTCCGTCGCCTCCCCGGCCCGCTCCCCGAACAACTCCGGAAAGCTGTCGCGCGCCGACTTACGCACCTTGCGGCGGGCCTCCTCCAGGGTCCAGGGCCGCTGGCCCATGGCCTCGAAGGTCGCCGTCAAGGCCTGATGAATCACGACCCAGCTATCGACCAGCGTGTTGTCCCAGTCGAAGAGAATGGCCTTCGGCGCCGGAAGGGTCATGCGGGCGCACTCACGCGGATTGCCGCAGAGACTGCATATAGTCCACGTAGTGCTGGCGAAGTTTGCCGGTGAGGATGCCCGGATGTCCGTTGCCCACCGGCTGGCCGTCGATCTGGGTGACCGGCAGGACGAAGGAGGTGCTGGAGGTGATGAAGGCTTCGCGCGCCGCCTTGGCCTCGTCGACGGAGAAGGACCGTTCCTCCAGGGCATAGCCCTCCGCCCGGATGAGATCCAGGAGGGTCAGCCGGGTGATCCCGTTGAGGATGGCGTTGGTGGCATCGCGGGTGACCACGCGGTTGCCGTCGGTGACGATCCAGGCATTGGTGGAGGTGCCTTCGGTCACCATCCCCTCGCGGTCGACCTGCCAGGCCTCGTAGGCGCCCGCCTCCGTCGCCGCCTGCTTGCCCAGCACGTTGGGCAGCAGCGAGACCGACTTGATGTCGCAGCGCGCCCAGCGCTGGTCCGGCAGGGTCACGACCTTCAGCCCCTGCCGCAGCAGCGCCTCGCTGTGGGGTTTCATCTGCTTTGTGGTCAGGACCAGGGCCGGCTTCGACTTTTTGGGAAATTTGTGATCGCGGGGCGCCACGCCGCGGGTGACCTGCATGTAGAGGATGCCGTTGGTCAGTCCGTTGCGCCGGATCAGCTCGCGGCAGATCAGCTTCAAGGCCGGGCGGGACAGCGGCTGGGGAATGCGCAGTTCTGAGAGGGAGCGGTCCAGCCGGTCGAGATGCATGTCCTCGTCCACCAGGATGGTGTTGAAGACCGGCACAACCTCATAGACCCCGTCGGCGAACTGATAGCCGCGGTCCTCTATGTGGACCGTCGCCGCCCCATGGGGCAGGTAGCGGCCGTTGACGTAGGCTAAACGCGGCATAGGTCACCTTCTCCCTTCAAGATCCGCCGCCGGCCGGGCCGGCTGTCGCAGGCCGCGAAGTCTAGAAAAACTCCAGTTTCACGGCAAAGAGCTTCTCGACCCGTTTCACGGCGTCGGAGCGCGCGAAGATCACCACCAGGTCGTTGGCTCGCGTCACCGTGTCGCCGCGCGGGATGATCACCTGGTCGCCACGGACGATGGCACCGACGATTACGCCGTCGGGCAGACGCGCCTCGCGGATTGGCACACCAACCAAGCTGGAGGTCTCCAGCGCTTCCGCCTCGATCACCTCGCCGAAGCCCTCGCTCAGGGAATGGACGGACCGGATGCGTCCGCGGCGCACGTGCTGCAGGATGGTCGAGACTGTGATCGCCCGCGGGCTCACCACCGTGTCGATGCCCAGGGTCCCGATCAGCGGGCCGTAGGAAGTCTTGTTGATCAGGGTCACGGCCCGACCGCAGCCGTAGCGCTTGGCCAGCAGCGAGGTCAGGATGTTCACCTCATCGTCGTTGGAGACCGCGATCACCGTCTCGGCCTTGGCCGCATTGGCCTCTTCCAGGATCTCGGTATCCAGGGCGTCGCCGTGGATGACCACCGTGCGTTCCAGCGCCTGGGCCACCGTCTCCGCGCGGCGCTTCTCAACCTCGATGACCTTGAGGTTCACCTGCGGGTGGTTCTTCTCCACCGCCGTCGCCAGGTTGAGGCCGATGTTGCCGCCGCCGATGATGATCACTCGCCGCGCTTCTTTCTCCTCGTGACCAAAGGCCGACATGGTGCGCGCCAGGTGGCTGGTGTCGGCCACCAGATAGACGTCGTCGCCGGGTCGCATGTCGTCGTCCGGCGTCGGCACGAAGCCCTGCCCGTCCCGCGCGATGCCGATGACCACGATGTGCAGATCGGGGAACAGCGCCGTCAGTTGACGCAGCGGGGTGTTGATGACCGGCGTGTCCTCGGTGCAGTGCAGCCCGACCAGACTGACCTTGCCGTCGGCCAGGGGCTGGACGTCGAAAGCGCCGGGCAACTGCAGGCGCCGCTCGATCGCCCGCGCCACCTCGATCTCCGGCGAGATGATGACGTCGATCGGCATGTGGTCGCGGCTGAAGAGATCCGACCAGAGCGGATCGAGGTAGCTCTGCTCGCGGACCCGGGCGATCTTCGTCGGCACGTCGAAGATCGAATGGCAGATCTGGCAGGCCACCATGTTGACCTCGTCGGCATAGGTCACGGCGATGACCATCTCCGCATCGGAGGCCCCGGCGCTCTCCAGCACGTTGGGATGCGAAGCGAAACCGACCAGGCCCTTCACGTCCAGGGAGTCGGTGATCTTCTCGATCAGTTCGCGCGACTGGTCGATGACGGTGATGTCGGCGTTCTCGCTGGAAAGATAGCGCGCGATATTGAAGCCGACCTGACCGGCACCGCAGATGATGACCTTCATGGCTTAGGTTGCCCCGCTCCTTCGATCAGGCCCGCTCGCCCGAGCCGACGCCCAGGGAGCGCAGCTTGCGGTGCAGCGCGGAGCGCTCCATGCCGACGAAGTTGGCGGTGCGCGATATGTTGCCGCCGAAGCGCATCACCTGCGCCTCGAGGTACTTGCGCTCGAAAACCTCCCGCGCCTCGCGCAGCGGCAGCGACATGATCTCCTCACCGGTTTCGCCCGGCAGGGAAGCCGGTGCCGAGGCGCCGATCTCCGGCGGCAGCATGTCTGGCCGGACCGCATCCGGCTGGCCGCCGGGGGCCATGATCAGCACCCATTCGATGACATTGCGGAGTTGCCGCACGTTGCCCGGCCAATCATAAGCCCGCAGCGCCGCCAGGGCATCGTCGCTGAGGCTGCGCGGCGGCAGCCCGGCACTCTCCGCTGCCCGGTCCATGAAAAAGGCGACCAGGTCGGGAATGTCCTCGCGGCGCTCGCGCAAGGCCGGCACCTCGATGGGCACCACGTTCAGCCGGTAGAAGAGGTCCTCGCGGAAGCGGCCCTCCTCGATCAGTGCCGGCAGATCCCGGTTGGTGGAGGCGATCACCCGCACGTCCACGGCCACCCGGCGGTCGTCGCCGACGCGCTGAAAGGTCTGTTCCTGCAGCACCCGGACGATCTTGCCCTGGGTCTCCAGCGGCATGTCGGCCACCTCGTCGAGCAGCAGGGTGCCGCCGTGGGCGCGCTCGAAGGTGCCCACCTTGCCCGGCGAGTCGCTGCCTTCAAGCCCGGGCGCGGTGCCGAAGAGCTCGGACTCGAGCCGGTCCGGATGCATGGTCGCGCAGTTGAGGGCGACGAAGGGGCCGGCCGCGCGGTGCGAACAGGCGTGGAGCTGCCGGGCGACCACTTCCTTGCCCGCCCCCGCCGGTCCGGTGATCAGCACCCGGCTGCCCGTGGGCGCCACCTTGCGGACCGCCTGGCTCACCATGTGGAACCACGGCGAAGACCCGATGAGGTCCGAGGGCTGGCCGGCCCGCAGACGCAGCTCCTCGTTTTCGCTGCGCAGCCGCGCGGCTTCGATAGCGCGCTGAACGATCAGCAGCAGGCGGTCGGACTTGAACGGCTTCTCGATAAAGTCATAGGCGCCCAGCTTGATCGCGTTCACCGCCGTTTCGATGTTGCCGTGGCCGGAGATCATGACGACGGGAACCATGGGGTGCTCGCGCTTGATGATGTCCAGCATCCCCATGCCGTCCAGCTTGGAGTTCTGCAGCCAGATATCCAGGATCACCAGGCTGGGACGGCGGTCGCGCAGCAGGTCGAAGGCGGTATCGCTGTCGCCGGCATCGCGCGTTTCATAGCCCTCGTCCTCGAGGATGCCGGTGATGAGCAGCCGAATGTCGGACTCATCGTCGACGATCAGAATCTCGTCAGCCATGGCCCGCCAGCCGCTCGCCGCTCATCGTCGCTGTCTCCTCCTGCCCCTCTTCCCCGGGCTCGGCTGCATCGTCGCCGACCGGGAAGATCAGGCTCACCACGGCACCGCTGCCTTCTCGGTCTTTCAGCGTCAGCCGGCCGCCGTGGTCTTCCATGATCTTCTTGACGATTGCAAGGCCGAGGCCGGTGCCCCGCTCGCGGGTCGTCACATAAGGCTCGGTCAGGCGGCCCCGGTCCTCCCGCGGCAGCCCCTTGCCGTTGTCCAGCACCTCGACCGTGCAGTGCCGTCCCGAGAGCTCCAGCCGCAACTCAATGGCGCCCGCCGGGGCCTCGGCACCGTCGCGGAAATGCCGGCCCTCGATGGACTCGATGCCGTTCAGGATAAGGTTGGTCAAAGCCTGCACCACCTGCCGGCTGTCACAGGCAAGCACCACCGGGTCTTCCGGAAGCGACAGCGCAAAGGTGATCTCGTGATGGGCTGTCCGCTGGAGGAACACCGCCTGCTCCACCAGCTTCCTGATGTCCTCGCGCTGCATCGCCGGCGCCGGCATGCGCGCGAAGGCCGAAAACTCGTCGACCATGCGGCCGATATCGCCGACGTGGCGCACGATGGTGTCGGTGCAGACCTTGAAGGTCTCCGGGTCGGTGACGATCTGGTTCACGTACTTGCGCTTGAGGCGTTCGGCGGCCAGTTGAATCGGCGTCAGCGGGTTCTTGATCTCATGGGCGATGCGCCGGGCGATGTCCGACCAGGCCGCTTTGCGCTGGGCTGCCAGAAGCTGCGTGATCTCATCGAAAGTCACCACGAAGCCCATGGTGGTGCCGGCTTCGAGCTCCGCGGAAATGCGCACCAGCAGTACCCGTTCAACGCCGGAGCTGTCGGTCAGGGTGATCTGCCGCTGTGCCAGGCGCTCGGGGCGCCGGCGCGCTTCGTCCAACAGATCGCCCACCGCCGGCATCACGCTGGTCAGTGGCTGCCCGCGGAGTTCGTCTGCAGAGATCGAGAGGAACTCACAGGCCATGCGGTTGGCCAGATTGGCGCGCCCGACGTCGTCCAGACCGATCACCCCCGCCGAGACGCCGCCGAGCACAGCCTCGATGAAGCGGCTGCGATAGTCCAACTGGGCATTGGCTTCCAGCAAGGCATCCTGCTGGCGCTCGAGCTGTCCGGTCATCTTGTTGAAGGCGCGGGAAAGGTTGCCGATCTCGTCCCGGCGCGCGGGACCGGCGACGCGCGCGCGGAGATCGCCCTTGCCGACCTGCTCCGCCGCGGCGATCAGGCTGCCGATGGGCCCGGTCATCTGGTTGGCGAAGGCTAGGCCGATCCAGACCGCGACCAGAAGCAGCAGGATCGCCACCACCAGGAAGATCAGGGCAAAGGTGATCTGCAGACTGAAGCGATTTCCCTCAAGCTCCTCGTAGCGTTGGACCGCCCAACGCGTGCTTTCCACATGGCCGAGCACGCGGGAGTCCACCAGGCGGCCGATATAGAGATAGGCGTCGGCGGCGAGATCGAGGCGCACCAGCGCCCGCACCCGGTCTTCTTCTTCCGAGGTCATGATCGCCATGCCTTCGGAACGCGCGCGCCCGAAGGCCCATTCGGGAATCTCCGGATTGAAGGCCAGGAGGAAACTGGAGGAGCGTGCCAGCATGCGCCCGGAACTGTCGTAGACCGCTGCTTCGGTGAGGTAGCGCAGACTGGCCTGGCGGGTCATGACCTTGTTGAACAGCGCCGGATTGTAGGCCAGGGCCGCGCCCCCCTTGTTCAGCACCTGGGCAATCGCCAGGGCGTCGGCGGCAATGGTCTGCTGATGCTCGTCGAGATAGGCGGAGGCGACGGCGCGGGAGTTCTTGATGGCGGCGGAGACCCGCTCGCTGAACCAGAACTCCAGGCCCAGGTCGAACATGATGACCGAGAAGGCCGCCACAAGGATCGTCGGCGCCACCGCCACCAGCGAAAACAGCGCAACCAGGCGGCCGTGCAGCCGTGAGCCCGCGCGGCCCTTCTTGCGCTCGATCCAGAGGATGGCCAGGCGCCGGGTGATCAGCGCGGCCAGCCCGAGGATGACCACCAGGTCGGCCAGCAGCAGCAAGAGAATATGGTTGGTGTTGGCCGCGGTGGAGAGACCGCCGGTCATCGCAACGAAGGTCGCAATGCCGCAGGTCATGCCGGCG
This sequence comes from Pelagibius sp., assembly GCF_028289705.1. Taxonomy (GTDB): domain Bacteria; phylum Pseudomonadota; class Alphaproteobacteria; order Kiloniellales; family Kiloniellaceae; genus Pelagibius. The sequence continues at coordinate 55,689 of NZ_JANQOI010000056.1, forward strand.
ACCAGCAGCAGAATGGCCAGACTGCGTTCGAACTTGATCTGGCGGGCCCAGCGCAACAGGCGTTGGCTCCACACCCCCAAGGGGCGCTCCGCCGTCACCATGCTCTCCGAGCCCAGGGCCGGGCCGGAGGCATCCCTCGTCTGTTGTATATTTGCCACAGGCTATTTAAGGCCGCGAATCACCTGGATGTCCAGGTCCCGAATTTTCTTTCGCAAAGTGTTGCGGTTAAGCCCCAGCAGCTTGGCCGCCCGGATCTGATTGCCCCTTGTGGCGGAAAGCGAGAGTTCGATCAAGGGGCGCTCCATCTCCCGCAGCACACGGTCGTAGAGCCCCGGCGCCGGCAGGTTGCCGTCGTGGGCCGCGAAGTAGGACCGCAGATGGTGTTCGACAGCGCTGCCCAGGGATTCCGGCGGCGCCGTGGTTTCCTTGGGACCACCGTCGCCCTCGCTCAACTCGCTTTCGATGACATCCAGGCCAATGGTCTCCTGGCTGTAGAGAACGGTCAGGCGGCGGACCAGGTTCTCAAGCTCGCGGACATTGCCCGGCCATTGATAACTGCGCAAAGCCTCCATGGCCTCGGTATCGAGGGTCTTCGCGGCGAGGCCCTCGCTTTGCGCCTGGGTGAAGAAGTGGCGGATCAGTTCGGGAATGTCTTCGCTGCGTTCGCGCAACGGCGGCAAGCGGATCGGGACCACGCTGAGGCGGTAGAAGAGGTCCTCGCGGAACAGGCCCTGGCGCACCATCTGGCGCAGGTCCCGGTGGGTCGCCGCGACAATGCGCACGTCGGCGCGGATCGGCGTGCGCCCGCCCACCGTCGTGTACTCGCCTTCCTGCAAAACCCGCAGCAGCCGCGTCTGCGCCTCCAGCGGCATGTCGCCGATCTCGTCGAGGAACAGGGTGCCGCCGGTGGCCTGTTCGAAGCGGCCGGAGGAGCGCGTGGCGGCCCCGGTGAAGGCGCCCTTCTCGTGGCCAAAGAGCTCGCTTTCGATCAGTTCCCGGGGAATGGCCGCCATGTTGACGGCGACGAAGGTGCCGCGCCGGCGCTTGCCGTAGTCGTGCAGGGCGCGGGCCGCCAGTTCCTTGCCGGTTCCGGATTCGCCGTAGATCATCACCGTCAGGTCGGTGGGCATCAGCCGCGCCAGAACGCGGTAGATCTCCTGCATCGCCTGGGAGCGCCCGATCAGCGGAAGCTGCTCCTCCTCGCCGCCCTCCTCACCCAGGCCCGCGGCATCGCCGGCCGCCGGCTCGGAGAGCGCGCGGCTGACCACCGAGACCAGTTCGCGCAGGTCGAAGGGCTTGGGCAGATACTCGAAGGCGCCGCGCTCCGTCGCCTTGACGGCGGTGAGGAGGGTGTTCTGCGCCGACATGACGATGATGCGCAGGCCCGGCCGCAGCTTCTTGATGCGCGGGATCAGGTCGAGGCCATTCTCGTCCGGCATCACCACGTCGGTGATCACCAGATCGCCCTCGCCCTCGCTGATCCACTGCCAGAGGTTGGCGGCGTTGCCGGTGGTGCGCACGATGTGGCCCTGACGGCCGAGGGCCTGGGTCAGCACCGTGCGGATCGCCTTGTCGTCGTCGGCGACCAGGATCGTTGCCGCGCTCACGGATTGCCGTCCTCCGCATCGCCTTCCGCGGGATCGCTCTCTTGGGGCGCCATGGGCAGCATGACCCGGAAGGAGGTGCGGCGCGGTTCGCTCTCGAACTCCACCACCCCGCCATGGTCGCCGACGATCTTGGCCACCAGGGCGAGGCCGAGGCCGCTACCGCCGGCCTTGGTGGTGACGAAGGGATCGAAGAGGTGCGGCTGCAGATCCTCAGGAATTCCCGGCCCGTTGTCCTGCACCACCAGGGTCAGGGGCAGGTCGACCCGGCTGCCGCTGCCCGGCACGGCCAGGCGCACACCCTGCTGATAGCGGGTCGAAAGGGTGATCTCGCCCCCTTCCGCCGGCGCCGCCTCGGCGGCGTTTTTCACGAGGTTCAGAATCGCCTGGATCAGCAGGTCGCGGTTGCCGTAGACGGCGGGCAGCGAGGGGTCGTAGTGCTCGACGAAGCGCAGATGCCGCGCGAAGCCGCTCTCGGCAAGCCGGCGCACGTGCTCCAGCACCACATGGATGTTGACCGCCTCGCGGGCCAGCGGGCGCTGATCGGAGAACATTTCCATGCGATCCACCAGGGCGACGATGCGGTCCGCCTCCTCGCAGATCAGGCGGGTCAACTGGTGGTCCTCCGGATCGGCGTTCTGCTCCAGCAGTTGCGCCGCGCCGCGAATGCCGGAGAGCGGGTTCTTCACCTCGTGCGCCAGCATGGCCGCCATGGCCGTCACCGAGCGCGCGGCGCTGCGGTGGACCAACTGGTGATCGATCTTGCGGGCGATGGAGCGTTCGTGGATCGAGACCACCACGCTGCCCGGAACGTCCGCCAACACCGCCGCGTCGATGGAAACGAAGTGGGAGCCGATCTTGGGGCCGGTCAGAGTGACGCCGGCCTCGGAAATCGAGTGTCCACCCTCGCGCGCCTGGCGAATCAGGTCGAGGACGGGGCTGTCTTCCGGCAGCAGGTCGAGCAGCGGCCGTCCGATCAGGGTGCTGCGCGAGGAGGCGAAGAACTGTTCGGCCGCCTGATTGACGAAGCTGATGCAACTTCGCACGTCGACGACGAACAACGGCACCGAAAGTGCGGCCAGCACCCCGCCGGGGTCCGGCAGTTGCGGGTCGTCGGAATTGCGGGCGAAGAGCCCGGTGACGCGGGCGATCATGCCGCGGCCTTCAGGGCGCCGGACTCGGCCAGTCCCTGGATCATGTCCTTGACCTTCTCCGGATCCTCTTCGCGGTAGACCGCCGCACGGAAGCTGGCCGCGCCGGGAATGCCTTTGGCGTACCAGCCGAGATGCTTGCGCGCGATGCGCACGCCGGTGTGGGTGCCGTAGAGCGTAAGCAGGCCCTCGTAGTGTTCCAGCATCACCTCAATGCGGGTGGCGAGAGACGGCTCGTCCGCCGCTGCCGCCCCGCGCAGATGGTCGATGACCTGGCGCAGGAACCAGGGGCGACCGTAGGCGCCGCGGCCGATCATCACCCCGTCGGCGCCGGATCGCTGCAGCGCCTCGGCAGCGTCTTCCACACTGTCGATGTCGCCGTTGACGATCACCGGCAGGGAGACGGCATCCTTGACTGCGGCGACGAAATCCCAGTCGGCCTCGCCTTGATACTTCTGGCAACGGGTGCGGCCGTGCACCGTGATCATCCTGACCCCGCAGTCCTCGGCCATGCGGGCGATCACCGGCGCGTTGCGGTTCTCCCGGTTCCAGCCGGTGCGCATCTTCACGGTGACCGGCAGGTCCACGGCCCGCACCACCGCGGCCATGATCCGCCCGGCCAGCCCCTCGTCCTGCATGATGGCCGAGCCGCAGGCTTTGTTGGTCACCTTCTTGGCCGGACAGCCGAAGTTGATGTCGATGATCGCGGCACCACGGTCGGCGTTCAGCTTCGCCGCCTCGGCCATCACGCTCGGATCGCTGCCGGCAAGCTGCACCGAAAGCGGAAACTCCTCGGCGCAGGAGCCGGACATCTTGCGGGATTCCTTCACCGAGTCCTGCATCTGCCGGACCATGGCGTTGCTGGCGATCATCTCCGAGACCACCAAGCCGGCCCCGAAGCGCTTTACCAGGCGCCGGAAAACCTGGTCCGTCACCCCCGACATGGGGGCGAGAAAGACCGGTTCGTCGATCCGCAGATCTCCGATGGCAATAGCCAAAAAACACACTCCTCCCCGGGCCGGGCCGCAAGACTGAACACCTGACTGATCGCCTTGACCGGCCGCCGATTTCCGCTGCGATGGGTCCGAGACCCTAGACCTTCTCTCGGCGGTCGCGCGGGGATTGATGCACAATTATTAGGCGCTGTCACGCCGATCCGGAGCATATCGGGAGGAATTTGGCCGGTCTGCCCGTAAAAAGGGCAATCGCGTGGACTCTGCCCTTCCGGCTAGCTCAGGACACCAGGTAGCCGGAGACGAACTTCACCCCGGGGTAGGCCAGGGTCAGCAGCAGGTAGGCCAACAGCACCAGCCGGGCGGCGCGGCGTCCCCGGAGCCCGCTGCGGTGGTGTAGGACCAGCAGCAGTCCGATAAAGGCGAAAGCCAGCAGCGACAGCAGTGTCTTATGATCCAGCTCGAAGACAATGCCGGAAGTCACGTAAAGTTTTGATATTCCTGTCGCGATACCGAGGCCGAGCACGACCTCTGCGGCGATCAGCAGGCGCAGCACCAGCCGTTCGGCGTCGGCCACCGAGGGCAGCATGCGCGTGAAACCGCTGGGCGCCCGCCGCTTCAGCGCGCCCTCCTGGATAAAGGCGGCGGCAGCAGCGACGGCGGCCAGGGTGCAGAGCCCGTAGGTGGCCACCGAGAGCGCGATATGCACCGCCAGCCAGGCATCGAATTCTGTCGACAGCGCCAGTTCCCGGCCCAGCGGCACCAGCCCGGTGCCGAGGATCCCCAGCAGCAGCGCATAGGGCAGCAGCAGCGGCGCGAGGCGGGAGGCTTCCCGCACCAGCAGCACCAGAACAGCGTAGAGCCCCAGGGAAACAGCCACCGCCAGCCAGAGCGCCGCCGGCAGGTTGCCCTCCCAATGCTCCGCCAGGGCCGCCGCCGAATAGGCCGCCGGCCCGGCGATGGCGGCTCCGAGCAGCAGCCAGAAGATCAGGTCCGCCTTGGCCCCGCGGCGGGCGAAGGGCAGCAGGGTCGCCGGCAGCAGCGACAAAAGCGCGGAGAAGGACAGCACCAGCGGATTCATGATGGTCCCTATATATCACCTCCCGGCGGTGTCACCAGCGTCCATTGCGAGTCATTTGCAGGTACACCGGGTCACGGCGCCGGATCGGTTGGTGCGCCGCCGCCGGGACCGCGAAAGATGAGAGCCGCCCCGCCTCCGAAATCGCCCCTTAAATTGCCCCTGCCAAACGGTTTCAAATGACAAAGCCATGCTCTAGGCTCCCCCGCGGGCGGACTCGGGCAGTCCGCCGGCAAGTCCAGTCTGCCGGAGAGCCTTTCCACGTGAAGACAGCAGCCGCGCTGATTGTCGCTGCAGGGCGGGGGCGCCGCTTCGGCGGCGAGTTGCCGAAACAGTACGCAGACCTGGGGGGCATCCCGGTGCTGCGCCACTGCCTCATGGCCTTTCAGGCGCATCCGCGCATCACCCGTATCCGCACGGTGATCCACCCGGACGACCGACCGCTCTTTGACGCGGCGGCGGAGAAGCTGGGCGTCGACGCGCCGGTGCCCGGCGGGGAGAGCCGTCAGGATTCGGTCCGCCTCGGTCTGGAGAGCTTCGAAGAAGACGCGCCGGATCTGGTGCTGATCCACGACGGCGCCCGGCCCTTCATCGAAGAGGGTGTCATCGGCCGCGTGCTGGACGCTCTGCAGGAGGCGGCCGGCGCCATCGCCGCCCTACCCCTGGTCGACACCCTGAAGCGCGGGCGCGACGGCAGCGTGCTGTCCACCGAGGACCGCAGCGAGCTGTGGCGCGCCCAGACGCCCCAGGGCTTCCGCTATCCCGAAATCCTCACCGCCCACCGCGCCGCCGTCGGCAAGACCCTGACCGACGATGCCGCCGTTGCCGAACTGGCCGGCCTCTCCGTCGCCCTGGTGGAAGGCGGGCAGGAGAACATCAAGGTCACCACCCAGGAGGACCTGGAGGGGGCCGAGCGCTGGCTGCGCGGCGGCCAGGTGATGGACACGCGGGTCGGCCAGGGCTTCGACGTGCATGCCTTCGGGCCCGGCGACCACGTCACCCTCTGCGGCCTGCGCCTCGACCACGACCAGGCGCTGGTCGGCCATTCCGATGCCGACGTCGGGCTGCACGCCCTGACCGACGCCATCCTCGGCGCGCTGGGTGCCGGCGACATCGGCAGCCACTTCCCGCCCAGCGATCCGCAGTGGCGCGGCGCCGACTCCAGCCTCTTCATCGGTCATGCCTGCGAGCTGGTGAGGGCGCGGGGCGGGCGCATCACCCACATCGACCTGACGCTGATCTGCGAGCGCCCGAAGATCGGCCCCCATCGCGAAGCAATGATCTCGAAGCTGTCCGAGCTGCTGGCGCTGCCTGCCGACCGCATCAGCGTGAAGGCGACCACCACCGAGCGGCTGGGCTTTCTCGGACGCGGCGAGGGCATCGCCGCCCATGCCACCGCGACCCTGGCCCTCCCGGCGGTTCCCCTGTCGAAAGGGCCATAGGCCCGTGGCGGCACTCTCCCCCTGGCACCCGGCCGCCCTCATCGCCACCTGGTTCGGCAGCGGGCTGCTGCCTGCCGCCCCCGGCACCTGGGGCTCCCTGGCGGCCCTGCCCGTCGGCCTCTTAGTGGTCTGGGCGGGTGGGCCACTGGCGCTGCTGCTTGCTGCGGCCGCGCTGCTGCTCCTCGGGCTCTGGGCCTCGGCCCGCTACGAGGCCGCGGCACAGCGCAAGGACCCCGGTGAGATCGTCGTCGACGAGGTGGTGGGCCAGTGGCTGGCGCTGGTCCCCGCCGGGCTCGCGCCCCTGGGCATCCTCCTCGCCTTCTGCTTCTTCCGCCTCTTCGATGTCGCCAAGCCCTGGCCGGTGAGCTGGGCCGACCGCGCCCTGCCCGGTGCCTGGGGCATCATGCTGGACGACGTCTTCGCCGGGCTCTACGCCGCGCTCTTCACCTATGGCGCCCTCTGGCTCTGGGGCAGCCTGTGAGCTTCGACACCCCAATTCTGGAGGCCGCTACGGCCCTGCTGGAGCGCTGCCGCGCAAAGGGGCTGCACATCGCCACGGCGGAGTCCTGCACCGGCGGCCTCATCGCCGGGGCGCTCACCGAGATCGCCGGTTCCTCCGACGTGGTGGAGCGCGGCTTCGTCACCTATTCCAACGAGGCCAAGCAGGAGATGCTGGCGGTGCCCGAAGCGATGATCGCCGCCCACGGCGCGGTCAGCGCGGAGGTGGCCGAGGCCATGGCCCTGGGCGCCCTCGCCCGCTCCGGCGCCGCGCTCGCCGTCTCCGCCACCGGCATCGCCGGGCCCGGCGGCGCCACGGCGGACAAGCCCGTGGGCCTGGTCTATCTCGGCATCGCCCGCCGAGGCGGGCACGCCAAGGCCGAGCGCTTCGTCTTCGCCGGCGACCGCGCGGCCGTGCGCCAGGCCACGGTGGCCGAGGCCCTGCGCCTGCTGGACGAGGCGGCCGCCTAGGTGTTTTCGCGGAGCGACGGCCGCCCGCCCCTGCCGGCCCTGCGCCTCGGGGACGTTCTGCTGCTGCTGGCGCTCTTCGTCGCCCTCAGCGTCGGGCTCGGCTTGGCGCAAGGGCGCTTCGCCGAGATCATGGATGCGCGGCTCCCCGAGGGGCTCTCGCAGGGCGGCCTGGTGCCCATCATCCTCCTGCAGTCGGCCCTCACCATCCTGCTGGTCTACATCCTGATCGTGTGGCGGCGCGGCATCCCCTGGGCGGCGCTGGGCTTCCGGCGGGCCGAACGCCGCTGGTATCGCCTGGCCATTGCCGGCGGCCTTGCCTGCGTGCCCCTGGTGGCGCTCTCCCGCCTCCTCTTCGAGCCGCTGCTCGAGGACTCCTTCGTGAACCCGCAGTTGGAGGTGCTGGGCGCCGGCGGCTTCAGCCTCAGCAACCTGCTGATCCTGCTGGTGCTGGTGGGCGTCTTGGCACCGGTGACCGAGGAGTTGCTGTTCCGCGGCCTTCTGTACCCGCTGCTGCGCCGCTGGATGCCGTTTCTCTTCGCCGGCCTCCTCAGCGCCCTCTGCTTCGCCGCCCTGCACTGGATCCCGCCGCTGGTCCCGGCCTTCACCCTCATGGGCCTCGTCCTCGCCGCCGCCCGCGAGTGGAGCGGCTCCGTCTGGCCCCCCATCATCATCCACAGCCTCTTCAACAGCCTGAACCTGGTCACCTTCTTCGCCGCGCTGGGGATGGGTCAGGCGGGGTAGCGGGACGGCCTCACTTGATCTTGAAGTGGTTCCGGATGCCCAGCAGAAAGAGAAAGATCAGCACAGCGGAGATGACATTCTGCAGGTGCCCCATAAGAACCACGAAATTCGGGATGCGAGGGGCAGCATTTGATGCCTGGCCGCTAGCCGATGAAGAACTCGTCTCTATCCGTTCTGACCCGTAAAGGCAGACATAGTTCTGTCTGAGCTTCTCCCGCGAAGTCTGCCCGACGAACAGAAGCGCATTGCGGATCGAGAGATCGAAGGCCGCTGTGACTGCATTGTCTTTGGAGCTACGGCACAAGAGATCTTGCGGCGGCTCAACGGAAGGAAAGACTGCAGCCATCGATACAACTGTGGTTGAGGCATCGTGGGTCTTCAGAAAGTCATGCTGGCTCAAATAGACGCCCGCAAAGAGCACCAGTGAAACGCCCCACCAAACCAGCGGCCGAAGAAGCGAACGACCGAAATCGGAGAGCCACTGATAGAGAACGCCAAACCAGAACGCCGCACTCCAGGGCTTGTCCGCGTGCCAGCGGCGTGCCAGAAGCTCGCCCTTGAAGAAGATCTGTTCGTGCTCGTGGTCGTGTCCTTGGATCGCAAGTCGCTTCAGTGCTCGCCATCGCGCCGGAAGATCAGGATTGCCCTTGAAGCCGTCTTTGGCCTCGGCCCAGGTTCGAGGCCGGAAAGACTTGGTTGCGATACTGATGTCGTCACAACGCAGAGCCTCCGAAAAATGCGCTTGGACGAAATCCGGCACCACTTGGAACGTTGCGCCAGCAAGGGAAAATGCAGTCGTTGTCTCAATGGCGTTAAAGTCCGCGCTTCGCAGAAATCGAGACTGGGAGTAGTCCGTGGCGCCAAAGAAGCCACATTGGCGGAACCACGCCGGCCCATTGAAGTTCACGCGTCGAAACCGCACACCACGCGTGAATGCTGCTTGGCTAAACTTCGCCTGCCCCTCGAAAGTCGCTTCTTGAAACGCAGCCAACTCGCTAAAGGTTGCTTGCACAAACTCTGCATCCCCCTCGAAATTCACCGCCGCGAACGCTGAGTTCCTCTCGAAAACCGCTTCATGAAACCCCGCACGCGACACGAACAGTGCGTGCTCGAACAATGCTGCGCCGCCGAATTTCGCTTTCTGAAACCACGCTCCGCGCTTGAAAGTTGCTTGGCCAAATCCCGCATAGCCCTTGAAAACTGCCAGCCCAAACCTCGCCTGGTCCTCGAAGGTCACTCCTTGGAAATCCACCTCGTCCTCAAAGCGCACCTGCCCAAACTCAGCGGTACCTCCAAAAGTTGCTCCATGAAAGGAAGTGGAGCCCGGAAAGACGAAGCTGGCAAAGTCGGCATCTTCCTCGAAGACCTGATCTGAAAAGTCTGCAGTGGATTCGTCCCACCAGGTTTGCGAAGCCACGGTTGACCCGCCGGCGTCGTCCGCAAACCATTGGCCACGGTCCATCAATGCCTTGCGCTGGGCAAACTTCCGGTGAGCCCAAGCATTCCAAACTTCGCGGCCTTGGTTGAAGAGAGCGATGCTCTCCTCGCGGTTCATGTGACGATGCCCCTTGCTACTGTTCCCGCAACGCGAGCATAACATGATGGCGCGAATGGCAGAGCGGTGTGGTCCTCATTGGGCTCAAACGGCAGCTCAAGCCGTTACGGGGCCGCCTCCTTCTCAAAGTGGACCACCAACTCCTCCCTCGGAATCTTCAGCGGCCCGCCTTCTTCTCTTCGCAGCGCGGCTGTGCCGTTGGCGACCTCCTGCGCCCCCACCGCGAGGAACGCCGGGATGCCGAGCTGGCGGGCGTCGTGGACTTTTTTGGCCAGGCGTTCCTGGCGAACGTCGGCGACGGCGCGGAGGCCGGCGGCCTTGAGCTCGGCGACGAGCGCTTCGGCGTCGTTCGCCTGCTCGGGGCCGATGGAGGCGACCGCCACCTGGTCCGGGGCGAGCCAGAAAGGGAGCTTGCCGGCGTGGTGCTCCAGGAGCACGCCCATGAAACGCTCGATGCTGCCGAGCACGGCCTGGTGCAGCATCACCGGGCGCCGGCGGCTGCCGTCTGAAGCCGCGAAGACGGCGTCGAGACGCTCCGGCAGCACCAGGTCCACCTGGATGGTGCCGCATTGCCAGGAGCGGCCCTTGCGGTCGCGCAGCACGAACTCCAGCTTGGGGCCGTAGAAGGCGCCCTCGCCCGGCTGCAGCACGAACTTCAGGCCGGCCGCCGTGGCGGCGACCGCCAGCATGTCCTCGGCGCGGTCCCAGACCGCATCCTCCCCGGCGCGTTCCGCGGGCCGGGTGGAGAGGCCGACGGCGACGTCATCGAAGCCGAAGCGGGCGTAGACCGCCTGCAGCAGGCGGCAGAAGTTCGCCACCTCCTCCTCCACCTGTTCCTCCAGACAGAAGATGTGGGCGTCGTCCTGCACGAAGGCGCGGGTGCGCATCAGACCCAGCAGAGCGCCGGAGGGCTCGTTGCGCATACAGGCGCCGAACTCGGCCAAGCGCAGCGGCAGGTCCCGAAAGGAGCGCAGCCGGCTCTTGAAGATCTGCACGTGGCCGGGGCAGCTCATGGGCTTCAGGGCGAGCTGCCGGGCGCCGTCGTCGTTGTCGGCGCCGACCTCGAAGACGAACATCTCCTTGGAGAACTTCTGCCAGTGGCCGCTGGCCTCCCAGAGGGATCGATCCAGCAGTTGCGGTGTGCGCACCTCGGCGAAGCCGGCCGCGCGCATGCGCCGGCGGATCTCCCCCTCGATGAGCTGATAGACGGCAAAGCCGCGGGGATGCCAGAAGATCATCCCCTGGCCCTCTTCCTGCTGGTGGAAGAGGTCCATGCGCCGGGCGATCACCCGGTGGTCCTGGTCTTCCATGGTCTGCTCCTTTCGCGTTGGCGAAAGGCCCTGCCGGGAGGGACGGAGACCGAAACAATAAAAAACAAAAGCCCCGTCCGGTTCGGCGGGGCCCCTCGGGTCTTCTATAGTGCTGAGATCAGCGCAACAGAACCCCGCGCGGCCCGCCGCAGCGGGTCGTCATGGTGGTGGTCACAGTGATGCCAGCGAAGGTGCTCATGGGCAGAGAGATACCCGATCCCACGGCAAAGGCCAAGGGCTGTTACCCGGCGGAAACCAGTTAGGGTGCTGCCTCACGCCTCCTTCCCTGTCACCCTCGGGCTTGTCCCGAGGGTCCACTTCTCCCCGAGACCAGGTTGGGCCCACCATGGATACTCGGGACAAGCCCGAGTATGACAGTCTTAGTTGGTTGGGAGGGCTCAAGAAGGTTCGCGCAGCGGGGTCGAAAGGCGGAGGGCGACCGTCCGCCTGTCCGCGCCGTAGAAGCCGGAGGCCGGTGGCGGAACGCCGGCCCAGATCAGGGCGAGGAGAGAGGCCGCAGCGACGAGCAAACGCCACCACAGCCCCTTGGGCCGCAGCGGCGCCTGGAAGTCGGCCATGAGGTCCAGGGCCCTGTCGGCCATGGGTGCCGGCACCTGCACCGCGACGCCGCCACAGGCGTGGGTCCAGTGCCAGTGCACCCTGACCGTATGCCAGAAATGGGCAAGGGCCCAGATGCCGTGCGACCGGAGAAACGCCACCGCCAGAACCGCATCGGCCATGCCGTAGGCCCAACCGACGGTGACGAGATCCGGGTCCTTGCTGCTGATCGTCCTGCTCCGCAGACCTTTGGAATCAACTCAGCCGGCTATCGTGCCAGGCGCTCCTGGCGGTCACGATAGCCGGATGCGATGCACGCGTCGATAGAAAGAAGGCGGTCCGCTTTGCCGTACGGAGCCGCCTGCCTCAGGGCCGGCCGCCGCTGCTTTTGGCGAGGGAGGAGGCTTCGGCCTGGAGGCCATTTTCGCCGTGGAGGGCGCGGGCGCGGGTCTCGAAAGCGGCGACCATGCGGCGCACGGCTTCGTGGAACAGCGCCTCGATGACCTTCTGCAGCAGCTTGGAGCGGAACTCGAAGTCGACGTAGAAGTCGATCAGGCAGCCCTCCGGGTGCTCCTCGAAGACCCAGTGGTTCTCCAGGTACTTGAAGGGTCCTTCCGCGTAGGTCACGTCGATGCGCCGGCCGCTGCGGTCGGGCACCACGCGGCTGGAGAAGCGCTCGCGGAACATTTTGAAGCCGATGATCAGGTCGGCGACGATCAGGTCCTCGCGCCGGGTCTTGATGCGCGCGCCCAGGCACCAGGGCAGAAACTCGGGATAGCGCTCGATGTCGATGACGAGATCGTAGAGCTGCCCCGGGGTATAGGGCAGCACGCGCTTTTCCTTATGGATTGGCATAGGCGGAAGATTAACCGGGGCGGATCTGCCGGACCACTGACCGGGGGCTAACCCGCGGCGGCCAGCTTCGCCTCGCGGGCGGCGCGCAGCCGCGCGAAGTCTTCGCCGGCGTGATAGGAGGAGCGGGTCAGGGGCGTCGCCGAGACCATGAGGAAGCCCTTGCCGTAGGCCATGGTCTCATACTGCTTGAATTCCTCCGGCGTCACGAAGCGGTCGACCACATGGTGCTTGGGGGTGGGCTGCAGGTACTGGCCGATGGTGAGGAAGTCGACATCGGCCGAGCGCAGGTCGTCCATCACCTGCAGCACCTCTTCCTTGGTCTCGCCGAGGCCCACCATGATGCCGGACTTGGTGAAGATCGTCGGGTCCTGGCGCTTGACCTCGTCGAGCAGCCGAAGGGAGTGGAAGTAGCGGGCGCCGGGGCGGACCTCGGTGTAGAGCCGCGGCACGGTCTCCAGGTTGTGGTTGAAGACGTCGGGCCTGGCCTTCACCACCACCTCGATCGCGCCCTCCTTGCGCAGGAAGTCTGGCGTCAGGATCTCGATGGTGGTCTCCGGCGAGGCGTCGCGGGTCGCACCGATCACCTGGGCGAAGTGCTCGGCGCCGCCGTCGTCCAGGTCGTCGCGGTCCACCGAGGTGATAACCACGTGCTTCAGGCCCAGCTTGGCCACCGCCTGGGCGACGTTGGTGGGCTCGAAGGGATCGAGGGCGCCGGGCTTGCCGGTGGAGACATTGCAGAAGGTGCAGGCGCGGGTGCAGATCTCCCCCATGATCATCATGGTGGCGTGGCGCTGGGCCCAGCACTCCCCGATGTTGGGGCAGGCCGCCTCCTCGCAGACCGTGTGCAGGTTGTGATCGCGCACGATCTGGCGGGTCGCCTGGTACTCCTTGGAGACCGGCGCCTTCACCCGGATCCAGGCCGGCTTGCGCTTCACCTCCTGGTCCGGCTTGTGGGCCTTCTCCGGATGGCGGACCCGTGGGGTCTCTGTGGTTGCGTCGCTGCTCATGGTCCTGCGTCTCTGGGAACTCTATTACATGTGGATGACGCGGTCATAGGCGTCAAGCACCGACTCGTGCATCATCTCGGAGAGGGTGGGATGCGGGAAGACGGTGTGCATCAGCTCCGCCTCCGTGGTCTCCAGCCCCATGGCCACGACGTAGCCCTGGATCAGCTCGGTCACCTCGGCCCCCACCATATGGGCGCCCAACAGCTGGCCGGTCTTGGCGTCGAAGACGGTCTTAACCATACCTTCGGGCTCGCCGAGGGCGATGGCTTTGCCGTTGCCGATGAAGGGGAAGCGCCCGACGCGGACCTCGTGGCCCGCCTCCTTGGCCCGCCTCTCGGTGAGGCCGACGCTGGCGACCTGCGGGCTGCAGTAGGTGCAGCCGGGGATCTGCTCCTTTTTCATGGGGTGGACGTCGTTGAGGCCGGCGATCTTCTCGACGCAGATCACGCCCTCGTGCTCGGCCTTGTGGGCCAGCATGGGCGGGCCGGCCACATCGCCGATGGCGTAGATGCCCGGCTCCGCCGTGCGGCCGTAGTCGTCGGCGACGATGCAGCCGCGGTCGGTCTTCACCTTCGTCGTCTCCAGGCCGATGTCTTCGATGTTGCCCTGCACGCCGACGGCGGAGATCACCCGGTCGACGGTGATCTCGGAGGTCTTGCCGGCCTTGTCCTCGATGGTCGCGGTGACGCTGTTGGCGTTCTTCTTCGCCGCGGTCACCTTGGCCTCGGTCATGATCTTGATGCCCTGCTTTTCGAACTGCTTGCGGGCGTGCTTGGAAATCTCCTCGTCCTCCACCGGCATCACCTGCGGCATGACCTCGACCACGGTCACCTCGGCGCCCATGGAGCGGAAGAAGGAGGCGAACTCGATCCCGATGGCCCCGGAGCCGATGACCAGCAGGCTCTTGGGCATGGTCTCCGGCACCATGGCCTCGAAGTAGGTCCAGATCAGCTTCTTGTCCGGTTCGATGCCCGGCAGGGCGCGGGGCCGCGCGCCGGTGGCGAGGATGACGTGCGGGGCGGTTAGGTCGGTCACCTTTTTGCCGTCCTTGGAGACGGTGAGCTTCCCAGGACCGTTCAGCTTCGCCTCCCCGTCGAAGACCGTCACCTTGTTGTTCTTCAACAGATGGGCGACGCCGCCGTTGAGCTGCTTGGAGACGGCGCGGGAACGCTGCACCACCTTGGCGAGGTCGAAGCCGACGCCGCTGGCCGAAAGCCCGTAGGCATCGGCGTGCTGCATGTAGTGGTAGATCTCCGCCGAGCGCAGCAGTGCCTTGGTCGGGATGCAGCCCCAGTTCAGGCAGATGCCGCCCAGGTGCTCGCGTTCCACGACGGCGACCTTCATCTTCAACTGCGCGGCGCGGATCGCCGCCACATAGCCGCCGGGCCCGCCGCCGACGACAATCAGATCGAACTTCGTATCAGCCACAGAAGGTCTCCTCTTTGCCGGCAGGCGTCACCAACTCACACGCCGCTTGCCGTAACCGCACCCGCGGGACCACTCTCCCACTGTCACCCTCGGGCTTGACCCGAGGGTCCATGGCACTGCCCCGCGCCAAGCCTCTCCCATGGATCCTCGCAACAGGTGCGAGGATGACATTCGAGGGAAGTGAGACGTTCGTGCGCAGTCCAATTCCAGTTCGATAGATCATAACTTCCCGGGGATCATCCCGGCGGATTCCAGATGTCGGGGCCGGGCGCGCGCCCGGTGAAGAGATGGATGATCAGGGGCACGACAGCGTTCTTGCCGTCGCTGGTCTGAACCTTCGACAGCAGGCCGGCCTGGGCCTCGAAGAAGGCGCGGAAGGGTGCGATGGACTGCATCAGGTCGAAACGCCAGGTGCCCCCCTCTTCCCTGAAGTGCACGGACACCGGGATCGGCGAGCCCTTCAGCTTGGAAAGCTCCGCCCGGGCACGGTCGCCGTTGACGACGAAAGGCTCCGCCGAGAGTTTATCCACCTCGTCCAGGTCGAAGGCCTGTTGGCTGACGGCAAAGGCGACGAGGTCGTCCTTGGCCATGGCGCGGAGCTGGTCCGCGGGCATATTGTGCCGGAGCATCAGGACCGCGATCTGGTCGAACAGCGGCAGCACGCGTAGCTCCTCTTCCCGCAGGGTGAGCGCCCGGTCGAGTGTCTCGCCAAGAAACGCGTGGGTGTCGGAGGCGGTCAGGCGGGAAGCTGTGGGCCCGTCCCCAGCCATGAGCGCCTGCTTGTAGGCATCGAAGCTCTCGCGCACCGCCGCAGGCTCAGCCTGCCCCATGGCCGGCACCGCGCAGAGCAGCGTCAGGACGAAACCGAGAGTCCTCCACAGAGGAAGCGTCCGCATGGCTGGGCTGCCTTTCCTGGTTGGGCGATCCGGCCGCTACAGCAGCATGGTCAGCGGATCTTCGATCAGCTTCTTGAACACCGAGAGGAACTCGGCGCCGACGGCGCCGTCGACGACGCGGTGATCCACCGAGAGGGTGCAGCTCATCACCGTGGCGATGGAGAGCGCGCCCTCTTTCACCACCGGGCGCTGCTCGCCGGCGCCGACCGCCAGGATGCAGCCCTGGGGCGGGTTGATGACGGCGGAGAACTCCTTGATGCCGAACATGCCGAGGTTGGAGACCGAGAAGGTGCCGCCCTGATACTCCTCCGGCTTCAGTTTGCCGTCGCGGGCGCGCAGGGCGAGATCCTTCATCTCGTTGGAGATCGCCGCCAGCCCCTTGGTCTCCGCCGCCTTGATGATTGGCGTGATGAGGCCCGCGGGCGTGGCCACCGCCACCGAGACGTCGGCATGCGCGTAGTAGAGCAGGCCGGAGTCGTCGTAGGAGGCATTGGCCGCCGGCACCTTCTGAAGCGCCAGGGCCACGGCGCGGATGACGAAATCGTTCACCGAGATCTTGTAGGCGTCGGAGCGGCCGTTCAGCTCCTTACGCACCTTCAGCAGCTCGGCGACTTCGCAGTCGACGGTTAGATAGAAGTGCGGGACCTGCTGCTTGGACTCGGTGAGGCGCTTGGCGATGGTCTTGCGCATGCCGCTGAGCGGCTCCTGCGTGTAAGCCATGCCCAGCAGGTCGGCCATCTGCTTGGCGCCCGGACCGCTGGGCGCCGGGGCCGCGGCAGGCGCGGCTGCGGCAACTGGGGCCGCTGCCGGTGCTGCAACAGCAGGGGCGCCGGCGGGCGCCGCCTCGACGTCGGCCTTGACGATGCGGCCATGGGGGCCGCTGCCCTTGAGGCTGCCGAGGTCTATTCCCTTGTCCTTGGCGATGCGGCGCGCCAGCGGGCTGGCAAAGACACGGGCCCCGGCGGGCGCCGCCATCGAACTGCTGATTCGATTGGCCCCCTCCTGGAGTTCGCCGTTGGCGGAACTGATGCGGTTCGCACCGCGTCCCGTCTCTTCAGATCCGGGCGCTTCCGCGGGTGCGGGGGCCGCGGTCGGCGCAGCCGGGGCTTCGCTGATGGCCGAGGCGTCCTCGCCGTCTTCCAGGACCACGGCGATGACCTGGTTCACCGGCACCGCCTCGGTGCCTTCGGGCACGAAGATCTTACCGAGGGTGCCCTCGTCGACGGCCTCGACCTCCATGGTCGCCTTGTCGGTCTCGATCTCGGCAATCACGTCGCCGGAGGCGATCTCGTCGCCCTCCTTCACCAGCCACTTGGCCAGCGTGCCTTCGGTCATGGTCGGCGAGAGCGCCGGCATCAGAATGTTGATCGGCATGATCTCAGGTCCCCTCTTCCGCCGGCCTAACTGCGGTAGCAGACGTCTTTGGCACCGGCGGCGATATCGCTTGCCTGCGGCAACGCCAGGGCTTCCAGGTTGGCGGCATAGGGCATCGGCACGTCGACGCCGCAGATGCGCTTCACCGGCGCGTCGAGCCAGTCGAAAGCCTGTTCCATGATCACCGCGGCGACCTCCGAGCCGATGCCGGAATAGCCCCAGCCTTCCTCACAGTTCACCAGCCGGTTGGTCTTCTGCACCGAGGCGACGATGGTCTCGGTGTCCAGGGGCCGGAGGCTGCGCAGGTCGATGACCTCGGCGTCGATGCCCTCCGCCGCCAGGCCCTCGGCGGCTTCCAGGGCCTTGCCCACCATGATGGAAAAGGCGGTGATGGTGACGTCCTTGCCGGGGCGCACGACCTTCGCCTTGCCGATGGGCACGGTCCAGTCGGGGCTGTCCGGCACCTCGAAGCTCTGGCCGTAGAGGATCTCGTTCTCCAGGAAGATCACCGGGTTGTCGTCGCGGATCGCCGATTTCAGCAGTCCCTTGGCATCGGCCGCCGAGTAGGGCGAGACCACCTTCAGGCCCGGGATATGGGCATACCAGGAGGCGTAACACTGGGAGTGCTGGGCCGCGACCCGCGCCGCCGCCCCGTTGGGCCCGCGGAAGACGATGGGCGAGGTGATCTGTCCACCGGACATGTAGTGGGTCTTGGCGGCGGAGTTGATGATCTGATCGACCGCCTGCATGGCGAAGTTGAAGGTCATGAACTCGACGATGGGGCGGAGGCCGTACATCGCCGCGCCGACGCCGAGACCGGCGAAGCCGTGCTCGGTGATCGGCGTATCGACCACCCGCTTGGCGCCGAACTCGTCCAACAGGCCCTGGCTGACCTTGTAGGCGCCCTGGTATTCGGCGACCTCCTCGCCCATCAGGAAGACCCGGGGCTCGGCACGCATCTCCTCGGCCATGGCATCGCGCAGCGCCTCGCGCACGGTCTGGGTGACCGTGGCGCCGGTCCACTCCGGCTCGGCCGCCACCGGAGCCGCCATCGGTGCGGCGGCCGGCGCCGCGGGGGCCGAAGCCGGAGCTTCTGCCGCCGGGGCCGGCTGCGGAGCCGCAGGCGGTGCGGCCGGCGCGGTGCTGATGGCGGAAGCGTCCTCGCCGTCTTCCAGCAGGACGGCGATCACCTGGTTGACCGGCACCTCCTCGGTGCCCTCGGCCACCATGATCTTGCCGAGAATACCTTCGTCGACCGCCTCGACCTCCATGGTCGCCTTGTCGGTTTCGATCTCGGCCAGCACGTCGCCGGAGGAGACGTCATCCCCCTCCTGCTTCAGCCATTTGGCCAGCTTGCCTTCGGTCATGGTTGGCGACAGCGCCGGCATCAACACTTCGATTGGCATATCCCCTCCGGGAGTTGGGCACGGCGGGGCCCGCCGGCGGCCGTTCTGCCGCCGCGGCACCCCCACCGGCTGTCAAGCGTCGACGTAGACGTCGGTGAGAAGCTCGGACGGATCCGGCTCCGGACTGGTCTGGGCGAAGTCCGCCGCCTCGGAGACGATGGCCTTCACCTCCTTGTCCAGCGCCTTCAGGTGATCTTCGTCCATGACCCCGCGTTCGGTCATGATGCCGCGCAGCCGCTCGATGGGATCGCGCTCCTGGCGGACTTTCTGCACCTCTTCCTTGGAGCGGTACTTGGCCGGGTCCGACATGGAGTGGCCGCGGTAGCGGTAGGTCAGCATTTCCATGATGTAAGGGCCCTTGCCGGCGCGCGCGTGGGCCAGCGCCTTCTCCGCCGCCTCGCGCACCGCCAGCACGTCCATGCCGTCCACCTGCATGCCGGGAATGCCATAGGCCTGGCCGCGGTTGTAGAGCTCGGTGCTCTTGGCCGAGGAGCGCTCGATGGAGGTGCCCATGCCGTACTTGTTGTTCTCGATCACGTAGACCACCGGCAGCGACCAGAGCGCGGCCATGTTGAAGGACTCATAGACCTGGCCCTGGTTGAGGGCGCCGTCGCCGAGATAGGTCAGGGAGACCGCGTCCTCCTCCAGATAGCGGTGGGCGAAGGCCAGGCCGGTGCCGATGGGCACCTGGGCGCCGACGATGCCGTGGCCGCCGTAGAAGCGCTCTTCATGGCTGAACATGTGCATGGAGCCGCCCTTGCCCTTGGAGTAGCCGCCGCTGCGGCCGGTCAGCTCCGCCATCACGCCCCCGGGGTCCATGCCGCAGGCCAGCATGTGGGCGTGGTCGCGGTAGGAGGTCAGCACCGTGTCCAGCGGGCCCATGGCCGCCTGCACCCCCACCACCACGGCCTCCTGGCCGATGTAGAGATGGCAGAAGCCGCCGATCAGGCCCATGCCGTACATCTGGCCCGCCTTCTCTTCGAAGCGGCGGATCAGCAGCATGTCGCGATAGTATTGCTGGAGTTCCTCGACGGAGGCCTTGATCGGCGCCGCGGCGGCCTTGCGTTTCCCGCCCGCCCGCGCGGCCGTCGATTTGGTGCTTGCCATAGGGGACTCCCTGCTCTGCGCGAAGGGTTCGAGGCGACTGAGTTCAGCCCGAAGGCGCGCAGCTTACCGCAGCCGAGAATGCGATGCAATCTTGGTTAATGCTTTGAATCGTATTGCAAATTTGTGAATTAATAACAAATAAGTTAAATCGACGAACGCCGAGGTTTCTTAGTCGCTATCACGGTTCCCGCGGGCGCCGCAGTTCCGGGGGCAGAAGGATCATGTGATCGGTCTCTGCCCCGTAGTTCAGGATCGCCTGCGCGCGCTCCTCCAGGAGGTCGGGGTCCAGAGCATCGCCGCGCAGGTGGGCGACCCTGGTTTCCAGCCGGTCGCGCTGTTCGCCCAGCCGCTCCGCCGTCGCCAGCGCCTGGGCCCGCTCCTGCTTGAGGACCAGCCAGGCATAGAAGCCACGGTCCCCGTTCATGGCGTGGTAGGCGAAGTAGGCGACCATGCAGGCGGCAAGCACCTGGGGTGCCGCCTGACGCGCGCGGTTCCTGATCTCTCTGAAAAGCCGCATGCGGGCACCGAATCACAAGGCGATTCGCCCGGTCAAGGGAAAAAGAGTCAAGGATTCCAAATAGATTCAGCGAGGGGTCAAACCGCGCCCGGCGTTCGCGCTTTGGACTCCTTTTGGACTCATCCGCCCCTGACCTCACCCACCCCGGGCGAGGCCCAGCAGATCCTTCAGGCCCGCATAACCGCCGCGGCCCAGGCGTTCGCCGGCGAGGGTGAAGTAATCGGTATCCGCTTCGATGCCCAGTCCCTCGACGTAGCGGTTCATGAAGTTGAACAGGCAGCAGACGGCGACGGCATCGTGGAGGGCCTGTTCCTCCCAGCCGGTGGCGAACACCGCATCGGCGTCGGCGCGGCTGAGGCTGGTGGGCGCCTGGGTCAGCTTGCGGACGTAAGAGATCAGCGGCTGCAGCTTCGGCTCAGTCCCGGCCGCCTCGCCTTGCTCCGCGAGCCGCGCGACGCTGCCCGGCGCCACACCCAGGTATTCCGCCGTCGCGGTGTGGACCCCCGCGCAGTAGCGGCAGCCGTTAAGGGTCGAAACGACGGCCGCGATTAGCTCCCGCTCCGCCGGAGAGAGGGGCGAGGCGCCGCGCATCAGCGCCTCGTGGTAGTCCAGCAGGGGCTCGACGGTGGCCGGAAAGGCCTTGAAGACGTTCAGCAGAACCGGATTGCGCTCCAGAGAGGGCAGAAAGGCCATCGTCGTCCTCCCCTCGCCCGGCTAGCCGCGCAGCACCGAGCGGCCGGCATAGACGGCGGCGGTGCCCAGTTCCTCCTCGATGCGGATGAGCTGGTTGTACTTGGCCAGGCGGTCGGAGCGGGAGAGCGATCCGGTCTTGATCTGGCCGCAGTTGGTGGCCACCGCCAGGTCGGCGATGGTGGCGTCCTCGGTCTCGCCGGAGCGGTGCGACATCACCGCCGTGTAGCCCGCCTTGTGGGCGGTCTCGACCGCTTCGAGGGTTTCCGAGAGCGTGCCGATCTGGTTGACCTTCACCAGGATGGAATTAGCCACACCCCGGGCGATGCCGTCGCGCAGGCGCCGCGGATTGGTGACGAAGAGGTCGTCGCCCACCAATTGAACCCGCTCGCCAAGGGCATCGCTCAGCAGCTTCCAGCCCTCCCAGTCGTCCTCGCTCATGCCGTCTTCGATGGAGAGGATCGGATAGCGGTCGCAGAGCGCCTTCAGATAGTCGACCATGGCGCCGGGCTCCAGGCTCTTGCCCTCGCCTTCCAGTTCGTACTTGCCGGCCTTGAAGTACTCGGTGGAGGCGCAGTCCAGCGCCAGCATCACGTCGTCGCCCAACTGGTAGCCCGCCGCCTCGGTGGCCCGCGCGACGAAGCCGAGTGCCTCGTCGGTGGAGGCCAGATTCGGGGCGAAGCCGCCCTCGTCGCCGACGTTGGTGTTGTGGCCGGCATCCTTCAGCCCCTTGCGCAGGGCGTGGAAGATCTCGGAGCCCATACGCACCGCTTCGGCCAGGCTCTCGGCGCCCACCGGCATGATCATGAATTCCTGGATGTCGATGGGATTGTCGGCGTGAGCGCCGCCGTTGATGATGTTCATCATGGGGACCGGCAGGGTGCGCGCGTAGCTGCCGCCGACGTAGCGGTAGAGCGGCAGGCCGGCCTCTTCCGCCGCCGCCTTGGCGACGGCCAGGGAAACGCCGAGGATAGCGTTGGCGCCCAGGCGGCCCTTGTTCTCGGTGTCGTCCAGATCGATCATCATCTGGTCGATGTGCACCTGGTCGTCGGCATCCAGCCCGGAGAGCACGTCGAAGAGCTCATGGTTGACCGCCTCGATCGCCGCCAGCACGCCCTTGCCGCCGTAGCGTCCGCCCTCGCCGTCGCGCAGCTCGACGGCTTCATGGGCCCCGGTGGAGGCGCCGGAGGGCACGGCGGCGCGGCCGAAGGCCCCGCTTTCGAGCGTTACATCGACCTCGACGGTCGGATTGCCGCGCGAGTCCAAGATCTCCCGCGCATGGATATCGATGATTGCAGTCATGGCCCTCTCGCCGGTTTTCGGTCGCTCACCCTGGAGCCGCGGGGGCCGGCCCGAACCCGGCCGGTCCGTCCTTGCGGCTGAGGTGCTGCTCGTTGAACGAAGCTGTGATCGACGGCCCTCGTGAGGAGGGGCGCGCGGACTAGGCTATAGGCGAGCCCGGGCGAAATGTCGACCGGGGATCTGTTCGTCGGGGACTGACGGCCGCTTTGGCGGATCTGGGTGCCGCGGCAGGGCGGCTTGCAGCAATGCGGGGCGGCGGCTATGAACTGGCCGAAGGGCCGGCGCGCAGGCGCCCGCTTTTCCATCGGCAATCAGGACAGGGGCGAGCGGCATGCAGCTCAGACTTCGCAAATGGGATCTCTCGATCGGTGACGGCCAGCCGCTGTTCTGCATCCTGGGCCTCAATGTCCTGGAGGATCTGGGCCTGGCCCTGGAGACCGCGCAGGAGCTGAAGCAGGTGGCCGCCGAACTGGACCTGCCGATGGTCTTCAAGGCCAGCTTCGACAAGGCCAATCGCTCCTCCTTCAAGAGCTTCCGCGGCCCCGGCCTCGAAGAAGGGTTGAAGATCCTGGCGGCGGTCAAGGAGCGCGAAGGCCTGCCCATCGCCACCGACCTGCACGAGATCGACCAGGCCGGGCCGGTGGCCGCAGTGGCGGATCTGGTGCAGATCCCCGCGTTCCTCTGCCGCCAGACCGACCTCGTGGTGGCTGCCGCCAAGGCGACCGCCGAGCAGGGTGGCCTGCTCCACGTCAAGAAGGCCCAGTTCCTGGCCCCCTGGGACTGCCACAGCATCCTCCGCAAGATCGAGGAGGCGGCCGGCAAGGACCTCACCATCTTCTGCGAACGCGGCACCTCGTTCGGCTACAACAACCTGGTGGTCGACATGCTGAGCATCCCGGAGCTGAAGCGCCTCGGCGTCCCGGTGACCATCGACGCCACCCATGCGGTCCAGCTTCCCGGCGCCAAGGCCGACGGCGACGGGGTGTCGACCGGCGGCCGGCGCGAGGGGGTGGCTGTGATCGCGGCGGCGGCAGTGGCGGCCGGCGCCGATGGCGTGTTCCTCGAATTCCATCCCGACCCGGAGCAGGCGAAGTGCGATGGCCCGAGCTGCCTGCCACTGGCCGCCGCCCGGGACGTGCTGGGCCGGCTCCAGGCGCTGCACGCCACGCTGCACGGCCGCAACGCGGCTTAAACCAGGCGAGACTGCTCGACAGCGGCGGCGACGAAAGAGGTGAACAGCGGGTGCGGGTCGAAGGGCTTCGACTTCAGCTCCGGATGGAACTGCACCCCGACGAACCAGGGATGGCTGGGCAGTTCGACGATCTCCGGCAGCTCTCCGTCCGGCGACAGGCCTGAGAACACCAGACCGGCATCCTCCACCACCTCCCGGTAGTTGATATTCACCTCATAGCGGTGGCGGTGCCGCTCGCTGATCTCCTTGGCGCCGTAGGCCTCGTGCACCCGGCTGCCCTCCTTCAGCAGGCAGGGATAGGCGCCGAGGCGCATGGTGCCGCCGAGGTCGCTTTCGGTGTTGCGGCGCTCGACGTTGTTGCCGTGCAGCCACTCGGTCATCAGCCCGACCACCGGGTCGCCGGGGGTGCCGAACTCGGTGGAGCCGGCCTGGGGCAGGTCGGCGAGATTGCGCGCCGCCTCGATCACCGCCATCTGCATGCCGAAACAGATCCCGAAATAGGGCACCTGATGCTCCCGGGCGAAGCGCACGGCGGCGACCTTGCCCTCGGAGCCGCGCTCGCCGAAGCCGCCGGGCACCAGGATGCCGTGCACCCCTTCAAGCTGCTGGATCGTGCCGTCCTTCTCGAAGATCTCCGAGTCCAGCCAGGAGACCTTGACCTTCACGTTGTTGGCGATGCCGCCGTGGGTCAGGGATTCGGCCAACGATTTGTAGGCGTCCAAAAGGCTGACGTACTTGCCGACCACGCCGATGGTGACCTCGCCGTCGGGCTCGTCGACGCGCTGCATGACCCGGTCCCACTCGTCGAGCCGCGGCGGCGATATCGAGAGGCCGAAGTGCCGGCAGACCTCGTCGTCCAGCCCCTCCTCGTGGTAGGCGCGCGGCACCGAATAGATCGACCGCACGTCCAGGGCGGGCACCACCGCCTCCTCGCGCACGTTACAGAACAGCGCGATCTTGCGACGCTCGTCCCGCGGGATTTCCCGCTCGCTGCGGCAGACCAGGATGTCCGGCTTGATGCCGACGGACTGCAGTTCCTTGACCGAGTGCTGGGTCGGCTTGGTCTTCAGCTCGCCCGCCGCGGCAATGAACGGGATCAGCGTACAGTGGACGAAGAGGCTTTGCTCCCGGCCCAGTTCGTTGCCCAACTGGCGGATCGCCTCCAGGAACGGCAGGCCCTCGATATCGCCCACGGTCCCGCCGATCTCGCAGATGACGAAGTCCTCGTCGGTCAGATCGCCGAGCACGAAGGCCTTGATGGCATCGGTCACATGGGGAATGACCTGCACCGTCGCGCCCAGGTAGTCGCCGCGCCGCTCCCGCGCCAGGACGTCGGAATAGATCTGCCCCGTGGTCACGTTGTCGCTCTTGCGCGCCGGCACGCCGGTGAAGCGCTCGTAGTGCCCGAGGTCGAGATCGGTCTCGGCCCCGTCGTCGGTGACGTAGACCTCGCCGTGCTGATAGGGCGACATGGTTCCCGGGTCCACGTTCAGATAGGGGTCGAGCTTCCGCAGCCGCACCTTGAAGCCGCGCGCCTGCAAAAGCGCGCCGAGAGCCGCTGCGCAAAGACCCTTTCCGAGGGAGGAAACCACGCCGCCGGTGATGAATATGAACCGCGCCATGGGCCAACACTATTGAACGATCGAAGCTGGCGACGCAAGCATTCGAAGGCCGGCGTTCTCAGTTTGCCGCTGCGCCTCGGCAAACCCCCGAATTCTCCCCCTCGCCCACCATGCAATGCGGCCGGTCAGAGAGCGAATTGAGCCAACGCCGGCGGCCTGAAGCCCAAGGGCAATGCAGGCACAGATGGAGTCGCGCGGGAGCCGCCCTGGCGTTCAAAGACAAGGTTCCCGGCGGGAACCTGCCGGGGCGGAACGCGGAGAGGCTATTGGGCGGGAACCGTCGGCTCCAATGGAACGGCGGGCTCGGTCGTCCCCATCGGCGCGCTGTGGGCCGGCGCCTCGGTGCCGGAATCGAGGATCGAGCGGGGCTCGCTGCCGCCACCGGCAATGATGGTCAGCACGATACTCGTGGCCATGAAACAGGCGGCGAGGATCGCCGTGGTGCGGGTCAGCAGGTTGGCCGTGCCGCGGCCGGTCAGAAAGCCGGCCATACCACCGCCGCCGCCACCGCCGGCACTACCGCCGATGCCCAGGCCGCCGCCCTCGCTCCGCTGCAGCAGCACCACCCCGATCAGGGCCAGGGCGAGAAGGATGTGGATGACCAGTAATACGTTCTGCATGCTCTGCGTTCGCTCGACTGGGTGGTCTCGGTCCTTGCTGTGCGGGCTACCGTGCGGCGGCAGCGGGGTGCAAGGTCCGGGTTCCGATCTGTGGCTTGCGGGGCTGTTCTGCGGGCCTCAGCCGGCGGAGCCCCGCTGCACACGCGCGCTATGTAATCACTCAGAGGGGGAAAGACCAGCAAAAACCACAGGGCAACAGCGCCGTCTGCGCCCGCCGCCTGGGCGCGACTCCCTAGGGGCAACTCGCCGCGATGGCCCAGAAATCCTCCGCCTTGAGGCTGGCGCCGCCGACCAGGGCGCCGTCGACGTTGGCTTGCGCCAGCAGCTCGGCGGCATTGGCCGGCTTGACCGAACCGCCATAGAGGATGCGGACCCGGTCCGAGCCCTCGCCCACCAGCCCGACCAGCAGCTTGCGGATCTCCCTGTGGACCTCGACCACATCGTCCGGCGTGGCCGTCTGGCCGGTGCCGATGGCCCAGACCGGCTCATAGGCAATCACCAGGCGCTCCGCGTCCATACCGACCGGCACCGATCCCTTGAGTTGCCGGGCGATCACCGCCAGGGCCTCGCCGGAAGCCCGCTGGTCCGCCGTTTCCCCGACGCAGACAATGGGCACCAGGCCGGCGGCCTGGGCCGCCTCCGCCTTGGCGCGGACCAGCGCGTCGTTTTCGCCATGGTCGGCCCGCCGCTCGGAGTGGCCGAGAATGACATAGCCGCATCCCAGGTCCCGCAGCATGTCGCCGGAGACGTCGCCGGTGTGGGCGCCACTGCCGGCCGTGTGGCAATCCTGGCCGCCGACACGAACCTCGGTGCCCTGCAGGATTCCGGCGACCTGGGCGATATGGAGATACGGCGGGCAGACCAACAGTTCGCAGGCCGGCAGGTCAGCAGCGCTGCGGGCCTTGAGGTCTTCCGCCAGGCTCTTGGCGTCGTCCGACAGGCCGTTCATCTTCCAGTTGCCGGCGATCAGCGGCTTCATTGCAGATCCATTTCCTTCCCTTGAGACGCGCCGGCCAGCCGGCACGGCGCGCGAACCCGGTCAATTTCCGCAAGATCCTGCGGAAAATCAAGGCTGTGACCGGGTATTTGCGTGTTGCCCGGCTGGAGAGGCCTTCTTAAACTGCCGCCGCCGCGCCTTGGCTTGGCAGAAGAGCGAGCAGGCAGCCGGCCCATCCAGCCCTTACGAGAGTCAGTAACCAGCAATGAAAAGCCGTAACCTTTTCGTCAAGATCGCGACCTTCATTCTCTTCGGACTCTTGATCCTCAGTTTCGCGGTCTGGGGCATCGGCGACATGTTTCGCACGGGCGGCCACGCACAGCAGGTGGCCAAGGTCGGCGATACGGTGATCGACCAGCGCAGCTTCTCTCGGGAGCTGTCGCAGGAAATCTCAAACATGAGCCGGCAGTTCGGTGTGCGCCTGACGATCGATCAGATCCGCGCCCTGGGCATTCCCCAGCAGGTGATCAACCGGCTGATCAGCCAGGCAATCCTGGATGAGATGTCGGCGCGCCTCGGCCTGCTGATCACCGAAGAGCAGATGCGCGCGCAGATTTTCGAGAACCCGGCCTTTCTCGACGCGACCGGCCGTTTCGACCGGAACCGTTTCGCCCAGGCCCTGCAGTTCAGCGGCATGAGTGAAGAAGGCTATCTGGCGATCCTCAGCACCGATACCCAGCGCCGGCAGGTGACCGCAGCCGTCACCGAGGGCGCGGTGGCGCCGCGCAGCCTGGCCCGGCAGCTCTTCGCCTACCGGGAAGAACGCCGGGTGGCCGACTATCTGACCGTATCCAACGACAGTGTCGGCGCGCTGGGCGAGCCCGACGAGGCCGCGGTCCGCGAGACCTTCGAGGCCGCCACCGGCAACTTCATGACCCCGGCCTTCAAGGACATCGCGCTGGTCCACCTGAGCATCGCTGACGCTGCGGCCGATATCGCAGTCTCCGAAGAGGCCCTTGCGGCGGAGTTCGAGGCACGCCGGGCCGAGCTGTCCAAACCCGAACGCCGTGCCGTCACCCAGGCCGTCCTGCCGGACCAGGCTGCGGCCCAGGCACTGGCCGACAAGATCGCCGACGGCGCCGACTTCGAGGCGGCGACCCGGGAAGCGACCGGGCGCGGACCGGTCTCCCTGGGCATCCTGGAAGAAGCCGAGCTCTTTCCGGAAATGGCCGGGCCCGTCTTCGAGCTCGAGCTCGGCAAGGCCAGCGGGCCCCTGCAGAGCCCGGTGGGCTGGCACGTGGTCGTCGTGACGGCCATCGAGGAGGCCGAGCAGGCCGACCTCGAGACCGTCCGCGCGCAACTGGGTGAGGAGATTGCCCAGGCCCAGGCCATCGATATCGTGATCGATCAGGCCAACCGCTTCGACGAGGCCATTGCCGGCGGGCTGGCCATCGAAGAGGCCGCCAGGGGGCTGGGTTTCAACTCACGGCAGATCGCGGCGATCGACGACCGGGGGCTCGATCCGGCGGGAACGGCTGTCGAGGGATTGCCGGCGGGCAGCGAGTTCCTGGAGGTGCTGAACGAGACCGCCGTCGGCGGCACCAGCCTGCTGACGGAGACCCTCGACGGCGATTACTTCATCCTACGCGTCGACGGTGAGACCCCGGCCGCACCCCGGCCGCTGGAGGAGGTGCGCGATGACGTCGTGGAGCTGTGGCGTGCGGGCGAGCGCCGGCGCCTGGCCCAGGAGCGGGCCGAGGCTCTGATGGAAAAGCTGGACGGCGGCACCACTCTGGCCGCCCTGGCGGAGGCCGAGGGCCTGAGCGCGGAGCAGACCGAGCCCGTCACCCGCTTCGACGGCAACCCGGAGCGGACGCCCTCCGCCCTGCTGTCACAGCGGCTCTTCGATATCGCCAAAGGCGAAACGGTCTTGGTCTCGACCCCTGATAGCCAGATCGTGGCACGGCTCATTGACATCCAGGGCGCCGACAGCTCGGCGGCCGGGGACCGCCTGGACGCCATCTCCGACGAACTGGCCGGTGCCATGAGGAACGACATCTTCCAGCAGTTCCTGGCGTCCCTGCAGGCCGAGTTCGACGTCACCATAAACCAGCCGCTGATCGACCAAACGCTTTTGGGCAGCGGATACTAGGCCGGCGGCTGGGGCGGAGCCATGCAGACCACACCGGATTTCGCCGCCTTCGAGGCCGGCTATGCGGCCGGGCGGGCGCAGGTGGTCCATACCGCCCTGATCGCGGATCTGGAGACCCCGGTCTCGGCCTTCCTGAAACTGGCCGACGGCAAGGCCAATTCCTTTCTCTTCGAATCGGTGGAGGGTGGCTCGATCATCGGCCGCTACTCCTTCCTGGGCATGCGCCCCGACCTGATCTGGCGCTGCCGGGGCGACAAGGCGGAACTGAACCGCCAGGCGCGCTACGACCCTGAGGGCTTCAAACCCGTCGACGAACCGGTGCTGGAAAGCCTGCGCCGCCTCATCGACGAATGCCGCTTCGAGCTGCCCGAGGGCCTGCCGCCCATGGCCTCCGGCCTGTTCGGCTACATGGGCTACGACACCGTGCGCCTGATGGAGGACCTGCCCGACGATAACCCGGCGGCCCTGGACGTGCCGGACGGCATGTTCATCCGCCCGACGATCATCGCGGTTTTCGACCGGGTCGAAGACCTGGTGACCCTCTTTACACCGGTCTGGCCGCGCGACGACGTGTCGGCGCGGGCCGCCTATGCCCAGGCCTGCGAGCGCCTCTCCGACGTGGCGCAGGATTTCGAGCGCGCCCTGCCCCAGCACCGCGACGTGGCGGCCGACCTGGAAGCGCTGCCGGAGCCGCAGTCCAACATGACCCGCGCCGGTTTCCACGCCATGGTCGACCGGGCCAAGGACTACATCCTGGCCGGCGACATCTTCCAGGTGGTGCTCTCGCAGCGCCTTTCCCTGCCCTTCAAGCTGCCGGCCTTTGCGCTCTACCGCGCTCTGAGGCGGCTCAACCCCTCGCCCTTTCTGGTGTTCATCGATTTCGGCGGCTTCGCCATCGTCGGCTCCAGCCCGGAGATCCTGGTGCGCCTGCGCGACGAGACCGTGACCATCCGGCCCATCGCCGGCACCCGGCCGCGCGGCGCCACCCCGGCGGAGGACCGGGATCTGGCCGAGGACCTTCTGGCCGACCCCAAGGAGCTGGCGGAGCACCTGATGCTCCTGGACCTGGGCCGCAACGATGTCGGCCGGGTGGCGGAGGTCGGCAGCGTCACCGTTACCGAGCAGATGACCATCGAGCACTACAGCCACGTGATGCACATCGTCTCCAATGTCGAGGGCACCATCGCCAACGGCCACGACGCCATGGATGCTCTGGTTGCCGGCTTTCCCGCCGGCACCGTCTCCGGCGCGCCGAAGGTCAGGGCCATGGAGATCATCGACGAGTTGGAGCCGGAACGCCGCGGCGTCTACGGCGGCTGCGTGGGCTACTACGGCGCCGGCGGCTCCATGGACACCTGCATCGCCCTCAGGACCGCCTTGGTGAAGGACGGGGTCATGCATATCCAGGCCGGCGGCGGCGTGGTCGCCGACAGCCAGCCGGAAGCGGAGTACCAGGAAAGCCTCAATAAGGCCCGCGCCCTGCTGCGCTCCGCCGAGGAGGCCGTGCGCTTCGCCGCCCGGCGGGGCAACTAGCCGGCCCGTCCGGCGGTCAGGTCGGCACCATGGCCGAGATCACCCTCTGGGGGCGCCTCTCCTCCTGCAATGTGCAGAAGGCGGTCTGGGTTCTCGAGGAACTGGGACTGCCCTATCGGCGCATCGATGCCGGCGGCGATTTCGGCGGCCTGGACGACCCTGCCTACCGGGCCATGAACCCCCACGGCAAGGTGCCGACCCTGCGCGACGGCGACCAGGTGATCTGGGAAAGCGATGCCATCATCCGCTATCTGGCGGCCCGCTACGGCAGCGGGGCCCTCTGGCCGGCGGACCCAACGGAACGCGCCCGGGTCGACCAATGGCAGGCCTGGGCCAGCACCGCCCTTTACCCCGACTGGATCAAGCTGTTCTGGATGCGGGTGCGTACCCCCGAAGCGCAGCAGGATGCCGAGGCCATCGAGGCTCTGCGCGCCCGCTGCGCCGAGCGCTTCACCGTCCTCGACCGCCAACTGGCGGGGCGCCCCTTCGTGGCGGGCGAGGCGCTTTCCCTGGCGGACATCGCCGCCGGGACGACGCTCTACCGCTGGTTCGAGATGCCCATTGCGCGCCCGGAGACCCCTGAGGTGGCGGCCTGGTACGACCGTCTGCGGGCGCGCGCGCCCTTCCGCAAGGCCATCTGCGTTCCTTTCGACGAGCTGTGGGCCAGGCTGTCCTTCTGAGACGGCCTTCAGCTCAACCGTTACTTCTCCAGCCAGCCGCGCTTCACGTAGCCTTCGCGGACGATGTCGGCCACCTGCTCGGCGGTGCGGTCGGCGGCGGCCTCGATCGTCTCGGGCCCGAGTTCCTTAACAGCCGTCGCGCCGCCGGAAATGATGGCGGAGCGCGCTAGGTTTCCGGTCGCCGCGCCGACCCCGACCGGAGCCAGCACACCGGGCATCGCCCCACCTTCAGCCTTGATCTTCGCGGAGCCGAGTGGAACGAGACCCTCATCGCGCATCTTGTAGCCTTCGACGACGGTGACCAGTTCGTTGGCACCGGCCCCGAAGCCGATGAGCAGCCGCTGCCACTGGCTGCCCTCATCGACGGAAACAAAAGCGCCCCTGATCACACCCTCGCCGACTTTCGGCGTCGTGCCGTCGACCGCGCGCACGGCGGCGATACCCATCTCATTCAAGCGTTCGACCAACAGCTCGGACGACCGGGCACCAAGCTTGCGGCCAAGCGCCTGTTCTTCCAGGGTCTGCGGCAGCTCCCGCTTGCTATAGATGCCCGCCAAGGCGGAATCGGCCGGCACATCCTGTGGCGTCGCCGAGAAATCGTAAATCACCACCCGCGTCGGCTTGGTGAGTTCACCTTCATAGGTTGTCCGCTCGGCAACATCGGTGGAGGCACAACCCGCCAGCACGACGAGCCCGAAGGCCAAGGCTGGCAAGCGCACAAACAGCTTCGGATTTGAACCGGTTCGGCTTTGCATGGATCACTCCTGAGACTGACAAACCCAACCCCACTGCTCGTCACAGTAGCATAGTTATTTTGATTAATGCAGATATGGTCAAGGGGGCCTGCAAAATTCCTTGCCGGATTTTGCGAATCCAGGCGATATAGAGCCCTCGGTTTCAACAGCTGAAAGGAGGTGATCCAATGTCTCATGAGATTTCGGTGAAGTCTGAAGGCCTTGGATGCGTAACGGGTTTGATGGAGCAGCCTTCATCCGGCGCGTAGCACCTTCGGAGCGGGACCCCGTTTCGGGGCCGTAAGACTCACCAGCTCATGGGGGGCCGCAGCGATGCGGCCCCTTCTGATTCGGGTTGGGCCGCAGCGATGCGGCCCTCTTTGATTCGGGCCGGGGCGAGTGTCCTTAGAACAGGATCCAGAGAACCGATGCGGCCAGCAAAGCACCCATCACGAGATTGAAGCGCCGCAGGCGCCGCTCGTTGTGCAGGAAGCGCTGAATGGCCGCGCCGAAGCTGAGCCAGGCGAAACAGCTCGGCAGGGCGGCGGCGACGAACACGCCGGCCAGCGCCAGGGCCGCGCCGGAAGCGCCCTCGGCCGTGGGGTCCAGATAGGTGGCCGCGGCGCTGGCGGAAACCAGCCACGACTTGGGATTGACCCACTGGAAGGCGGCGGCCGGCAGGAATCCCAGGGCCCAATGGGCCTTGGTGCCGGGCCCACCCTCGGCACTGGCGATCTTATAGGCCATCCACAAGAGGAAGGCGCCGCCGCCCCACCTGAGCCCCTCCAGGGCCGCGGGACTGTCGAGCAGCAGGCCGCCCAGACCGAAGGCCACCAGGAACAGCATCACGCCCATGCCCAGCGACACGCCCAAGACCGTCGGCAGGCCGCGGAAAACGCCGAGGTTGGCCCCCGCGGTGGTCAGCAGCACATTGCTCGGCCCCGGGGTTCCCGCAGCCACCAGGGAGAAGACGAAAAAGGCGACGATCTGGTCGGCGGGCATGGGGCGTGGTTCCGGGCTCCCGAAAAGCGGCTGCGGCGATGTAGACTGCCGCCATGACTTCCCAGTCCAGCAGATCCGCCGGCCAGGGTCTTGAACGTCCGTGCGCCCGCTCAAGCGGGGAGTTCCTGCGCGTGGCGGCAAGAGGCGAAGGGATCGAGCTGGTGGAGGCGCGCTTTTCCCGGCAACGCTACGCACCCCACCGCCACGACCGCTACATGATCTGCCGCACCGACGCCGGCGTGCAGGGCTTCACCTACCGCGGCGTGCAGGAATGGAGCCTCCACGGTGAGATCGTGGTGCTGCATCCCGACGAACTGCACGACGGACATGCCGGCACCGAGGCCGGCTACGCCTACCAGGGCGCCTATGTGGAACCCGCCCTGGTGGCGGAGGCCGCGGTGGAGCTGACCGGGCGGCCGGGCCCCCTGCCCTTCGCCGCAGCGGCGGTCAGCCATTCGCCGCGTCTGGCCGCAAGCCTGGCCTATGCCTTCGCCGCAGAGCCGGCGCCCCTGGCTCTCGACAGCCTGGTGCTGAACATCGCCGAGGGTCTGCTGGACCTCGATGCCGGCACCGCCGGCCCCCTGCCCGCCCCGACCCTCGATGTTCCCGCTGTCGCCCGCGTGCGCGACCTGATCGACGCAGACTTCGCTCGGTCCATCCGCTCCGCGGAGTTGGAAGCGGTCAGCGGCCTCAGCCGCTTTGCCCTGGCCCGCCAGTTCCGGGCCCGCTTCGGGGTCACTCCGCACCGCTACCAGGTGATGCGCCGTCTGACCCACGCACGCGACCGCATTCAGGAGGGTACCTCCCTTGCCGCGGCAGCAGCCGAGGCGGGCTTTGCGGACCAGGCGCATTTCAGTCGCTGGTTCAAGGCGGGCTACGGTCTCTCCCCCGGCCGCTTCGCGCAGCTCCACCGGGCAGGCAGCGCCTGACGCCGATGGCACTACGGCTTTGCCGTCTGTTCGACGCGGCGGAGCCGGGTGCGTCCGCCTCGTCCGAAGTCGCCATTCCTCCGAACGGCAGGCCTTTGCGTCAGTAGTAGGTTTCGGGGAGCCACAGGGCAATCTGCGGGAAGGCCAGCAGTATCCCGATCATCGTAAGAAGCGTCAGCACAAAGGGGGCCACGCCGATGAACACGTCGGTCAGCCGGCCCGACCGCCGGATCCCCTGGATCACGTAACACAGCATGCCGATGGGCGGGGTCAGAACCGAGGTCTCCGCGATCAGCACCATCATCACGCCGAACCAAACCGGGTCAAAGCCGAGCCCGACGACGATGGGCGTGACCACCGGAATGGTGAGGACGATCATCGCCAGGGTGTCCATGAACATGCCAAGCAGCAGAAAGATGGCGATGATGAAGATCATGGTCGTCATGGGCGACCAGCCCAGACTGGCGACGGCCTGATTGACCTGACCGACCAGCCCGACGGCACCGATGACGAAGTTGAGCAGGAACGCGAGGATGGTGATCAGGATCATCATGGCGGAGGTGCGGATCGTGCCTTCCATCACCGTGCGTAGCATCGCCCAGGTGAGCTTTCGGCGCCAGGCGGCGAAGCCGAGGCTGGCGATGACGCCGATGGCCGCGGCCTCGGTCGGCGTCGCCCAGCCGGCGTAGATCGAGCCGATGACGATCAGAAACAGGAGTACCGGCGTCGCAAGATCGCCGAGAGAACGCCAGCGCGCGGACCATGAGGTGGCGACCGAACGGCCGCTCCAGGCCGGGCGGATGATACAGGCCAACAGGATCGTAACCATGAAGAGGCCAGCGAGCATCAGGCCGGGAACGATGCCGGCGAGAAAGAGCTGGGGAACCGAGGTATCGGTCAGGAATCCGTAGAGGATCATGTTGATCGACGGTGGGATCAGAATCCCGAGGGTTCCGCCGGCGGCCAGACTGCCCAGGAACAGGCGCTCGTTGTAGCCCCATTTGCCGATCTGGGGCATGGCCGTGGTGCCGATTGTGGCAGCCGTTGCCACGCTGGACCCGGAGGTTGCCGCAAACAGCGTCGAGGTGCCGATATTGGCGTGCATCAGGCCGCCGGGCAGCCACGACAGCCACTGCGTCATCGCCGCATACATGCTGTTGGCGATGCCGGAGCGCAGCAGGATCTCGCCCATCATGATGAACAGCGGAATCGCCACCAGCACGAAGTCGATGCTGTGCGACCAGGCGACCTCGCCGAAGGCCGCATCGAGGGGGAACGGCGAATAGAAGGCACTCAGGAAGAGGGCGAGGATCCCGAGGACGACGGCGATGTGAAACCCGAAGGCGATGAGCGCGAGCAGCACGATGGCGGTGGTCACGAACACGACGTGGCGCCTCCTAGCGGGCCGACCGGGACACGGGGGCGTCTTCGGTCCGCGTACCGATCACCGAGGGGGCGCCGGCAACCTGCTTGACGGTTTCGTGGCGCCCTTGGGCAAGCGCCAAGGACGCGCGCAGCAACAGCGCGACGATGCAGAGCAGGAAGTACGAGAGGCCCAACAGCCAGAGAGACTGCGGTATCCACAAGGGGACGGACAAGGGCGTGCTCGACCGGGCCTCCAGACGCAGGGTCTCCATCAGCGTCATCAGCGCGCGATAGCCGACCAGCCCGATCACGACCGAGAAGCCGGCCAGCGCCACGACGTCGAGCACCCGCTGTACCCGTTCCGGCAAGCGCACATAGAGGGCGTCGACCCGAATATGGGCGCGCTGGAACAAGGCGAAGGAGTATCCCCAGGCGATACTGATCGCAAAAGCGTAGCCGGCGATCTCATCGGCACCGCTCAGCGAGAAGTGGAACAGCTTGCGCGCCACGACCTCGAAGGTAACCAGACCCGCAGCCAGCAACAGCATGGCACAGCCAACGTAGACGCCGCCGCGCGATAGCCGCTCAAGAGCGCTTATCAGCCGCGCCAACCAGCGATCCATCCTTACCTCGATCCTTCGTCATGGACCCAGTTACCGGCGACGCCGACAGGCGGGCGCTTTCGCGCCCGCCCGCCGGACCAAACAGTAAATCGCCCGGAGCCCCTATGGGGCCGGCGCGCTCACCTTGACCACTGCGCCGACGGTTTCATTCCATCGCTCGACACAGGCCTCGCCGCAGCGGGCCGAGAACTCGGGAAGCTGGCTCTGCGCGATCAGGTTCTTCAAGGCCTGCTCGTCCTCCGGCGTGACCGAGACCAGCGTCAGATCGCGTTTCTCCAGTTTCTTGGGCGCCGTTGCGTCCACGTCACAACGCTCGTCGCCCACGGTGCACCAGATGCCGTGCTGGGTCGCGTCCTCGGCCATCTTCCAGCCCGCGGGAACCATTTCTGTGCTGACCCGTTCCTCCAGGAAGGCGCGCACCTTGGGGTCCAGCTTGTTCCAGGACGCGGTGTTGGCCACGACGAAGTTGATGCCCCATCCCACCACCAGCGGATAAACATGGGTCGTCACGTCGGTCCACTTGGCGATGTTGCCCGAGTTCGCGCCGGTCAAGGCGCAGTCGATGACGTTGCGCTGCAGCGCCGGCACCACCTCGGAGAACGACATCGTAACCGGGATCGCACCGATGGATTCGACGAAGTTGGCGGTGGTCGCGCTGAACACACGGACTTTCTTGTTTTTCAGATCGTCCAGGCCCCCAATCGCGGTGGCGCACCAAAAGACCTGCGCACCGGTCGGCCAGAAGCCGATCGGCGTCACCCCCGCCTTCTCCTCGTAAAGCTTGCGCAGGGTCGGCAGATAGGCGTCGATCACCTTGCGCAGGGTATCGGTGCTCTGGATCAGGCCGGCGATATCGATCCCGTCGTTCTCCGGCAGTTCGCCCGACACCAGCGTCGTCGAACCGGCGATCAGATCGGCGACACCGGCTTTCGCCAGGCGCAGCATCTCCGGTCCCTTGACGCCGACATCGGTCATGCTGATGCCGTCGACCGTGATCTGGCCGCCGCTTGCCTCGGGGATACGCTCCAGCCAGAACGGCTTGAGGATGTTGACCCAGTTCGGCGAGTTGACCGGCGAACCGATAAGCTTCAGGTTCGTGCGCGCGAGGTCCTCCGCCGAGGCCGCTCCCGGCGGCCCTAACACGGCGGCCAGTGCGCCCATAATCATCGCTATCGTCTTGTTTCTCATCGCTGCCCCCTCCCTTTCTTTTTAGGCCTCCGATGGACGAAGTAGGATCTTTGCTCCGGGGCCGCCGTCCTTGGTCCGCGGGCTTAGTGCGCGGGGCCGCGGTCCGGCGGCGCCAGATTGAGACGCACCATGTCGCGCAGGATCTGAACGACAGCCATCGACGTCTCGCCTTCGGCGCCGTCGACGATGAATCGCTTAGTGCAATAGCGCGCCTCGTATCCCCCCGCCTCCAGGCAGCTCATGACGATGCGCCGCTCCAGTTCAGGCGTATGGAACACGTCGATATCGCGCAGCAGAAAGGCCAGCGTGGCCGCCACGGCGTAGCACCCCCAGTTGGAGATCGAGACCGGGAACAGCACATCGGTCGCCACCACCGTCGGGACGCCGCCGCCGCATCCGCAAGGACAGTCGCGTCCGTAGGGGTGGAAGTCCCGCATGAAGTCGTGGATCAGGCCGAAGCCAATCTCGTTGCCGTTGTCGCCGATACCGATGCTGAAGACGCCGCGCCGGCGCGCCTCGTCGAAGATCGGCCCGAAGTTGACGATGTCTTTGTGGGTGACCCCGGTCGAGTAGTGCGTAATGCCTTTTTCGTTGGGGCCTAGGCGTTCGGTGCTGACGATCGCCTTGGGCTGATAGCGTTCAAAGGTCTCGCCGATCCAGCGGTGATAGTCCGCCGGGTCCGGCGGCGGGCAGACCAGCGCGGCACCGAGACCGCGTTCCTTGGCCAAGTCAAAGTCCCTGACCGTGACGCCGGCGGCCTCGCTGGAGGCGACCACGGGCGGCGCGTGCAGCGCCTCTGTCAGGAAGACCGGCACGGCCTTCATGCCCCAATAAAGTGCACGGGCGAGCACCGCCGCCCCGGGCGGCCCGTCACTTTCGCCGTGCGGCATTTCCGGGGGATAGCCGGCGCCGGTGACGATGAAGACCACATCGCCGGGCTGCACCCGCTGGTGCAGACCCTCGGCTGCCAGGGTGCTTAAGGGTCGTCCGCCCAAAGCCGCCCGGGCCCGGTCGTATATCTGCGGAATGATGTTGTGGTTCATGGCCCGGTTGCGCAGCTCGGTCGTCACCAAACGGTCCGCGAACTCACCAATGATCTCGGGCATGGGCCTCCGTTCCGCATCTCGGCTTCCGGACGTTCCGCCGCACCGGCGCGGCACAGCTCAAGGAACAGCTCCACGGTCTTGGAGGCGCTTCATAATGTCAAATTGCATGTACTGATCCTTTCATAAGTGTATATTATCAAGCAGCCGCCGAGGAGAGACCGATGAAGCTCAGCCTGCGACAGATCGAGGCGTTCCGAGCCGTCATGCAGACGAACAGCATGACCGCGGCTGCCGGTATCCTGAACATCTCCCAGCCCGCCGTGACCCGGCTGATCAAGGATATGGAAGCCACCCTCGCCCTCACCTTGTTTCGCCGCGCCGGAACCAGGATCAGCGCGACGCGGGAAGCGACCCGGTTGCTTGGCGAAGTCGAACGGATGTTCAACGGGCTGGAACACATCGAGCAGGTGGCGCGCTCGATCCGGCGCTTTCCGCAAGGGCACCTGAATCTGGCAGCCATGCCCATCATCTCCATGGGATATCTGCCGAAAGTCGTCCGCCACTTCCTCGACGACCATCCCGATGTCTCGCTCTCGGTCCACTCCGACAGCTCGGTCAACATCGTCGATCTCGTCGCGCGGGAGCAGTTCGACCTGGGCATCTGCTCGGTGCCTGCGGTGCACCCCAACCTGCGCTACGAAATGCTGGATCGCGTCGAAGCGGTCTGCATCATGCCGGTCGGCCATCCACTTGCCGAGAACGCCGTGATCGAGCCCCGGAACCTCGATGGTGCGGATTTCGTTCTGCTCGGTCAGAGCAGCCTGTTACGTCAACAGGTCCGCAATGTGCTCGATGCAGAGGGAGTCACGATCAATGTCCGGGTCGAGGCGTTGTACTCGACAACCGCCTGCGGCTTCGTAGAGCAGGGCGTGGGGGTCTCGATTGTCGACCCCTTCGTGGTCTCCGGCCTGACCCGGCCCGCGGTCACCGTGCGGCCGTTCCGTCCCACGATTCCCTACGAGTTTGCATTGATCTATCCGCCGCGCCTGGCGGAAGACCATCTGGCAATCGCCCTCGGTGCCGTGCTGCGGGAGGAAATGAAACGGGACTTCGCTCAGGGCGATCCGACGCCGGCCGACAGTACCCTCACATCATAGCGCAGGCCGGCCGGACGGACCGCCCGCAAGGCGAAGCGATGCGTCGCGCCCACGGACGTGGCCGCACCTCAGTTCTAGGCCGAGCGGCGGGTGGGGATGGCGCGCTCCGGCGGGAACGTCACGGTGACGGTGGTGCCCGCGCCGGCTTCGCTTTCGATGGCCAGCGACCCGCCGAAGAGCTTCATGAAGTTGTCGCAGAGATGCAAGCCCAGGCCGGTGCCCTTGTGCTCGCGCGCCCGCGGATTGTGCGCCTGCTCGAAGGGCCGCAGGGCCTTGCGCACACCCTCCTGGGTCATGCCGATGCCGTTGTCGGCAACGCTGAGAAGAATGCGGCCGCGACCGTCACACCAGGCCGCGACCGCGATGTGCCCGCCCTCGGGGGTGAACTTCACGGCATTGGAGAGCAGGTTGATGAGGATCTGCATCAATACCCGCTCGTCGCCACGCAGGGTCGGCATCGCCGCCGGCACCTCGGAGACCAGGGTCTGGCCAGCCGCCTCCGCCGCCGGCGCCACCTGGCGAAGGCAGGACCGCACCAGCGCAGCCACGTCCACATCCTCCTCGGCCAACTCGTATTTGCCGGCCTCGACCTTGGAGATGTCCAGCAGGTCGTTGATCAGGCTGATCAGCAGAGACCCGCTGTGATGGATGTCCTCGACGTATTCCTCATAGCGGTCGTCGCCCAGCGGCCCGAAGGTTCGGGCCCGCATCAGCTCGCTGAAGCCGAGGATGGCGTTGAGCGGAGTGCGCAGGTCATGGCTCATGTTGGCGAGGAACTCGGTCTTGGCGCGGTTCGCCTCGACCGCCTGTTCCCGGGCACTCTCCAGTTCGGCGGTGCGTTCCAGCACCCGCTGCTCCAGGTTGGCATTGGCCCGGCGCAGCTCCCGCTCCGCCTGCTCCACGCGCAGGCCCTTGCGGCGCAACTGCTCCAGGGCCTCGGCCATACGGCTGACTTCGTCGTTGCGGCCGCGTTCAGGAACGGGAGTGTTCAGCGCACCCTCGCCGATGCGGATCATCGCGTTGGTCACCCGTGAGAGCGGCCCGGAGATGAGGTTGACCCCGACGAAGACCACCACCCCCGTGACCACCGCCAGGATGGCCGTGGTCGCGGCATCGCCGCGGATGGCGCTCCACACCTCGGCGGAAACCCCGGCCGTCGAAATCCAGAGGAACAGCGTGCCGACGCCCTCCCCGGTCTCGGCGGTGATGCTTCGGTCGAACACCAGAAAGCTCACCCGCCCATCCTCCTCGGCGTCCGGGTCGAAGCCGTCGACCATCACCTCGGCCAGCTTGGCGCCCCTGTTGTCAAATACCCGGGCACCGGCAATGGCCCCGGTGGCCGCAAGCCGCTCCAGGCGGAGCTGCACCATGTCGTAGTCGTAGTCCCAAAGCGGATCGGCCAGGGTGTCGCCGAACACACTGGTCAGGACCTGCGATTCCGCCTTCAGATCGATCAGCAGCCGGGCGGCATTCTCGCGGCCGGACAAGGCGGTGCCGATCATCGATACGACGACCACTGTGGCAAGCACGGTGATGACGATTCGATTCCTGATCGATGTCCCGGAGTGTCTGCGGTGTTTCTGACGCATCTCGTCTAAGTCGGCCGGACCTGCCTGGCGGGACCCGTCAAAGCATCCCGTTAAGCATTCGTTTACCAAATCCAATAAACCCTGGGATGATATATTCCGCACCTTAAACTATCATTTACAGCCATTAGCTATACAAAGACAGATTGCAGTAGTCCTGAAGGGTACTACTGGATCTGATGGATTTGTTTTTGGTCCACCACTGGGAATTGACGAGATGGCTTGGTCAGACCGCTGGCGATTTGTAATGACGTCTTTCGGGCGCTCGCTTGCGACCGTCCTTCTGGCTGCCGGCATCGCACTGTCCGCTTCCGCCGCAAGTGCGGAGCAGAGGCTGCACTTCACCACCGAGCAATACGCCCCCTTCAATTTCGCCCAGGGTGAGGAGATCGCCGGCCTCGGCGCCGACCAGGTCAAGGAGATCATGCGGCGCACCGGCATCCCCTTCGACATGGAGTTGCTGCCCTGGTCGCGGGCCCTGGCCCTGGCCGGCAAGCGGCCGATGACCTGCGTCTTCACCACCGCCCACACCGTCGACCGCGACAAGCGCTTCAAGTGGGTCGAACCCTTGCTGGTCGAGCGGACCCTGCTGATCCGCGCCGAAGGCTCGGGGGTCGAGCCGGCCAACCTCACCACGGCCAGCCACTACCGCACCGGCACCCAGACCGGCGACTACACCGTGGAACTGCTGCGCAACGCCGGCTTTGCGAAGATCGACCTGGCGCGCGATCTCGACCTGACCCTGAAGAAACTGCTGAACGGCCGCGTGGACCTGATGGCGGTCTCAGAGTCCTACCTCCATCGCCTGCGCAAGCAGGGCGTGCCGGTGGAAGAGGCGGCGGTGCTTCACGAGCAGGTGTTTTCCATCGCCTGCTCGCCGAAAACCCCCGACGAAGTCGTCGCGCGCATGCAGGGCGCGCTCACAGCCATGATCGCCGACGGCACCCAGGCCGAGATCCACGCCCGCTACAACTGAGCTTCCAGACAGCTTGTTGGTCGGATCGCGATGCGATGGCCGGCCTCTAACCGTCCCCTCCGCCACGCAGGGCCGCCAGATCCATCCGGTGACGCACCACCGCGGTGATGGGCACCAGGGCGAAGCCGCGGGCCTGCATCTCCGGAATCCAAGTTTCCAGGGCCGCCATGGTGACGCTGTGGGGGTGGCCGATGCCGACGGCGTAGCCGCGCTCCCGGGCCACCTGCTCCAGCAGCGCCAACTGGCGTTCGATGGCCAGCCGGTTGTCCGGTTCGTTGTCGAGGAAGACATCGCGCTCCGCATAGGGGACCCCGGCCCGGGCTGCCAATTGTCCGGCAACGGAGTTGCGCGAGGTCAGGGAGTCGAGAAACATCAGGCCGCGGGCCTTCAACTCGCCCATCACCAGGGCCATGGCTTCCGGCGAGGCCGTCAGCCGGCTGCCCATGTGATTATTGATGCCGACGTAGCCCTCGAAGCGCTCCAGTCCCCAGACCAGGCGCTGGGTCAACTCCGCCGCCGGCAGCCCGTCGACCAGCACATTGGGCCCGGGATCGATGGTGGGGCTCAGCGGCTGCATGGGCACATGGAGCATCAGCTCGTGGCCGGCCTTGTTGGCGGCCGCGGTCATCTCGGCAAGCCCCTCGGCATAGGTCATGAACGAGAGGGTGAGCGGCCCCGGCAGGGCGATCGCCTGCCGAGCATTGCGGCGGTTGAGCCCAAGGTCGTCGAGCACGATGGCGATCAGCGGCCGGCCCTCCGAGGGAGCGACCGCAACGGCATGCGCCTGCCAGGGCGCGGGGCCCTGCAGCCCGCGGTCCGGGACCGGGATTGCCGGCAGAAAGACGGCCTGCCCCGGCGCGGCTCCGCGCGGTTCTTGCGCTGGCGTCGTACCGTCCTCGGTGGCGCTTTGCAGCGCGGCCTCCAAAGCCTCCCGGTCGAAGGGATCGTCCGGGCCGATGGGGACACCACTCTCCATCAGGCGCAACGCCCGGCCGTCGACGAGCGCATCTCCCGATGGCTCTTGAACCTGTGAGTCTGCCACAATCGCGGAGCGCTCGGGCCCCGCCTCGGGGCCGCCCAGCAGGCCCTGTCGGTCAAGCATCACGCCGAGGAAACCGCCGATCACCAGACCGATCAGCAACAGCCCGGCAACCGCCGCGGCATTCCACCAGGCATCGCCGTTCCTGCGGCTCGGTGATTGCGAATCGCGCGCCCTCATAGCGCGCGGACCCTAGCACGGCTTGGTTAAGGAAGCTGGGGCCAAAAGGGGCTCAGCGCTCCGCCTTCGCGCTCCCCGCAAGCCCGGTCAGGATCGGGCAGTCCGGGCGCTCGTCGCCGTGGCAGCGCTCCATCAGGTGAGTCAGAGTGGCCCGCATCTCCGTCAGTTCGGCAATCTTCCGGTCGATCTCCTCGACGCGCCGGCGGGCCAGGGCCTTCACTTCGGCGCTGCTGCGCTGCCGGTCCTGCCACAGCGCCAGCAGACTGCCCACCTCCTCCACGGAGAAGCCCAGGCTGCGCGCACGTTGGACAAATCGCAGGGTCTCCACGTCACGCCGGTCGTAGACCCGGTAGCCCCCGGCGCTGCGGTCCGCCGGGGCGATCAGCCCTACGGACTCGTAATACCGGATGGTCTTCGCCGAAACGCCGGATTGCCGCGCCGCCGCACCGATGTTCATGCCGCTCTCCACTGGGCCAGACCGAACGATCGCCCATAGTCAACCTTCCAGTGATTGGAAGGTCAAGATCGCTGATCTGGCCGCTTCCCGTTGTTGGCGGCGACCTGTTATAAGGAAGGCCGCAACGACAAAACGAAATCTCAGGAACGCGGCGCAAGAAACTGAAATGTTTCTCTTAATCGATAACTACGACAGCTTTACCTACAACCTCTTCCACTTCCTGGGAGAGCTGGGCGCGACGGTCGAGGTGCGCCGCAACGACAAGATCACCGTGGCCGAGGCCCTGGCCCTGGCGCCGGAGGGCATCATCATCTCGCCCGGGCCCTGCGATCCGGATCGGGCCGGCATCTGCCTGGACCTGGTGAAGGAGGCGGCCGGCAAGCTGCCGATCCTCGGGGTCTGCCTGGGCCATCAGGCCATCGGCCAGGCCTTCGGCGCCAAGGTGGTGCGCGCGCCGGTGCCGATGCACGGCAAGCTGAGCGACGTGGCCCACCGGGGCCGCGGGGTCTTCGCCGGCCTGCCCTCGCCGATCTCGGTGACCCGCTACCACTCCCTCACCCTCGATCCGGAGAGCTTCCCCCACGACCGCCTGGAAGTGACCGCGGAAACCGAGGACGGCGTGATCATGGGCCTGCAGCACCGCGAGCTGCCGCTGCACGGGGTCCAGTTCCATCCCGAGAGCATCGCCTCGGAAAAGGGACACGCCCTGCTGCGCAACTTCCTGGATCTTGCCGATCGCGCCGTCGCGG
The DNA here is from genome assembly GCF_028289705.1 of Pelagibius sp. Classification (GTDB taxonomy): domain Bacteria; phylum Pseudomonadota; class Alphaproteobacteria; order Kiloniellales; family Kiloniellaceae; genus Pelagibius. Next base: position 99,399 of record NZ_JANQOI010000056.1, read on the forward strand.
CCTAGCGTCGCGGGGAAAGAGGTCGGGGAGCGGAGATGAGCGGGCAAGCAAAGGACCTGAAGGGCTTCATCGCCAAGGCGGCGGCGGGCCAGAGCCTCAGCCGCGGCGAGGCCGAGCAGGCCTTCGAGATCATGATGTCCGGCGATGCAACACCCTCGCAGATGGGCGGGTTCCTGATGGCTCTCAGGGTGCGCGGCGAAACGGTGGAGGAGATCACCGGCGCCGCCACGGTGATGCGCAGCAAGATGACGACCGTCGAGCGGCCGCAGGGCGCCATCGACATCTGCGGGACCGGTGGCGACGGCAGCGGCACCTACAACATCTCGACCGCCAGCCAGTTCGTGGTGGCGGCCTGTGGCGTGCCGGTGGCCAAGCACGGCAACCGCGCCGCGTCCTCCAAGAGCGGCGCCAGCGACGTGCTGGAAGCCCTCGGCGTCAATATCGAGGCGGACTTTACCCTGGTGGAACGGGCACTGGCGGAGGTCGGGACCTGCTTTCTCATGGCCCAGCGCCACCACAGCGCCATGCGCCATGTCGGCCCGACGCGGGCGGAACTGGGCACCCGCACCCTGTTCAACCTGCTGGGCCCCCTGTCCAATCCGGCCAAGGTGCGCCGCCAGTTGATCGGCGTCTTCGCCCCGGAGTGGATCGTCCCCCTGGCCAATGTCCTGCGCGACCTGGGCCACCAGCGCGCCTGGGTGATCCACGGCGCCGGTGGGCTGGACGAGGTCTCGACCCTGGGCCCGACGCAGGTGGCGGAGCTGAAGGACGGCGAGGTCACGACTTTCGAAGTGTCCCCGGACGACGCCGGTCTGCCGACCGCCAGCCTGGACAAGCTCGTCGGCGGCGACCGGGACCACAACGCGGCAAAGCTGCGCGGCCTGCTGGAAGGCGAGCCCGGCCCCTACCGGGACATCGTGGTCCTGGGCAGCGCCGCCGCCCTGGTCGTCGCGGACAAAGCCGCGGACCTCAAGGAGGGGGCCGCGATGGCAGCCGAGGCCATCGGCACCGGTGCCGCCCTCAAGGTCCTCGACGGCCTGGTGCGCCTGACCAATGAGGAGGTGCCAGCATGACTTCGGCGCCGGATCCGGCCAGGAGCGACGTGCTGCAGCGCATCTGCGCCGACAAGCTCGCCCACGTGGCGGCGGCCAAGCGGCGTCTGCCGCTGGTACACGTCGAAGAGCGGGCGCGCGCTGCTGCTGCGCCGCGCGGCTTTCGGGCGGCCTTGCAGAAGACGGCCGATGAAGGCCGCTTCGCGCTGATCTGCGAGATCAAGAAGGCCTCGCCCAGCAAGGGGCTGATCCGCCCGGACTTCGATCCCCCGGAGTTGGCACGGGCCTACCTCGCGGGTGGCGCGACCTGCCTGTCTGTGCTGACCGACGAGCCCTATTTCCAGGGCGCCGATATCTATCTGGAGGCGGCCCGGGCGGCGGCCCCCCTGCCCTGCCTGCGCAAGGACTTCATGCTTGATCCCTACCAGATCGTCGAGTCCCGCGCCTTGGGCGCCGACTGCGTGCTGCTGATCATGGCGGCCCTCGGCGATGCCCAGGCGGAAGAGCTGGAGTCCGCGGCCCTCGCCCTCGGCATGGACGTGCTGATCGAGGTGCATGACGGCGAAGAGTTGGAGCGGGCCCTAAGGCTCCGCTCGCCCCTCCTCGGGATCAACAACCGCAACCTGAAGACCCTTTCGGTGGACCTGGCGACGACGGAGAGCCTGGCGCCCCGTCTGCCGGCAGACCGCTTCCTGGTCTGCGAGAGCGGGCTTTACGCACCGGCGGACCTGCAGCGCATGGCCGGCGTCGGCGCCCGCGCCTTCCTGATCGGCGAGTCGCTGATGCGTCAAGACGATGTGGCGGCAGCCACCGCGGCGCTGCTGGCGGCGCCGGAACACTAGGCGCAAGCCATGGCCGGCTTCACCCATTTCGACGCCGAAGGCAGGGCCGTGATGGTCGACGTCTCCGACAAGGAAGTCACCGAGCGCATCGCCATGGCGGGAGGCTGCGTGATCATGCAGCCGGCCACCCTGGCGCTGATTCGCGAGGGCGCCATCGAGAAGGGCGATGTGCTCTCGGTGGCCCGCCTCGCCGGGATCATGGGCGCCAAGCGCACCCCGGACCTGATTCCCCTCTGCCATCCGCTCGCCCTGACCTCGGTGAGCCTGGAACTGACCCTGGACGATACCCGCAGCGCGGTCGACATCACCGCGCGCTGCAAGCTGAAGGGGCGCACCGGCGTGGAGATGGAAGCCCTGACCGCCGTCAGCGTGGCCGCCCTGACGATCTATGACATGTGCAAGGCCGTCGACCGCGGCATGCGGATCACCGACATTCGCCTGCTCAGGAAAGAAGGCGGACAATCAGGCCTCTACGAGGCGCCCTGATGATCTCCGTCGAAGAGGCGCTGAGCCGCATTCTCGAGCACTTCAGTCCCCTGCCGGCCGAGACCCTGAGCCTCAGCGAGGCTTTCGGCCGGGTGCTCGCCGAGGACATCGCGGCGCGGGTCACCCAGCCGCCCAAGGCCGTCTCCGCCATGGACGGCTATGCGGTCCGGGCCGCCGACGTGGCCTCGGTCCCGACCGCCCTCACAGTCATCGGCGCGGTGCCGGCAGGCAGCGCCTTCGAAGGACGGCTCGAAGCTGGCCAGGCGGTACGCATCTTCACCGGGGCGCCGCTGCCCGCGGGCGCGGATGCCATCGTCATCCAGGAAGACACCGAGGCCTCCGGCGATGAGGTGACGGTGAAGGAAAGCAGCCCCACCGGCCACTACGTGCGGCCGGCGGGTCTGGACTTCGCCGCGGGCGACCCGGGCCCGCGCGCCGGCAGGCAGCTCACCGCCCGCGACATCGGCCTGATCGCAGCCATGAACCACCCCTGGGTTCAGGCCCACCGCAAGCCGCGGGTCGCCATCCTCGCCACCGGCGACGAGGTGGTGATGCCCGGCGATCCCATGGGGCCCAGCCAGATCGTCAGCTCCAACGGCCTCTCCCTGGCGGCGCTGGTCCGTGCCTGCGGCGGCGAGCCGGTTCAACTCGGCATCGCGCCGGACCGCAAGGACCGCCTGGCCGACCTGGCCGCCGGCGCGCGCGGCGCCGACCTGCTGCTGACCGCCGGCGGCGCCTCGGTGGGCGAGCACGACCTGGTCCAGTCCGCGCTTGAGGAACAGGGGCTGAGGCTGGATTTCTGGAAGATCGCGATGCGCCCGGGCAAGCCGCTGATGTTCGGCCATCTCGGCGACACGCCGATGCTGGGGCTCCCGGGTAATCCAGTCTCGGCGCTGGTGTGCGCGCTGCTGTTCGCGCGCCCGGCCCTCAACCGCCTCAGCGGTCTCGACCTCCCGGCCCATCCGACGACCCCGATGCGCCTGGGCTCCGACCTCGCCGCCAACGACCGCCGCCAGGACTATCTGAGGGCCCGCATCGCCAACGGCGCGGACGACGGCCAGCGCACCGCCAGCCCCTACGGGCGCCAGGATTCCTCCATGCTGGCGATGCTGGCCGCCGCCGACGGCCTGATCGTGCGCGCGCCCCACGCGCCGCCCGCCCGCCAGGGCGAGCTGGTGCCGGTGATGGACCTGAAGGATCTGGCTCCGGGCCTCTAGGATCGGCACCGATCTAGCCGTTGCGGGCACAACTGTAGATGTTCAATCTCGTCGCATAGGTGGTGCTGGACAAGACCGTAATGGACCAAGCACATTCGCGTAGGGAAGGCTGCTCGCGTGCCAGCGGCTGGCAAGAACCTTGCGAGCTTTCTAGGGCCTGTTGACAGCGCGAAGCGGAAGCGACCGCAATGCTGCCCTGGCGGTCGGGATTATCGGGGCCGATTGGTATTACTGCGAACCTCCGTTGGCGTCGTGCTGTTTGGCCAGCATCCTGGCTAGGTGATCGGCGGCGCGCTCGATGTCTGACTTGATGGCGGCGGCCGCCGCCTCGGGATCGCCGCTGCGGATCGCGCGCAACGCGTCGGCATGAAACTCGATGCCCCGCATGCTGGGCTCCAGCAGGTAGAGGTAGGGACCGATCTGCTGCCACAGCGTCTCGATGAGGCGACAGAGAACCGGCATGTCCGAGGCTTCATAGAGCGTGAAGTGAAAGGCCTCGTTCAGAGCGAGGTAGGTCTTGTAGTCGGCGCGCGCGGCCGAGGCCGCCATTTCGATCTGATGACGTTCCAGCTGTGCCAGGGTTTCCTCGTCGCAGTGCGGCGTCGCCTCGGCAACGGCCAGGGGTTCTGTCAGCAGGCGCAGGCGTGTGATCTCGTTGAGCCGCGCGATGGTGGGGATCGGCACGCGCACCGTGCGGCTGGACGGCATCTCAAGAGCACCTTCCGCGACCAGCCTGTTGATCGCCGCCCGGATCGGGGTCGCGCTCATACCCAGGGCCTCTGCGCAGCCGCGGATGGTGACCTTATGCCCCGGTGGAAAGGCACTGGTTCTCAACGCGGACTTCAGGCGCTTGTAGGCACGGTCGTGCAGGGTGGGAGCAAGCTTGGTATTCGTCATGGCGTTCCTGGCGGGCCGGAGGCGACTAGTCGCGCAGTTCTCCTCTAGCAAAAAGCCCTGGCGGAATACAGCGAGGGCTCGGGAGCCGGCGGCCAGTTGGGCACAAAATTCCTTTAATGTGATCACTATTTAAAGCTGTGACCTAACTGGAAGCCCGCAGGCTGCCCTAATAGGGCTAAATATGTCTGTTATACAACACTCTATTCAATGTTCAATTCCCCACCTTGACAGCCAGTTTCAATTGTGATCACATTTTAAATGGAGTTGCGAGGCAACTCACGGCCCCACGGACGGCCCAACGAGGAAGGGGGAGCATGTCAAAGCAGGTCATTGTCGCATCGATCATGCATGAGTCGCACACCTTCAACCCCGTTCCCACCGATCTCGACAAGTTCACCGTCGAGCATGGCAATGTGGTGGTCGAGCGCGATCGCGGCACGCGTACCGGGATCTCCGGCTTCCTCGATGCCGCTGACGAGTACGGCTGGTCGTTCTCCGTGCCGATCAATGCGCGGGCGACCTCGGGGGGCAAGGTCACCAAGGCGGCGCTCGACGAACTGGTGGGCTGCCTGGAGCAGGCGATCAACGAGCATTCGGGCCTCGACGGCATCGCCCTGGTGCTGCACGGCGCGATGAGCTGCGAGCATTGCGACGACGGCGACGCTGAGATCCTCCGCCGCGTGCGCGCTGCCGCCGGGCCGGACGTGCCGGTCGCCGCCACCATTGATCCGCACGGCAACGTAAGCGCTGGCATGACCGACAACGCGGATATCATCTGCACCTACCGCACCACGCCCCACATCGACCAGTACGACACCGCCCGCCGGGCGGCGGCGATCCTGGAGCGCGCCCTGCGCGGCGAGGTGAAGCCCCATATGGTGCTGGCGCGGCGGCCGATGCTCTACGCCTTCGACCGCGCGCGCACCCACAACGGCGCCGGCCCCATGGTCGAGGCGCTGGAAATCGCCCGGCGCTGGGAGAGCGAGTATCCTGGCGTGCTCAGCGTTGGCGTGCAGGCGGGCTACAGCCATGCCGACACGCCGCAGACCGGCCCCTCGGTCTTCATCGTTGGCGACGGCGAGAACCCGCTTTACCAGTCGCTCGCCGAGGAACTCATCGAGTTCGGCTGGAAGAACCGGGCCCGCGAGACGGTGACCCTGGTCTCTCTCGACGCGGCGATGGAGCGCGCGCAACGCAACAACCGGGAAAACCCCGAAGGGCCGCCGGTAGTCATCGGAGACTATGCCGATTCGCCGGGCGGCGGTACGCCGGGTAACGGCACCAACATGCTGCAGGCAATGCTGAAGGCTGGGCTTACCAACACCGCGCTCGGGGCGATCAACGATCCGGAGGTGGCGCAGCACTGCGCCGCGGTCGGCGAAGGCGCCCGGGTCACCGTCTCCCTCGGCGGCAAGATCGCGCCGGAGTTCGGCGGCGGACCGCTGGAGGTCACCGCGAAGGTGTTGAGGGTCTCGGACGGCGACTATGTCCATGTCGGCCCTAGCGCGACCGGTGCGCGCGGCAGCTTCGGCACCAGTGTGCTGCTGCAGGTCGAAGGGATCCAGGTCATCGTCAGCTCGCGTAACCAGAACTTCCTCGACACCCAGCAGTTCCGCATCTTCGGGGTCGAGCCGGAACAAATGTCGGTGCTGTCGTGCAAGAACATGCACCACTTCCGCGCCGCCTTCACGCCGATTGCGGCGGACGTGATGTCATGCGACACCGGCGGGATGACCGGCTACCAGTACCACCGCCTGACCTATCAAAAACTGCCGCGACCGATCTGGCCGCTGGACGAAATGGCGGCCGAATAGACACCGCAACCGGTTTGGCCGCGAAAATACACCAAGCGCGAAAAACACACCAAGAACGCAGGGAGAAGCCGATGAAAGCCATCCGTTGGGTCGCTGCAGGTCTGCTCAGTGCCGTGCTCACGACCACCGCCGTTGCCGAGACCCCCAGAGACACCCTGGTCGTCGCCCGCGAGATCAGCGGCATCGCGCATTGGGATCCGGCGGTCTCGCAGATCCTCGAGGTCAACGAGTACATCTCCGACCTCTACAGTCGCCTGTTCGACTACGACCCCCGCGACCCGACCGAGCTCCAACCCAGCCTCGCGGAGAGCTATGAGCTGTCGGAAGATGGCAAGACCCTGACCTTCAAGATGCGGCCCGGGGTGAAGTTCCACTCGGGCAACCCGGTGACCGCCTACGACGCAGAGTATTCCTTCCGGCGCCTCTTACTGGTGGACAGAGAACCCGCCAGCACCATGAAGCAACTCGGCTACACCGCCGAGAATGTGACGTCTCTGATTCGCGCGCAGGACGAGTCGACTTTCATCCTCGAAACGCCGGAACAGTTCGCGCCGAGCTACGTGCTGAACCTCCTCTCCTCCTCGGGCACCTCCATCGTCGACAGCAAACTCCTGAAGGAGCACGAGAAGGATGGCGACTGGGGTGTCGAGTGGCTGGGCACCCGTTCTGCGGGCTCCGGACCGTTCATGCTGAAGACTTGGCGGCCTAACGACATTGTCATGTTCGACCGCTTCGACAACTACTTCCTCTACGAGCCGGCGATGAAGCGGGTAATCGTCCGCCACATTCCAGAGGCCGCGACCCAAAGGCTTCTGCTACAAAAGGGTGACGTCGATGTGGCATTCAATCTGACGGCTCAGGACATCGAAGCGGTGTCCCAGGACGCGGCGACCAAGGTCCAGCTCAACAAGGCGCGCCGCATCATGTATTTCGGCTTCAATAAGGCGGTCGAGCCGTTCGACGACCCGCGCGTCACCAAGGCTATGAAGTACCTGATCGACTACGACGGTCTCGAGCGCTCGGTGCTCAAGAACCTCGCGGAGGTGCGACAGACCCCGCTTCCGCTGGGTATGTTCGGCGCGCTCGACGAGCGTCCTTACGCATACGATCCGGAAAAGGCGCGCTCGCTGCTGGCCGAGGCCGGGCTGGAGAAGGGCTTCAGCTTCGAACTTCTGGCCTATACGCGCTCGCCCGAGGCGGAAATCGCCACGGCCTTCCAGGCCGCGGCCCGCGCAGTAGGCGTGGACGTGAAGATTGTCAGTATGCCGGGCAGCCAGCTCATCCCGCGCTATCGAGATCGCAATCTCGATGCCCTGCTGCTCGCCTACTCCGGCGGCTACGGCGATCCCAACGCGCAGCTCAGCAAGTTCGCCATGAATCCCTCCTCGCTTCAGGGGGCAGTGCCTGAGGACGACGACCCGAGTATTCTTGCGTGGCGTCTAAACTGGCAGATCCCGGAACTGACCGAGCTCACCAATGCGGCAGTGCGCGAACGCGACACCACACGGCGCCGAGAGATGTACCATGAGATTCAGCGGGAGCTATGGGAGCGCTCTCCCTTCGCATGGTGCTTCAACAACACTTACGCTCTCGGCCTGCGCAAGAACGTGAGCGGCTACGTCATCGGCACCAAGGGTACGGATACCAGCTTCAGCTTGGTAACCAAGGACTGACGCAGGATATTTGCAGCCGAGGGGTGGACGTCTGCCCGGCGCGAGTCGTGTGAGGAGCAGTGAATTGAGCGCCGGCGCAGGCATCCGCCTTCTTCTCAGATGGGTCACCATTCTTCCGATCACCTTCCTCGGCCTCATCGCCGTGACCTTTGTCATTGGCCGGATCATGCCCATTGACCCGGTGATCCTAATTGTCGGCCAGGACGCTTCGAAGGAAGCCTACGACCGGGTCTATCGCGAACTCGGCCTTCACCTGCCGCTCTATGAGCAGTTCCTCATCTACATTGATGACGTGCTGCGCGGCGACTTCGGAATGTCGATCTCGACCGCCCAGCCCGTGATCGAGGACATCAAGCGCGTCGTGCCGGCCACGCTAGAGCTCGCCACCATCGGCACCGTCATCGGCACCCTGCTCGGCGTGCCGATGGGGATCGTCGCCGCCGCGCGGCAGGGTACCTGGATCGACTCGACAATCCGTGTGGTATCGCTCATCGGCTATTCGGTGCCGGTGTTCTGGAAAGGCCTGATGCTGCTGCTGCTGTTCTACGCCGTCCTCGGTTGGACCGCCGGCCCGGGCCGCATCGCTGTCTACTACGACGGGATCGTCGACGTGCGCACGGGCCTCCTTCTCGTCGACAGCCTGCTTGCCGGCGAGATCGAAATCTTCTGGAACGCGGTAGATCACATGATCTTACCGGCAGTCAGTCTCGGCTACGCCGCCAGCGCCTACATCACGCGAATGACACGCAGCTTCATGCTGGATCAGTTAAACCAAGAGTACATCACCACCGCGCGGGTCAAGGGTCTCGCCGAGTGGCGGGTCGTACTCTTCCACGCCTTCCGCAATACCCTTGTGCAACTCGTCACCGTCATCGCCCTGACCTATGGGATCTTGCTGGAGGGCTCCGTCCTCACCGAGACGGTCTTCGCCTGGCCGGGGCTAGGGCAGTACCTCACCAAGGCGCTGTTCAACGGCGACATGAACGCGGTCATCGGCGCCACGATCGTCATCGGTGCCGTCTTCGTCACTCTGAACCTGACCTCGGACATCCTCTACCGCATGCTCGACCCGAGGGCGCAGTGAGCGCGGCCCGGGCGCGAGCGTGGCTGCTCACGGAGCGGCCATCCTCTCCATTGCAGGCCTACCTTGGCCGCCAGTACCTCAACGCGCGGCGGTTCCTGGCTAACCGCACGGCCACCTGGGGCCTCGCCATCATTGCGCTGCTGGCATTCGTCGCCGCCGCGGCGCCCCTTCTCGCGCCCTACGATCCCATCGCGATCGACCTGAACCGCTCGCTGCAGCCGCCGTCTCTGTCCCACTGGATGGGCACCGACGAGTTCGGCCGCGACATCCTCAGCCGGGTCATCTACGGCACCCGGGTGACGCTCTACATCGTCGGCCTGGTCCTGGTGCTGACCGCGCCGATCGGCCTGCTGATCGGCTGCGTCTCGGGTTACGTCGGCGGCTGGGTCGATATCATCCTCATGCGCCTGACCGACATCGTTCTCGCCTTCCCCTCGCTGATCCTGGCCCTGGCCTTCGTGGCCGCCCTCGGGCCCAGTGTCGAGAACGCGGTCATCGCCATCGCCATTACCCGTTGGCCGCCCTATGCCCGCATCGCGCGCGCGGAGACCTTGACGCTGCGGCGCAGCGAGTACATCAGCGCCATCCGCCTGCAGGGTGCATCCACCGCGCGCATCGTGTTCCGCCACATCGTGCCCATGTCATTGTCGTCGGTGGTCATCCGGGCCACGCTGGACATGGCGGCGGTCATTCTCATCGCCGCCGGCCTGGGTTTCCTCGGCCTGGGCGCGCAGCCGCCGACGCCGGAATGGGGCGCCATGCTGTCCACCGGGCGCAAGTACCTGCTGGGCGCCTGGTGGGTCGGCACCTTCCCCGGCCTCGCGATCTTCTTGGTGAGCATGGGTTTCAACCTGCTAGGCGACGGCCTGCGCGACGTGCTCGATCCGAGGAGTACGCGGTGACGCAGAGCGCGTCCCTGCTGGATGTCGACGGCCTGAGCGTCCGCTTTCGCACGTCATCCGGTATCGTCGGCGCGGTGAAGGGCGTCAGCTTCAGCATGGGGCGCGAGAAGCTGGGCATCGTCGGCGAGTCGGGCTCGGGCAAGTCGGTTACAGGGCGGTCAATTCTACGCTTGGTGCCGTCCAGCGGGACAGTGCGCGCCAACCGGCTGTGCTTCGACGGTGCCGATCTGCTGCAACTGAGCGAACGGGACATGCGCGGCATTCGCGGCCAGCGGATCTCGCTGATCATGCAGGACCCCAAGTACTCCCTCAATCCGGTAGTGCCTGTCGGCGAGCAGATCGCAGAGGCCTACCGGGTTCACCACCGGGTCGGCCGGGCCGAAGCGCGGGCGCGCGGCCTGGAAATGCTGCGGGCCGTGAAGATCCGCGACCCCGAACGTGTCGCGCGCGCCCATGCGCACGAACTTTCGGGCGGCATGGGCCAGCGGGTCATGATTGCCATGATGCTGGTGCCCGGCCCGGATCTGCTGATCGCCGACGAACCCACCTCGGCCTTGGACGCGACGGTTCAGCTTTCTGTGCTCGCCATCCTGGACGAGCTGGTGGAAGCACGCGGCATGGGCCTCATCTTCATCAGCCACGACCTCAACCTCGTCGCCGGCTTCTGCGACCGGCTCCTCATCATGAACCGGGGCGAGATCGTCGAGACCTGCGAGGCGGGGGAACTGCATCGGTCGCGGCACCCCTACACCCGCACCCTGCTTGAGGCGGTGCCGCGGATCGACGCCGCGCAGGTGCCGACGGGCCAGCCAGCCGCTCCACCACAGCCACATCTCAGCGCCGAGAACCTCACGGTGACCTTCGGACGTGGGCGCGGCACGGTCGAGGCGGTGCGCGGCATATCCTTTGCGGTGGGAAAAGGCGAATCCTACGGCATCGTTGGCGAGTCCGGCTCGGGCAAGTCGACCGTGCTGGGCGCCCTCAGCGGTCTCGTCCGGCAATGGAACGGCAGGCTGAGCTTGGCCGGGCGGTCGCTGCGCGCCGCCCGCAGTGTCGCGGAGCACCGCCAGGTCCAGCTTGTCTTTCAGGATCCCTACGGCTCACTCCATCCGCGCTTGACAATCAACAGCACACTGGCCGAGCCGCTGGAGATTCACGGCCTCGGCGACCACGAGAACCGCATCCGGCAGATCCTTGTCGATGTCGGGCTGGACGAGAGTTTCCGCTTCCGCTATCCGCACCAGCTCTCAGGCGGTCAGCGGCAACGTGTCGCGATCGCGCGGGCGCTCATCGTCGAACCGCAGGTGCTGCTGCTCGACGAACCGACCTCGGCGCTGGATGTCTCGGTTCAGGCGGAAATCCTGCGGCTGCTGGCCCGGCTGCGCCGGGAGCGCGATCTCACCTACGTTTTTGTCAGCCACAACATCGCCGTGATCGCCGCTATGTGCGACCGCATCGCCGTCATGAACCTCGGCGAGATCGTCGAGGAGCTGTCGGTTGACGAACTACAGCGCCGCGAGTCCCGCCATCCCTACACAGCCGAACTGTTGAACGCCGCGATGAAGTATGACCTGAGGGCGGTTGGGAGCGTGGGGCCGATGCCTGTCAAGGAAGGAGTAAGATGAGTATTCAGAGCGCAATCTCTCCCGTGCCGCGCCGGGCACTTCCTGAACAGGGCAACGGCTGGGGCCAGCTCAAGGGTATCATGCGTGACTACGCGCAGGACGATGTCGACTGGCGCCGTGGCCGCTCCCCGCTATATGTCTTCTTTGCCGACCCCGAAGTGCTCGAGGTGGCGCGCGAAGCCTACGCGATGTTCATGTCTGAGAACGCCCTCGGCCCGGCCGCCTTTCCCAGCCTGAAGCGCATGGAGTCGGAGGTAGTCGAGATGTCCCTCGACCTGCTGCATGCGCCAGAGGGCGCGGCGGGCTCGATGACCTCCGGCGGTACCGAGAGCATATTCCTGGCGGTGAAGGCGGCGCGCGACTGGGCGCGCGCGGAGCGGCCGGAGATCACCGAGCCGGAACTGCTGCTGCCCTACTCGGCCCACCCTGCCTTCAACAAGGCAGCGCACTACCTGGGCGTCAAGGCCCGGCGCGTGCAACTGCGCGCGGACTTCACCGCCGACCCGGCGGCGATGGCCGAAGGCGTCACCGCCTCGACCATCATGATGGTGGGCTCGGCGGTCGCCTATCCGCAGGGCGTATTCGATCCGATCGAGGCGCTGGCGGCGGTGGCGCAAGAGCGTGGCCTCTGGATGCACGTCGACGCCTGCGTTGGCGGTTATACGGCGCCCTTCGTCGCCAAACTGGGCTATCCGGTGCCGGCCTTCGATCTGGGGGTGCCGGGCGTCTGCTCGCTGTCGGCGGACCTGCACAAGTATGGTTTTGCCGCCAAGGGCGCGTCCACCATCCTCTATGCCGAGGAACGGCGGCACGCCTTCCAGTTCTACGAGTTTACCGACTGGCCGAAGGGCCTCTATCGCACGCCGAGCTTCGCGGGAACCCGGCCGGGAGGCGCGGTGGCGGCAGCCTGGGCGGTACTGAACCACCTCGGCATGGACGGCTATCTGCGCTTGAACCGTCAGCTGATGGAGATGCGCGATGCCTACATCGCCGGCATCGAGGCGATCCCGGAGCTCAGGATCTGGGGCAAGCCCGGCATCGGCATCGTGACCTTCGGCTCGAACGTGCTGAACATCTTCGCGGTGGCCGAGCGCATGGCGCAGCGCGGCTGGTACCCCAACGTGGTGGCCAAACCGCAAGCCATTCACCTCATGCTCTCCCTCGCCCACGAGCCGGCGCGCGGCGAGTATCTCGAGGATCTCGCCGCTTGCGTGAACGACGTGATGGAACTGGGTGGGCACATTGAGTCGTCAATACGCCCGGTGACCTACTAAGGAGGGGACCAAGAAGTCAGGTCCGAAATCCCGCCCGTCCGGCAGGGCGAACTGGTGCCGGTGATGGACCTGAAGGATCTGGCCACGGGACTCTAGGACAGGGCCAATTTAGCGGTCGCGCATGCAACCCCAGATATTTAATACAAGCGCATAGGTAGTGTCTCGGACAAAATCCTTGACGACAAAAGAGAACCAAACTAGAACATGTGGTCAGGTTTTGGTTTTGTTCCATATCTTGTGTCGCTCACCCCTCCTCCGACGACACTCTGAGGGTCACATCGCAGATGCTTACCAAGAAGCAGCATGAACTCCTTCTGTTCATCCACGGCCACCTCCAGCGCCATGGCGTCTCGCCGTCCTTCGACGAGATGAAAGACGCCCTGGCCCTGAAGTCCAAGTCCGGCATTCACAGGCTGATCACCGGGCTCGAGGAGCGTGGCTTCATCAAGCGCCTGCCGCACCGCGCCCGCGCGGTGGAGGTGATGCGCCTGCCGGACGACCTGGGCTCCGGCGCCCGCCCGGGCCCCGCCGCGGCCAGCGGCAAGGCGGGCTTCGCGCCGCGGGTCATCCAGGGGGACTTTTCCGCCTCCATGCCCGGCGCCCAGGCCGCCAACGACTCCGAGGCGATCCAGCTTCCGCTCTACGGGCGGATCGCCGCCGGCACGCCGATCGAGGCCCTGCGGGACTATTCGAACCATGTCGACGTGCCCTGCGCCATGATCGGCAGCGGCGAGCACTACGCCCTGGAGGTCGACGGCGATTCCATGGTCGACGCCGGCATTCTCGACGGCGATACCGTGGTCATCGAACGCTGCGACAGCGCGGAGAACGGCGCCATCGTCGTCGCCCTGGTGGACAACGAAGAGGCGACCCTGAAGCGCCTGCGCCGCAAGGGCGGTGCCATCGCCCTGGAGCCGGCCAACAAGTCTTACGAAACGCGGATCTTCCCGCCGGAGCGGGTGGCCATACAGGGCCGGCTTGTGGGCCTGCTGCGCCACTACTGAACGAGCCCGCCATCGGGATTCGCTGGTCAGCGCTTCTCTTCCGGAAAGGATGACCAGGGTCTGAGTCCCTGGACTTCGCGCACGCTCGTCGCGCGCGGGCCCTCCGGACCCAGCCAGACGGCGTGGCCGCCCCGACGCCAGAGGTCGAAACGGTCGATGACCAGGGCCGGCCCGCGGCAGGGCTGGCGGCGCAGCGGTTCGAGACTGACGAGGACATCGGCGCGCGCGCAGTCGTCGCCGATGCCGCGGGGATCGAGAGAAATCGCCGCCACGGCGCCGGCCCGGCGATAGAGGCAGCCTTGCGGATCACATGTCAGGGCTCCGCCCGGCGGTGCCGGGCCGCTGTTCCAGTTCCGCACCTCCGCCGAGAAGCTGCCGCGCCGCCAGGAGTCGATGACGAAGCGGCTGGCTCTCAGGTCGGCGAGCCAAAGGCGGCGCTCCGCATCGCGCAGGGCAACCAGGCGGCCGTCCCCACTCACCAGCAGGTCCGGGGGATCGAAGGCCGCCGGGGAACAGGCGCCGAGCAGGATCGGCAGTATCCCCCAGAAGCGCCACCGGCCCTGCCAGAGGCAGAGCCACAGGCCGCCGAACACGACCAGCGAAAGACCCCAGAGCGGCATCGGCGGCACCTGGACCAGCGCTGCCGGAAGGCCGGCGACCGTTGTCGCCACGGCGAGCAGAAGCTCGATGCCCCAGCCCATGGGAAGGAACCCCAGGGCCTCGAGACCGAAGGGCATGAGCGCGAGGCCGAGAACGGCCGCCGGCATGATCACGAACGCGGTGAGCGGCACCGCGATCAGGTTCGCCAGCAGGCCGAAGACCGCCAGGCGTTGAAAGTGAAAGGCGGCGAAGGCGCTGGTGGCCAGGATCGCGATCAGGGAGGTCAGCGCGATCCCGAGGACATAGATCGCCAGGCGCTGCGTCCAGCCGCGCTCTCCCGCCGCCGCGCGGCCACGCCGGTCCCAGGCTTCATAGGAGGCCACCAGCGCCACGACGGCGGCGAAGGACAACTGGAAGCTGGCAGAGACCAGGCTTTCCGGCGAGAACAGCAGGACCAGCAGGGCTGCCCAGGCAACGAGGCGCAGCGAAATCGCCCGCCGGTCCAGAAGAACGGCGAGGAGCACGATGCCCACCATGATGAAGGCCCGCTGCGCGGGGATGGTGGCGCCGACGAGACAGAGATAGACGAAGGCGCCCAGGCCGGCCGCGACCGCCGCCCATTTCTTGATCGGATGAAACAGCGCCAGCCCCGGGCTGAGGGCCAGAGCGGCGCGCAACACATAGAACAGGATTCCCGACACCAGCCCCATGTGAAGCCCGGAGATCGCCAGCAGATGGGCAAGGCCCGCCGCGCGCATCGCCTCGCGCGTCTCCTCGGTGATGGCGCCGCGCTGTCCGGTGATCAGCGCGACCGCCACGGCGCCGCTCTGGCCCGGCAGCAGCGCCGAAACACCTTCGGCAATGGTCTGCCGCGCAGCAGCCCAGAACAGCGACCAACGCTCTGGGAGCCCCCGCGCTCCCTCCGCCGCCGGGTCTTGCGGCGCCGGCTGGAGGCTGACCGGGCCCAGGGCGAAGCCGATGCCGCCGATCCGCTCAAAGTAAGCCTTGCGCGCGAAGTCGAAGGCGCCTGGCATGGTCGGCGCGCTGGGCGCCCGCAGCCGGGCCCGAAGCTCGACCCATGAACCGGGGCGCAACTCCCCTTCGATGCGATGAGCCGTCACCCGCACCACCGCCGGAAGTTCCGTGGCCGACAGCCCCGCCATGGCCTCCGGCCGCAGCAGAAAGCGCCAGCCCCGTGCCCGCTGTTCGACGCTGAGGACCTGGCCGCTGAGCGTCGCCGGGCCCCAGTTGCCTTTCAGCCGCGGTGCCTCCACCAGGGCACTGCGCACCTGGGCGACGGCGAAGCCGAGGGCCGTGACCAGGACGGCAGCGATGACGAAGCGGCGGAGCGGGAAACGCCTGCAGACCGCAAGGGCCAGCAGAGAGGCCAGGGCGCCCAGCGGCCCGGCCCAGAGGGGCGGCTCCGTCGCCGCTGAGAAGTAGCCGGCAATGCCCAGCCCGAAGCAGACAGGAAGCCACAGGAGCCAGCGCTGCCGTTCCGCCGCGAGGGCATCGCCCGCCCGCTCGTAGAGCCATCGGACCGCGTGGAGACCGTCTTCCCCTGCGGTCTTCCCGCGCCTTGGCACTGCGCCGGTTTCCAACGCGTTCGCCTCCCCCGCCGCTCTCAAACGGAAAACGATTATAGGGGCGCCAGGGAAACCCGCAAAAAGGGAAGCCGAGAGCTCGCCCGGGCCTCCGCAGCGTTTGGACGGCACCCCGTGCTGTGCTACATCGCGCCATCGATTTCAGAGATGGCTCTATTCCATGACCGCTTCCCCCGACACCGTCGTCACCCGTTTCGCCCCCTCGCCCACCGGCTTCCTGCACATCGGCGGGGCCCGCACCGCCCTGTTCAACTGGCTCTTCGCCCGCCATCACGGCGGCACCTTCCGCCTGCGCATCGAGGACACTGACCGCAAGCGCTCCACCCAGGACGCCATCGACGCCATTCTCGATGGCCTTGCATGGTTCGGCGTGGATTGGGACGAGGAGGTCGTCTTCCAGTTCGCCCGGGCCGAGCGCCATGCCGCACTGGCCAAGGAACTGCTGGCCAAGGGGCGGGCCTATCACTGCTACGCCTCGCCGCAGGAACTGGAGGAGATGCGCGCCGCCGCCCGGGCTGAGGGCCGGCCGATGCGCTACGACGGGCGCTGGCGCGACCGCGACCCTTCAGAGGCGCCGGCCGACGTGAAGCCGGTGGTGCGCCTGAAGATGCCGCAGGTCGGTGAGACCGAGATCGAAGACCTGGTCCAGGGCTCGGTCACGGTATCCAACAGCCAACTGGACGACATGGTGCTGCTGCGCGCCGACGGCACGCCGACCTACATGCTTTCGGTGGTGGTCGACGACCACGACATGGGGGTCACCCATGTGATCCGCGGCGACGACCACCTGACCAACGCCTTCCGGCAGTTCCAGCTCTACCGTGCGCTGGACTGGGAGGCGCCGCGCTTCGCCCATGTGCCCCTGATCCACGGACCCGACGGGGCCAAGCTCTCCAAGCGGCATGGGGCGCTGGGCGTCGAAGCCTACCGCGACATGGGCTATCTGCCCGATGCCCTGCGCAACTATCTGCTGCGCCTGGGCTGGGGCCACGGGGACGATGAAGTCATTTCCACCGCACAGGCGGTTGAGTGGTTCGATCTCGACGGCGTCGGCAAGTCTCCAGCGCGCTTCGATTTCGCGAAACTCGACAACCTGAACGGCATCTATATGCGTGAGACGAAGCCGGAGACACTGCTCGCCATGCTGCTGCCGCGAGTCGAGGAAACCCTGGGGCGACCGCTGACCGAAGTCGGCCGCCAGCGCCTGGAGCGCGGGATCGAGGGCCTGCGCGCCCGGGCAAAGAATTTGGTCGAGTTGGCCGAAAATGCTATGTTCTATGTGGCTGATCGACCCCTCGCGCTGAACGCCAAGGCCGAGAAGATCCTCACCGATGAAGCCCGCGACAGGCTTGCGCGTCTGCAAGCGGTGCTTGCTACGCTCGGCGAGTGGAATGAGAGCGCGTTGGAAGCGGCGGTCAGGGACTTTGTCCAGGCCGAAGAGTGCAAGTTGGGCGAAGCGGCGCAACCCCTGCGCGCAGCCCTCGCGGGATCCAACTCTTCGCCGGGAATCTTCGAGGTGATGGACATTCTGGGCCGCGACGAGTGTCTCGCCAGAGTTGCAGACCAGGCAGGCTGCGGCTAAGTGCCATTGCTGCACCGCGGCAATTGATCAAAAGGGCCGGATTCTCTATGCTCGCGGCCAGTCGCACGGACCTTCTGACAGTCAAGGGGATGGTAGGATGAATGATGTAAAGCCGGACAGCAGCACAAAGCAGACCGTCACCCTGACCGACAACTCGACCGGTAAGAGTATCGAACTGCCGATTCTGGGCGGAACGGTGGGCCCCCGCGCCATCGACGTGCGCCGGCTTTATGCCGAAACCGGCTGCTTTACCTACGACCCCGGCTTCACTTCAACCGCAAGCTGTGACTCCGCCATCACCTATATCGATGGCGAAGTGGGCATTCTCATGCATCGCGGCTACATGATCGAAGACCTCGCCGAGCACAGCGACTTCATGGACGTCTGCTACCTGCTGCTCCACGGCGAGCTGCCGAAGAAGGACGAGAAGGCGGCGTTCGAGCGCTCGATCACCTACCACACCATGCTCCATGAGCAGATGAACTACTTCTACCGCGGCTTCCGCCGCGACTCGCATCCCATGGCGATCATGGTGGGTGTGGTCGGTGCGATGTCGGCCTTCTATCACGATTCCACGGACATCAGCGATCCGCATCAGCGCATGGTGGCCTCCCACCGCCTCATCGCCAAGATGCCGACCATCGCGGCCATGGCCTACAAGTTCTCTGTCGGTCAGCCCTTCGTCTATCCGCGCAACGATCTGAGCTATGCCGAGAACTTCCTCTACATGACCTTCTCGGTGCCCTGCGAGGAGTACAAGGTGAGCCCGGTCCTGGCGCGCGCCATGGACCGCATCTTCATTCTCCATGCCGACCACGAGCAAAACGCCTCGACCTCCACGGTCAGGATCTCCGGCTCCAGCAACGCCAATCCCTTCGCCTGCATCGCCGCCGGCTGTGCCTCGCTTTGGGGCCCGGCGCACGGCGGCGCCAACGAAGCCGTGCTGCAAATGCTGCAGGAGATCGGCACCAAGGACCGCATTCCGGAGTTCGTCGAGCGTGCCAAGGACCGTGACGATCCCTTCCGGCTCATGGGCTTCGGCCACCGGGTCTACAAGAACTACGACCCCCGGGCCAAGGTGATGCAGAAGTCCTGCCACGAGGTGCTCGGAGAACTCGGCATCAACGATCCGTTGCTGGAAATGGCGATGGAGCTGGAGCGCCTCGCGCTGCAGGACGAATACTTCATCGAGAAGAAGCTGTTCCCGAACGTCGACTTCTATTCCGGCATCATCCTGAAGGCCATGGGCTTCCCGACTTCCATGTTCACGGTGCTCTTCGCCCTGGCGCGCACCGTCGGCTGGGTGGCGCAGTGGCGCGAGATGATCGAGGATCCGAGCCAGCGCATCAGCCGGCCGCGGCAGCTCTACAACGGCCAGACCAAGCGCGACTACGTGCCGCTGGACCAGCGCTAAAAGGCTATACCTCTCCATATCGTCACCCTCGGGCTTGTCCCGAGGGTCCATGGAAAGACCGAGACCCGGACCTCGGTGGATTGCCGGAACAAGCCCGGCAATGACGGTTTGGGAGGGCCGCAGCCCTCTGACGGACAAGGCGTCGTCTCGGAGCAGGCGCAAAGAAACGTCTTAAAAAAAGCGTCGCCCGACGTCTATCCCGCGGCCTTGCGCTGGTCGCCCAGCAGGGCCAGCACTTCTCTTGCGGCGCGCTGGCTCGGTGTGGCATCACCCGGCGTCAGCGCCCGCACCACCTCGAGATAGGCCTCCCGCTGGGCGCGGCGCGCGGCGGGATCGCTGAGCAGCCGGTCCAGCGGCCCGACGAGCTTCTCGGCCTTGCAGTGCGCCTGCAGCAGCTCCGGCTGGACCAGCCGTCCGGCCACCAGATTCACCAGGCTGACGTAGGGAACCTTGAGGCCCTTTGCCGGCAGCAGGGCGCCGATGCCGCTGAGGCGATAGGCGACCACCGCCGGCACGCCGGCGACGGCAAGCTCCAGCGCGACGGTGCCGGAGGCGGCGAGCGCGGCCTGCGCCTCGGCAAATGCGGCGGCCCGCGCCTCGGCTCCCCGCACCACGGTCACGGGCACCGGCCAGTTGCCGATGCCCTCCCGCACCACCGTCTCCACCGTCTCCACCGTGGGGATCACCACCCGCAGACCGGGGTGCTTTTCCGCAAGGGCCGCGACGGTTGCGGCGAAGACCGGCAGCAGCTTGCGCACTTCGGTCTTGCGGCTGCCGGGCAGCACGGCCAGCAGGGGCCCATCGGCCGAGGTGCGCTCGGCCATGCGCTGCTCGGCACCGGCGGCGCTTTCCACGGCGGGATGGCCGACGAAGGGTGTCTTGAGGCCGTGCTTCTCGAACAGCGGCGGCTCGAAGGGCAGCAGGGCCAGGATGCGGTCCAGGTAGCGGGCCATGCGCTTCGCCCGCCCGGCCTTCCAGGCCCAGACCTGCGGTGCCACGTAGTGCACCAGAGGCATCCCCGCGCCCTTCAGCCGCTGCGCGACCTCAAGGGTGAAGGAGGGGGAATCGATGGTGACCACCACATCGGGGCGCTGGGCGCGGACCGCGGCGGCCGTCTGGTAGATGCGCCGGATGATCCTGAAGAGATGCGGGACAACCTCGATGAAGCCCATCACCGCGAACTCGTGAAGGGGATAGAGGCTCTGCAGCCCCTCGCCGATCATTTCCTCGCCGCCGATGCCGGCAAATCGCACCGCCCCGCCGGTCTCCGCTTTCAGCGCCGCCATCAGCCGCGCGCCCAACAGGTCGCCGGAGGGCTCGCCGGCGATCAGGAAGACAAGCGGCCCCTGACCGTCCGCCGCCTCCGTGGCGGGCACGGCCGTCATGCGGAGAGATCGATCCCGACGAGAAAGAGCCCGGCACGGTCGGCGGCCCGGGCCACCCCATCGGCGTCGACGACCAAAGTGCCGCCGGCCTCAATGGCGATCCCGCGCAGGCCCGCGGCAGCCGCGCCCTCGATGGTCTTGACCCCGATGGTGGGCAGGTCGGCCCGCCGCTCCTGCCCCGGCTTGCTGACCTTCACCAGGACACCGCCCAGTCCGTCCCGCTGCAGGGCGCCGCAACGCCTCAGCAGATCATCGGTTCCCTCGACGGCTTCCACGCCCAGAACGATGCCATGCTGGACGACGGTCGCCTGACCGACATCCGCCGCGCCCATGGCCCGCACCACCGCGATCCCGCGTTGGATATCGGCCTCGGCCTGCGCATCGGGCAGATGGCAGCCATAGGGGCCGGCAACGGCCAGAAGATCGCCCATCAATTCGTCGACCCCCCGGATGGTGAAGCCCTCCGCCTCGAGGGTCCGCACGACGGTGCCCAGCAGACCGTCGTCGCCCAGGCTGTTGAAGGCGATCTTGGTGAGCGCCTTCAAGGTATAGGCATCGGGCCGCAGGTCGGCGAGGGTTGGGCGCTTGACCGGC
>NZ_JANQOI010000060.1 GCF_028289705.1 Pelagibius sp.
GCTTCGACTGCCCCGAGGACCTGCCGCTGATCCGCGTCGACAAGCGCCGGCTGACGCAGATCCTGGTCAACCTGATGTCCAACGCCATCAAGTTCACCCCCGCCGGCGGCGAGGTGCGGCTGCGCTGCTGGGCGACGGAGACCAGCGGTTTCGTGTTCCAGGCAATCGACAATGGCGTCGGCATCGCGCGGGAGAACATTCCCCTGGCGATGTCGGTCTTCGGTCAGGTCGAGAACGAGCATGAGCATACGCCGCAGCAGGGCACCGGCCTCGGCCTGCCACTGGCCAAGGCGCTCAGCGAGCTGCACGGCGGCACCCTGGACCTGCAAAGCGAGCTGGGCGAAGGCACCACCGTCACCCTGCGCCTGCCGGCCCACCGCATCGTCGCACGGTCGGCGGCCGAGAACAGGGCGACGGGCAACCGGGCGGCCGGCTGACCGCCACAACCCCTATATCTGATAGGTGGAGATCATTACTGCCAGGGCTGCAGCAGCCCATTCGCGAGTCAGGGCTGGATTGCCCAAAAGGCCTGTTGCATTGGGTTCGCCATTGACCGCAACAATCCCGGCAAAAGAGTTTTGCCGCCCCAGGTACCCAATGATCCCGTAGATCTGCCCGCCGAAGTAACCACTGGCGCAATAGGCGCCACTGCGCCGCGCAATCAAACCATCAAATCGGGAATGTGGTACGAACTCTGTTAAAGCCGGATCAGGTTGGCAGAAGGTAAGTCCCAGGGCCTGGCTTATCGCATTGTCAAACTGGACGGAGATCGATTGCAGGTTCGCGAACACCGGATCGAAGACTTCTCCGCGAAAGATCAACCCGACATCCCCTTCGTCGGACTCTGCGATGCAGAATCCTTCTTCGTCACTAATCGGCATGGTGTCGGGCACAGCAAGAGTTGCACCGGTCTCACTGTCAACCCAAAGATCGAAGCGAATGGCGGCAAGGTCGTCGAGCGGCACATGCTGCGCCAGACCGCTAACGACATAAAGAAAGCCGCCGGGATCATCCAACGTCCCGGGCTGCGAAAGGGAGTCGACGATCTCATTCAGGTTCCGTGTTGCGAGATGAAAGTAGCTTCGCCCGCCACAGACAAGGCCCTTGTTGACCTCCACGGCATCTTCGACCGTCTGCGGCACGGAGAACGCAAAGACCGACTCTGCCGCCGGGCCCAAACCTACCTGGGCGCCGCCTTCGCCGCTGTTCAGCAACTCCTGCAGCAGGTGGGCCGGGACCGCCCAGTTGAGCGACGCATTACCGCCATCCAGCCCGCCGTCGACAACGCCGACCACATGACCCTGCGCATTGATCACCGGGCCACCGGAGGAGCCGGGTTTCACCACGGCGGTGAGACGGAAGATCTCCAGTTCGATGGCCGGCGCCCCCAGGTTTTCGATTTGGCGGCGCGCGGCGTCGTTCAGGATGTCCCTCAGAGTCCGGACGTTGAGCGCCTTGGTGCCGTAAGTCTCCTGCCAGTTGTTCACGTTGAGGGGCAGGCTGATGGCCGCCAGTTCCTCCTGTTCGCCGGCGATCGCGGTTTGGGAGAGTGCCGGGACGGCCGGCGGGTTGTCGACCTGAAGCAGGGCGAGGTCGGCGCGGCGCAGGGACCTGCTGGCCTGGGCGCGCCGCTGCACACCCCGGTCGACGTATTCCACCGTCAGGGTCTGGCAATCGGCGACCACATGGAGGGCGGTCACCACCTGGGCCGGGTCCGGCCAGACGAATCCGGAGCCGCTTCGCGTCCCCGTTGGACCCGGACAGCCCTCCGCCGTCACCCGGACGACGGAGTTGGCGGCGGCGCGGACGATGTCGGCCGGCGGCTTGGCCCAGGCCGATGACAGTCCGATTCCCAGCACTGCACAGGCCAAGAGGCTCTTCGGGATGGTTCGTGTCATCGCTGTTCCTCGCAGAGTCCGGACCAGACGGCCTGCAGGATCGCCTGCGGCGCTTCCGGCAGCGCCCGGGCGAGTCCCGGCCAGGGGTCCGGCGCCAGGGACCAGGCATTGCGTGCTTCTGCGGCATCGGGGGCCCGCGCCGGATCGGTGCGCCCGCAGGTCTCGGGCGAAGCGAAGTTGAAGAGCACGCTGGCGGTGGTCATGGGGGCATCGCCGGAGCCCGCCTTGACGCCGCCCCCGGCCTCGAGGCTCGCGCCGGTGAGCTGCAGCACCGCCAGCCGCCGCGCCTGCTCTTTGTTGAGCCCCGCCGCCTGCCATTGCGCCGCGAGGTCCTGCGGCGTCGGCGAGAAGGCGTTGTGGGTGCGCAAGGTCAGGCCGAGGACCAGGGCGACGACGGTGGTCAGCGCGAAGACCGCGACCGCCCAGTTGTGCCCGGGGCTGCGCTCGGCGGCGCTCTCGCCCTTGGGCAGGAAAGGGTTCTTCACACCAGTGAGCGCAACGACGCCCGCCGCCATCGCCAGGACAGCGGAGACCACCGACGCGGTCACCCCGGATGTCGACAGCCCGATGAGCAGCCCCGTGAGGAGCCCCAGCGAAACCGCCGCCGCGAACATTGCCATTCCGTCCCCCAGGCCCCGCGCGGGGACCACTCTGGAATGCCTGTCACAGGCAGAGACTCCGGATTGTCGCCGCCCTGCCAAGGGGAGGTCAATGGAGCTTTGGAAGAAACGATTAGAGAAATCGGCTAGGGAGGGCCCAGATCGGCCACGCCGACGCAAGATCGAAGGCCAAAGAAAAGCGGGCGGTCCCGCTTGGCCCGGGGCCTTTGGATTGGGGGGTCCCTTAGACTTGGGGAGCGCAACCGCCCGTAAGAGGAACCTTCGGAAAAGTGTGGGGCGGCCACGCGTGGTCGGGGCACCTGGCCGCCCCCTTTAGTCGCCAGCGGTTAAGGGGCAATAGTTCGAGGATCGCTGGCCTCCTCGACAGAGAGGGGAAGTCTCCGTAACTGGATAACTAGGAATCGATTGCGGTTGGATCTGGCCCCAAATGCGGCGAGATTGTGATTTCTGCCCGGAAGAGAATGAGCGCGGATTCAACCGGGATGGTGCGGCTGCCCCCCCTCACCCCGGCCCTCTCCCACCAGGGGAGAGGGAGAACCAAAAGGCGCGCTCCTGAGTCCCTCTCCCCTCGCGGGAGAGGGAGGGGCCCGCGTGAGCGGGAGGGTGAGGGGGACCGCCTAACCGCAGTCTCGCAGTTTGCCCGTGGAATCCCTGACCTTCGTTTGGCAGGGTCGCCGTTTGGATGCTAGCGCCCTTTAGCCGTAGCTGCGCTGGTCGTCGATGACCTTGCCGTCGTTGGGCAGGCTGCCGGGGGCCACCGTCTCGACCCCGCCCTTCAGCTTGCAGCAGGCCTGCAGGCTCTCGGCGATGGCGGCGATCAGCGCGGCATCCCCGCCGTTCGCCACCTCGCAGTGGAGGGTCATGGCGTCGGCATCGCCATCACGGGTGACGACCAGGCGGGCACGGCCGATCTCGCCGTGGCGCTTCAGCACCGCGGCCACCTGGGCCGGCTGCACGAACATGCCTTTGACCTTGGTGGCCTGATCGGCGCGGCCCATCCAGCCCTTGATGCGCGGAGCCGTGCGGCCGCAGGGGCTGGCCCCGGGCAGAATTGCCGAAAGGTCGCCAGTGGCGAAACGGATCAGCGGGTAGTCGGGGTTGAGGCTGGTCACCACCACCTCCCCCACCTCGCCTTCGGGCAGCGGATCGCCGGTACCGGGACGCAGGATCTCGACGACGATCTCTTCGTCCAGGATCATGCCCTCGCGAGCTTCGGACTCGTAGGCGATGAGCCCCAGGTCCGCCGTGGCATAGCACTGCAGCACGGCCACACCGCGCTCGGCATAGGCCTGGCGCAGCTCCGGGAAGAGCGCGCCGCCGGAGACCAGCGCCCGGGTGATGGAGCTGCAGTCCCGGCCCAGCTCGGCGCCCTTGTCCAGCAGCACCTTCAGGAAGTCCGGCGTGCCGGTGTAGCCGGTGGGGCGGAAGTGGGCGATGGCCTCCACCTGCTGTTCGCTGTTGCCGATACCGCCGGCGATCACCGCACAGCCCAGGGCGCGGGCGGCGCCGTCCAGCATCCAGCCACCGGGCGTCAGGTGGTAGGAAAAGCAGTTGTGGACGATGTCGCCGGGGCGAAATCCGGTGGCGAAGAGCGCACGCTCCAGGCGCCAAAAGCCGGGCCGCGGCGCCTCGAACTCATAGATCGGGCCCGGCGAGGCGAAGAGCCGCGCCGTCTCCCCCGGCGCCAGGGCGGCCAGCCCGCCGAAGGGCGGCGACGCGGTCTGGCGCTCCATCAGATCGCTCTTACGGGTGACCGGCAGGCCGGCCAGCGCCGCGCGGCCGGTGACCGCCGCCGGGTCGACCGCGGCCAGGATCTCGGCAAAGCCGGCGGTCTTCTCCTTGGCGCGGGCGACGGCCGCCGGCAGCGCCGCCATGAGCGCCGCTTCGCGGGCCTCTGCGCTGCGCGTTTCAAGGTCGTCGAAGTGTTCCATCATCTATTCCTTACGGAACAAGCGGCGCCGAATTCAGCGAAGCGTCAAAATCCTAAAGCCAGCGTTTGCGGCGCTTGTAGTGCTTCACGTCGCGGTAGGACTTGCGGCCGGAGGCGGAAAGGCCGAGGTAGAACTCCTTCACATCCTCGTTCTCGCGCAGCTTTTCGGCATCGCCGTCCAACACCACGCGACCGCTCTCCAGGATGTAGCCGTAGCGCGCGTATTTCAGCGCCACATTGGTGTTCTGCTCGGCCAGCAAAAAGGACACGCCCTCGCGCTCGTTGAGGCGTTTCACCGTCTCGAAGATGGTCTCCACCAACTGCGGGGCGAGGCCCATGGAGGGCTCGTCCAGCAGGATCATCGTGGGCCGGCACATCAGCGCGCGGCCGATGGCGCACATCTGCTGCTCGCCGCCGGAGGTGTAGCCGGCCATGGAGCCGCGCCGCTCCTTCAGGCGCGGGAAATAGTCGTAGACCAGCTCCAGATCCTCGGCCACGGCGGCGCGCCCGTCGGTGCGGGTGTAGGCACCGGTGAGCAGGTTCTCCTCGATGGTCAGATGCTCGAAGCAATGGCGCCCCTCCATCACCTGCACCACCCCCGCCTTGACGAGATCGTTGGGGGTCAGCGCATCGACCCGGGCGCCCTCGAACTCGATGGAGCCCTTGGTCACCTCCCCCCGTTCGGCACGCAGCAGGTTGGAGATCGCCTTCAGGGTGGTGGTCTTGCCGGCACCGTTGGCCCCCAGCAGCGCCACGATGCCGCCGCGCGGCACCTCCAGCGAGACGCCCTTCAGCACCAGGATGACGTGGTCGTAGATCACCTCGATGTTGTTCACCGAGAGGACCGCCGCCGCTTCGGGTGACGCATCGTCCCTTACATCCAAGGCCTCGCTCATGCTCTCCTCATGCTCCGCATCCGTGTCATCCCCGGCGGTCCGGGCCGCCGTCGTCCTGCGGTGTCTGGAAAAGGCGCTGGGGGACAGCCACCGGCGGCCGCCCCCAGGCACCCTTCAGATCCTCAAGCGTCCGCGACGGGCCTAGCTGCAGTCGCGCGGGGTGATCCCCTTCTCTGCCGCATAGGCCGCCGCCGCCTCTTCGATCATCGGCCGCAGCAGGCCGGCGCGATTCGGCTCGACCCAGTCGGAGACCGGCTTCCAGGAGGCGCCGTCCCACTGCTGGACAAAGGCACGGCCGGTGCCCTCATGGTCGGCGCAGCTCACCTGGATGGCCTCCATGAAGCCGGCCAGGCCGATGGCCTCGAGGCGGGCATTATCGATGTTCAAAGCCTCGAAGCCGTCGCGGATCTGCTCGCCGGTGAGCGCCTTCTCGCCGTGCATGCCCTGGGCAGTGCGGATCGCCTCGGAGATCACGGCGGCGTTCATGACGCCCCGGTTATAGAGCACGGTGCCCACTTGCTCGCGCGGGCCGGTGCCGTTGCCGGCGTCATGGACCAGCTTCAGGATATCCTGGATCGCCGGGAAGTCGGCACCGGTGCCGTGGAAGTTCAGCGACTTGTAGCCGACAGCCTGCCTGCCTGCCGGGGTCACGTCCTGCTCGGAGCCGGACCACCAGATGCCGATGAAGCGGTCCATCGGATAGCCGACGGCCGCCGCTTCCTTGATGGCGGTGGAGTTCATCACGCCCCAGCCCCACATGGCGGTCCAGTCCGGCCGCACCTGACGGCCGATCTGCAGCCAGGTGGCCTTCTGTTCGAGGCCCGGATGGGCCACCGGGAAGGGATGGAAGCTGAAGCCGTGCTTGGCGGCCAGCGCCTCAAGGGTTGCGATGGGCTCTTTGCCATAAGCCGAGTCGTGATAGACCAGGGCGATCTTCTTGCCCTTCAGCTTGTCGTAGCCGCCCTCGTTCTGGGCGATGTAGTTCACGATCACGTCGGCCCCCGACCAGTAGGTCGCCGGCAGGGTGAAGACATAGGGGAAGACCGTGCCGTCGGAACCGGCGGTGCGGCCGTAGCCCATGGAGAGCACGGGGATCTTGTCCGCCGTCGCCCGCTCGATGAGGGCGTAGGTGATGCCGGTCGACAGGGGTGTAATGGCCGCGGCGCCCGGGCGCTTCAGGCGCTCGTAGCACTCCACGCCGCGGTCGTTGTTATAGGCGGTGTCGCATTCCTCGTATTCGATCTGCACCCCATTGATGCCGCCCTTGGCGTTGAGCATCTTGAAGTAGTCGCTGAAGCCGTTGGCGAAGGGAATGCCGTTTGGCGCATAGGGGCCCGAGCGGTACATCAGCCCGGGAACGAATTGCTTGTCGGCAGCGCTCGCGGGCAGGGCCGCGGCGGTCGCCATGGCGGCCGCGCCCAGTGCGGCCAATCCAAAAGCCTTCAAATACATCCGTCTAAACCTCCCTTGGTTTGCTTGATCTTGGTTACTCGGATGGACGATGTTCCGCTCGTCCTTGGCGGAGTTCTCTTCTTCTTGCCTCGCGCTGCGACACCGCCAAGATCGCGGCGCGATCAACCCATTTGCTCCCTAATAGGGGAACGGCCAGAGGCGCAGCTTCTCCTTGGCGATCTGCCACAGCCGTGCCAGGCCGTGCGGCTCGACAATCAGGAAGAAGACGATCAGGGCGCCGAAAATCATGAATTCGATGTGGGAGACCAGGGCCGTCGAGATGGTCGGGTCGATGGCCAGCATCCCGTTGTTCAGAAGGATCGGCAGCAGCACGATGAAGGCGGCTCCCAAAAACGAGCCGAGGATCGAGCCGAGCCCGCCGATGATGATCATGAATAGCACCTGGAAGGAGCGGTTGATCTCGAAGGCGAGCGCCTCCACCGAACCGGTGTAGACGAAGGCCCAGAGCGCGCCGGCGATGCCGATGTAGAAGGAGCTGACGGCGAAGGCCGAAAGCTTGGCCCAGAGCGGGCGGATGCCGATTATCTCCGCGGCGATATCCATGTCGCGGATCGCCATCCAGGTGCGGCCGATGCGGCTGCGCACCAGGTTCTTGGCGACCAGCGCCAAAAGCGCCACGAAGACCAGCAGGAAGAGGTACTTGGTGACCGGCCCGGCCTCGGTGCCGGTGATGAAGAGGCCGGGCAGGACCTCGCGCGGCGGCGCCGAGATGACGCCGGAGGAACTGTAGTTGGTCCACCAGCCGAACTTATTGAACATCCACACGAGGAAGAACTGCGCCGCCAGGGTGGCCACCGCCAGATAGAAGCCCTTGATGCGCAAGGACGGCAGGCCGAAGAGCACGCCGACCCCCGCGGTCCCCAGCCCCGCCAGCAGGAAGACGATGACGATGTGCAGCTCCGGAAAGGCGGTCGCCAGCTTGTAGGAGAAGAAAGCGCCGCAGGCCATGAAGCCGCCGGTGCCCAGCGACAGTTGCCCGCAGTAGCCGGTGAGGATGTTGAGGCCCAGCGCCGCCATGGCGAAGACCAGGAAGGGCACGAAGATGGTCTCCAGGAAATACTCGTTGGCCAGCGCCGGTACGCCCAGAACGGCGACGGCGGCCATCAGGCCGATGGCGATCTGGTCCTGGCGGATCGGAAAGATCGCCTGGTCGGCGGCATAGCTGGTTTTGAACTGTCCGGCTTCGCGGTAGAGCATGGCGGCGGGGGCGTCCTATATGCGTTCGATGATGACTTCGCCGAACAGCCCCTGGGGCCGGAACAGCAGGAACACCAGGGCCAGCATGTAAGCGAACCAATCCTGGATGGCACCGCCGAAGAGCGGGCCCAGGAAGACCTCGGCCAACTGCTCGCCGGCGCCGATGATGAGCCCGCCGACGATGGCCCCGGGGATCGAGGTGAAGCCGCCGAGGATCAGCACCGGCAGGGCCTTCA
Organism: Pelagibius sp.; assembly: GCF_028289705.1. Lineage (GTDB taxonomy): Bacteria > Pseudomonadota > Alphaproteobacteria > Kiloniellales > Kiloniellaceae > Pelagibius. The sequence goes on from NZ_JANQOI010000060.1 coordinate 8,251, forward strand.
GGGCGATCAGCGCCAGGGAGAACTGCACTCCGGCCTTAGAGCCCCACATGATGCCGGCCACCAGGGCGACGATCCCGGCCACCGACCAGACGATGGCCCAGATGGTCTTCAGGGGGATGCCGACGGAAAGCGCCGCCTGATGGTCGTCGGCCACCGCCCTGAGCGCCCGCCCGACCCGGGTGTACTGGAAGAAGATGGCGAGCCCCGCCACCAGCACCGCGCCTACCAGGGCCGCCACCAGATCGAAGGAGTTGATCAGCAGGCCGCCCTCGAAGACGCCCTGGGCGACGAACATCGGGTCCTTGGAGATGCCGATGTCCAGCACCTTGATGTCGGAGCCCCAGATCGTCTGACCGAAACCGTCGAGGAAGTAGAAGATCCCGATGGTGGCCATAAAGAGGATGATGTGGGGCTGGTTCACCAGGGGCCGCAGGACCACCCGCTCGATGGCCAGGGCGAGCAGCACCATGACCCCGACGGTGACCACGAAGGAGAGGGTCCAGTGCAGGCCCAACTCGATGAAGCCCACCATGGTCAGCGCCGCGAAGAGCACCATGGAGCCCTGGGCGAAGTTGAAGATTCCCGAAGCCTTGAAGATCAGCACGAAGCCCAGCGCCACCAGGGAGTACATCACCCCCTGCAGCAGCCCGGCGATCAGCACCTCCAGGAAATAGCCCCAGGTAAAGAACAGGGAGCTGTCGACGGCGGCCAGACCCTTGAAGCCGAAGCCGAGGGCCGCGATCAGGATCGGCACGCTCAACAGCCACACACCGGCACGCACTGCGAGGGGGTTCATCGTGATCGGCTCCTAGTGGCTGACGCCGAGATAGGCATCGATGACGTCCTGGTTGGCGCGCACTGCATCCGGCGTGCCGTCGGCCAGCTTGCGCCCGTAGTCGAGCACCACGACGCGGTCGGAGATGTCCATGACCACGCCCATATCGTGTTCGATGAGGGCGATGGTGGTGCCGAACTCGTCGTTCACGTCGAGGATGAAGCGGCACATGTCCTCCTTCTCCTCGACGTTCATGCCGGCCATGGGCTCGTCGAGGAGAAGGATCTCGGGCTCCGCCGCGAGCGCGCGGGCGAGCTCGACCCGCTTCTGCAGGCCGTAGGGGAGCTTGCCCACGGGCGTGTGCCGGTGCGCCTGGATCTCCAGGAAGTCGATGATCTCCTCGCAGAACCGGCGGTGCTCGATCTCCTCCCGCTTCGCGCGCCCCATGTAGAGCATCTGCTCGAACCAGGTGCTGTGCATCTTCAGCATCCGCCCGGTCATCACGTTGTCGAGCGTGCTCATGCCCTTGAACAGGGCGATGTTCTGAAAGGTGCGGGCGATGCCGTTCTTGGCGGCGAAGTGCGGGCGCATCTTCTGCAGAACTTCGCCCTTGAAGGTGATCTGGCCCTCCTGCGGCTGGTAGAAGCCGTTGATGACGTTCAGCATCGACGACTTGCCGGCGCCGTTGGGGCCGATGATGGCGCGGATCTCGCCGCGGCGGATGTCGAAGCTCACGCCCGAGAGCGCGCGGACGCCGCCGAAGCGCAGCGTGACGTCCTTGACCTCCAAGAGCACCTCGCCGATCGCCCGGGCGGGTCCCGGCCGCCGCGCGTCGACCGCAGCCTCGGTCCTGGTCTCGGCGTCCATCAGGCGGCCTCCAGCTCGGTTCGCGCGCTGTCGCGGATGGCCATGTCGGCCTTGATGGTGCCCTTGCGCCCGTCCTCGAAGGTGACCTCGGTCTCGATCAGCGCGCGCGGGCTGCCGTCGTAGAGCGCGCCGATGAGATCGCCGTAGCGGTCGTCGATGACGTTGCGCCGGACCTTGCGGGTGCGGGTGAGCTCGCCGTCGTCGGCGTCCAGCTCCTTGAAGAGGAGGAGAAAGCGCTTGATGCCCTGCGCCTCGGGCAGGCTCGCGTTGACCGTGGCCACCTCGCCGGCCAGCAGCTCGTAGGTCTGCTCGTTGGCCGCGAGGTTGGCATAGGTGGTGAAGCCCATGCGCCTCTGCTCCGCCCACTTGGCCACCATCGAGAAGCGGATGCAGAGGATCGCCGTGACGAACGGCCGGCCGTTGCCGAGCACCACGCACTCGCCGATGTAGGGCGAGAACTTGAGCTTGTTCTCGATGTACTGGGGCGAGAAGCGGTCGCCGGTCGACGTCGTGGCGATGTCCTTGAGCCGGTCGATGATCACGAGGCGGCCCTTGTCGTCGAGGTAGCCTGCATCGCCCGTGTGCATCCAGCCGTCCTGGAGCGTGTCCGCCGTCGCCTCGGGTGCGCGGTAGTAGCCCTCGAACATGTTCGGGTGGCGCGTCACGATCTCGCCGACGCCGTTCGCATCGGCGTTGTCGATGCGGAGCTCGACACCTTCGAACGGCACGCCGGAGCTGTCGAAGTCGATGGCGTCGCCCTGTTGCAGCGTGTAGGCGCCGAGGAGCTCCGTCTGGCCGTAGAGCTGGCGCAGCGGCACCCCCATCGCCAGGAAGAACTTGAAGGTGTCCGGGCCGAGTGCGGCACCGCCGGTGGCCGCCGACTTGACGTAGCGGAAGCCCAGCCGGTCCTTGAGCGCCCGGAACAGGAAGGTGTCGGCGAACCAGTCGCGCCTGCCCGCCTCGACGGCCTCGATGCCGCGGGCCATGGCCGTCCGGTAGAGCCACTGGTTGGCCTTGGACGCGTCCATGATGCGCGCGCGCACGTCGGCGGCCGTCTGCTCCCAGACCCGCGGCGCCAGGAGCAGGTGCGTCGGCCCGATCTCGCGCATGTCGTGCATGGCCGTCTCGCCGCTCTCGGGGAAGTTCACGCGGATGCGGCAGATGAGCGGCATCGCCGCCACATAGATCTGCTCCATGATCCAAGGCAGCGGCAGCATGCAGACATAGTCGTCGTCGGGCCCGCGCGGGTCGCGCTCGAGGTAGCGCGCGCAATGGCGGATGAAGCGCCCGTGCGGCAGCATCGCGAGCTTGGGGTTGGCGGTCGTGCCCG
>NZ_JANQOI010000085.1 GCF_028289705.1 Pelagibius sp.
CGGCACGGTCGAGCGCGGCACCCTCAAGGTCGGCACCGGCCTGGAGCTGCGGGTCGACAGCGCCCGGCGCACCGCGTTGCGCGCCCATCATTCGGCGACGCACCTGCTGCACGAGGCGCTGCGCCGCCGGCTCGGCGACCACGTGACCCAGAAAGGCTCATTGGTGGCCGAGGATCGGCTGCGCTTCGACATCAGCCATCCCAAGCCCCTGAGCGATGACGACATCCAGGCCGTGGAGGCGGAGGTCAACGCCCGCATCCGCGCGAATGCCTCGGTCGAGACCCGCTTCATGACGCCGGACGAAGCGATCGATGCGGGCGCCCTGGCGCTGTTCGGCGAAAAGTACGGCGACGAGGTCCGCGTGGTCTCCATGGGCGGTGCGGACCGGACCAAGGCCGGCCATCAGTTCTCCACCGAGCTCTGCGGCGGCACCCATGTGCAGCGCAGCGGCGATATCGGCTACTTCAAGATCACCGGCGAGACGGCTCTGGCGGCCGGTGTGCGGCGTATCGAGGCGCTGGCCGGCGAAGCGGCCGCCGTTCATGCTGCCCGGCAGAGCACGGCCCTGGCCGAGGCGGCTGCGGTGCTGAAGGTGGCGCCGGAAGAGCTGCCGGGACGCATCGAGGCGCTGATGGACGAGCGCAAGCGCCTGGACCGGGAGATCGGCGATCTGCGGCGCAAGCTGGCCACCGGCGGCGGCAACGGCGCGGCGCCGGAGACGCGGGAGGTCGCGGGCCTGAAGTTTGCGGCGCGGGTCCTGGAGGGCATTCCGCCCAAGGAGCTGAAGCCCATGGCGGACGATCTGAAAAAGCAGATCGGCTCCGGCGTGGTGGTGCTTGTGGCGGTCAACGAGGGCAAGGCCTCGCTGGTCGTCGGCGTCACCGAGGATGCCACCGGTCAGGCCAGCGCCCTCGACCTGGTGCGTGTCGGCTCCGCCGCGCTCGGCGGCAAAGGCGGGGGCGGGCGCCCCGACATGGCTCAGGCCGGCGGCCCGGACGGAGCCGCGGCGGCAAAGGCCGTCACCGCCATCGAAGCGGCGCTGGCAGCCGGCTAACGCGAAGAGTGTCGAAAGCGCGTTTGCAGGTTGTTGAAGGATTTCTATACGGAGCACACCACCCTTCGAGACGCCGCTTCGCGGCTCCTCAGGGTGAGGCGAGGCGCTGGACTGATTGACCTCATGCTGAGGAGCGAAGCGTCTCGAAGCACGAGGTCAATCAACCAACTGGCCTATTCGACTGCCTGTTAGTCGATATCGGCGGCGACGCGCAGGGTGATGATCTTGTCGGGATCGCGCACCATGCCGCTTTGATCGCCGCGCGGTGCCTTCTTGATCAGGTCGACGAACTCCATGCCTTCGGTCACCCGGCCCCAGACGGTGTACTGCTTGTCGAGGAAGCGTGCCGGCGCGAAGGTGATGAAGAACTGGCTGTTGCCGCTGTTCGGATTCTGCGAGCGGGCCATGCCGACGATGCCGCGTTCGAAGGGCTCGGCCGAGAACTCCGCCGGCAGGTCGGGCAGCTCGGAGCCGCCGCGCCCGGTGCCCGTCGGGTCGCCGGTCTGGGCCATGAAGCCGTCGATCACCCGGTGAAAAACGATGCCGTCGTAGAAGCCCTGGCGGGTCAGCGTCTTGATCTGCTCGACGTGCTTGGGCGCCAGATCTGGCAGCATCTCGATCCGGACGGTGCCGTCCTTCAGTTCCATGACCAGGACGTTTTCGGGATCCGACTGCGCGCCGGCCTCATTGCTTGCTGTGGCCATGGAAAGAACTCCGATCGCGAGAAGTGAGAGAAGAAGCTTCATCTAGGGGCTCCAGATAGGGCAGCGGGCCGGCGCCGGCAAGCGTGGTGTGGATGCTAGCCCATGGCCTTCTGCAGATTTTCGTCCAGCTTGTCCATGAACTCGTCGGTGGTCATCCAGGGCTGGTCCGGGTCGATCAGCAGCGCCAGGTCCTTGGTCATGGAACCAGACTGCACGGTGTCGATGCAGACCTGTTCCAGATCCTGGGCGAACTTCACCACGTCAGGCGTTTCGTCGAAGGTGCCGCGGAAGTGCAGACCGCGGGTCCAGGCGAAGATCGAGGCGATGGGGTTGGTCGAGGTGGGCTTGCCCTGCTGGTGCAGGCGGTAGTGACGAGTCACCGTGCCGTGGGCGGCCTCGGCCTCGATGGTCTTGCCGTCCGGAGTCATCAGCACCGAGGTCATCAGGCCGAGCGAGCCGAAGCCCTGGGCCACAGTGTCGGACTGTACGTCGCCGTCGTAGTTCTTGCAGGCCCAGACGTAGCCGCCGGACCACTTCAGCGCGGCGGCCACCATGTCGTCGATCAGGCGGTGCTCGTAGTGAATGTTCTTGGCCTCGAAGGCCTCCTTGAACTCCTTGTCGAAGGTCTCCTGGAAGATGTCCTTGAAGCGGCCGTCGTAGACTTTGAGGATGGTGTTCTTGGTCGAGAGATAGACCGGCCAGCCGAGGTTCAGACCGTAGTTCAGGCAGGCACGGGCAAAGCCGCGGATCGACTCATCCAGGTTGTACATGCCCATGGCCACGCCGGCCTCCGGGAAATCGAAGATCTCGTAGGTGGTGGGCTCGCCGCCGCCTTCGGGCTGGAACATCATGGTCAGCTTGCCGGGCCCGGGAACCTTGAAGTCGGTGGCGCGATACTGGTCGCCGAAGGCATGGCGGCCGATAACCACCGGCAGGGTCCAGCCCGGCACCAGCCGGGGCACGTTCTGCATGATGATCGGCTGGCGGAAGATGGTGCCGCCGACGATGTTGCGGATGGTGCCGTTGGGCGAGCGCCACATCTTCTTCAGGCCGAATTCCTCGACCCGGCCCTCGTCCGGGGTGATGGTCGCGCATTTGACCCCGACACCGTATTCCTTGATGGCGTTGGCGGAATCGATGGTGATCTGGTCGTCGGTCTCGTCGCGCTTCTGGACGGAGAGGTCGTAGTACTTCAGGTCTACGTCGAGGTAGGGCAGGATCAGCTTGTCCTTGATCTTCTGCCAGATGATGCGCGTCATCTCGTCGCCGTCGAGCTCGACAAGCGGGCTCTTGACCTTGATTTTCCCCATCTGAGTTCTCCGGAAGGGCCGTGGCTTGAACCGCCCGGCCTGGTTATTGGACGCCTCCCGGCCGCCGGCCGGACAGGGCGCAAGATAGCAGGCTATCCGGGCGGTGCAAGGGAGCCGGCCAAGGCAGGCCCCCGGGGAGGATCGGAGCAGCAGGGACGGCCTGACGGCGGCCGGAGCTACATCTGCTCGATCTTGTCGGGGATGGCCGGGCTGGGGGCGCTGGCGGCGGCCTGCAGCACATCCTCCACGCGGTCGACGACCTGAAACAACCCGTCAGTGGGACCGCGCAGATAACCCTCGGCAATCTGGTGGTCGATAAGGTGCAGCAGCGGGTCCCAAAAGCCGTCGATGTTGACCAGCAGGATGGGCTTGTCGTGCAGTTTCAACTGGCGCCAGGTGATGATCTCGAAGGTCTCGTCCAGGGTGCCGAGGCCCCCCGGCAGCGCGCAGAAGGCATCGGCCCGTTCGGCCATGAGTTGCTTGCGGGCGTGCATGGAGTCGACGACAAGGTATTCGTTGGCACTGCGCAGGCCGACCTCCAGCACCTCGAGATGCTCGGGAATGATCGCCACGACACGCCCGCCGGCGTGCTGGGCTCCTTCGGCGACCGCCCCCATGAGCCCGACGCGCCCGCCCCCGAAGACGATGTCGACGCCGCCTTCCGCGGCCAGCCGGCCCAGCGTGCGGGCTGCTTCCAAGTGGCTGTTGCGAACCTTGCCCGAGGAGCCGCAATAGACGCAAAGCGCGGTGAGTTTGGTCATCACAAAGCCGTTACTGTCCGGGGTTGAGGCGGCGTGCGATTGAAATCGCACGGTGATGCGCTAGGCTGGCAGCGCGTCACATAAGCGTGATCGTCTTCTAGCACAGACCGGTGGCCTGCCGCCACAGAAGGTCGTTTCAGGAGGATCACCTGCGCCGCTCGCAGGACGCAAACAAAGAACTGTCCGATGGCCATGGTGCCCGGACGCCAACTATCAAGGAGCAGATCAAGATGATTCGAAAGACGGTCTTGGTAGCAGCGGGGACCCTTGCACTTGCAGTAGGGGGCCTGTTGGGTTCAGGAAGCTTCGTGTCGGAGTCTCAGGCGAGCGGCCTCCAGCTTGCGGATGCGGCGCAGATGACGGCGGTTAAGGAACGCCAGCAAGCCATGAAAGACGTCGGCGCCAACATGAAGATCATCGCCGAGTTCGTGAAGGACTCGAAGGGGACTGCGGCCGAGGCCGCGGCGGCGGCCGACAAGATCGGCGAAATCGCCACGGCCATTCCCGCGGTCTTCAAGGTCAAGGCGACGCTCGAGGAAATGGACGCCGTCGGCAAGAACCGCGGCAAGCCGGAGATCTGGTCCGACTGGAACGGCTTCCTCGCCCGCGGCAAGGCGCTGGAGGACGAGTCGGCGAAGATGGCCTCGGCCCTCAATGGCGGCGATGCGGCGGCTATCCAGGCGCAGTTCGCGGCCTTCGGCAAGGAAGGCTGTGGCGGCTGCCACAAGACTTACCGTGGCCCGAAGGTCGACGGTTAGTCGCTCTTAGTTTCTCGTTTGTGCAAAACAGGGTGGCGGGCACGGCCGGTGCCCGCCATCTTTACCGATGATGCCTGCGACAGCAGACCGATGGGGCGGGGTGATGCCCCTGGCGCGAACGATGACAGCAACCGCTGCCGTCGCGGTCCTGCTTGGGCTCTTTGCGGTCGCCGGGCCGCCGGCGCTGGGCCAGGAAGCCTCGCAAGAGACGGCGGCCGAAGCGCTTTCTGAGGCGGCGCAGCGGGGCGCCTATGTCTTTCGCGCCGCCGGATGCTATGGCTGCCACACCGACGAGAAGGGCGGCGGTGCGCCCCTGGCCGGGGGACGTGCCCTGAAGACGCCCTTTGGAACCTTCTACAGTCCCAACATCACGCCACATCCGGAACATGGCATCGGCGCCTGGAGCGACGACGACTTTCTCGCTGCCCTGCGCCACGGCGAGTCGCCGGGCGGCGATCCCTACTACCCGGCCTTTCCCTATACCTCCTACACCGGCATGAGTGATGGCGACATTGCCGACCTCAGGGCCTATCTCTTCGCACAGGCACCGGTGGACAGGGCCAATCAGCCTCACGACCTGGATTTTCCCTACAGCCTGCGCTTCACCCTCGGCATCTGGAAGGCGCTCTATTTCGAGGCCGGTGCCTTCGAACCGTCGGCGGATCAGGACGCGGTCTGGAACCGCGGCGCCTATCTGACCCGCCACCTCGGCCATTGCGGTGAGTGCCACAGTCCGCGCGGTGCGCTGGGCGCCGTCGACATGGATCGCGAGTTGGCCGGCAATCCCCAGGGGCCCGATGGCGGGAAGGTCCCGAACCTGACGCCGGGCAAGAACGGCCTGGCCGAGTGGAGCGAATCGGACATCGTCTGGGCCCTCAGAGACGGCCTTACCCCCGAAGGCGACTACCTGAGCGACTCCATGGGGGAGGTGATCGAGCACGGCACCAGCCACCTCAATGCCGAGGACCTGGCTGCGATTGCCAAATATATCAAGAGCTTACCGCCGAATTCGGGGCTTTAACCCTATGCGACCCGGCATTGCACCCCCGGAGCCTGCGTACTAGGCTATTTTCGGGGGTTTGGAGGCCGGGCAGTTGAGAAGGCTTGTACTTGGTCTGGGGGTTGCCGCAGCGGCAGCCGCCGCCGTTTCAGGTTACCTGCTTTTCGGCAGCGAAGAGGAGGTGTCGCCGGTCGCCGACACCGCCACCTCGCAGCAGCAGGCCGCCGAAGCGGCACCGTCGTCACCGCCTCAAGACGCGCCGGCGACGGCCCCTGCAGAAGTGCGCGAAGCCGTATCCGACGCCACCGCGACGACGGCGACAGCGCCCGCTGTCGTTTCCACGACCACTCCCTCTGACACCGAAGCGGCGCCCGAGGCGGCCACGCCGCCGCAGCGTCCGCAGGTGGTGCAGCGTGCGCCCGCTACCGCATCGAAGCCTCCCGCCAGCTCAGAGGACTCGGAGCCTTCCGGTGCCGAGGCGCCTTCGGCGCCCGGCCCGACCTTCGACGTGGTGCGTGTCGAACCGACAGGCGAGACAGTGATCGCCGGGCGGGCCGAACCGAACAGCGATGTCACCGTGACCCTCGGCGAAAGCGACACGGTCGGTACCGTCCGGGCGGACCGCAGCGGCGCCTGGGCTATCGTCGCAGAGAAGCCGCTGGAACCCGGAACACACGAGATCGGGATTGAGTCGGAAACGCCGAAAGGCGAAAAGCAGCTTTCGGAAAACCTGGTGGTGGTCGTCGTACCGAAACCAAAGGTGCCCGCGCAGCCGGCGGCCGTCCCGGATGCCGATAGCGGACCGGAAGCCGCCAAGCAGGACGCTGCCACGGTGGCCGATGCGGGCGATGCTAAAGCGGACGAGCCGGCGTCAAGCCAGGTGCTCGCCCTGCTCACGCCGCGGGCCGGCGGCGGCGCGACCAAGGTGCTGCCGCAGCAAACCTCGCAGGGCATTGCCGAGGGCAGCCTGGTGCTCGATTCCGTCGACTATGACGAGAACGGGCGCGCGGTTCTGGGCGGACGGTCGGAGCCCGGCGCCCGCATGCTGGTCTATCTCGACAACGGGTTGATCGGCGAAGCGGTCGCGGGCGATGACGGCCGCTGGATCCTGTTGCCGGAGGACCGCATCGCCGAAGGCCTGCACCGGCTGCGGGTCGATCAGGTGGACGGCTCCGGTTCTGTTCTCGCACGGGTGGAAACGCCGTTCTCGCGCGAAGCGCCGCGGCCCGTCGAAGCGGGCGAGGCCTACGTGATCGTGCAGCCGGGCAATTCCCTGTGGCGCATCGCCAGGCGGACCTACGGGCGGGGCCGGACCTATACCGTCATCTACCAGGCCAACGCCGATCAGATCCGCGACCCCGACCTCATATACCCGGGTCAGGTCTTCGAACTGCCACGCGTGAACTGAAGATCCTCAGATCGGCCCACAGATCGTACTGGGGTCAGGCTTCGTTCGGAAGCGCTCCGCCGGATGCTTCGTCCCGCGCGGCGGCTGCCAGGGGACGCGCTGCAAGCGCGTCGGCCAGCAAATCGACATAGGGCTTGAAGTCGACGATGAGGGCGGCGGCGGTGGCGATCACGCTGACCGGCGTGCGCGGGCTGGGGGGCGTGAGTTCACCCTGCAGAACCATGTCCTGCTTCTCCGACAGCAGGATCTGTCCGCGATGCAGCCGGTCGGTGGCGGCAAGAACGCTGCGGGCCAGGCGGCGGCCTTCCGGCGATTCGGCGGAGTAGGGCAGCTTGCCGAGATTGGCCTTGATCCGCAGCGGCGCGCTCCGGCCCTCGAGATCGGCCTCGAAGCGGATGCCGCAGGCGGTGAAGCTGAAGTGCAGGGGGCGGTCTTCGTCGTTGCGCTGGATATGGCCGTCGGCGCCGAGGGCGATCGCACCCACTTCCAAGGGAACGGCGGTGTCGGCCACCGTCTTGACCGCCGACTTGTCGTCGTCCGGAGCCACGGCCTCGCCGGGCTCGATCTCCTGGGCGTTCAAGGCTTGATCTCCCCTCACATCAGCCCCCTTAGCTAGCATAGGAGCCTTTAAGGTTCCGTAAAGCGCTGCCGGCCTTGGGTTTTCGAATGTTTGACGGGGCCCCGTCTCGTCCATTACTGCTTGGGAACCGCAACACAAGCCAGCGAGAAGATTCGGTGTTCAGAAGCGTACTCGTTCCGATCAACCGGGCCGGATGGCCCTTCATCGGCGCGGCCTTCGCCGCAGCGGTGATCCTGGGCCTGCTGTGGGGGCCGCTGTTCTGGCTGGGGCTGCTGGCGACCGCATTCTGCACCTATTTCTTCCGTGATCCGCCGCGGGTCACCCCGACGCGGCCGGGCCTGGTGATCGCGCCGGCCGACGGCATGGTGCAGCCGATCGTGCGGGCGGTCCCGCCGCCGGAACTGGAACTGGGCGACCAGCCGCTGACCCGGGTTTCCATCTTCCTCAACGTATTCAACGTACACGTCAACCGGGTGCCGGCGGATGGGAAGATCTCAGCCCTGTCGTATCGGCCGGGCAAGTTTCTCAACGCCGCCCTCGACAAGGCCTCAGAGGACAACGAGCGGATGTCCCTGAAGGTCACCATCTACGACGGCGTCGAGCTGGGCTTCGTTCAGATCGCCGGCCTGGTGGCACGGCGCATCATCTGCCATGCCACGCTGGGACAGCCGGTGCGCGCCGGCCAGGTCTTCGGGCTGATCCGCTTCGGCAGCCGCATGGACGTCTACCTGCCGGAAGGGGTCGCGCCCATCGTGGTACCCTATCAGACGGCGGTGGCTGGAGAGACCGTGATCGCCGATCTCATGTCCCAGGAACCGGCGCGCGAGGGGGAGGAGCGCTAGCATGGCGCGGCTGCGCCGCAGACGGGTCTCGGCCCTCTCGATCAACCGCATGATCCCCAATGCGCTGACCTTGCTGGCGCTCTGTGCCGGGCTGACCGCCGTGCGCATGGCGCTGCAGGATCGTTGGGAGGTTGCAGTCGGGGCCGTGGTGGTGGCCATGCTCCTGGACGGCCTCGACGGGCGCATCGCCCGGCTGATGGGGGCGACCAGCGAGTTCGGTGCCCAGCTCGACTCCCTCTCCGACGTCATCGCCTTCGGCGTGACGCCGGCGGTGATGATCTATCTCTGGACGCTGTCGGACGCCGGGGGCCTGGGTTGGGCCTTCTGTCTCGTCTTCGCTGCCTGCTGCGCCCTGCGCCTGGCCCGCTTCAACGCCGCCCTGGGCGAGGAGAACCCGCAGCCGCTGGCCTCGCGCTACTTCGTCGGCGTGCCAGCCCCCTGCGCTGCCGGCCTGGCGCTGCTGCCGCTCACCATGAGCTTTGTCTTCGGCGACAGCATCCTGCGCAGCGATCTGCTCAACATCCTGACGCTGCTGGCGGTGGCCATCCTGATGGTCAGCCAGGTTCCCACCTATTCGGCGAAGCGGATCAAGCTGCGGCTGCCCCATCGCCGGATCGCCATGGTCGGCCTCGTGGTCTTTGCCGCCTTCCTGATTTCCGAGCCCTGGATCACCGTCACCCTGGTCGGCCTGCTCTATCTGGGAAGCATTCCGGTGGCGGCGATGCAATACCGCCGCGAAGTCGCCGCTGCTGCTCTGGAGCAGCCGCCGGCAGCGCAGGACGATCCGGACTCCGGAGAGGACGCATAGGGCGTTTTCGGCTCACTGCGAACCGGGCCGGGTCCGGCAAAAACGGGAATGACCCTATTCGGCCGCCTCGGGCACGCTCGGGCCGGGCCGGTCCAGATCTTCGCCGCCGTCGTTGATCTTGCGCGGACCGCGCCGGCGGCGCTTGTCCTTCGGCTCCTTGGCGGAGGCGCTGCGGCCGCCCCGCAAGCGCTTCATCAGTTGCGCCACGTTCTCGCGAAGCATCAGGGCGCTGGGGGTGACCAGCAGGGTCAGCAGGGTCGCGAAGCTGAGGCCGAAGACGATCGCCGTCGATAGCTGGCGCCACCATTGGGTCGACGGCGCACCGGTCTGAACGGTGCGCGAGAAGAAGTCAATGTTGGTGGCCAGCACCATGGGCATCAGCCCCAGGATGGTGGTGATGGTGGTGAGCAGGACCGGGCGCAGGCGTTGCGCGCCGGTGCGCAGAACGGCCTCTTTGGTGTCGGCCGTGGTTTCCCTCAGGCGGTCGAAGGTGTCGATCAGCACGATGTTGTTGTTGACCACGATCCCCGCCAGGGCGATCACGCCGATGCCCGACATGACGATGCCAAAGGGCTGATTGGTGACCAGCAGGCCGATCATCACACCGACGGTCGACATCACGACGGCGGTGAGGATCAGAAAGGCGCTGTAGAAGCTGTTGAACTGGGTCACCAGGATGATCGCCATCATGAACAGGGCGACGGCGAAGGCCTTGCCGAGGAAGGCCGAGGCTGCCTTCTGCTCCTCGTCCTCGCCTTTGAACTTGATGTTGAGCAGCGGGTCAAAGTCCTGTCCGGCCAGCCAGGCGCGCACCTGCTGCACCTTGTCGTCGACCAACAGGCCCTGCGCGACGTCCGCCTTGATGGTCATGGCCCGGCGGCCGTCCGTGCGGTGCAGCAGACCGACCTTCGGCTTGGCCACGCGGGTGACGAAGTTGGCGATGGGAATCAGCCCGGCGGAGGTCTGCATGCGGATCAGGTCGAGCTGTTCAATGTTGCGATACTGCTCGGGCAGGCGCACCACGATGTCGATTTCTTCGCTGCTGTCGTCGGGGCGGTATTCGCCCAGCTTCATCCCGTTGGTGAGCATGCGCACATAGCTGCCGATCAGGCTGATGTCGGCGCCGAACTTCGCAGCCTGGGCCCTGTCGACCACCAGTTCCCACTCGATTCCGGGGATCTGAGCGCCGTCTTCGATGTCGACGAAGCCGCCGATTTCCGACAAGGCCGTGACGATGCGACGGACGGCCGGTTCGATCAGCGAGGGTTGGCCCGAGGAGACCTCAATCTGCACCGGCTTGCCCACCGGCGGTCCGGCCTCTTCTTTTCGCGGTTCCACGAAAACGCCGGCGAAGATTTCGCTGCGCTCACGGATCTCCGTGAGGATCTCGTCGGCCGGTCGGCGCAGGAACCAGTCGACGAACTCCAGGGTGATCTTGCCGATCACGTCCTCGGCCTCGTCTCCGCCACGGGTTCCGGCGTCCGCCATGGACTGGGCGCTGATGGCGTGGAACTCACCGTGTTCCCGCTGCATTGCCAGGACGACCTGCTCGACCTCGCGGACGAGCTGATCGCGCTCGTCGATCGAGAAGTTACCGCGGGCATGAAGCTGCAGGATGGCGTTTTGCGGCTCCACGTCGGGGAAGAACTCGACGCCGCGTCCGTAGGTGGCATAGGCCATCTGCACGCCGACCAGCAGGCTCACCGCCACGAGCAGGATCTTCGCCGGATGGCGCAGGGCAAAGCCCAGCACCTTCAGATAGGCCCCGGTCAGTCCCCTGACCGCCCTGATGTCGCCGTGCTCGCCGGCCGCCAGCGCCTTCATGGTTTCCGGGTCGGCAGTGCCGCCGGGTTTGCCGAAGACCGAGCCCAGGGTGGGCACGAAGATCAGCGCCATCATGAGCGAGGCGCTCAGCGTGGCGATGAGGGTCAGCGGCAGGTAGCGCATGAACTCGCCCACGACCCCCGGCCAGAACATCAGCGGCAGGAAGGCGGCCAGGGTGGTCGCCGTCGCCGCGATGATGGGCCAGGCCATGCGCTTGCTGGCCAGGGCGTAGGCCTGTTTCTTGGGCAGGCCCTCGCTCATTTTGCGGTCGGCGTATTCGGTCACCACGATGGCGCCGTCCACCAGCATGCCCACCGCCAGGATGAGGGCGAAGAGCACCACGATATTGACGGTCAGGCCGGCGATGGCGAGCACCAGGATACCGGTGAGGAAGGAGCCCGGAATGGCGATGCCGACGAAGCAGGCGGTCCTCATGCCCAGGGCGGCGACCACCACCACCATGACCAGCAAAATGGCGCTCAGCACGTTGTTTTGCAGATCCAGCAGGTTGTTGCGGATGTCGGTGGACTTGTCCTGGCTGTAGGACACGTTGACCGTGTCGGGCCAGCCGGCGCGCGCCTCCTCCACCACCGCGCGGACCCGTTCGATGGTTTCGATGATGTTCTCGCCGGTGCGTTTGGAGACCTCGAGCGCCAGGGCCGGCTGGCCGTTGAGGCGGGCAAAGCCCTCGGAGTCCTTGAAGGTGCGGCGCAGGCTGGCGATATCGCGGAACCGCACCACGGCATCGTCGTTCACTTTCACCGGCAGATTGACGATGTCCTCCATGGTCTCGAAGAGCCCGGGAACTTTGACCGCGAAGCGGCCCTGGCCGGTGTCGAGGGAGCCGGCGGCCACCACCAGGTTGGACTTGGCCACCATCTCCAGGATGTCGGAGGCGTTGAGGTTGTAGCTCTCCAGTGCCAGGGGGTCGACGATGACCTCCAGCAGCTCGTCGCGGTCGCCGGCGATCTCCGCTTCCAGGACGCTGGAGATACCTTCGATCCTGTCCTGCAGGTCGCGGGCGATGCGCAGCAGCGTGCGCTCCGGCGCGGTGCCGGACAGGGACACCGTCAGCACCGGGAAGAGCGAGAGGTTGATTTCGTGGACGGTGGGTTCCTCGGCGTCGTCGGGCAGTTCCGGCTTGGCGAGATCGACCTTCTCGCGCACGTCCACCAGCGCCTTATCGGCATCGAAGCCGGCCTCGAACTCCATGACCACGTTGGCGCCACCCAGGTAGGCGGTCGAGGTCATCTCCTTCACGCCCTCGATGGCGCGCAGTTCCTTCTCCAAAGGCTTGATCAGCAGGCGTTCGGCATCTTCCGGCGAGATGCCCTCGTGTGACACGACGACATAGAGCGTCGGAATGTTGATGTCCGGCGAATCCTCTTTGGGAATTGACACGTAGGCGAAGCTGCCGGCGATGAGGATCAGCAGCAGCGCGGAGATGACAGTACGGGAATGGGAGATCGCCGCGTCGATGATGGCGTTCACGAAGCGAGGTCCTTCAGGCTGTCTTCGATCTCCGCTTCGGACACGCTGCGTACGCTTTCTCCGGGCCGCACATATTCCTGGCCGACAGTGATGAGGGTGACTTCGTCCGGCAGACCGGCGATCCAGACCCCTTCATTGCCGGTATCGACAATCTTGGCCGGGTGGAAGACCACGCGGTTGTTCTCGTCCACCGCCTTCACGCCGATCAGCCCCTTGTCGGAGAGCGTGAGAATGGCCGGGGAAACGAGATGGGCCGTGGTTTGGTCCAGGGGCAGGGCGATTTCCGCGGTCATCCCGTCGGCGATGCGCCCTTCGGGATTGTCGACCTCCAGTTCCACGCGAAAGGTGCGCGTGGCCTCGTCGGCGATGGTTGAAATGTGGCGGATATGGCCTTCCACTTGATCGCCGGTCATCAGCCTGGCCTGGCCGATGGCGCCGAGCGAAAGACGCTGTACGTCACGCTCGTTCACCTGCGTGACGATCAGGATGGGGTCGAGTTCGACCAAGCGGGTGATGGGATCGCCACGGTCGACGAAATCGCCCAGTTCCATGAGCCGTTTGTCAACGACACCGTCGAAGGGCGCACGGATCACGGTGTAGCCGAGCTCGACCTGGGCGATCTTGACCTCCGCCTCGGCGGCTTCCAAGGAGGCCTCCGTCGCGGCAACCTGGGTGCTTGCCCGGAATCCCTTCTTGGACAGCTTCTGGTCGGCTTCGTACTCGATCTGGCGTTGGGCGAGCAGTGCCTTGGCTTCGGCCAGGCGCGCCCGGCGGTCGCCGGGGGAAAGCCTGGCAATGATCTCACCCGCGGCGACCCTGCTGCCTTCCTCGACGGTCAGTTCGATGATCCGCCCGTGGGTTTCCGATTTGACCTCGATCAGGCGGTTGGCTTCGGTCCGGCCGCGCAGCAGGTCGATGACCGCATGGTCTTGCGCAACGGATTTGCGGACCCGCACTGCCGGCGGCTCGCCCAACTCGGCCAGGTCGGCGGGCGGCTTCTGTGCTTCGGGCTGGGCGTCGATTTCGCCCAGTTGGCCGGAGGCGACCCATGCCGCTGCCGCCACGGCGAAGAAGAAGGCGAGGAAGAAGGAGCGTTTCATTTTCGGGGCGCTCTAGGTTGCTTGTTGCTCGGGGCCTGGAGGTGATACGCAGGTTTGCGGCATTGCGTGCCTTCCGGGTCTTCTACTCGGCCACCAGGGCTTCAGGTTCGGCGACGTCCGCGATCAGGGCATCGCGGTTGGTCTCGAGGTATTCCGCGGCGGCGCGGTAAACGGCGATGCCCATGCCACGCACGAAGGTCGCCCCCGGCGGCGAACAGCGCGCGGCCTCACAGTCCTCCATCCGTTCGAGCGACTCGCGGTACCAGGCGATCCGCTGGTCGATCAACGCGGCGACGCGCGCCGGTGGCAGAAACTGGGCAAAAGACAGAATGAACAGGAAATCCGAGCGCATCCGATCGTGGTCCGGTTCGGCCAAGAGAGCGGTGGTGAAGACGTCGCGGCCCTTGGCGGTTAAGGAGTAGATCTTCTTGTCGGGGCGCTTTTCCTGGGCTTGAGCCCGGCAGGCCACCAGGCCTTCGGCGCTCAGGGCGTTGAGTGCCGGGTAGATCGATCCAAAGCTCGCTTGGTGAAAATGGCTGAAGGGGCCCTCCTCGAAGGCCTTCTTGATTTCATAGCCGCTCGCCTCTCCCCGGGAGAGCACACCAAGACAGAGGATTTTGACGTCCATCGCTACTTTTCCGATAAAGCCGATGCTCGCGTGCCGCAGTAGGCTTTACAGTAAACTATATCGACGAAAAATATATCAGAGCAATATATGTATGGTGGCCATGTGCGGATTGCAAGGCTGGGAAAGGGTGAGAATACATCTAAAATATTTAATAAAATCAAAAATTTGAGTGCGATCGGCGAGCCTTGTATAATGACCTCCTGTGCGAAAAGTGTGTCAGTAACCACAGATCGGTGTCTCGATGATGCAGGGCTTTGCGATCTCGCTTTCAGGTTTGATGGCTCAGGGCAAGCGCTTGGCTGTTTCCGCGGCCAATGTGGCGAACATGCGCAGCCGCGGGGTCGACCCCGAGGGGCCCGCGCAGCAACCGGGCGCCTACGGCCCTGGGCGCGTGCAGGAAGTGTCCGTGCCCGGAGGTGGCGTCCGGGGGGAGGTGCGTCCGATCACCCCGGCATCGGTCCAGACCTACGAGCCGGGCAGCCCGGACGCGGACGCGGAGGGTCTGGTCGATCGGCCCAACGTCAATCTGGCCGAAGAGCTGGTCACCCAGATGCAGGCGCAGCGCGCCTATGAGGCCAATGCCGCCGCCCTGCGCACCCAAGACGAGGTCACCAAGAGCCTTCTGGACATCAAGTCCTAGGTATCACGCCCCGCCCAAGCGCCGCGTCCGCCTGGACGGAAGAGACGGTAAAGCCTACGCGGTCGCCGCGGTTCTATATACCCTCTGAAGTAGCAAATCTCATTCAGCGGTGGAACGGCGGGCGTCCGCCCGCGGGGCCGATGCCAAGATTTCCCAGCGCTGCGCTCATGCCTCTGTCTTCAACAGGAGTGTCCATGAAATCGTTATTTATCAATGATATAATCATTAGATGTCTCTAAATGCATGCTACGCGCACGAACTATCTGTCCTGATTGTTTGATTTGAATGTTCTGGCGGGGCAAGCGCTTCATTTTCGATTAATCCGATTGTGCGACCAATGCGGGAACAACGACCGCCGCACCGGAACTGAGTGATGATCGGCACCCTCCTCAGCAAGCTGAAGATTCGCACACGCATTGCCATCGCCCTGGCCCTGCCCCTGTTGGGCCTGCTCGTCCTATCGGCGATCTCTTTCACCAATCAATTGAAGACCTCGGGAGAGATGGAGCAGCTCGGTGAACTGGCCGAGTTGGCGCCCCAGATTTCCGCTTTGGTGCACGAGTTGCAGAAAGAACGCGGTGCCTCGGCCGGCTTCATCGGCCAAAAGGGCCAGGGCGCTTTCAGCGAGAAGCTGGCAAGCCAGCGCCAATCCACCGACGCGCAGCTGACCCAGTTCACCACAGTGATCGAGGCCTTTGAGGCCGGGCGCTTCGGCGCCGTGTTTCAGGACAAGCTCCGCGAGGCCCTGGACAGGGTCGCTCAGTTGGACCGGCAGCGGGCGGCGGTCAGCGACTTCTCACTCACCGTCGGCGAGATGGCGAAGTACTACACCACCACCATCGCCAAGCTGCTGGCTACGGTCGGTGAGATGGCGGTGCTCAGCACCAATGCCGAGGTGACCAATTCCATCGTTGCCTACACCAGCTTCCTTCAGGCCAAGGAGAGGGCCGGGATCGAGCGGGCCATGGGGGCCAACGGCTTCGGCAAGGGCAGCTTTGCTCCCAGGGTCCATCAGCGCTTCGTGTCGCTCATCGCCCAGCAGGGCGCCTTCCTTGCAGTGTTCAAGGCCTATGCCAGCGAAGAGCAACGCGGCTTCTTCGCCGAGACGCTCAAGGGCTCCGCGATCGAGCGGGTCGAGGCCATGCGCAAGGCCGCGGTCGGCAGCGTCTACGGCGGCGACCTGGGCGATACCACCGGGGCCCTGTGGTTCGAAACCATCACCCAGAAGATCAACCTGCTGAAGACCGTGGAGGACCGCGTTGCCGCCGATCTGCGGGCGCAGGTGGGATCGCTGGGGAACAGCGCCCAACGGACGCTGGTGACCGACTCGATCGTGATGGCGTTGCTGCTTTTGGCCACTCTGCTGATCGTCTCGCTCGCCGTCCGCAGCGTCACCCTGCCGGTTGCCGGCATCACCGCGCGGATGAATGCCCTGGCCGCGGGCGATCTTACGGTGGACATCACCGGCACCGAGCGCGGCGACGAACTGGGCGAGATGGCCCGCGCGGTGCTGGTGTTCAAGGAGCAGGGGATCGAGGCCCAACGCCTGCAGGAGGAACGCGAGCGCGACCGCCAGCGCAGCGAACAGGAAAAGCGCAGTGCCATCCATTCCCTGGCCGCGGACGTCGAGGCCAGCCTCGATCCGGTGGTCAGCGAGGTATCAGGCGCATCCGACCAGCTCCGCACCACGGCAGAGGGCCTTTCATCCGCGGCCGGGCTGACCAACGAGCGGGCGGAGCGAGTCTCGTCCGCCGCCGACCGGGCCTCGGGCAACGTCCAGGCGGTCGCTTCCGCGGCCGAGGAGCTCTCCGGCTCGATCGGAGAGATCTCCCGCCAGGTGGCACAGTCCCAGCAGATCTCGGGCAGGGCAGTGACCGAGGCGGTCCGGGCCAGTGAGACCGTGAACGGTCTGGCGGCGGCAGCCCAGAAGATCGGCGATGTGGTGAACCTCATCCAGGACATCGCCGAGCAGACCAATCTCCTGGCGCTCAATGCGACCATCGAAGCGGCCCGCGCCGGCGAGGCCGGCAAGGGCTTTGCCGTGGTGGCCAGCGAGGTGAAGTCGCTGGCCAACCAGACCGCCAAGGCCACCGAGGACATTGGCAATCAGATCAGCGAGATGCAGTCGGTGACCGGCAATACGGTCCAGGCCATCGAGAGCGTCCGCGCGACCATCGATGAGATCGGCAGCACCGCCACCGCAATCGCCTCGGCGGTCGAGGAACAGGATGCGGCGACCCAGGAGATCTCCCGGAACGTGCAGGAGGTTGCGCAAGGCGCCCAGGAGGTGACCAGCAACATCGGCGCGGTGACCGAAGCGGCCTCGCAGTCCGGTTCCTCGGCCAGCCTGGTGCTCCAGGCTTCCGATCAACTGGCCGACGGTTCCAAGGTCCTGCGCAGCAAGCTCAACGAATTCCTCGATAAGCTGCGCGCGGCTTAGAGGCCTGCGCAGAGAGATCCTTCTCCAATCCCTGCTGACTCAGGGCACGCATTTCAGGTCCCACCGCTCAGATTTCGTCGCTTGAAGGCCTGCCGGTGTCCCTGGCAGGCGTCCGCCAGATCACCCTCCTTTGTGATCAACTATTCGCGCGCGGCGCGGATAGTTGGCGTTCCTTGCGCGTCGGCGACACCGGAGCAAGGCACGCACAGGGGTGCCTCCGCCAAAACGCGCGGAGTGCAAGAGTCCGGCGACGTTCTGTTGAGCAAGACCTTCGACGAAACGTTCAGTTCGCACCATGCAAACGGCTATGTTGAGTCATCCATCGAATTAGTCAGCTTGTGTTATTAGTATGAGTAGTAAAAGATAGGTAGAAATAAAACCTATTAAAATAATCAGATTAAATGACAAGAATTCCCATGTAATGCAATGGCGATTATCTTAGGATTCACTGTTATTTAACTCGTATGTACGCTTATGGCCGTCACCGTTATTTTATCGACAGGACATAACGATGATCGGCAACCTTCTCAGTAAGTTGAGAATTCGCACGCGTATTGGGATCGCCTTGGCCTTGCCTCTGCTAGGCCTGCTGAGCCTCTCCGCACTGTCTTTCACCAACCAGCTCAAGATCGCCGGCGACATGGAGCGCCTCAACGAGCTTGCCGATCTGGCGCCGGAGATCTCGGCGCTGGTGCACGAGTTGCAGAAGGAACGGGGCGCCTCCGCCGGTTTCATCGGTCAAAAAGGCCAGGGCGCCTTCAGTGAAAAGCTGGCCAGCCAGCGCAAGGCGACCGATGCGCAGATCGCGCAGTTCTCGACAGCCATGGACGGCTTTCAGGCGGAGGGCTTCAGCCCGCTGTTCCAGCAGAAACTTCAGGATGCCCAGGACATGATGGCGCGTCTGGACCAGCAGCGCGCCGGGGTCAGCGGCTTTTCGCTCACCGTCGGCGAGATGGCCAAGTACTACACCACCACCATCGCAAAGCTGCTGGATACGGTGGGCGAGATGGCGGTGCTCAGCACCAATGCCGAGGTGACCAACTCCATCGTTGCCTACAACAGCTTCCTCCAGGCCAAGGAACGGGCCGGGATCGAGCGGGCCATGGGTGCCAACGGCTTCGGCAAGGGCAGCTTCGCCCCCACGGTTCATCAGCGCTTCGTATCGCTGATCGCCCAGCAGGATGCCTTCCTCGCGACCTTCCGGGCCTATGCCAGCGTCGGGGAGCGCAGCTTCTTCGCCGATACCCTCAAGGGCCCCGTGGTGGAAGAGGTGGAGGGCATGCGCAAGGTGGCGATCGCAAGCGCCTACGGCGGCAGCCTGGGCGAGGTCACCGGGGCCCTCTGGTTCGAGACGATCACCCAGAAGATCAACCTGCTGAAGGCGGTCGAAGACCGCATCGCGAGCGACCTGCAGGTCCAGGTGGGCGCGCTGGGCGCGAGCGCCGAGCAGGCCTTCATGGCCGAGGCGGTCATGACCCTGATCCTGCTTCTGGCCACAGCCGTGATCGTTGCGCTCACGGTCCGCAGCGTGACCGGCCCCGTGGCCGCCACGACGGGACAGATGAAGGCACTGGCCGGCGGCGATCTGTCGGTGGAGATCGAGGGAACGCAGCGCGGCGACGAGCTGGGCGAGATGGCCCGCGCCGTGCTGGTGTTCAAGGATCAGGGGATCGAGGCCCAGCGCCTGCAGCAGGAACGCGAGCGCGACCGCGAGCGCGGCGAGCAGGAAAAGCGCAGTGCCATCCAATCCCTCGCCGCCGACGTGGAGGCCAGCCTCGATCCGGTGGTCAGCGAGGTCTCCAGCGCTTCGGACCAACTGCGCACCACCGCCGAGGGCCTGTCCAGCGTTGCCGGCCAGACCACCGAGCGGGCGGGCAAGGTCTCTTCGGCGGCCGAGAGTGCCTCCGGCAACGTGCAGACCGTGGCCTCGGCGGCGGAGGAACTCTCCGGTTCGATCGGTGAGATCTCCCGCCAGGTGGCGCAGTCCCAGCAGATCTCGAGCAAGGCCATTGTCGAAGCCGACCGCGCCGGCGAGACCGTGAACGGTCTGGCGGCGGCGGCCCAGAAGATCGGCGATGTGGTGAACCTCATCCAGGACATCGCCGAGCAGACCAACCTCCTGGCGCTCAATGCGACCATCGAGGCGGCGCGGGCCGGCGAGTCCGGCAAGGGCTTTGCCGTGGTCGCCAGCGAGGTGAAGTCGCTGGCCAACCAGACCGCCAAAGCCACCGAGGACATCGGCAACCAGATCAGCGAGATGCAGTCGGTGACCGGCAATACGGTCGAGGCCATCGAGAGCGTCCGCGCGATCATCGATGAGATCGGCAGCACCGCCACCGCGATCGCCTCGGCGGTCGAGGAACAGGATGCGGCGACCCAGGAGATCTCCCGCAACGCCCAGGAAGTGGCCAAGGGCGCCCAGGAGGTGACCAGCAACATCGGCGCGGTGACCGAGGCGGCCTCGAATTCCGGCCAGTCCGCCAGCGAGGTCCTGCAGGCCTCCGAACAGCTCGCAAAGGGCTCGCAGGTTCTGCGCAGCAAGCTCGACGAGTTCCTGGAGAAGCTGCGCGCCGCCTAAGGCCTGTTGAGAGTCAGGACTCTAACTCGCTTCGCCCCGGGCCGGGACCGCGCTTCGCGGCCCGGGGGCGGGCACGCCTTCAGGCGCCGCCGCAGCCCTCTGCGCGGTCGCCTGTGGTTACCTGTCGTCGGTCTTCCCCGACCTTGAGGATGCGCGTGACCCGAGGCGTTTCGGCCTCATGACGGCCCGGTCACTGGCGAGGCCAACACGCATGAAGCCCGCGGCTCCGACGAGCCAAGCAGGCTTCTTGATCTTCACAGCGCGTGTCGGCCCGGGGCCGGAGACTGGCTAGGCGGCGATCCCTTCGCGCCAAGCACTCGTGGATTTGCAGGACTGGCAGATGCGTTCACCGGGCCATGAGCTGACGAACTCGGTGCGGCACATCAAGCAGCTGCGGCGCTTCTTCTCGTAGGTACGATCGGACTTAGGCTTTGAGTTTTTTGTAGAGTTGCTCATGCGCGGGTAGATAACGCCAGCCTGATTCCAATGCAACAAAAATGTTGCACTGCAGTGACGAATTGGCGCAGCTCAGGCCTGCGGAACCCGCATAGCGCGAACGTCCTGGTCGTCCTTTTGCGCCGTTGGAAATGCTTGGCCTGCCGCGATTCCCACCCGCTTGCGATATCAGAATATTTTCCTAATCGCCTCAAGCCTGGCGAGCGGCGGTGTCTTGGAGCTAGGGCCTTGCGGAAATGACGCCGGGGGCCCGCCATTTGTTCCTTTCTTCATGTTCTGTTAAGCTTTGACCAGTGCAGAGGTCCGTCGCAGGCGCCGGCCAGGAAGGTCAGCAGGGCGGACGACAAGGCACAGGGAGAGGCGAGATGTATCGTTCCGTGATGGAAAGCGAACAGGAGGGGAGCGAGCGTCGGCGGATCTGGCGTTGGCTTGAGGGCGTTGCCGTTGCGGCGGTGATCGTTGTCGGGGTGACCTATCTCTTCGGCCTGATAACGTTCTAAACCAGAACCCTATTTGCGTTCAGGGACCGGCCAGGGACCCGGCGGTGTCGCCGCGGGCCGGGCGGTTGTTGTGTCTATGCCGATGCGCCAGGACGCAAACTCACACGCACCTGGCCACGACCTGATCGCACGATAAATCCACTTGTCAGAATTTGGATTCTTCTTATCATCTTCCGCGCTGGTTCCGCCGGATCGGACGAAATGGCGGATTAAAAGGGAACCCGGTGCGCCGTACCCATCAGGGAGCAACTCCGGGGCTGTACCCGCAACTGTTAGCGGTAGGGAGTGCTCAATTACCGCCACTGGGGATGCCCCTGGGAAGGCGAGCACATCGATCCCGATAACCGCGAGCCAGAAGACCTGCCAGACAATTTGAAACCTTTTGCTGGGGCGGGTGTCCCCAAGGAAGATATCAATGCGTCCGCAAGCTCTCCCGGCCAAACGCCGCTCGGAATTCAATCTCACGACCGCCAGCACGCTGGATCATCTGATCGCCGTCAGCGTCGCCTGCGCGGGACTATGGACGATTATCATCGCGACCTTCGGCGTCTAAGCACGCCTTAGACCCATGCCCCGATCAGTATTGCTTTCGACCGCCGGGCTCATGCTCGGCTACCGGGATGTGACGGTCGTCGAAGACGTCGCCTTCGAACTTGGCCGCGGCGATGTGCTCGCAGTGGTCGGCCATAACGGTTCGGGGAAATCGACCCTGATCAAGACACTGCTGGGCGCTCTGCCGCCGCTGGCCGGCGCACTGCGCTGGCCCGCCGGGCGGCCGCAGAGAATTGCCTACCTGGGCCAGCGGACGGAGTTCGACAGCCGTTTTCCCATCAGGGTCCGCGATCTGGCGGCAATGGGCGCCTGGTCCGGGTTGGGATTTCTCGGTCGTGTCGACGACGAGTGCCGTGCCCGTATCGAGTCCGCCCTGGAGCGTACCGGCACCGCCAAGATCGCCGACATGCCGCTGCACAAGCTTTCGGCGGGGCAACTGCAGCGGGCGCTGTTCGCCCGCACCATGGTCCAGGACGCGCCGTTGATCCTGTTGGACGAGCCCTTTACCGCCATCGATCAGACGACGGAAGCGGCACTGCTGAGCCTGATCAACAGTTGGGCGGCCGAGGGGCGCTCCGTGATCCTGGTGCTGCACGACCTTTCCGCAGTTCTGCAGCATTGCACGTCAGCGCTGCTCCTCGGTGACGGCCGCGCGCTTTTCGGCGGCCCCAAGGAAACACTGACGCCGCGCAACCTGGTCGCTCACGGATACCTGTCACAGAGCCAGGCTGCCTGGATCGAGGGCATGTACAGGCAACAGGGTGTCGATCGTGTTTGAGTGGCTCGACTACGCCTTCATGATCCGGGCGCTGACTGCGACCACGGTCTTGAGCTTCTCCGTCGCGCCGATCGGCGCGTTCCTGGTGCTCAGGCGCTTGTCCCTCGCCGGCGAGGCAATGGCCCACGCAATCGTCCCCGGCATTGTCATCGCTTTCGTGGTCGCCGGGCTATCGGTTGCGTCCATGATCGTCGGCGGCTTGACCGCCGGAATCGCCGTCGCGGCGCTGACCAGCCTTCTCGCGCGCATGACCATCATCCGCGAGGACGCGAGCCTGGCGTCGCTCTATCTGATCGCGCTCGCGCTCGGCATCTTCATACTGTCGGCTGCCGGCTCGGCGGTGCCGTTGAAGAGCTTTCTGTTCGGCTCGATCCTGGGCATCGACGACGAGACCTTAATCCTGATCGGTGCCACCGCGACCATTACGTTGGTGAGCTTCGCACTGATCTTCAGACCGCTGATCACCAACACCATCGATCCGGTGTTCCACGAAAGCCAATCCAAACGTCCCGGCCTGGTGACCCAGTGGTTCATGTTTCTGGTCGTGCTCAATCTGTTGGGCGCGTTCAAGGCCCTCGGAACCCTGATGGCCGTCGGATTGATGATCTTGCCGGCGACCGCGGCCCGCTATTGGGTCTCGACGATCACCGGCTACTTGATCGTGACCTTCGTGTTCGCGCTGTTCAGCTGCTGGATCGGGCTCATTGTCTCATTTTATTTGCCGGACGTGCCATCGGGCCCGGCAATCGTGCTGGTGGCGGCGGTGTTTTTCGTCGTCAGCCTGATTTTCGCACCACAAGGATTCCATGCCGGGCTGCGGCTCAACCCGTTCCGCCGCCGGACCCTGCCTGCGAGTCCACCGAACCTCAACAAAGGAGACAAAGCTCATGAAGAAACTTCTTAGTGCCCTGTTGGTCGTTGGCCTGGCGTTTACCGCCATGCCTGCGGCGGCGGAAGAGAAGCTCAAAGTCGTTGCCAGCTTCTCCATTCTCGGCGACATGGTCCGCCAAGTGACCGGCGATTTGGCCGAGGTCACGACCATCGTCGGCCCGGATGCGGATGCCCACGTCTACACGCCCAGCGCAAGCGACGCCAAGGCCGTTGCCAATGCCGACGTGATTTTCGTTAACGGTTTGGGGTTCGAGACCTGGTCGAAAACCTTGATTGAAACCTCAGGGACCAAGGGAGACGTGTTCGTCGCGACCGAAGGTGTGGAACCCTTGAAGGTCGACGGCGAAACCGATCCGCACGCCTGGAACGCGCTCACCAACGGCATGATCTACATCGCCAACATTGCCAAAAGCCTGGCGAGCGCCGACCCGGAGAACGCGGCGACCTACCAGGCCAATGCCCAGGCTTACTCTGAAAGACTGTCTGCGCTGCACAGCCATGCACTCAGCGAGTTTAAAAAACTGCCTGCCGATCGGCGTACCGTCGTGACGGCCCATGACGCCTTTGGGTATCTGGCGGATGCCTACGGCCTGACGTTCCTGGCTCCGGTTGGCATCGACACCGAGGCCGAGCCCTCGGCCAAAGACCTCGCCGCGCTCATTGACCACATCAAGGAAGCCGGCGCCGGCGGGCTGTTCGTCGAGAACATCACCAGTCCGGCACTGGTGCAGCAGATCGAACGCGAAACCGGGATCAAGATCGGCGGGCGGCTGTATTCCGACGCGCTTTCAGAACGCGGCGGTCCGGCAACCAGCTACGAGACAATGTTCGAGCACAACCTGGATGTGCTCGTCCAGGCGCTCAGCGCGCAGTCGTAGCCTCCGGCACCTTGCTCCAAAACAAAAACCCCCGTGACGAACCCGGGGGTTTTTTGGTTGGCGGCTCCATGGATGCTCCGGACATGCCCAAGCATGATGGTCGAGAAGCCGTCAGGCGCGGGTTTCGTCCAGCGGCAGCACGTTGGTGTATTTCACCTGCTTGAGGGCGAAGCTGGACTCGATGGAGGCGACGTTGGCGACGCGGGTGAGCTTGGTCTTCAGGAAGCGCTCGTAGGCGGCGAGGTCGGCCACCACGACCCAAAGCTGGTGGCTGAAATCGCAACCACGTTCGCCGAACAAATGTTGCCAGATAGTTGATGCCGGTGAACCTTCACGGCGGTGTTGAACTCGTCTTGGGCTCTGCTCTTAGCAGAGCGCCAATACCCTTGTCGACTTTTGAAGGCGACATCTTGGCTGCCAACCGCACCACGCAGCCATCGTCTAGAGGGCGCTTCACGTAAGGGGCAGCATCTGCGACAATCACATGCACGTCATTCATTTGATTGTAGCTTAGATAACTCCTTTCCGCCCACAACATCGCCGTGAGTTCCCAGCACGTAATTCCGCCTTGAATTCGCGGTATGGCGTCCCTTAAGAATCCAGCAACGCTTCTCCATGACATCGCTTTAGATGCGTCAATGACTTGCTGGGCTTCCCTTGAGGCTTTAGGGATTTTTGGCTCTTGGTGGGGTTCTTTATCTGTCGCAGGTCCTGCGGCGGGTGCCTGGAGAGCGCTCCTCATCTCGTTCAGTTGAGCTCTAAGGCGATCATTTTCGACTTTGGCCAGCGCGAGTCTCGACTTAGCGCGCGAAGCCTCTTCTTCGTGAGTGACTGCTTTCTCGTGTGCCCTATCAAGCGCCATTCGTAGTTCTTGGGAGGGCTTGGAGGAATCGCCTCTCATTGAGTCGGCATTCAACCGCTCAATTTCAGCATTTGCGGCCGCGAGTTGTTCCGTGGTCTCCGTGTGCTTCGCGGTCAATTGTTCTAGTAGGCCTTCCACATTCGCCAATTCCGCATCAGCCTTCTCCACCGCCTCCAGGCTCGATGCAATCTCTTCGGCGGCCGTCGCTTGGTTTTCCTCAACGCTCTGTTCCAAGCTTTGGACACGCGAGAGCAGTTCATTGTTCTGCGTCTGCAGCATTTTGGCTTCGTCTATGAGCTCGTGTGATGGGCGCCCCGCAAGCCAATGCTCCAAGGCGTCAGAAGCTCCCCATCCCCACACGACTGTATGAGTGACGCTAAGGCCGGCGCCAACCGCTAGCCATACGGATATCGGCACTTGGCTCAGTAGTCCCCACCACCACGCGGCGCTATGGTCCTTGACGGCTCGAGTTTCCTTCATCCTCAGGCTTCTGATTCCGGATGGCGACTCCGAGGCAATCCATGATTCTAGGTCAAAGGTTAGTAAAGAGCACGCCTTCTAGCCGTCGGCCGCGCCATCCAGCGGCAGCACGTTGGTGTATTTGACTTGCTTGAGGGCGAAGCTGGATTCGATGGAAGCGACGTTGGCGACGCGGGTCAGCTTGGTCTTCAGGAAGCGCTCATAGGCGGCGAGGTCGGCCACCACGACGCGCAGCAGATAATCCTGGGTGCCGGTCATCAGATAGCACTCCAGCACCTCCGGATAGGCGCTCACCTCCGCCTCGAAGCGGTCCAGGTCTTCTTCCTGCTGGCGCTCCAGCTTGATGGAAATGAAGACCGAGACAGGCAGGGCGACGGCGCCCTGGTCCACCAGCGCGACGTAGCGCTCGATCACCCCGGCCTGTTCCAACTGGCGCACGCGGCGCAGGCAGGGCGAGGGGGACAGGCCAACCCGCTCGGCCAGTTCCACGTTGCTCAGGCGGCCGTCGGCCTGCAGCGCCGCCAAAATCTTCAGGTCGATCGCATCCAAAGGCATTCCTGGCACAATCTGCCAAGGATGAGCTCAGATGTCAGCAGAAATTCCAATTCTTCCGACTTGCCCAGCCTCTTTGGCATGTCATGCCCCGGACGGATGGCGTAGTCTGGGGCTTCGTGCCGCGCGCCGCAAAGCGATGTCCCGACCAAGGCGATGACAGAGACCCCGAACCTGAAGATGCTGCAGGCGCTGGAGCAGAAGGTGCTCTGGCTGTCCTCCTGGATGATCCACAACGCCAACCACCTGCGATCCAAGGACGACGGGCTGAAGGTGGGGGGACACCAGGCTTCCAGCGCCTCCCTCGTCACCCTGATGACGGCGCTCTATTTCCATGTGCTGCGGCCCGAGGACCGGGTGGCGGTGAAGCCCCATGCCAGCCCGGTGTTCCACGCCATCCAGTACCTGCTGGGCAATCAGAGCCGCGGCACGCTGGAAGACTTTCGTGGTTTCGGCGGCGCCCAGTCCTATCCCTCCCGCACCAAGGACGCCGACGACGTGGACTTCTCCACCGGCTCCGTCGGCCTGGGGGTCGCCGTCACCTCCTTTGCCAGCCTGGTGCAGGACTACATCAGCCTGAAGGGCTGGTCGCAGACCGGGCCGGAGGGGCGCATGGTGGCCCTGGTGGGCGATGCGGAGCTCGACGAGGGCAACATTTACGAGGCCCTGATGGAGGGCTGGAAGCACGGCCTGCGCAACACCTGGTGGGTCATCGACTACAACCGCCAGAGCCTGGACGCGGTGGCGCTGGAGGGGCTCTACGGCCAGTTCGACAAGCTGTTCCGCTCCATGGGCTGGGAGGTGGTGACCATCAAGTACGGCCATCTGCTGCAGGCGGCGTTCCGGGAGCCGGGCGGCGAGGCGCTGCGCGACTGGATCGACTCTTGCCCCAATCAGCTCTATTCGGCGCTCACCTTCCAGGGCGGGGCCGCCTGGCGTAAACGCCTGCTGGACGACCTGGGCGATCAGGGAGCCATGACGGCACTGATCGAACGCCGCGACGATGCCGAATTGGCATGGCTCATGACCAACCTGGGCGGCCACGACCTGCCGGCGATCCTCGAAGCCTTCGCCTCCGTCGACCACGACCGGCCGGTCTGCTTCATCGCCTATACGGTGAAGGGCTACGGCCTGCCGCTGGCAGGCCACAAGGACAACCACGCCGGCCTGATGACCCCGCCGCAGATGGAGGCCTACCGCGCCGGCCTGGGCATCCGCGCAGGCCGGGAGTGGGAGCCTTTCGAGGCCATGGCCCTGCCGCGCCCGGAGGTCGAGACCTTCCTCAAGGCGGTGCCCTTCAACGCCCGCGGCCGCCGTCGCTTCAAGGCCGCGCGGGTGCCGCTGCCCGACAGCCTGCCGGTTCCGGCGGGCGAGCTGCAGTCGACGCAGGAGGGCTTCGGCAAGATCCTCAACGAAGTGGCGCGGGACGACACGCCCCTGGCCCAGCGCATCGTCACCACCTCGCCGGACGTCACCGTCTCCACCAACCTGGGCGCCTGGGTGAACCGCCGCGGCCTGTTCAGCCACACACCGCTGGCCGATACCTTCCGCGACGAGAAGGTGCCCTCGGCACAGAAGTGGATCATGAGCCCGGAAGGCCAGCACATCGAGCTCGGCATTGCCGAGATGAACCTCTTCCTGCTGCTGAGCGCGCTGGGCCTGTCGCATTCCCTCTTCGGCGAGCGCCTGCTACCCATCGGCACGCTCTACGACCCCTTCATCCAGCGCGGCCTCGATGCCCTGAACTACGCCTGCTACCAGGACGCCCGCTTCATTTTGGTGGCCACACCTTCGGGCGTGACCCTGGCGCCGGAGGGCGGCGCCCACCAGTCGGTCTCCACCCCGCTCATCGGGCTGGCGCAAGACGGCCTGGCGGCCTTCGAACCCGCCTTCGTTGACGAACTGGCGAGTATCCTCGCCTGGTCCTTCGACTACATCCAGCGCGACGGGGAGGGACCGCCCGCCGGCCCCTGGCTGCGCGACGAGAAGGGCGGCTCGGTCTATCTGCGCCTCTCGACCCGGCCGCTGGAACAGCCTAAGCGGGTCATCGACGAAGGCCTGCGCGACGACATCATCAAGGGTGCCTACTGGTTGCGCCCGCCGGGGCCGAACTGTCAGGTGGTGATTGCCTATCAGGGCGCCGTGGCAGCCGAGGCCATCGCCGCTGCCGGGCTGATCGCCGAGGACCGGCGCGACGTCGGGGTGCTGGCGGTGACCTCCGCCGACCGCCTCAGCGCCGGCTGGCACGCCGCCGAGCGCGCGCGCCAGGAGGGCGGGGCCTGGGTGCCCTCCCACATCGAATCGCTGCTGGCGCCGCTCGACCGTGATGCCGGGCTGGTGACCGTCCTGGACGGCCATCCGACGACCCTTTCCTGGCTCGGCGGGGTGCGCGGCCACCGGGTGCAGGCGCTGGGCGTCGAGCATTTCGGCCAGACCGGCACGATCCAGGATCTCTACCGCCATCACCGCATCGACGTGGACGCCATCGTCGCCGCGGCCAACGCCGCCTCCGCCGGACGGCCGATCCGCTATCTGCGGGTGGTGCGCTGAGGGGTGGCCCGGGAGCCGGCGAAACGCCGCGGCTTGACAGCGGGCACCGCTCTTTGCGATAGCAGGACCATGAGCCAGCAGCGCGTCACCCTTCGGAAGGCCAAAAAATCCCCCACTCCGGGGGCAAGGGATCGCTGCGTGACCTGACAGTCAGTTCAGAGTTACGGATTTCAACCCCGCCGGTTCGGACGGGGTTTTTTTGTGTTGCTCCGTCTTCGGCTCAAGAGGAGACGGATGCCATGACTTCACATCACCCAAGCCCAAGCGGCCTTTGGCTGCCCCTGATCACGCCCTTTCGCGAGGGGGCGCTGGACGAAGCCTCGCTGCGGCGCCTTGTCCGGCACTACGCCGCCCAGCCGATCGACGGTTTGATCCTCGCGGCGACGACCGGTGAAGGTTTGACGCTGGACGAAGGCGAATGCGCGCGCTTGGTGGAGATTGCTGCCGAGGAGCGGGCCGCCGTCCGTTCGGATCTGCAGGTCTATCTCGGTCTCTCCGGCAGCGATACCCGCAAGCTGCTGCGGACACTGGAGCGGACGGCAGGCTGGTCCATCGATGGATACCTGGTGACCTGCCCCTACTACGTGCGGCCCTCACAGGACGGGCTGTTTCAGCATTTCTCAGCGCTGGCCGAGGCGGCGGTTCGTCCGATACTGATTTACAACATCCCCTACCGCAGCGGGATCAACCTGGCGAACGAGCAGATGCTGCGTCTCGCCGAACACGACACCATCGTCGGGGTGAAGGATTGCTGCGCCGATGCGGCGCAATCCTTCGACCTGCTGTGCCGGCGGCCGGAGAGCTTCGCGGTGCTGACCGGCGAGGACGCCTTGTTCTACAGCGCGCTGGTCCAGGGCGCCGACGGCGGCATCCTGATGTCCGCCCATGTCCTGACCGGAGCCTTCGCCGCGGTGCGGGCGACGTTGCTGGCCGGCGACCAGCCCGGCGCCCTGGCGCAGTGGCGGGCGCTGGCTCAAGTTCCGGCCTTGCTCTTCGCCGAGCCCAGTCCGGCACCGGTCAAGCATTGGCTCTGGCGCATCGGGTTGATCGACAGCCCGGAGCTGCGCCTGCCGATGACCGGGGTCAGCGCGGAACTGGCCCGGCGGATCGATCAGGCCGTCGGCCGATCTGCCGCGTGACCCTGGCGCCGTCCCCTGATCCACTTTTCGATCTCCAGGACCAGAAGAACCAGAATCCCGGCGGCGACGATCTGGAGACCCTGGACCGGGCTCAGCGGACGGGCGTCGAAGACCGCTGCCAGGAACGGCAGATAGGTGAAGAGGATCTGAAGTCCGGTCACCGCGGCGACGGCGATCAGCACGGCAGGTGTTCCCATCAAGCCGCGCCAGCTGAGCGAGGACGCCTTCAGATAGCGAACGCTGAAGAGGTAGAAGATCTCAAGGACCACCAGCGTATTGACCACCACCGTCCGGGCCTCTGCGATGTCCGCGCCTTGCGCCTGCGCCAGGGCGAACATGGCGAAGAGCACGGCGAGGAAGAGGGTCGAGACGAAGGCGACCCGCCAGATCAGAAAGCCTGAGAGAATGGGCTCTCCGGGACGCCGCGGCGGGCGGCGCATGATGTCGGGCTCGGCCGGCTCGAAGGCCAAAGCGAGGGCCAAGGTCACGGCCGTCACCATGTTGACCCAGAGGATCTGCACCGCGGTGATCGGCAGGGTGGTCCCGAGCAGGATGGCGGCAATCAGCACGAAAGCCTCGCCGCCGTTGGTCGGCAGGATAAAGAGGATCGCCTTTTTCAGGTTGTCGTAGACCGTCCGGCCCGCCCTCACCGCTTGAGCGATGGTGGCGAAGTTGTCGTCGGCCAGCACCATCTCCGCGGCCTCCTTGGCGGCCTCGCTGCCTTTGCGTCCCATGGCGATGCCGACATCGGCCCGCTTCAAGGCCGGGGCGTCGTTGACGCCGTCGCCGGTCATCGCCACCACGGCGCCTTGCGCCTGCAGTGCCATGACCAAGCGCAGCTTGTGCTCCGGGCTGGTGCGGGCGAAGACGGAGGTCTCGGTGACGCGGCTTTTGAGCGTTTCCTCGTCCAGGAGATCGATGTCGCGGCCGGTCAGGATCGATCCGGGATTTTCCAGGCCGAGCTGCCCGGCGATGGCAGCGGCTGTCCCGGCATGGTCGCCGGTGATCATCTTGACCTGGATGCCGGCGGCCCGGCAGTCGGCCA
Source organism: Pelagibius sp. (assembly GCF_028289705.1). Lineage (GTDB taxonomy): Bacteria > Pseudomonadota > Alphaproteobacteria > Kiloniellales > Kiloniellaceae > Pelagibius. The sequence continues at coordinate 30,610 of NZ_JANQOI010000085.1, forward strand.
CGGCGGCCACCGCCTCTTCGCGGGGCGGATCGATCAAGCCGAAGAGGCCGAGGAAGGTCAGGCCGTTCTCCACGTCCTCGAACTCCAGCACCGTCTGCGACGGGTCGGTGGTCTTCATGGCGACGGCGAGCAGACGCTGGCCGCTGGCGGCGATCTCCTCAGCCTGCGTCTGCCAATAGCGCTGATCCAGCGGGGCGTCGCCGTCCAGGCCGCGCTGCCGGGCGCACATTTCGAGAATCCGCTCCGGCGCCCCTTTCACGTAGATGAAGCCTTCGCCGCGGTGGCTGTGGTGGAGGGTGGCCATGAAGCGGTGTGCGGAGTCGAAGGGAATCAGGTCGGTGCGCGGCGCGAACCCGGTTTCCTTCTCCTGGTCCAGCCCCGCCTTGCAGGCGACGGCAAGCAGGGCGCCTTCCATGGGATCGCCCTCGATGGTCCAGTGGCCGTCCACCTCGTGAAGGCTTGCGTCATTGCAGAGAAGCGCCGCCCGCGCCACCTCGGCGAGCAGGGGATGGTCGTCGAGCGCCACCTCCCGGCCATCTAGGGAGAAGCCGCCTTGGGGCGCATAGCCGACGCCGGAGACCGTGAACAGGCGGCGCGCGGTCGCAAGGGAAACGACGGCCATCTCGTTGCGGGTGAGCGTCCCCGTCTTGTCCGAGCAGATCACAGAAACCGAGCCGAGGGTCTCGATGGCGGGAAGGCGCCGAACGATGGCGTTGCGCCGGGCCATGCCTTGCACGCCGATGGCAAGGGTGATGGTCAGGATGGCCGGCAACCCTTCGGGAATGGCGGCGACGGTCAGCCCGACCACGGCCATGAAGATCTCGGTAAAGCCATAGTCGCGGACCAGCAGACCGAAGGCGAAGACCAGGGCTGCGAGGGCGAGGATGGAGCCAGTCAGCCACTTCGCAAAGACGGCCATCTGCCGGGTCAGGGGAGTCTGCAGGGTGGTGACTTCCGAGAGCATGCCGCTGATCCGACCGATCGCCGTGTGCCCAGCGGTGGCGACGACGAGCCCCTTGCCCTGGCCATAGGTAACAAGCGTGCCGCTGTAGGCCATGGAACTCCGGTCGCCGAGCGCTGCCGTTTCGCCGACCGGCGCGACAGCCTTCTCGGCCGCAACCGACTCGCCGGTCAGCACCGCCTCGTCGATTCTCAGGTTGCGTGCGTCGATCAGTCGCGCATCGGCGGGAACCCGCGCGCCTGCCTCCAGCAGAACAATGTCGCCTGGCACCAGTTGGTCGCCCGGCAGCGCCTGGCGATGGCCGTCGCGCACCACGTCGGCCTTGGGTGCCAGCATGTTGCGAATGGCGTTGAGAGCGTTCTCCGCCTTGCCTTCCTGTATGAAGCCGATCACGGCGTTGATGACCACCACGGCGACGATGACCTGGGTGTCGATCCAGTGGCCGAGCGCGGCGGTGACCGCTGCCGCGGCCAGAAGCACGTAGATCAGCACGTCGTGGAACTGCGCAAGAAACCGCATGACAGGGCCGCGCCGGCGCGGCGGCGCCAGACGGTTCGGCCCGTAGCGCTGCAGCCGCGCGCGGGCTTCCGTCTCGCTCAGGCCGTCTGGGCCGCTGTTTTGGCCGGATATCGCCTCCTGGACGGAGGCCGCGTGCCAGGCCCGCTCATCCTTGGACCCGCCGTCACTGCTTTCCGGCTTCTCGTCGCGCTGAAGCATCACCATCGACTAACTCGTCTCAATACCAGGGAAGGGGCCGCCGCGTCGGACTTTGGCAGCGATGCGATCACTCGATCACTCTTGTCCTCGGATTGTCCAGCCTGATCCGGCGCTCAACGACTGTCCAGACCTTCGGCAAGGGCCGTCCGCAAGGCAATGATCCGCGTCAATCTGCCACGGGCGCGGGAGCGGGCCGATTCTGTCAGATATGTGAAAGATTTTAAGCGCGCACCCGCGGGAGCCTTTTGGGCCATGCCTGGAATTGAAACAGCACTGCACCGGCGACGATCAGGAGCAGCGCCAGCGCGAAGCCCTGGGGCAGGGTTTCGCCCAGGAAAAGGACGGCCACCGGCGCGCCGACGGCGGCGCCCACCGAACCGATCTGGCTGAGGTAGACCGGCCCGGCGGTTTGCTGAAGCCGGAAATAGGCGACGAACTGCAGGGCGAAGACCGCGATGTTGGTGCCGGTCAGGCCCACGAGGGTCGTGTTCTCCCACAGCTTAAGAACAGCGCCGGCGCCTTCGCTCAGGATCGCAAAGGGCGCGGCCAGGACGCCGGCCATGAGCAGCATCAGGGCGGCCAGCAACAGCGGCTGCGCGCCCTCTGGCCAGAAGCGCGTGCGGTAGAGGTTGCCGCCGGCGATGACCACGGGAATGGCCGTGGCGGTCAGCACCCAGGCGAGGGCATCGCCGCTGCCCGAGAGTCCGTCGAACTTCGCCGCCGCCAGCAGCAGCCCGCCGGCGAGAGCCACGCCCACGCCCAGCGCCCTCAAGCCGGCAATCCGCTCCATGCCCACGACCAGGGCGAGGAGATAGGTCAGCAACAGCGGGAACGCGAACACCAGCGAAATGTATCCGGCTCCCACATGGGCGACCGACAGATAGGCCATGGCCGTCGCCAGAGCCTGGAACGCTCCGGCCCCCAGGCTGTAGAGCAGCAGGGGGCGCCAAGCACCCTTCGCCTTGCCGCCGGCCGCCGCAGCAGCCAGAAGCAGGAGGCCGGCCCCGCCCATGACCAGTGTCAGGAACCAGATCATCGGCGCTCCTTCGGCAGCGGCGAGGCGCGAGACGATGATGGTGACCGCAAGCAACGCCCCGGTGACCAGGAGCAGGACCGGTGCGGCGAGACCGGCCTGGGAAGGTGCCCGGGAAGGGGCCTGGGAAGGCTGGGAGACGGCCATGAGACCTGCGTCCTTGTCTGACGGGCGGGGAGCTTATAGAGTATTACTTGGTATCAAGTATCTTGATGTCAAGATAAATGGAGGCCGCCATGGCCAAGACCGTGACCTCGGGCCCGAAGACCGCGAGCGAGCCCATGGACCGGGCTGCCCGCGCGGTGGTTCAATGGGGCGGGGAGTTCCCCGATTGGGATCTGCGTCCCATGGAGACTCTGGGCCGGCTGGCCGAAACCGCCCTGGTGGTCAGCCGCGATCACCTGTCCCCGGTCTTCGCGCAATTCGGCCTGCAGCCCGGGGAGTTCGACGTGCTGGCGGCCCTGCGCCGCTCCGGAAAACCCTACGAGTTGACGCCCACCGATCTCTTCGACATCACCATGATGTCGTCGGGCGGGATGACGGCGCGGCTCGACCGGCTGGAGCGCATGGGCACCATCGCGCGCCGCCCCAATCCGGAAGATCGGCGCGGGACCTTAGTGCGCCTGACGAACGCTGGGCGCAGTCTGATCGAGCGCGCGGTCCCGGAGCACCTGGCCAATCAGGCAAGGCTGACGGCCTGCCTCAGCGACGCCGAACTGGCCAGGCTTTCCGCGCTCCTCAAGAAGCTCCTCAAGCATGCGCAGAGCGCCGAATGAGCCGCCCGGAGCCGCTGACCTTAAGACGCCTCCATCAGGCGCTCGAACACGAAGGCCTTGGCGGAATGGCAGGCCAGCACCGGGGAGCGGCCCCGGGCCAGAGCGGTGGCGATGGCGCTGGCCAGCATGCAGCCGGTCCCACGGAGCGTGGTGGGGACGTAGGGGGAGGCGAAACGGTGGAAGGTGCCGTCGGCGCCGAACAGCCGGTCGACGGCCTCGGGGCCGTCCGCGTGGCCGCCCTTGATCAGGACGTAGCGTGGGCCGAGAGCCAGCAGGGACCGGGCCTGGTTTTCGATCTCCACTGCCGTCGTCGCCTGGGGCAGGCCGCAGAGGGCCGCGGCTTCGGGCAGGTTGGGCGTCAGCAGGTCGACGAAGGGAAAGAGCCTTTGCCGCATGACCGTGCGTCCCGCTTCGTCCAGCAGCGCGCAGCCCGAGGAGGAGGCCAGCACCGGGTCCAGCACCAGGGGCATGCGGGGTGCTGCCAGCAGCGTCTCGGCCAGGGCATGGACGATCTCCGCACGGCCCAGCATGCCGACCTTGATGGCGCCGGCGGGGCCATCGGCCAGAGCGGCCTGAAGCTGCGCGGTGATCAGCGCCGGCGGCATCTGCTCGGTGGCGGTGACCGCGCTGTTGGACTGGGCGGTCACGGCGGTGACCACCGGGCGCACCGCGCCGCCGAGGGCGGTGATGGTTTCGATGTCCCGCCCCAGCCCGGCGCCGCCGCTGGAATCGCTGCCCGCGATGACGAGCACGGAGGCCTTCGCGGCCACCGGGAACCGGGAGGCGGCGTGGCGATCCTGACCGATGGTCGCGTGCATCAGCCGCACCGCCGTGTCGCCGCCAGCCATTGCGCGGCGCGCTTTTCCGGATCGGCGTTGAGGGTGATGTCGGTGACCACGGCGGCGGAGTCGGCCCCGGCTTCGAAGACGCAGGCCAGGTGCTCAACCTTCAGTCCACCGATGGCGACGAGGGGACGTTCGCCGATCAGCTTTTTCCACTCACCAATGCGCTCCGGCCCCTGCGGCGCCCAGGTCATTTTCTTCAGGATGGTGGGATAGATCGGACCCAAGGCCACGTAGTCGGGATCATGGGCCAGGGCGCGGTCCAGCTCGGCATGGTCGTGGGTCGAGATGCCGAGGCGGATTCCGGCCTTGCGGATGGCCAGCGTGTCCGCCGTGTCGAGGTCGCCCTGGCCGAGGTGGACGAAGTCGCAGCCGGCATCGATGGCGGCCCGCCAGTAGTCGTTGACGATGAGCTGGCAGCCCCGTTTCTCGCAGAGCGCCTTGGCTCTCGCGATCTGGCGGCGGACGCTGTCGTCCGGCTCGTCCTTGATGCGCAGTTGGACCAGTTTGATGCCGAGCGGAAGCAGGCGTTCGATCCAGTCGACGCTGTCGACAATCGGATAGAAGGGGTCAAGGAAAGGGTTCATCCCAGCACCGCCTTTCCCAGAACCGGTGTTGAAGGAGCGGCCATGTCCCGCGGCTCCATGGGGTCGGCGTCGCGGGCGGCGAGACCGGCTTCCACGGCGAGCGCGAAGGCACGGGCCATGACGGCCGGATCGCCGGCCTTGGCGACGGCGGTGTTCAACAGCACCGCATCGAAGCCGAGTTCCATTGCTCGGGCGGCCTGCGAGGGCAGGCCGAGGCCGGCGTCGACGATCAGCGGAACCTCCGGGAAGTGCGCGCGCAGGCTCCTGAGGCCGTAGACGTTGGTGAGGCCGAGCCCGGTACCGATGGGGGCGCCCCAGGGCATCAGCACCTTGCAGCCGGCGGCAAGCAACCGCTCCGCCGTCACCAGGTCCTCGGTCGTGTAGGGAAAGACCTGGAAGCCCTCGGCGGAGAGAATGCGCGCCGCCTCCACCAGGCCGAAGACGTCGGGGCAGAGGGTGTCGGTCTCGCCGATCACTTCCAGCTTGATCCAGGGCGTGTCGAAGACCTCGCGTGCCATCTGCGCCGTGGTGACCGCTTCCTTGACGCTGTGACAGCCGGCGGTGTTCGGCAGCACGCGCACGCCCAGCGAAGAGATCAGCGACCAGAAGGCCTGGCCCTCGCGTCCGCCGGCGGCCTCCCGGCGCAGCGATACGGTGACCACCTCGCTGCCCGACGCCTCCACCGCCGCGGTGAGGATCGCCGGGGAGGGGTATTGCGCCGTGCCCAGCAGCAGGCGGGAGGTGAGTTCGACGTCGTAGACCCGCATGGCCGTCATCCCCCCTGCATGGGGACCAGCACCTCGAGGCTGTCGCCCTCCTCAAGCTGCGTGGCGGCGCGTTGCGCGCGCGGCACGAAGGCGCCGTTCACGGCCGTGGCCGCGGCTATGTGCTTGAACCGCAGTTCGACCAGCAGCGCGTCGAGGCAGACCGAACGCACCTCACGCGGTTGCCCGTTCACGATAATCTTCATCCATGATCTCCGGTGTGAAGCTGGGATCTGCAATGGTCTCCGCCAGCATCTCGGCGCAGGCGGGCGCCAGCAGAAAGCCGTGACGAAACAGGCCGTTGATGGCGTAGCTGCGCCCGCGGCGGCGCAGACGCGGCAGGTTGTCTGGAAAGGCGGGGCGGACGTCGGCCCCGGTCTCGACGATTTCCGCCTCGGCAAAGGCCGGGTGGATCGCGTAGGCGGCGTTCAACAGATCGACGATGCCGCGTGCGGTGACGCGGCCGCGCTCTTCCGACTCGATCTGCGTGGCGCCCAGCATGTAATGGCCCTCGCCGCGGGGCACCACATAGAGCGGGTGGCGCGGATGGACCAGCCGGACCGGGCGCATCAGGGTGATCTCGGTCGAGCGGAGGATCAGCATCTCGCCCTTGACCCCGCGGAGGTCCGCCAGCGTGTCCCTTGCGGCAAAGCCGCGCGCATCGACAAGCAGGCCGGCCGGATGATGGTCTTCCGCCGCCCGGTCGAAGTGAAACGCCACGCCGCATTCGCGGAGCCGCCGGACCAGCGCGGTCAAGGCGGCCCGCGGATCGAGATGGGCCTCCTTGGCGAAGAAGAGCGCGGTCGAGAAGCGCCCGGCGAGGTCGGGTTCGAGCGTGGCGATCCCTTCTGTGTCCAGTACCTCGTAGCTGCCGGTGCGCCGCGAAAAGCGGGTGAGCTCGGCGCTGTCGCGCGGCGCCGCAACCACCAGGGTCCCGCGCCTCGATACTTCGGGCACGCGCGCCGCCCACCAGTCGACTGCCGTCTGGCCGAGGCGGACGACGGCTTCGTCCGCCATCTCCCCTTCGCACCAGGGCGCCAGCATGCCGCCTGCGTACCAGGAGCAGGCGTGGCGCCCCGGCCCGGGCCCACGGTCGATGACCTCGACCTGATGACCCCGTTCCCGCAGGACCGTGGCGGCGCAGAGGCCGGCGACGCCGGCCCCCACCACGGTCACTCTTTTTGGGTCGGACACCGCGTCTACTCCGCGGCGCTGCCGGCCTTCTCCAGCGGCATGTAGAGATCGCCGCCGTCGCGGTAGCGCGCCGCCATCTCGTCCATGCCGGCCTTGCGGGCCTCGTCGCGGATGTCCTGGGAGATCCGCATGGAACAGAACTTCGGCCCGCACATGGAACAGAAGTGGGCCACCTTGTGCGCCTCCTTGGGCAGGGTCTGATCGTGGAACTGCCGCGCCGTTTCGGGGTCCAGGGAGAGGTTGAACTGGTCCTCCCAACGGAACTCGAAGCGCGCCCGCGACAGCGCGTCGTCGCGGGCCTGGGCACCCGGATGGCCCTTGGCGAGATCGGCGGAATGGGCGGCGATCTTGTAGGTGACGACGCCGGTTTTCACGTCGTCGCGGTCGGGCAGACCCAGGTGCTCTTTCGGCGTCACGTAGCAGAGCATGGCCGTGCCGAACCAGCCGATCATCGCCGCGCCGATGCCGGAGGTGATGTGGTCGTAGCCCGGCGCAATGTCGGTGGCCAGCGGGCCAAGGGTGTAGAAGGGTGCCTCGCCGCAGGTCTCCAACTGCTTGTCCATGTTGGCCTTGATCTTGTGCATGGGCACATGGCCGGGGCCCTCGATCATCACCTGGCAGTCCTTCTCCCAGGCGATCTGGGTCAGTTCGCCCAGAGTCTCCAGCTCCGCGAACTGCGCGGCGTCGTTGGCATCGGCGATGGAGCCGGGGCGCAGGCCGTCGCCCAGGGAGAAGGAGACGTCATAGGCCCGGCAGATGTCGCAGATCTCCTCGAAGTGCTCGTAGAGGAAGCTCTCCCGGTGGTGGTGCAGGCACCATTTGGCCATGATGGAGCCGCCGCGCGAGACGATTCCGGTGGTCCGCTCCGCCGTCAGCGGCACATAGGGCAGGCGCACTCCGGCGTGGATGGTGAAGTAGTCCACGCCCTGTTCGGCCTGCTCGATCAGGGTGTCGCGGAAGACCTCCCAGCTCAGGTCTTCGGCAACGCCCTTCACCTTCTCCAGCGCCTGGTAGATCGGCACCGTCCCGATGGGCACCGGGCTGTTGCGGATGATCCATTCGCGGATGTTGTGGATGTTGCGGCCGGTGGACAGGTCCATCACCGTGTCGGCGCCCCAGCGGATGGCCCAGACCATCTTGTCCACCTCCTCGGCCATGGAGGAGGTGACGGCGGAGTTGCCGATGTTGGCGTTGATCTTCACCAGGAAATTGCGGCCGATGATCATCGGCTCGGATTCCGGATGGTTGACGTTGGCCGGGATAATGGCGCGCCCGCGGGCCACCTCGCTGCGCACGAACTCCGGCGTCACATGGTCGGGAATGCTGGCGCCCCAGCTCTCGCCTTCGCGCGCGCTGTGTTCCCTGAGTTGCTCGCGGCGGATGTTCTCGCGGATGGCGATGAACTCCATTTCCGGCGTGACGATGCCGGCGCGGGCATAGGCGAGCTGGGTGACGGCCCGGCCGTTTCGCGCCCGCAGCGGCCGGTGGCGCAGCGGAAACTCCGGCGTCAGTTTCTCGCCGCTGACGAAGCCGTTGTCCTCC
>NZ_JANQOI010000086.1 GCF_028289705.1 Pelagibius sp.
GCTTGAGCATGTCCTTCCTCGTCGCTCCTAACCGCGGGCCAAATGCGCTCGGACCATGACGGCGAAATGAATGTCAACAGGCCCTAGTCGACAAGCGAAGAGCTGGCGGGCAGCTCGGTTCCCCAGTCACGCTGCCATTTGACCAGCACGCGGCGTGCCGTCTCCGGCGCCGTGCGGTCGTACATGCTGAGGATGGCGGCAATGCGATCGGGATCGCCGTCCGCATCGCCGCCGCGCAGATGGTCGGTAAGCAAAAAGATGGCACCGAAGAGCAGCTTGTCGACGCCCACCGCCCGGCAGGCGATGGCCAGATCCTCACCACCGCCACCGTAGACGACGCGCTGAAGCTGCGGGCTGCGCAGGTCCGTGAGTTCGCTGAACAGCAGCTCGAAGAGCGGCAGATTGCCCTTGCGCAGGGCCTTGACGATGGGATGGGCTGCCGTGCTTTCCTCGTTGCCGAGGGCTGCCGCCTGCACCGCCGCGGCGGTCTGCTCCAGGCTCGGCTCCTCCCCGCCCTCCCCAAGGCGCCCATTGGAGGCAGCAGCCTCGCTCCACTCACCCGGGGTCGTCGCAGCGCCGTTCCGCGCAGCGGCGGAGTCACTCTTTGCCGTGTCCGGTTCTTCGGCGCCTTGGTCGGCGCCGTTCTTGGCCTCGACGTCGATGACCGGCGACTCTGAGGTTTGTCCTTCCTCGGCACCCGGCCCCGGCAGCGGCGGGTTCAGCAGCAGCGGCGGCGGTGCGACCCGGGGCGGCCCCGCGGGCTGTTCATAGACCACCACCTGCCGTTCGCGGCGCCAGGCCCAGAGGATCAGCGTCAGCAGGAACATCAGACCGATGGCCGACATCATATAGAGCTGCCGCTCTTCGATTCGCGACACCGCCGGCGCGATCGAGGAAACCGGGTCACTCCGCGCTTCCGCCAACTGGGTCTCAAGCACCCGCGTCTCAGCCTCGCGAGCGTCCAGCGCGCCGCCGAGTTGATCCACCTGTGCCTGCAGCTCTGCGACCTGATCCTGGGCATCACCCAGTTCGCTCACCTGCGCCTGAAGCGTGGCAACTTGTTCCTCGGCCGCGTCCAGCGCGCTGACCTGCGCCTGCAGCGCGGCGACCTGCTGCTGAGCTTGGTCCAGCTCGCTCACTTGGTCCTGGAGTTCGGCCACCCGTGCCCGGGCCGCATCCAGCTCGCTCACCTGGGCCTGCAGTGCGGCAACCTGCTGTTGGGCCTCTTCCAGTTCGCTGACCTGGGTCTGCAACTCGGCAACCCGCGCCCGTGCCACATCCAACTCGCTGACCTGGGCCTGCAACTCGGTTACCCGCTGCTGCGCGGCGTCGAACTCGCCGACCTGAGCCTGCAGCGCGGCAACCTGCTCCTGGGCCGCATCCAACTCGACGACCTGGGCCTGCAGCGCGGCCACCTGGTCCTGCGCCGCGTCCAACTCGCTGACCTGGGCCTGCAGTGCGGCAACCTGTTCCTGCGCCGCGTCCAGCTCGCTGACCTGGGCCTGCAGTGCGGCAACCTGGTCCTGGGCCGCATCCAACTCGACGACCTGGGCCTGCAGCGCGGCCACCTGGTCCTGCGCCGCGTCCAACTCGCTGACCTGGGCCTGCAAGGCGGCGACCTGTTCCTGCGCCGCGTCCAACTCGAAGACCTGGGCCTGCAAGGCGGTGACCTGTTCCTGCGCCGCGTCCAGCTCGACGACCTGGGCCTGTAGCGCGGCGACCCGCGCCTGGGCTTCATCCAGTTCGCTGACCTGGGCCTGCAGTTCGGCAACGCGGGCCTGGGCGTCGTCGAGCTCGCTGACCTGCGCCCTCAGAATGGCAACCTCCCGTTCCGCCTCGTCCAGCGCCTCGACCCGTTCCTGCAAGGCCGCCACTTCCCGCTCGACCGGCTCAAGCTCGCTCACCCTGGCCGACAGCGCCGCGACCTGTTCCTCGGCGGCGCTCAGCGCGCGGTCGCGCTTGGCAAGTTCGGCTCTCGGGTCCGGCTGCTCGAGCGCCTCCTTCACCCTGGCAGCGAAGGCACGAAACTCCGCGGTCTCGGAGGGGCCGGGCCCCAGGTCCGGCTGCAGAAGCAGGGCCTGAAGCGGCAGCTGGTTGGTGACGGAACTCTGCAGCGCGCGCTGGGCCTCGAAGGCGGCGGCCTGCTCGACCAGGGCGGCCAGAGTCGGCCCGGCCGCGCTGGTTGCCGGGGCCGCCGGTTGGACCGCTGGCGGCGTGCGCGCCGCGAGCAGGCGATTGGCCGCCTGCTCCACGGAGTTGGGTTGCTGGCGCCGGCGAAGCTGGGACACCCGCAAGCTGGGATCCAACATCAGCCAGCCGCGCGTGACCGCAAATCCGTCGACCAAGGCGACGTAGCTAGACCAGTCACTGCGCAGGGTTTCGGCCGGAACCGCGCCGACGCGCTCGGCAAAGCCCTGACGCAGCGCGCGGACCTCCGTGAAGGTCCGCATCTGCCGCCGCGCCCAGTCATGGCGCCGCCCTGGGTCGCCCTCGGCGATGCGCCGCATGGAAAAGCTCAGATAGCTGTCTTTCAGGAAGAAGTAGCGGGCCAACTCGGGCCGGCTGGGCGCGCTGCCTGCCAGCGGACCGAGGGTGCCGGAGCGCCTGAGATGTTCGTCGAACCAGGGCCAGTCCTGCTGGTTGTTGATCTGCGACAAAGCCTGAATGAGCAACGGCAGCAGCAGGTCGCTCTGCAAGGTCTCGTTCTGCGCCCGCGTCCGCGCCGAGCGGATCAGGTTCGGCAGCCACGCCCCGTCGAGGTTCTTGTCCAGTTCGACCCGGTCTTCCGCCGTCTTCCAGGCGGAGCCTTCCGGCAGGTCGACGACCCGGAGGGCCCCCCGGCCCAGCAAGCCGGCCAACTGATCGGCAATGCCCAGGTAGTTTCCCTGCAGCCCGGTCCACTGCTCGCTGGCGAAGCTGTTGCGGTCCCGCTCGGCGATTTCGCCGTAGAAAGCGGCGAGGCCGCGAAGCTCGGCGATGGCCGCCCGCAGATCGCCGGCCCCCAGAGCATCGGCACGTTGCTGCGTCGACTGGGCGAAGGCCATGGAGGGCAGGGCAAGAGCGAGCAGGACGGCGAGCAGGCCCCCTGCCAAGGCACAACCGATCCGTGCCGCCGCGGCATTAGCAGACATCAGACAACGGCTCGATCGCGCCGACCCCATCGCACCTTGCACAGCCATCTTTTGACGGCAACTTTATCGGTTGTTCCCTCCGCTCGCCCCGGTCGGCGCCAGAATCCATCGCCGGGCGGGCCGCCTCATGCCCGCCAAACTATCGCATTTCCGCCGCTGCGGGTAGTGTCAGGGACGGGCGAAGCCGGATCAGCCGTCGCTTTCTATCGGCTGTTGAACGCCAAGGAAACTGCGCAACACAGCCGGTTCGGTCCGCGCCAGCAGCTCCGCAGTCGCACCCTCTGCGAGAACCCGGCCATCATGCAGAAAGGCGGTCCTGGCGGCGATGCGCAGCGCGTCCTGGGGGTTGTGGCTGACCAGGACCACCGTCAGCCCGTGCTCAATTCTCAGTTGATCGACGAGATCCAGCATGCCGAGGCGCAGGCCCGGGTCGAGAGCCGAGAAAGGCTCGTCCAACAGCAGCAGGGGCCGGCGCCGCACCAGGCTGCGGGCCAGGGCGACCCTTTGCCGCTGTCCGCCCGAGAGCTGCGCCGGCAGGCGCTGCTCGAGGCCCGCGAGCCCGACTCGCTGCAGCGCCTGGAGGACGGCATCGCGCTGGTCCGGGCGCAGGCGCAGGCCGGGATCGAGACCGAGACCGACATTCTGAAAGACCGTGAGGTGGGCGAAGAGGTTGTGCTCCTGAAACAGGCTGGTGACCGGGCGCTCGGCAGGGCTCAGCGCCGTCACCTCGCGGCCGTCGATGGCGATTCGTCCGGCAGTGGGCGTTTCGAATCCGGCGATCAGACTCAGCAGCGTGGATTTGCCCGCGCCGCTGGGCCCCAGCAACGCAAGGCATTCGCCGCGCGGGACGGTGAGGTCGAAGACCATGGTCATGTCTTCGTACTGAAAGCTCAGGTTCGAAACCTCAAGCACGGCCCTGCGCCCCATATCCCTGCGCCCCGTATCCCTGCGCCCCGTGTCGCGGCCACAGGCGGGCGCGCCCGAGGCCGTACTCGATGGTTAGGAACAGCAGCAGGCAGAGCAGCGACAGGACCGCCGCGATCACCGCTGCCTCAGCCATGCGGAACCCGCCCATGGCCTGATAGAGCAGCAGCGGCAGGGTGGTGAGATCCTGGCTGCCGAAGAGGGCGATGACCCCCAGATCCCCCAGGGACAGCGTCGCCGCCACCGCCAGCGCCAGGGCGACCGGGCGGCGCAGGTTGGGCCATTCGACGAGGCGCAGGCGGCTCCAGCCGGCGATGCCCAGGCTCTGGCAGAGCCGGTCGTGTTTTTGCGCTTCCTCCATCATCGGCCCTCCCAGGAAGCGCACCACGAAGGGCAGCGCCATCAGCGCGTTCACTAGGATCACCAGCGGCAGGCCCAGGGCGAAGACATCGGTGAAGGGGCGCAGCAGGACGAAAAGCCCGGTGGCCAGCACGAAGGGCGGCACCACCAGAATGAGCGAGGCGGAGAGCTCGAGCCGCGCGGCCGCCTGCGCGCGCAGCAGGCGGTGACGCAGAATCCTGCTGCTGACCAGCAGCGCGGCGCCCAGCAGCAGCGCCAGGCTGGCGGCGGAGAGTGCGATGATCAGCGACTGGCCGAGCGCCCGCCAGAGCCGCGGGTCTGTCAAAACCTCCGTCGCCTTTGGATTGAACCCGGCGACCGCCACCGCCGCCAGCGGCAGGACCACCAAGAACACAGCAAAGCCGATGACGGCGGCATCGCCGAGCCGTCCGGCCCAGCCGGCACGGTCCGGGCGTTCGTAGACCCGGCCCTCGGTCAGGGTCAGGCTTGCGGGCAGCGAGAGGCGCAGCAGCGCCAGGACGATGCCGCCGCAGAGCAGAAGCTGCACCAGCGCCAGGGCGACGGCGCGGCCGAGGTCGAAGTCGAAGCGCAGGGCCTGGTAGACGGCGACCTCCAGGGTCGTCGCCCGCGGCCCACCGCCGAGGGTCAGCACCACGGCAAAGGAGGTGAAGCAGAGCATGAAGACGAGGCCCGCCACCCCCGGCAGCACGCCGCGCATGGCCGGCCATTCGATGAGCCGGAAGATGTCGCGGGAGCGCAGACCGTACTGGCTGGCCACCCGCCAGCTTTCCGGCGGCACGCTCTCCAGGGCCTGCAAGAGCACCCGGGCGATGAAGGGCATGTTGAAGAAGCAGTGGCCGATGAGGATGCCGCCCAGGCCGTAGAGATAGTGGGTGCCGGAGAAGCCCATCAGTTCCAGGCCGTCGTTCAGCCAGCCGCGGCGGCCATGCACCGCGACGATGCCGAAGATGGCGACGATCACCGGCACCACCAGGGAGAGCGAAAAGAGCCGCAGCAGCAGGCCGCGTCCGGGAAACTGCCGCCGCGCCAAGGCACGGGCCAGCGGAATCGCCAGCCCCGCCGACAGCAGGGTGGAAAGAGCGGCCTGCCAGAGCGTGAACCAGGCCACCCGCCAGAGGTAGGCCTCCCCCAGGTTGTCGGCCAGGTTCAGGCTTCCGGCGGTGATCCCCAGCGCCGCCAGGGCGCCGCCTACCAGCAACAGCACCAGGCCCAGAGCGAGACTCGCCGGCAGCCACCAGGGCATGGTCCGTCTCGGCCTGTGCCGGGTCTATCGCAAACGGGTCAGCGGCTGACGGCCTGCAGCCATTCCTCGATCCAGGCCTTGCGGTTGTCGGCCACCTCTTGGGGGCGGAACAGCAGCGGGCGGGTGGGATCGACCAGCTTGTCGTAGTCCGCCGGCAGGCCCTCGGGCAGATCGATCACGGGATACATCCAGTTGCCGGTGGGAATCGCCTCTTGGAAGCCCGGACCGATCATGAAGGCGAGGAAGCGGCGGGCCAGTTCCGGCTCGCGCGCCGCCTTGGTCACCGCCGCCACCTCGACCTGCATGTAATGCCCCTCCTCGAAGGCGGCGGCCTGGTAGCGTTCGGTCTCCTCGGCGATCATGTGATAGGCCGGCGAGGTGGTGTAGCTCAGCACCAGCGGCGCCTCGCCCTCCAGGAACAGGCCATAGGCCTCGCTCCAGCCTTTGGTGGTGGTCACGGTCTTGCGCGCCAGCTTCTCCCAGGCCTCCGGCGCCCGCTCGCCGTAGACCGCCCGCACCCAGAGCATCAGCCCCAGGCCCGGAGTCGAGGTGCGGGGGTCCTGGACGATGATCTTCAGATCGTCCGGCGCCTCGACCAATTCCTTCAGGCTCGCCGGCGGCGCCTCCAGCGCCTCGGTGTCGTAGACGAAGGCGAAGTAGCCGTAGTCGAACGGCAGGAAGGTGTCGTCGGTCCAGTCGATGGGCAGCGTCAGCCCCTCGGTGGCGACCCCGTGGGGCGCCAGCAGGTCAGTCGCCGCCGCCTCGGCCATGAGGTTGAGGTCGAGCCCCAGGATGACGTCGGCCTTGCTGGAGGCGCCCTCCAGACGCAGGCGGCTCAGGATGCCGCCGGAGTGGTCGATGGCCACGAAGTCGAGCATACAGTCGCAGTCCGCCTCGAAAGCCTCCTTGATGCGCGGGCCCGGCCCCCAGTCGGAGGTGAAGGCGTTGTAGGTATAGACCGTCAGGCGCTTCTTCTCCTCGGCGGCCTCCGCCGGCGGGGACAGAACGGCCGCCAGCCCGAGGGCGAAGGCGGCGAGAGTCGTGAGGTGGCGCATGTCATCGCTCCATAACGCTATGGGGCGGCTGGTTTTGAGGTGGGGTCTTGGCTGGGGAGCCGTCCGCTCAAATCCCTCCGCCGGCATTACCCGGATCAGGTTCATCGGGTTGCCGGGCGGTCAGCCGCGCCGGTCTCTCAGCCCCTTATCGGGCACCCCGTTGAGTTCTACCTGAGACTAGGCTGCGCCTCCCGCCTTTGCAAGACCACGCTTGGCGCACTGGCCACGGCCGGCCTGTCGGTTGTATCCAGCCGACCAGCATCCATATTTCGATAAGCAGCGAAACATAGATCGGCGTTGCTGTGCTCTAACGGGGCCGCGAACAAATGGGAGCCCTGGCCATGATCACCTGCTTCATCCGCTACGAGATCGACCCTTTCAAGAAGGAACAGTTCGAGGCCTACGCCCGCACCTGGGGCCAGGCCATTCCGCGCTGCGGCGCCAACCTCATCGGCTACTTCGCCCCCCACGAGGGCTCCGCCACCACCGCTTACGGGGTCTACAGCATCGCCAGCCTGGCAGACTACGAGGCCTACCGCGCGCGGCTGCAGGCCGACCCCCTGGGCCAGGAGAACTATCGCTTCGCCCGCGAGGAGCGCTTCATCCGCCGCGAGGAGCGCATCTTCCTGCGCCTCGCCTCAGCCCCCCACGCCGAGCCGGGCTGAGTGGTCCTCACCCTTTTTCCGATCTGGCCCTTGCCCGGCGGACCGGCGGAGGGCATCTGGGGAGCAGCCGCGCCAGACGAGCCCGCTTCACCATGCCCGACGACCCGAACCCTACCGACCTGCCCCTGGGAGCCCCACTGCCCGGTTGGACAGCGCGCCCGCGCCCGCCGCGCAGCCCCATGGAGGGCCGGACCTGCCGCATCGAGCCGCTGGACCCCGCCGTCCACGGCGCCGACCTCTTCGAGGCTTATCGGGCGGACCGTCAGGGGCGGGTCTGGACCTACCTGCCCGCCGGGCCCTTCGCCACCATGGAGGACTTCCACGCCTGGCTGACCGAGACCTGCCTGGGCGACGACCCCTTCTTCCACGCGGTGATCGACCGGCAAAGCGGCAAGGCCCTGGGGGTCGCCAGCTACCTGCGCATCGAGCCGGCGGTGGGGGTGATCGAGGTGGGCTACATCACCTTCTCCCCCGCCCTGCAGCGCACGGTGATGTCCACCGAGGCCATGTATCTGATGATGCGCCGGGTCTTCGACGAGCTGGGCTATCGCCGCTATGAGTGGAAGTGCAACGCCCTCAATGCCCCCTCCTGCACCGCTGCCGAGCGCCTGGGCTTCACCTTCGAGGGCATCTTCCGCCAGGCCACCATCTCCAAGGGCCGCAACCGCGACACCGCCTGGTACTCCATCCTCGACAAGGAATGGCCCCGGGCCAATGCCGCCTTCGAAGCCTGGCTGGACCCGGCCAACTTCGACGCCGAGGGCCGGCAGATCAGATCGCTGGCGGCGATCCGGATGGCGCTGAACCCCTGAAGGTAGACGTGCCACCGGTGTTTCTTCGCGTTCCCGGTAAGCCACAGCAAATCAGAAGCTGTGGGAGCGTTTCACGGCATGACTTCTCGCAAGCGCGAACAACAGCATTCTCAACGATGTTGTGGGAATTACAACACTCTGTGCTTTGACAGATCGAGAGCCTTAATGCCTAAACGCCTCCAAGTGATTTCATCCAAAAGGTGCCTTCATCCAACCAGTTACGGTCTGCTTGAATGCCAATGTCTCAAGTTGATACGGTTGCTGGCGATCTTCAATCGCTGCGCGTATAGTGCAGTGCTATGCACTCATCTCCGATCCGAGTCGCCAGATGCCTGTCCCACTAGCAGATCTCAATAAGTTAGACTCAAACACATTTGAGCACATGGTCAATATGCTTGCCCTAAAGGTCCTGGGGTCCGGTCACACTGGGTTTGGGCCGGGCGCCGATGGTGGACGCGATGGATACTTCGAGGGAGATGCGCCTTACCCGAGTTCAACGGAAAGATGGTCCGGACGATGGTATATTCAATCCAAGTTCCGAAGCTCCTCAACAGGAGGCTCGCCTCAGAAGTGGTTGATCGCGAAGATCAAAGAAGAGATCGCGGAGTTCAAGAAGGAATCGACTGACCGACAATGGCCTGATGTTTGGATCTTCGCAACAAACATAGACCCTTCGGGAAAGCCAGAAACAGGCGCATTCGATCAGGCAAGAAAGCTGGTACGCGAAGCGCAGCCGAGGCTTGCGCATCGATTCGCAATTTGGGGGGGCCGCAAGATTTTGGATCTATTGGCTCTACATCCTGAGGTCGCGCAACACTATGGTGAATTCCTGACAGCCGGTGACGTGCTCTCACGACTTATGAGTGAGATGAAAGATAGCTATGCTGAGATAGAGAGCATTATTCGTTATCTCGTTGTCACCCAACTAGAGGAACAGCAGTACACAAAACTCGAGCAGGCCGGCTCAACCACAGACACGCGGCCCGGAATTCAAAAGCTCTTTACGGACCTTCCCTTCGTTGATTCAAGTAGTGGCGAGAGGGGAATGGCCGCAGCCAACCTCGCCAAGGCTAGTGCTCAACTGCATCGCGTTGACACCAGCACCGTCGCCGGCGACAGATGGCATACATGGAATGTCGCACCTCGACGAGCAAGGGTTTGGTTTGTGAAGGGCGGTCCAGGTAACGGGAAGTCAACGCTAACTCAATATATCTCCCAAATACAGCGCGCCAGCTTAGTCCGCACCGGAAAGGTGGCACGAGTAGGGCGTAGGCATCGCGAGATCGCTAAGGACGTATGTAAGCACGCGGAACAGGGCGGTCTGCTCCCACTAGCCGCCCGGATACCGGTAACGGTCGAGTTAAAAGAATTTGCGCAATGGTATAGTCGACGAACCGACGACGATTCGAAACGCCTAGTTGCCTTTGTCGCACACGACGTCTCGATCGGAATGGCGCAAGACGTTCCTGTTGGTAGATTGAGGCGAGCATTTGAGACATCAAGGTGGATGTTCGTATTCGATGGCTTGGACGAGGTTCCCGGTGACGTCAAAGATGTAGTCGCTTCTGAGGTTACACATTTCATAAATGACTTCTTAATTGATTGCAATTCTGACGCATTTGTTATTTGTACTTCTCGGCCGCAAGGATACTCAGGCCAATTCGCTGCACTTGAAGCATCACAGGTCACTCTTACGCGGTTGTCCCCAAATGAAGCTCTGACGTGTGCCGAACCATTGCTTCGTTTCGACAGATCAGAATCAGAGGCTAGAGTCTATATTGAGAGACTTTCCAAAGCTCTGAAGTCTCCCGTAATGCAGGAGATTATGACAACTCCTCTCCAAGCGCACATCATGGCCGTCGTTGTCAGAAACGGGGAGAAGCCTCCTGAGCGAAAGTGGCAGCTGTTTGAGAACTTTTATCAAACGATCAAGCGCAGAGAGGCAAATCGCGACTTGCCCAACCAAGCGATTGCGACACTACTTAGCGAAGAGGATCATCTACTCAGAGCACTTCATAATCGTCTTGGATTTTCCCTACATGAAAGAGCTGAGCTAAGCGCTAACGCGGTGACTTCGCTAACCCGAAGTGAGTTTCGTATTCTCGTACGTGAAGTCGTCGAATCGCTGAAAGAGCGTGACATCGAATCCCTCGTTCGGACCCTTGACGAGGCCACAACCCAGCGGCTCGTCTTGGTGAACACCCCGGAGTCCGGAGAGAAAATTCGCTTCGATATCCGACCGCTGCAGGAATTCTTCGCCTCTGAATATCTATGCGATGTTGATGATCCCCAAGAATTGGGAGAACGCCTTCGCGTCCTAGCTGCCGACTCACATTGGAGGGAAGTATTACACTTCTTGTTTAGTGGATTGGTAGAAAAAAGGCGCAATGCTGAACTGACCATTGGGGTATCGGCACTACGGGACCTCGACAACGGTAACGGGGATTCCCTCCTTCGTCCATTCTTCAGACGCCTTGCAGTTGGAGCAATAGTTGCCGCGCGACTTCTACAAGAAGGTGTTCTTGAGCAAGACAAGCGCGTCCGCGCCAAATTTCGGGATGTGATAGGATCACTTTTTGCGTGTCCAGAGATTCTGAATTTGGTTGAGGATTTTACTGCACCGTCATCCAAAGCTTGGTTTGAGGAGCTATTATTCTCCGCAATCAGCGAAAACTCGCATACTGAAAACATAGGGACTGTAATTCTCGCTACCCAAATTATTCCTGACGGCCATCCTCGGACAGATGAAATAACTTCGTTTGTCGTCAATTCTCCCAAACCCTACCAGTCATTCTTCTTTTCAATCCAAGAAGATCGCACTTACAGATATCGACATGTAAGCACAAAAAACAAAACTGAAATAAAAGAACCTTGGAAGTGGTTTGTCACTTGTGCGCTGAAGGTTCTTATCGATCCACATTGGCTCGAGCTGAGCCCTGCCGGTCTTCGTGGCGCTCTCTTTGTTCTCGAAAAAGGACAGAAACATTTAGATGAAGTAGTAAGCAGCATTGGCATTGACCAAGATACCTCTGAAATATTACGAAAATTTATCGGTATCGGCAGAAGGACCCATCGCTTGAATGCCGAACATGAAGTTCATTCTGGTGTTCTTACAGTACGACACTATGACCTTGAGAAGGATGTCGAATGGAATCAAATTCTTGACAAAGTTATGCTGAGGTTTGAATTCACTACCGGTATACTTCGCGCAATATATCTGGCAACCAAGGTATTGCGCACAAAAGAACGGCGAGATGAAAGAGCTCTGCAGGAATTTCTTGGTGAGAGTCCGTACATTCTAAGAATCCTGTCTATTAGATTGTCATCATACTTTTGTTTTTCCCAACAGCCGCAATCAGCAGAGATTAAACTTAATAGGGGAAAGCCGTTTCTGAAAAACGTACTCATTCGAGAGAGAGTGCCAGATGGAGATGATTGGTCAATGGTGCTCTTAGAGTACCCAGGTGTGGCATTGAGTGTTATCGCGGGAGACCTTGGTGTTCTCAATTCATATGAGAATCTTGAAAGATATATCTCATCCAATGATTCTTCGATTAAGCTTAGCGCATTTACCGGGGAGGTCATTCTTCAGAAACCTGGAGCATGGAGTTTTCTTTTTAATCTTCCAGAGATCGGAGATCGTTTCCGAAAAGAGACAATTGAAGCCGCGATGAACGGCAGGAAAATTCCTTACGATATTCCAGCATTAGAAATTCGCCCATTTGATGTTGTTTTTCCAGGAGATATGCCACTTTTACCATATCTGATTGTAGTCTTTACGTACTGGGCAAATGCGCGAGGTCGACAAAGGGTGATCGGAGAAGAAAAACGTTCGAGCGTTAATCTTATCAGATCGCGTATGAGGGATTTTAAGATAAAGATTGACGATGTGAGAAAGTTCCGATTATCTAAAGACATACCAATCGGCCAACGGGCGGCGGCTAACGTTTTCTATCTTGCTACGAGATTAGAGAAGGATAGTGCGTCAGATAAGGATTTTTCGGAGATTCCACAATTCTATTGCCCGACGGAGTCAGCTTGGTATCCCTATGCGATTGCAACGTTGCTAAGAGAATCTGTGGCGGAGAATTTCTATCCGTCGCTTGCAGCGGTAGCATCACTTCTTGAGCTCTCAAAGACAGATTTGGAGGCAAGAACTGCTTTGAGCGAAGTGTTTTCGGATTGGAGGCAAGTGGCGCGTGCGCCAGTTTATAACTCAGAGCAGCACATGTGGATTCGAGAATAACTAAATGTGTCGCGTGGCGTGATCTGAGTGTTAACTCAAGGGTCATTTTGATGTCTGCTTTCCCAGCGCGGCTTGACGAACCGAGGTCCCCGAGGACGCTGGTCTCTCAGAGGCCAGCAAGCGGTGGTAAACGCTTCCATCTGGCGCTATCCGCGCATAGGCAATGTCATCCCGGACCGAACCTTCAATACAGTTCGGCCGCGGAGTCATGCAGCGAAGCGATCAACCAGCAGGCTGCGGTTGACGGCTCATGGAGGCCAGAGCCGACGTTCGGCTTGACCGGGGTACCGATGGAGATGAGCAGCAGTACCCACACCTTGGAGAGGCTGGCTAGGGTATAGAAGGTCTTGGCGTCGTTGATCTTCGCCTCCTTCTCCGACCCCTCGGGCAGCTTTTCACCGAGGACCTCCATGAACCAGCCGCGCAGCGCTTGCCCATGCGCCCTTGCCCAGACCCCCGGCGTGCCCATCGACAAATGACCCCTGCCCGGCTATAAGGCGCGCCGTTGTGGCGGGGTGTGCGGCTTTGGCCGGCCCCCGCGGAACTCTCGATTTCGAGCATGACCGACCTGACCGAAGCCGTCGCGCGGCGGCGCACCTTTGCCATCATCTCCCACCCCGACGCGGGCAAGACCACGCTGACGGAAAAGCTGCTGCTGTTCGGCGGGGCGATCCAGATGGCCGGCGCGGTCAAGGCCCGCGGCGAGCAGCGGCGTGCCCATTCCGACTGGATGAGGGTGGAGCGCGAGCGCGGCATCTCCGTCGCCTCCTCGGTGATGACCTACGACTACGCCGGCAAGACCTTCAACCTGCTGGACACGCCGGGCCACGAGGACTTCTCCGAAGACACCTACCGCACCCTGACCGCGGTCGACTCCGCCGTCATGGTGCTCGACGCCGCCAAGGGCATCGAGGCCCAGACCCTGAAGCTCTTCGAGGTTTGTCGTCTCAGGGACATGCCCATCATCACCTTCGTCAACAAGCTGGACCGGGAGGGCCGCGATCCCTTCGAGCTGATCGACGAGGTGGAACAGCGCCTCGCCCTCGACGTGGTGCCCGCCTCCTGGCCCATCGGCATGGGCCGCTCCTTCCTCGGCTGCTACGACCTGCTGCGCGACCGCCTGCTGCTGGTGGAGCGCAGCCGCGACAAGAAGGGCGCCGAAGGGGAGTCCTGCTCCGGCCTCGACGATCCCAAGCTGGACGCCATGCTGCCGGCCGATGCCGTGGCCAAGCTGCGCGAGGAGGTGGAGATGGTCCGCGGGCTCTGCCCGGAGTTCGACATGAAGGCCTACCGCGAAGGCACCATGACGCCGGTCTACTTCGGCTCGGCGCTCAACAACTTCGGGGTCCGCGAGTTGCTGCAGGGGGTGGCGGACATGGCCCCTGCCCCCCGCTCCCAGCCCGCGGTGAACCGTGAGGTGGAGCCGACGGAAAACAAGATCAGCGGCTTCGTGTTCAAGATTCAGGCGAACATGGACCCCAACCACCGCGACCGCATCGCCTTCCTGCGGCTCTGCTCCGGCCACTTCAAGCGCGGGGTCAAGCTGAAGCATTCGCGCAGCGGCAAGACTATCAACGTGCACAACCCCGTGCTCTTCCTGGCCCGCGACCGCGAGCTGGCGGAGGAGGCCTGGCCCGGCGACATCATCGGCATCCCCAACCACGGCAACCTGGGCATCGGCGATGCGCTCACCGAGGGCGAGGAGTTGAAGTTCACCGGCATCCCCTCCTTCGCCCCGGAATACCTGCAGACCGTGCGCCCGATCGATCCGATGCGGGCCAAGCACCTGGGCCGGGCGCTGCAGCAGTTGGCCGAGGAAGGCGCGGCGCGGGTCTTCAAACCCACCATCGGCGCCGACTGGATCGTCGGCGTCGTCGGGCCGCTGCAGTTCGACGTCCTGGCCGACCGCATCCGCACCGAATACGAGATCCCCGTGCGCTTCGAGCCCACCACGCTGCACACCGCACGCTGGGTCGAAGCCGACGATCCGCAGAAACTGAAGCGCTTCACGGACTCGAACCAGGGTGCCACCGGCACCGACCATACCGGCGCGCCGGTGTTCCTGGCGCGCAACGCCTGGCACCTGGACCGCGCCGCCGAAGACCACCCCGATCTGCGCTTCCTCAAGACGAAAGAGCAGATCTGATGGAGGCCCGGCCTTGAGCGATTGGCAGGCCGACGGACGCCTGCCGGCCGAGCTGTGGATCAAGGCGCACCTGCGGCGCTGTTTCGCCGAGGGCATGCCCGCCACGGTCATTCACCGCGGTGAAAAGAACAGCGGCACCCTGATCCTGAAGATCAACCAACTGGAGGCCGGCTGCCGGGTGCTGAACCAGACCCGCGACCTCGACGGCGCGCTGGCCTGGATCGCCGCCCTGGACGGCGCGCTGGTGGAAGAGAGCGCCGCCGATGCCTACATTGAGCGGGCCGTGAGCCGCGACCCCGACGTCTGGGTCGTGGAAATCGAAGACCGCGACGGCCGCCACCCCTTCGAGGGCAAAATCCTCTAAACCCGCAGTCCGGGAGCCATCCGCCATGTCCAACCGCTCCATCACCCTGACCGACGCCCTCTACGACTATCTGCTGGCCAACTCCCTGCGCGAGCCGGAGGTCATGCGCCGGCTGCGGGAGGAAACCGCGAAGGTCCCCGGCGCGATGATGCAGATCGCCCCGGAACAGGGCCAGTTCATGGCGCTTCTGGTGCGCCTGATGGGTGCCAGGCGCTGCATCGAGGTGGGCACCTTCACCGGCTACAGCGCCCTGGCTGTCGCCCTCGTCCTGCCGGAGGACGGCCGCATCGTCGCCTGCGACGTGAACGAAGAAACGACCGCGGTGGGGCGCCGCTACTGGCAGGAGGCCGGGGTCGCCGACAGGATCGACCTGCGGCTCGCCCCGGCGGCCGAGACCCTGCAGCAGATGGTCGACGCGGGAGAGCGCCAGAGCTACGACTTCGTCTTCATCGACGCCGACAAGACCAACTACGACAGCTATTACGAGCTTTCCCTGGAGCTATTGCGACCCGGCGGCCTCATTGTCGTCGACAACGTGCTCTGGGGCGGCGCGGTGGCCGACCGGACCAAAGATGATGCGGACACCCGCGCGATTCGCGCCCTCAACGAAAAAGTGGCAAGTGACAAACGGGTGAATTGTTCGCTGCTGCCCGTCGGCGACGGTCTAATGCTTGCAATTAAACAAAATTGTCAAGGTTCGTAATCAAACGTTATGCAATGGCGTTAACGATCACTTAAGTGAAAGTTAAGCCCATCTTCATTCGCGCGTGAAAAACTTGTCACATCGGCGAAGAGGGTTTCGCTGAACGGCAATTGAAGATGAGGCCAACCATGTGGAAGATCTTAGCGCTCAGTGCGGGACTCGCTCTCGTCAGCACTAGCGGCGCCGCGGCGCAGCCTCAGTGCGATCAGCGTGACTCGGTACTGAAAATCCTTCAGCAGAAGTACAAGGAATCTCCTGTCGCGCTGGGCGTGACGCACAATGGCGGACTGGTCGAGGTGCTGAGCACCGGCAATGGTACGACCTGGTCCATCATCGTCACCACCCCGCAGGGCATGAGCTGCCTGGTTGCGGCCGGCGAAGGCTGGCGCGCGATGGAGCAGGTTGCCGCCGATCCGGAGGCCTAAGTCAGGTTCTCAGGAAACTGGGCCAGGAAACTGGGCATTGTATTTGAGGTCGGTGCTCTCAGGATCCTGACTTGAACGCAGGGTGTATGACCCGGTCGCCGGGTTTGATGGAGAGACGCGATGACGTCCCTGCGTTCAGCTCCAAAACCGCGCTGACGGCTTGTCCGGAAGCGATCGCCTGCAACGACTGGGGTACGCTGCGCTCGTGAATGCGCACAATGACGCCGCCCTGGTCGATGAAGAGCATGTCCAGCGGAATGAACGTGTTCTTCATCCACATCGCACGCTCTCTGGACCCTTCGAATAAGAACAGCATGCCCGCCGTCGCCGCCATGCTGCGCCTGAACATCAGGCCCTGAGCGCGCTGCTCGGGTGAGACCGCAAGCTCAACCTCGAAAATGTGCCGATCACCCGCCGCAGTTTCGATGGCGATCTCGTCCTTGTCGAAGGTGACGAGGCGGCCGGACGACTGGGCCTGCGCCTGCCCCGGCACTACGACGGCAAGGACTGCGGCGAACAGAAGGGCCAGGAGCGAAGGTCTGCGCATGGACCGAAGCTTTAGCCCCAGGCGGATCGCCAAACAAGAGACATAAATCGCCCGGGCTCCGCTCAAGCGGCCATCACCGCTTCGGCGATCGCCCGCACCTCCTCGCGCAGCGGCCCCTCGCGCGGCGGGTCCGCCAGGGTGGTGAACCAGGTCTCCGGCGGGTTGCGGCCCTGACGGTGCCGCCAAGACAGACCGCGCAGGACGGCCTCGGCCTCGGGCGGCAGGCGCTCGGGGATCTCCAGACCATTGAGCGTCGCCCAGACCCCGGCCCAGGCGCGGCCCACGGACCAGGGATTGTAGCCCCCGCCCCCCAGAACCAGCAGCCTCGGCGCGCAGTCGCGCACCGCCGACACCACCCGCCAGAGCGCCCGGTTGGAGAGCGACAGTTTGCTCATGGGGTCGTCCGCCAGGCCGTCGACCCCGCATTGCAGCACCAGGGCCTGCGGCGCGAAGCCGTCGATCAGCGGCAGGACAGCCTGGTCCATGAGAAAGGCCAGTTCGCTGTCATTGAAGCCGGGCGGCACCGGCAGGTTGCGGGCAAAGCCGCCGGCGCGGTC
Organism: Pelagibius sp.; assembly: GCF_028289705.1. Lineage (GTDB taxonomy): Bacteria > Pseudomonadota > Alphaproteobacteria > Kiloniellales > Kiloniellaceae > Pelagibius. Next base: position 17,200 of record NZ_JANQOI010000086.1, read on the forward strand.
GGCGACGCTGCCCGGCACGATCCGATTCTCCGACGCAGCCGGAGTCATCGGCCAGCGCATGTCCTCGTGGATCGAGAGGGTCAGGACCCTGGGGTCGTCGTGAAAGGCGGCCTGCACGCCGTCGCCGTGGTGCGCGTCGACATCCAGGTAGACGATCCGGGAGAGCCCGGCATCGAGCATGGCGAGGATGCCGAGGACCGGATCGTTGAAATAGCAGAAACCGCTGGCGTGGTCCGGGCGCCCGTGATGGGTGCCGCCGGCAGGGCTGTGGACGATGCCCGCTTGCGCAAGCAACTGCCCCGCCAGGATCGAAGCGCCGCAGGCCGTCGCCGGACGGCGAAAGACCTCCGGATAGATGGGGTTGCCGTTGCGGCCGATGTTGAAACGTTTCTGCTCGTCCTCGCTCAGGCGTAGCTGGCGCTCGGCCTTCTGAACCGCGGCGATGTAAGCGGGCGCGTGGAAGCGCGCCAGCGCCTGCGGTGTCGCCAGAGGGCTGTCGATGTAGGCTTCGTCCGGCAGCCACTGCAGTGCGCGGCAGAGGTCGATACAGGTGGAAACCCTTGGAATCGCGAGGGGATGGCGGCCGCCATAGGTCGAGCGGCGGTAGATTTCGCTGCCGATGAAGCGTGGCCGCGGTGGATCGCTGTCTCTGCTCAAGCAGACTCCCAAAGGCTTGCATCCGAAGGTCCGGCAGCCCAAGGATTGATCGATCTCCGGGCCTATGGCAAGCGGCGGAAGGCGGAGCCCGAGCCCCGCCAGCGGTTGCACTGGGCCCCGGCGGCGGCTAGCTTCGCTGGTCACGGGGCCGGTCCGCCGGCGGGGGGCGAGGAGCAGCCATGAGTATCAAGTCCATTCTGGTTCATCTCTCCGATGACGAGAACCACGAAGCACGGCTGAAGACCGCGATCCTGATCGCCGCGCAGCACGGCGCCCTGGTCAATGCACTGTTCATCGCCAATCCCATCAGCATGCCCGGCCAGATCACCGGGCGCGGCGCTTCCGCCGCCTATCTGGCCGCCGCCCTGGAGACGGCGAAGACGACTGCGGAAAGCCTGGCCGAGGAGTTCAAGTCCGCGTGTCAGAAGGAAGGACTGGACTGGAACTGGATCGGCGAGGAAGGCGATCACATCGCGCTCCTGGAGCGCCACTCCCATGCCGCGGACCTGATCCTGGTGAGCCGCATCGAGGCCGAACACCTGGAAGACCACTTCCTGCTGAACATGGCCGAGCAGTTGATCATGAAGGCCGGCATTCCGGTGCTGCTGCTGCCCCTGGACTATAAGCCCGCCGCGCCGGGCAAGAGGATCCTGGTGGCCTGGAAAGGCACCCGCGAAGCGGTGCGCGCGGTGCGCAATGCCCTGCCCTTCCTGAAGTCGGCAGAGCAGGTCATTGTGCTGACCATCGGCGCCACCGCCGAGGACGCCCTCTCGGAGACCGAGGTGGTCCAGTACCTGGCCCGCCACGGCGTGACGGCCGAGGCACGCAACGCCGAAGAAGGCAAGGAAGACGTCGGCGAGGCGCTGCTGTCCTACGCGGCGGCCCACGACTGCGACATGATGGTGATGGGCGCCTACGGGCACTCGCGCCTCAGGGAGATGCTGATCGGCGGCGTCACCCGGCACGTGGTGGGGAACACCGAAATCCCGGTCCTGATGGCCCACTAAAGAAGGCTAATGCGGCGGCGGCCGACCGCTTCCTACGGCAGCCGTGCCAGGCGGCTTCGGATCAATTCGTAGAAACCTTCGGCGTCGATCTGGTTGATCACGTGGCAGTTGGCCGGGCGGTCGGTCACCCCCCACCAGTCGACCACGGTCATGCCCATGGTGAGATCGGACCGGGTTTCGATCGCCACGTTGCAGTCCCGGCCCCGGAACAGTTCCGGCTGCAGCAGGTAGGCGATCACGCAGGGATCGTGAAGCGGTCCCCCCGCCTCCCCATACTTCTCCATGTCGAAGCGCTCGTAGAAATCCAGCATCGCCGCGGCGGCCTGCCCGGTGGCGCTGCCCAGCGCCCGCAGGGAATCGATCCAGGCTCTGGTCATCAGCGCTTTATGTGTCACGTCAAGCGGATGCATCGTCATCTTGACACCAGACGTGAAGACCACATGGGCGGCATGGGGATCGACGTAGATGTTGAACTCCGCCGTCGGCGTGACGTTGCCGACCTCGAAGTAGGCGCCGCCCATCATCACGATCTCGGCGATCCGGGGGACGATGTCCGGGGCCTTGACCATCGCGGTGGCGATGTTGGTCAGGGGGCCAAGGGTGCAGAGGGTGATGCTGCCCGCGGGCGCGGCGCGCAGCGTATCGACGATCCAGTCGACGGCATGGCCCTCCTGCAGGGGCATGGTGGGGGCCGGCAGTTCGGGGCCGTCGAGACCCGTCTTCCCATGGACCTCTTCCGCCGTCACCAGGGAGCGGACCAGCGGCCGCGCGCAGCCGGCGAAGACTTTCGTTTCCGGCCGTCCCGCCAACTCACAGATCTTGCGCGCGTTGGCCTCGGTGAGAGCCAGCGGTACGTTGCCGGCGACGGCGGTGAGGCCGAGCACTTGGAACTCCTCTGACGCCAGCGCCAGCAGGATGGCGATGGCGTCGTCCTGGCCGGGGTCAGTGTCGATGATGATGGATCTGGGGGCCATGGGTTCCCTCCCCGAGAACGGACTCGATTCGGCAGTGGACCTCGGCGTGGCGCAGCCGGCGCGCCCACGCGATGCTCTGGTTTGCGGCGCCTTAGAAGAAGATGCCCTAGAAGAAGATGAACGTCACGATCACGAAGAGCGGCATCAGGATCAGGCAGGACCAGACCATGTAGCCGAAGAAACTGGGCATGGCGATGCCCCGCTCTTCGGCGATGGCGCGGACCATGAAGTTGGGTGCGTTGCCGATGTAGGTGTTGGCGCCCATGAAGACGGCGCCGGCGGAGATCGCCAGCAGCGTGTTGTTCATGGGTCCCATCAAAGCCTGGGGGTCGCCGCCGGCGGTGTTGAAGAACACGAGATAGGTGGGCGCGTTGTCCAGGAAACTGGAGAGGATGCCCGTCGCCCAGAAGTACATCGGATTGACCGGCTCCCCGCCCGGGCCGCTCACCGACTCGATGATGATGGCCAGCGCGCCGTCGGTCCCGGCCTTCAGGATGGCGATGGCCGGCACGATGGTCACGAAGATGCCGGCGAAGAGCTTGGCCACCTCGACAATGGGAAACCAGCTGAAGCCGTTGGCCTTGCGGCTTTCGGAATCGGTCAGCTTGAGGGACAGCAGCGCGATTCCGATCAGCAACAGATCGCGCGTGACGTTCTGCAGTTCGACCGTGACATGGAAAATGTCGACACTGATGCCCGGCCGCCAGATCCCGCTCATCAGCACCGAGGCCACGACGCCGCCCAGCAGCAGGATGTTGACCGTGCCCTCGAGGCCCAGTTTTTCCGCCTCTTCACCCTCAGGCTGGGGAGCCGCCGAGAGATCTTCCTTGCGGAAGAGATAGCTGTCGAAAGCATAGAAGATCAGCAGCAGCGGAATCGCCACCACCAGCATCGGCACGAACATCTCGGTGGTCGGCCAGAAGAACTCGACCCCCTTCAGGAATCCGAGGAACAGCGGCGGGTCGCCCAGCGGCGTCAGGGAGCCGCCGATGTTGGCCACGAGGAAGATGAAGAAGACGATGATGTGGACGCGGTGGCGGCGCCACTCGTTGGCGCGGATGATGGGCCGGATCAACAGCATCGCCGCACCGGTGGTGCCCATCCAGCTTGCGATTACCGTGCCGATCAGGAGGATCAGGGTGTTGACCGCCGGGGTGCCCCTCAGAGTGCCCTTCAGCCGCACGCCCCCGGCGACGGTGAAGAGCGACAGCAGCAAGATGATGAAGGGAATGTACTCAAGGAGCGCGACGTGCAGCAGCTCGAAGAGCGCCAGTTCCCAGCCGAACAGCAGCGTGAAGGGGGCCAAAAAAGCGACCGCCCAGAAGGCCGAGATCTTGCCGAAGTTGTGGTGCCAGAAGGTCGGCGCGACCAGAGGAAAGACGGCGATCGACAGCAGGATCCCGACGAAAGGCAGCACCCAGATGGGGCCGAGATCGGCACCCTCCAGATGCGGCGCCCCCGCTGCCGCGGCACCTGCCGAACTGTAGGAGAGTCCCCAGACCAGGACGGCGAACAGACAGCCGAAGGCGATCCGAGCCACGGCAAACAAGCGATCTGACAAGCGAGCCCCCAGCAATCTTTCTTCTTGTCTTGGAAAGACCGATTATCGTTTGGTCATCCGATCGGAAGCCGCCGCCGACTCCCTTCCCAGAAGCTTGGCAGTATGCCGGAACCCCCGGGGCAGGCCAAGGTTCATCTCCCTTGGACGGCGCGACCTTTCTGCGATGCTGCGCCGCAGCACGGGTGCGGCGGCGGGATGTCGAACTGCCCCGGATGGAGGGTTGCTTCACCCTGCCACCTCTCTATTATTCCTGGCCAACTGCAACGCATACGTAGCAGAGAACCAAAAGCGCAATTGCTTGGACCAAAGGGAGGAAATCCAATGAAATCCATTGCCAAGTCAGGCAAGACCCGGGGTCTTGCCAGCTTGCTGCTGGCCGGGGCCGCCACAGGCATGCTGGCAACCGGCGCCGCGGCAGCAGAGTGCGAGCCCCTAACCCTCGGCTCGGCAATCTCGCTTACCGGCAAATATGCCACCAACGGCGTGCATGCCAAGAACGGCTATGAGTTCGCCATCCAGAAGATCAAGGAAAACGGCGGCATCCAGGTCGGCGACAAGTGCTACGACTTCAACGTCATCTATTACGATGACGAGTCGAAGGGCGACCGCGGCGCCACCCTGGCCGAGCGCCTGATCAACCAGGACGGCGTGCAATACATGCTCGGCCCGTACTCCTCCGGCCTGACCAAGGCGATTGCGCCAGTCACCGAGAAGTATCAGATCCCCATGGTGGAAGCGGAAGGCGCCTCGCGCTCGCTCTTCAACAAGGGCTACAAATACCTCTTCGCAGTGCTCTCGACTTCGGAGCAATATCTGGCCTCGGCCATTACGCTCGCGGCCCAGGTCGCCGAGAAGAACGGCAAGAGCCCAGCGGACATAAAGGTCGCGGTGGCGGTCGAGAACGATCCCTTCTCGCTCGATATCCGTGCCGGCGTGCTCGACGACGCGGCGAAGTACGACATGAAGGTCGTGATCGACGAGAAGCTGCCGCGAGACCTGTCGGACATGAGCGCAATCCTGACCAAGGTCAAGCTGGTCAAGCCCGACGTGCTGATCGTCTCCGGTCACTCCAAGGGCGCGGCGACGGCCGTGCGGCAGATCGGCGAGCAGAGTATCGCCGTGCCAATGATCGCGGTCACCCACTGCGAGGCCGCCGACGTCACCGGCAATTTCGGCAAGGCCGCCAACGACATTCTCTGCTCGACGCAGTGGGCCGAAACGTTGTCCTATGAGGATCCCATCTTCGGCACTGCCGCAAACTATGAGCAGGAGTTCAAGGCTGCCTACCCCGAATATAAGAACAAGAAAGTGCCGTATCAGACCGCTCAGGCCTCGGCTGCGGTTTATGTGTTCAAGGATGCCTTCGAGCGCGCAGGCTCACTTGACAAGGAGAAGGTGCGCGACGCCATTGCCGCGACCGATCTGATGACCTTCTATGGCGCCATCAAGTTCTCTGAGGCCGGCAACAACATCGCGAAACCGATGGTGCTGCGCCAGATTCAGAACGGCGACTATAACGTGGTGGCACCGGCCGAGTTCGCGTCGCACGATCTGAACTGGCCGCGCAAGCCGCAGTAGGCGCTCAACAAGTGGCGACGCCCCGATCAAGCGGTCGGGGCGTCCCTTGTTGTGCGATATTGAGCCATGAACGGCGAAAAGCGCCTCGGCGCTGTCGACGCCGCCTCTTTACTTATGCGGGTTGGACCTTGGGCGCTGCGACACGACTCGGCCAAGACAACGTCCAGACTCGCGACCGTTTGTAAAACCCCGGGGGGACGTCCGGCGCATGGACCAGATCATCGGTAACTTCCAGCTGCTGCTGGACTACCCCATCGTGAACCTCAAGATCATCATCGACGGGGTCATGATCGGCGCGCTCTTCGCGCTGGCGGCCTATGGCCTGGCGCTGGTTTGGGGCGTCATGAACGTCAAGAACCTGGCCCAGGGCGACTTCGTCATCGCCGGCGGATACATCGCCTGGTGGCTCGCACAGCACGGTGTCCACCCCTTCATCGGCGTCGTCGCCGCCTTCGTTGTCATGTGGGGAATCGGCTGGGTCGCCTACAAGCTGGTCATCTCGCGGGTCATCGAGCGCGACCTCTTCACCTCGCTCCTGGCCACCTTCGGCCTCGCCATCATGATGGCGCAGATCATGAACCTGCTGTTCGGCTCCGACACGCAAAGCGTCCAACTCGACTATGCGACCTATCATTTCGCCGACGGATTAATCGACGTGCCCGCCGCGAAGCTGATGGGCGTGATCATGGCCATGTCGCTGGCAGTGGGCGTCATAATCTTCATGAAGCGCAGCCGCATGGGCCAGGCGATCCGCGCAACCTCCCAGGACAGGCGCGCGGCAAGGGTCATGGGCATCGACACGGAGCGGGTCTACTCCTTCACCTTCTCGCTCAACTCCGCGATCTGTGGCGCGGCGGGGGCGATCATCGTCATGGCCTGGGTCATCCAACCCTTCTACGGCATCACCTACTCCGTGCGGGCCTTCGTGATCGTCACCGCCGCCGGCCTCGGCAACCTGCCGGGCGTGATCGCGGCCGGGTTCGGCATCGGCGCGCTCGAGCAGTATGGCAGCCACATCCTCGGCATCGGCTATCAGCAGGCCGTGGCGGTGCTGCTTCTCCTGCTGGTGCTCCTGGTTCGCTTGATGCAGCAGCGCCGCCAGCGCCAGGTTCTTCGATAGGGAGGGGCCGGCCATGATCATCCCAAAACCGGTCCTCTATATCGGGCTGCTGGCGCTGACGGTGGCGGCGCCCTTCCTGTTTCCGGCCTACATGACCCAGCTGGCGACTCTCTGGCTGATGATCATCGTGGCGATGACCTGGGACATGACCGGCGGCCAGATGGGCTACAACTCGCTCGGCAACATCTTCTTCTACGGCACCGGCATGTATGTCGCGGCCGTGATCACCATCGGCATGGTCTACGATGTCCGTGAATATACCGACGCGGCGGGCGGCGGCATCTTCGCGTTCACGGAGGGTCAATACTTCACCGGCCTGGTGCTCGGCAGCATCGGGGCCGGGCTGTTCTGCGCGCTCTGCGCCCTGGCGGTCGGCTGGCTGACCTTCGGTCTGCGGGGCCCCTACTTCGCCATCGGCACGCTCGGCGTCGCCATTGCCGCGGGCGAGCTGGTCTCGAACTGGGAGTGGATCGGCGCCGGACAGGGCATTTCCATGCCGAACTACCCCGGCGAATTCGACGAGTTCAAATTACTCATCTACTTCGTCTTCGCCGGCGTGGGCGTGCTCCTGTTCATCTTCCTGAACTGGCTCTACACGACGCGCTTCCGCTCGGCGATCAATGCCATCCGGGACGATGAGGACAAGGCGGAGGCGATGGGCCTTCGCACGCTGAGATACAAGCTCGTCTCCTGGTCGATGGCGGCCTTCTTCGTCGGCGTCGCGGGCGGTGTCTCGGCTTTCCAGCTTATTCATTTCGAGCCCCTGGAGACTGCCTATCAGACGATCAACCTCGGCATCTTCATGGTCGTCTGCGTGCTCTTGGGCGGCAAAGGCACGCTTTGGGGGCCGATCATCGGCGCGGTGATGTTCCACGTCATCAAGGAGGTGACCTGGAACTACTTCCTCGGCTGGCAGTGGGTCGCGCTCGGCGCGATCATCATCGTCACCGTGGTGTACTTTCAGGATGGTTTGTTGGGCTGGCTCCGACTTAAGAAACCGGAGTGGTTCGGCATCCGCGTCACGAAGAAGGACGAAGTCGTCACGGGGCCGGCGGAATGAGCGCGATCATCGAAGTGAAGAAGGTCTCGAAATCCTTCGGCGGCGTGAAGGCCAACACCGACATCTCCCTCACGGTGCAGGAGGGTGGGATTACCGGGCTGATCGGCCCGAACGGCTCCGGCAAGACGACGCTTTTCAATTCGATCGTCGGCTATCACCCGATCGACGGAGGCTCCATCAAGTTCCGGGGCCGCGAGATCTCGAAGATGCTGGTGCCCGAGATCGCCCGCCTCGGCCTGCTGCGCACCTTTCAGCAGACGCGCATCTACGCAAAGATGAACTGCGTCGAGAACATGCTGATCTCCCTGCCGCACCGCAAGGCCGGCTTCTTCGATATGTTCAGACGGCACGACACGGAGGAGCAGGAGCGTGCCGAAGCCCTGCTCGACTTCGTCGGCCTCTATGAAAAACGGTATCTGCGCAGCGGCGACCTTTCCTTCGGCCAGCAGAAGCTTCTGGAGTTCGCCATGGCGCTGATGAACGAGCCGGACGTCCTCCTGCTCGACGAGCCCACCGCGGGCATCAACCCGACCCTGATCAACGGCCTGATCGACCGTTTGAAGCGCGCCAACAGCGACTTCGGCATCACCTTGCTGGTCATCGAGCACAACATGCGCGTCATCATGAATATGGCCGACACGGTCTACTGCCTGGCCCATGGCGAGTTGCTCGCATCCGGTACACCGGAGGAGGTGCAAAACGACCAGGACGTCATCGACGCTTATCTGGGGGCACACTGATGGCAGAGCCGCGCAAGCCGGGCCGCACCAGCGGCTATCACATGGGCCAGGTCGACACGGTCATCTCGGTGGAGGAGGTGACCAAGCAGGTCGAGGCCATGCGCAGCGACATAGCCGTCGACACCCTGGACGCGCTCGCCAACAACGACCCTTTTGTCGAGATCGAGTCGCTGCGCGCCGGCTATGGCAAGATGGAGATCCTGCACGGCATCAACTTGAAGGTCGGGCGCGGCCAGTCCCTCTGCATGATCGGGCCCAACGGTGCCGGGAAGTCCACCGTGCTGCACGCGATCTTCGGCTTTAACAACATCTTCTCCGGCCGTATCCGCATCGGAGACGGCCCGGACAAGCAGGACATCACCAAGCTGTCGCCGGAGAACAAGCTGAAGAGCGCCGGCGTCGCCTACATCCTGCAGGACAAGTCGGTCTTCCCTGGCATGACGGTGGAGGAGAACCTCTGGATGGGCGGCTATCTGAAGGACAGCCCGGCCGAGGCCAAGGCCGCGGCCGAGGAGGTCTTCGACAAGTACCCGCGCCTCGCCGCCCGCCGAAAGCACCAGGCCAAGGTGCTCTCCGGTGGCGAGCGCCGCCTGTTGGAGATTTCCCGCGCTCTGGTCATGAAACCGGAGGTGCTTCTGGTCGACGAACCCTCCATCGGCCTGGAACCGCGCTTCATCGACACGGTCTTCGAGATCCTCCACGATCTGCAGAAGGTCGAGGGCAAGACCATCATCATGGTCGAGCAGAACGCCAAGAAGGGCCTGGAGTTCGCCGATATCGGCTATGTCCTGGTCTCCGGCGAACTGGCCATGGCCAACGCGGGCGACCGTCTGCTGGAAGATCCGGAGGTCGGCCGCCTCTTCCTCGGCGGCTAGGAAAAAGACGGCGCAAACCCGCAAGGGGGGCGAACGCGGACTTGAACGGCCCGCGCGAAGCGGCAATTCTGCAACTCGGCGCGGGACCAGATCGGGCGCCCGCCCGCCGCCGCCAAGATCACCGAGCCCTCCGCGCAAAAAGGAACGCAGCACGCCATGCAGATGACCGGCCAATATCGGATCGAAGCATCCCGTCAAGCCGTCTGGGAGGCGCTGAACGATGTCGAGGTGCTGCGCGCCTGCATTCCGGGCGTGGAGGAGATCGAAAAGACCTCGGACACCAGCTTCACTGCCAAGGTGCGGGCCAAGGTCGGCCCGGTCTCGGCGCGTTTTGCCGGCGAAGTCACCCTCAGCGACCTCGATCCGCCCAACGGCTATACTATCGCCGGCGAGGGCAAGGGCGGCGCCGCCGGCTTTGCCAAGGGTGGCGCTAAGGTGCGCCTGGAAGACGACGGCGGCGCGACCCTGCTGAACTATGACGTCGACGCCCAGGTCGGCGGCAAGCTGGCACAAATCGGCTCCCGCCTGATCGACGGGACCGCGAAGAAGCTGGCCGACGACTTTTTCGCGCGCTTCGCCGAGACCGTCGGCGGCCCGGCGGAGACCGCCGCCGAAACCGAACCCGCCGAACCCGAAGCGGCGGCAGAGCCAGTGGTTGCGGCGCAGCAAGATGCCGACCCCGATGCCGACCCCGATGCCGACGTGGGCGCCGGCGCTTCGGTGGGTGTCTGGGTCACCGGACTCTTGGTCGCGGTGCTCATCCTCATTGCCATCTTCGCGCTATAAGCCTAGGGCAACAAAAAATTTCATCCTCTTCCCGCGCCGCGCCCCTTGACCTGAAAGTCTCGCGGCAACAGACTTACCGCCGCAGGTAAGGCACTCTTGCCCGGTATCGCAGGGAAACCGGGTACTAGCGAAAAAAATAGAAGCCGGACGGATGGTTCGGAGGTCAAGGAAGGGAGAGTCCCCATGCCCACTGTTTCGATGACAGTCAATGGGCGGGCGGTTACGGGCGAGGTTGAAGGCCGTACACTGCTCGTTGAGTTCTTGCGCGAACAGCTTTCGCTCACCGGGACGCACGTCGGCTGCGACACCAGCCAGTGCGGGGCCTGCGTCGTTCACGTCAACGGCGAGTCCGTCAAGAGCTGCAGCATGCTGGCCCTGCAGGCCGACGGCGCCGGCGTCACCACCATCGAGGGGATCGCCCAGAACGGCGAACTGCACCCCATGCAGGAAGCCTTCCGCGAGCACCATGGCTTGCAATGCGGCTTCTGCACGCCCGGCATGGTGATGTCGGCCATCGACCTTCTGAACAAGAACCCGAGCCCCGATGAAGGCGAGATCCGGGAGTGGCTGGAAGGCAACATCTGCCGCTGCACCGGCTACCACAACATCGTCAAGGCGATTCAGTCCGCCGCCGCGAACATGAGGGGATAGGGGCATGTCAGACACAGGAATCGGCGCCAGCGTCAGGCGCAAGGAAGACTTCCGCTTTCTCACCGGACAGGGCCGCTACACCGACGACATCAACCGGCCGGGCCAGCTCTACGCTTTCTTCGTCCGCTCGCCCCATGCCCATGCGCAGATCAAGGGCGTGAACAAGGCCGCCGCCGAGGCGGCAGAGGGCGTGCGCGCCGTCTTCACCGGCGCCGACATGGAAGCTGACAACGTCGGCTCCCTGCCCTGCGGCTGGGTCGTGACCGACCGCCATGGCGAGGCACACAAGGCGCCGCCGCACTTCCCGCTGGCACGGGACAAGGCCCGCTACGTGGGCGATCACGTCGCCGTGGTCGTCGCCGAGAGCTATGCCGCCGCCAAGGCCGCGGCGGAGCTGGTCGAGGTCGACTATGGCGAACTGCCGGCGGCGGCCGAGACCGGCAAGGCCAGAGACGCCGATGCCCCGCAGGTGCACGACGATGCGCCGGGCAACCTCTGCTACGACTGGGTGCTGGGCGACGAGGCCGAGGCCGATGCGGCCTTTGCCAATGCCCATCACGTGACCAAGATCGATCTGGTCAACAACCGGCTGATCCCCAACGCCATGGAGCCGCGGGCCGCCATCGGCGACTACGATGCAGGCACCGACAGCTACACGCTCTACTCGACGAGCCAGAACCCGCACCTGCTGAAGCTGATCCTCTGCGCCTTCGTGCTCGGACTGAACGAGAACAAGCTGCGGGTCATCGCCCCGGACGTGGGCGGCGGCTTCGGCTCCAAGATCTTCTGCTACGCCGAGGAGACGGTCTGCACCTGGGCCTCCAGGAAGGTGAAGGCGCCGGTCAAGTGGACGGCCGAGCGCTCCGAGAGCTTCACCTCCGACGCCCACGGGCGCGACCACATCACCCATGCCGAACTGGCCATGGACGAGAACGGCAAGTTCCTCGGCATGAAGGTCGACACCACGGCGAACATGGGCGCCTATCTGTCCAGCTTCGCGACCTCCGTGCCGACCTATCTCTATGCCACCCTGCTGGCCGGCCAGTACACCACGCCGGTGATCTTCGCCAACGTGAAGGCGGTCTTCACCAACACCGCGCCCGTGGATGCCTATCGCGGCGCCGGGCGGCCGGAGGCCACCTTCGTCGTTGAGCGTTTGGTCGAGGTGGCGGCCCGCGAGATGGGCATAGACCCGGCGGAAATCCGCCGCCGAAATTTCATCCAGCCGGATCAGTTCCCCTACCAGACGCCGGTGGCGCTGCAGTACGACACCGGCAACTACGGGGCCTCCATGGACATGGCCCTGGAGATGATCGACTACGCCGGTTTTGCCGGGCGGCGGTCGAACTCCGAGGCCAACGGCAAGCTGCGGGGCATCGGCTTCTCGGCTTATATCGAGGCCTGCGGCATCGCCCCCTCGGCGGTGGTCGGCTCCCTGGGCGCCGGCGTCGGCCTCTGGGAATCGGCCCAGGTGCGCTTCAACGCCACCGGCTCGGTCTCGGTTTTCACCGGCTCCCACAGCCACGGACAGGGGCATGAGACCACCTTCTCCCAGTTGGTGGCCGATACCCTGGGCATTCCCATCGAGAACGTGGAGATCGTGCACGGCGACACCGGCTCGATCCCCATGGCCATGGGCACCTACGGCTCCCGCTCGCTGGCGGTCGGCGGCTCGGCAATCGCCCGGGCCTGCGACAAGATTATCGAGAAGTCGCGCAAGATCGCGGCCCACCTGATGGAAGCCTCTGTGGAGGACGTGGAGTTCGACAACGGCACCTTCCGGGTTGCCGGCACCGACAAGGAGAAGTCCATCGCCGAGGTGGCCTTCACCGCCTATGTGCCGCACAACTATCCGGAGGGCGTGGAGCCCGGCCTCGACGAGACCGCGTTCTACGATCCGCTGAACTTCACCTATCCGGCGGGCGTGCACATCTGCGAGGTGGAGATCGATCCGACGACGGGCGTCACCGAGATCGTCGACTGGGTCGCCGTCGACGACTTCGGCAAGGTGATTAACCCGATGGTGGTCGAGGGCCAGGTCCACGGCGGCATCGCCCAGGGCGTCGGCCAGGCGTTGCTGGAGAACTGCGTCTACGACGGCAGCGGCCAGCTTCTGACCGGCTCCTACATGGACTACTGCATGCCGCGGGCCGACGACCTGCCGTCGTTCCGCGTCGGACTGACGGAGACGGCCTGCACGCACAATCCCTTGGGCGTGAAGGGCTGCGGCGAGGCCGGTGCCATTGCGGCCCCGGCGGCGACCATCAACGCCATCACCAACGCGCTGGGCATCCTGTCCATGGACATGCCGGCCAGCACCGAAAAGGTCTGGCGCCTGGCCAACACCCAGCAGATGGCCGCGGAATAAGGAGAGGCAGACAATGTACAACTTCAATCACCATCGCCCCGGCTCGGTCGACGAGGCGGCGGCGGCCCTCTCCGGCGCCGACGACGGCAAACTGCTGGCCGGGGGCATGACCCTGATCGCGACCCTGAAGCAGCGTCTGGCCAGTCCGTCGGACCTGGTCGATCTGGGGGCGATTGCCGATCTCAAGGGCATCCGCGAGGACGGCGGCGCCATCGTCATCGGGGCCATGACCACCCACGCCACCGTGGCCGGCGATGCGAGCGTGAAAGCGAAGATCCCGGCGCTCGCGGCCCTGGCCGACGGCATCGGCGATGCCCAGGTCCGCAACTGCGGCACCATCGGCGGTTCCATCGCCAACAACGACCCGGCGGCGGACTATCCCGCGGCCCTGGTCGGCCTCGGCGCCACGGTGCACACCAACAAGCGGGAGATCGCGGCGGACGACTTTTTCACCGGCATGTTCGAAACCGCCCTGGCCGATGACGAGATCATCACCGCCGTGGCTTTTCCGGTGCCGGAGAAAGCGGGCTATCAGAAATTTGCCAACCCCGCCTCCCGCTACGCCATCGTCGGCGTGATGGCGAGCTCCGGGCCGGCGGGCGTGCGCGTCGCCGTCACCGGGGCGGGCCCTTGCGTATTCCGGCTGGCCGATGCCGAAGCCGCCCTGGGCGGCGGCTTCTCCGCCGATGCGGTGACCAACGTCGGCGTCGCCGCCGACGGCCTCAACAGCGACCTGCATGCCTCGGCAGAATACCGTGCGCATCTGGTCGGCGTGATGCTGCGCAGGGCGGTCGCCGCCGCGGGTTGATCTTCGACAGCAGAGTTTGTTACGGGGCCGGCCAGCTTTTGGCCGGCCCTTGCTTTTCCGGTTCCGAACCCAAGGGGCCTTGAGCTAGCCTCAGCCTATGGCCCCGACACACCCGCAAGTCCCAAAAGGTCGTCGCTGGCCGAGGCGTCTGGCTTACGGGCTCGGCCTCTCCCTTCTGATCGCGATCACCGGCGGCCTCCTGTTTCGCCAGGAGCTGACGACCTGGCTGTTGCGCGACCGTTTGGAACGCGAAGACATCACAGTCGCCTCCCTGAAGGTGCGCGCGCTGACCCATCAGCGCATCGAACTGGGCGAGGTCGTTCTCGGTGACTCGGGCGAGATCTCGGTCGAGCGTCTGCAGGTCGCCTTCGCACTGGACCTCGAAGCGCCGCGGATTGAGGAAGTCGTTGTCGAGGGACTAAGAGTCAGACTCGACCTCACCGGCGAGGGCCCCCTGCTCGGCAGCCTGCAGCATCTCCTGGGAGCTTCGGCGAAGGCAGGCGGTGATGGCGGCTTCGACCCGGCGATGATTCAGGGCGTTCCCCGCGTCCGCTTGGACGCAGCGGAGATTCTTACCGAAACCCAGGCGGGGACGATGACGACGGTCCTCACCGCTTCCGTCGAACCCCAAGCCAACGGCGCGGTCTTCGGCCGCCTGACCGCCGACGCCGAGAGCGAGATCGGCCAACTCTCGGCGGAGCTGGAAGGCGGCCTCGATCCGCAGGGTGCCCTCTCCCTGGGCGCGAGCATCGGTCAGGGACGCATCGACTGGCGCAACCTCGCCATCGGGGAATTTGTGGGCTCGCTCGCGGTGAACCAGTCCCCGGGAGAAGCACCGCAGATCGCCGCCGACCTGACCCTTGCAGACCTCGCCTACCGGTCCGCCGTGGGAGAGGCAATCGCCTTCGCCCAGGGTGCGATCATGGCCAGCGGCACGCCGGCTGACTTCACGCTGGCAACCTCGTTTGGCGGCGGTGAGGAGCAGATCAGTCTCGACCTGAAGACCACGCTCGCGACCGAGGGAGAGAGCCAGAGAATCGAGGCCGACCTTGCCGTCGAAGCGAGCTCCGCCGGTGCGCTCGCCGGGCAGGTTCCGGTGCCCAGCGCGACCCTGGAGCGTGGCCGAATGACCTTTGTCGCCGATCTGGCGGCCGTGCTGCCCGGAGAGGCCGAGACACCGCGCTCCTGGCAGGCGCTGGCCGCCCTGCTGCGAGAGGCCGAAGGCCGCCTGGATGGCGATCTCATCCTCGCCGACCTGGCTCTGGCCGACGGCAGCGAAGGGATCTCGGCCCACCTTCCCCTGACCGCGCGCCGTGAGGGCGACAAGGTGACGGTCGGTCTCACCGAGGATATGGAGATCCGTGTCGAGCAGGCCGCGACGGAGCGCTTGGCGGCCCTCGGCCTGGCCCGCGAATACCTGCCGCTGTTCGAGTCCGATCTCTCTCTTGTGGTGGCGGCCGGGGGATCCAGACCCGCCGCCCTTTCCATGGATGCGGCCTGGCCACTGCGGGCCGCGGATCTGCAGGCAGAGATGCGGTTCTCCAACCGGCGCGGGCTCGCTGTCGAAGCCGACATTGTCGGATCGGGAGCACTCACTGAAGACGGCCTGCCGGCGCAGTTCTCCGGTGACGTGTTGGTCGGCTTTCTGGCCGAGCGCCTGCCCCTTGCCGAGGCCGAGGCCCGCGGCCTCGAACTGTCCCTCCCCCTTGCCCTCACCTACAACGCCGAGGGCTTGGGGGCGGCGCTGAAGAGCGCCGGCAGCCTTGCCATTGCGCAGTTGGCCCGGGACCTGCCGTTGCGGCTGAAGCGTCAGCTTTCCCTCAGCATCGACGAGGCTGAGTTTCGCATGGCTCCGTCACAGCAGAGCTACAGCTACCGTCTCCAAGGACAGGGCAAGGCAACGGACGCGCAGGTCCTCACCACCGCAGACACCCCGCTCGAAGTCCGCCTGGGCAGCAGCAAGTTTTCTGTTACCGGTAGCTTCGAAAGCGGACGCGGGCACGACGCAACCGCCGAGACCGCGGTCGCATCGCTTGGCGTGCCGGCCTACGGTATCACTGCTGAGACGGTCATCGCGCGGACGGCCCTCGACGCGGAGCTGGCGCCGCTCGAAAGCCGCTTCTCCGTGGCGAGCCTGCACAGCGATACCGATCCTCCCCTCGTCGCGCCCCTGGCCATCGACGGGGAGCTGCAGCGGCGTGGTGCCGGTTACGATGTCGCCGCCGATGTGACCCTCACGACAGGTCCGAGGCTCGGCCGGCTGGAAGTGCGCTACGACGATGCCGGCACGGCCAAGGCCCGATTCCAGAGCCGGTTCCTCCGCTTCGCGCCCGATGCGCTTCAGCCGGCCGATCTCTCCCCTCTGCTCGCCGATCTGGAGGACGTCGAGGGCCGGTTGTTCGCTGAAGCCACCTTCGTATGGCCACAGAACCCCGCGGAAGAGAGCGCCAGGCTGGTTCTCGAAGATCTCTCCTTCCGCAGCCAGGGGGTCGCGGTCGAAGACCTGTCACTGGACCTTGCGCTGCGGGCGCTCCTGCCGCTGCGCAGCGAACCCGACCAAAGGCTGAGCATCGGACGGATCGATGCCGGCGCGCCCCTTGAGGACATGACGCTGCGCTTCGAGATGGCCGCCGATCCGCAGCCGCAGCTTCAGGTCGCCGGCGGCGGCTTCACGCTGGGCGGTGCGCAGTGGCGGCTGGGCGCAACCCGGCTGGACCCCACCGCGCCAGACAACAGCCTCCTCCTTGCCACCGACAATCTGGATCTGGCGACCTTCTTCAGGCTCATCGAGGTCGAGGGCCTCTCCGGCCGCGGTCTGCTCGCCGGGCAGATTCCGATCCTTTTCGACGGAGAGAACCTGGTGGTGAGCGATGGGCGGCTGACCGCCCAGGCCCCGGGGCAGCTTTCGATCCGATCCCAGGCGCTGGCCTCGGCCCTGTCCGGGGGTGGAGAAACGGTGGAACTGGCGGTGAAGGCCCTGGAGGACTTTCGCTACGAGGATCTCTCCATCACCGTGAACATGTCCGCAAACAACGATGCCCAGGTGCTGCTGTCGTTGCTGGGCCAGAACCCCGCCGTCCTGGATGGCCAGCCCTTTCGGTTTAACATCAACCTCGAGAGCAACCTGACCAGTGTGCTGGAGGCGCTGCGCCAGGGCTATTCCCTCTCCGACGAGGCCCTGCGCCGCGCCTGGCAACTGCGCCAATAGCGCAAAGCAGATGCGAACACCGGGGATGAAACGCCGGCGGG
Organism: Pelagibius sp.; assembly: GCF_028289705.1. Lineage (GTDB taxonomy): Bacteria > Pseudomonadota > Alphaproteobacteria > Kiloniellales > Kiloniellaceae > Pelagibius. Next base: position 34,634 of record NZ_JANQOI010000086.1, read on the forward strand.
CCGCGTAGGATCAAAGGGCCGTTGGTCGGCTCCCGCCAGACTGGTATGGTTTCATTCGCTTTCGGATCGAAGGCGACAGATTGCTAGGGGAGAGAGTTTTGAGCCTCGTATTGATTCGGAGCTCGGCCTATGCCGTGGCCCTGCTGGGGCTGGTTCTCGGCGCCTGCACGCCCAAAGTCCAGGTGGAGGCGCCGAAGGAGCCGATCACCATAAACTTGAATGTTAAATTAGATGCCGAAGTCCGCGTAAAGCTTGAAGAACAGGCCGACAAGGACGTTGAGAGCAATCCGGATATCTTCTGACCGTGGCGGTCTTGAGATCGGCTGGCACCCTGGCAAGGGACCCGCTGATGCCAATGCGAAGGAATAGTCCATGACAAGGTTCTGGTTCTCCCTGATCGCCCGCCTGGCCGCCGTGGTTCTGGTCCTGCCGCTTCTGGCCGTACCCGCAGCGGCCCAGTCGCTGGACGATCTGCGTGCCGCCGGCAAGGTCGGCGAGCGCTTCGACGGCCTGGCCGTCGCCCGCGATGCCAGCGTCGCCGACTTCGTCGAACAGGTGAACGCCAAGAGGCAGGCGATCTACGCGGAACAGGCTCGCAAGCAAGGCGTCTCTGCACAGCAGGTCGGGGCCGTCTACGCCAAGGAAATCCTGGGTCAGGTGCCTGACGGCACTTGGTTTTTGACAGAGCAGGGTGAATGGCGGCAAATGTAGGGACCCTGGGCAGACGCCCGCGACCAATCATCCAAGATCCCGATCCGAACAAGAGAGTCTGAGCGATGGGCGAGCAGAGCCCCCTTCCCGCCTCGGTCGACGAGGCGCTCGCGCTCCTGTCGCGCGGCAACTACGTCGGCGAGCGCAGCCTGGCCACCGTGCTCTTGCTTGCTCTGAAGCTGGGGCGCCCGCTGTTTCTTGAGGGCGAGGCCGGCGTCGGCAAGACGGAGATCGCCAAGGTGCTGGCCGAGACCCTGGGCCGGCGGCTGGTACGGCTGCAGTGCTACGAGGGCCTCGACGTCTCCGCCGCCGTCTACGAGTGGAACTATCCGCGCCAGATGGTGGAGATCCGTGTCGCCGAGGCGGCCGGCGGCAGCGACCGCGAGGCCCTGGCCAGCGATATCTTCGACCCGCGCTTCCTCATCGAGCGGCCCCTGCTGCAGGCGCTGCGGCCCGACGCCCAGGGTGCCCCGGTGCTGTTGATCGACGAGTTGGACCGCACCGACGAGCCCTTCGAAGCCTTCCTGCTGGAAGTGCTCTCCGACTATCAGATCACCATCCCGGAACTGGGCACCATCGCGGCGGCGGCCCCGCCTATCGTGATCATCACCTCCAACCGCACCCGGGAAATCCACGATGCGCTGAAGCGCCGCTGCTTCTATCACTGGGTCGACTACCCGACGGCCGCGCGGGAGTTGGAAATTCTCAGAGTTAAGGCGCCCGAGGCACCGGCACTGCTGTCACAGGAAATCGTCGCCTTCGTGCAGGCCCTGCGCCGGGAGGATCTCTTCAAACTGCCGGGCATTGCCGAGACCATTGACTGGGCCGAGGCCCTGACCCAGTTGGATAAGGTCGCCCTGGACCCGCAGGCCATCGACGACACCCTGGGCGTGCTGCTGAAGTATCAGGACGACATCGCCCGGATCCAAGGCAGCGAAGCGGCACGTCTGCTCAACGAAGTGAAGACGGAACTCACCGGCGCCGCCTTCGCCTGACAGGCTTCCATCCATAGCCAGCGGTATGTTCGGCGCCCTTTCGCGCATGAGCCCGCCTGCCCCGAATTTGACGCAAGGATTGAATTAGAGCCGCCTATCTAACCCTGGCGTTCATTAGTTTTTCATGCAAACCTAAAAAGAAAAGAATCACATTCTTCAAACAGGGGCGGCTCGCCGCGATCGGCAGACCGCCGAAAAAGAGGCAGAGTTAAATGACTAACAGCTTGCTGGTCGGGGTGGACGGCAGCGACGGGGGATCGCGGGCCGCGGATTTTGCCGCGAGCCGGGCCGCCGAAAGCCAAACGCAGTTGGTGGTGGCCTATGTGATCGAGTGGTCGCCCTACAGCTTCAACACACCGCAGGAAAACGAAGAGCGCCACAAGCGGCGCGAAGAGGAGATCACCCGCGCCGAAAGCGACGTGGTTCAGCCGCTCCTCGAGTCCTTGAAGGCGCGCGGCGTCGACGCAAAGGGCATCGTGCGCCACGGCCACGCCGCCGAAGTGTTGAGCCAACTCGCCAAAGAGGAAGGGGCCAGCCAGATCTTCATTGGCCGGCGCGGTCTGACCAAGCTGCAGGCCCTGCTGTTCGGCAGCACCGCCGGCAGCCTCGTGCAGATCTCGCCGGTTCCGGTCACGGTCATTCCCTAGACGGCGGGCGGGAGTACAGCCCGATGAAAGCGCGTTCCGAGACCACTGATCGGAGCGGCGAGCCGCGGGGGGATCGCGGCGCAAAAACCAAAGTGAGGCTTCCATGAAAAAGTTGCTAGCGGCCTTTTTGACCGCAGTGCTCTGGGCACCGGCATGCTGGGCTCAAGACGCCGCCGGTGCGGAGATGGGACTGGATGAACGCATCAATCAGGCCATCTCACCGGTCACCAATGCCATCGCCGGAGTGATCTTCTATTCGGTGCCGGTCAGCGACGAGATCGGGCTTCCGGTGATCGTCGTCTGGCTGGTGGTGGCCGCCCTCTTTGCCACCTTCTATTTCAACTTCATCTCGGTGCGGGCCTTCAACCACGCCATCGCGCTGGTCCGGGGCGACTACTCCAATCCCAAGGACGCCGGCGAGGTCTCCCACTTCCAGGCTCTGGCGACGGCGCTCTCCGGCACCGTCGGCCTGGGCAACATCGCCGGTGTAGCCATCGCCGTTTCCGTCGGCGGGCCGGGCGCGACCTTCTGGATGATCCTGGCCGGGTTCCTCGGCATGTCGCTGAAGTTCGCCGAGTGCACCCTGGGTGTGAAGTACCGCAACGAATATCCCGACGGCACGGTGTCGGGCGGACCGATGTACTACCTGAGCAAGGGGCTCGGGGAGAAGGGCATGGGCGGCCTCGGCAAGGTCCTTGCCGTGTTCTTCGCCATCTGCTGCATCGCCGGCGCGCTGGGCGGCGGCAACATGTTCCAGGCCAATCAGTCGTTCCAGCAGTTCGTCAACGTGACCGGCGGCGAAGGCAGCTTCATGGCCGACAAGGGCTGGCTCTTCGGCCTGATCATCGCCGCCCTGGTAGGCGTCGTGATCATCGGCGGCATCAAATCCATCGCCAGGGTCACCGAAAAGGTCGTCCCCTTCATGGCGATCATCTACTGCACCGCGGCCCTCATCATCATCATCATGAACATCGGCCAGGTGCCAGCGGCCTTTGGCGCCATCATCGGCGGGGCCTTCAGCCCCGAGGGTGTGGCCGGCGGCTTCATCGGCGCCCTGATCCAGGGCTTCCGCCGCGCCGCCTTCTCCAACGAGGCGGGCATCGGCTCGGCCTCCATCGCCCACTCGGCGGTCCGCACCAAGGAGCCGGTGACCGAAGGGCTGGTGGCGCTGCACGAGCCCTTCATCGACACCGTGGTGATCTGCACCATGACCGCCCTGGTCATCGTCATCACCGGCACCTACACCGCCGGCGGCGGCATGAGCGGCGTCGAGCTGACCTCCCTCGCCTTCGAGAGCGCGTTCTCCTGGTTCCCCTACATTCTGGCGGTGGCGGTGATCCTCTTCGCCTTCTCGACCATGCTGTCCTGGTCCTACTACGGGGTGAAGTGCTGGACCTATCTCTTCGGCGAAAGCAAGTCCATGGACCTGCTGTTCAAGGTGATCTTCTGCGTCTTCGTGGTGATCGGCGCGTCGATGAACCTGGGTCCGGTGATCGACTTCTCCGACTCGGCGATCTTCGCCATGTCCATCGCCAACATCATCGGGCTCTACATCCTCTTCCCGGTGGTGAAGGAGGATCTGGCCTCCTACTGGTCACGGCTGAAGAGCGGCGAGATCAAGAAGTACGGCGGCCATTAACCGGGCCCCAAAACCGAACCGGGCCCCAGCGCCCGAAACCGAAACCGGCGGCCAAAAGGCCGCCGGTTTTCTTTTGCCGGAGAACCCCTCTCACTCAGCGTGCGTAGCCGGTCCACTTGCCGCGGCCGTCGAAGGGTGCGGAATGCGCGCCCTGCGGCTGTTCGGCCACAGACCCGGTCCCGGCAACGGGGGCGGTGTTGAGGTTCACCACGGCCAGCAGCCCGAGGGCCAGGAGGGCCGCTACGGCAACGCTCCAGCGAATGCGGCGCCCCAGCGCCTTGGGTCCGCCGTCGGTGGTATCGAATTCCGCATGGTGGCCGAAGGGCCGGGACTCGAAGGACGGTTGGATACTGGACATCAGACTGCTCCTCCTTGGCGGGCGAGACACAGGCCGTCACGGCTGCGCGAGACCTGTATCCCGCTGTCTCTCACTCCTCACATGAGGTAGACGTGCGCTCTTAAGTTCCTATTTTCAAACGACTTTTCCTTATTCGAGGAATTAGGGAATCTAATGACCCTGCCTCTGTGCCCGCGCCGGCCACTGGGGTAAGCTGCGGCCATGAACACGGCAGAGAGCATCCCCGATCCACGGGACGGGCGGCTGGCGGAGAACATTCTCTACTTCGCCCGCACGCTGCGGGCCGCCGGCTTGCCGGTGGGCCCGGGCAAGGTGCTGGACGCGCTTGAGGCGGCAGCGGCGGTCGGGCTGGCCCGGCGGGAGGACTTCTACTGGACCCTCCATGCCGTCTTCGTAAACCGCCGCGACCAGCAGGAGATCTTCGATCAGGCGTTCCATGTGTTCTGGCGCAACCCGGAGATCCTCGAACGGATGATGAGCCTGCTGTTGCCGGACATCACCCCTCTCGCCGGCGGCCGGCCGCAAGGCGGTGAGGAGTTAAGCCGGCGCCTGACCGACGTGCTGCGGCCCAAGGACGACGGCTCGCCGCCCGGCGAAGCGGAAGAGCAAACCGAGATCGACGCGGTCATGACCTTCTCCAACAAGGAGGTCCTGCAAACCATCGATTTCGAGAAGATGTCCGGCGAAGAGCTGGCCGAGGCCAAACGCGCCATCCAGGCCATGCGCCTGCCGATCATGGAGGTCCCGACGCGGCGCTTTCGCACGGCACGGCAGGGACAGCGCGCGGACCTGCGTGCGACCATGCGCGCGGGGCTGCGCAGCGGCGGCGACACCATACCACTGCGCTGGAAGCGGCAGCGCCGGCGCCATCCGCCGCTGGTGGTGATCTGCGATATCTCCGGGTCCATGAGCCGCTACTCGCGCATGCTGCTGCACTTCATGCACGCCATCACAAACGACCGCGACCGGGTGCACAGCTTCGTCTTCGGCACGCGCCTTACCAACATCACCCGGCACCTGCGCCACAAGGACGTGGACGTCGCGGTGGAGAAGGTCTCCGAGTTGGTGGTCGACTGGTCCGGGGGCACACGGATCGGTGCCTGTCTTCAAGACTTCAACGTCACCTGGGCCAGGCGCGTTCTGGGACAGGGGGCCCTCGTCCTGCTGATCTCCGACGGGCTGGACCGGGACAACGCGGAGGGCCTGGCCGGCGAGATCGAGCGCCTGCACAAGTCCTGCCGCCGCCTGATCTGGCTCAATCCCCTCTTGCGCTACGATGCCTACGAGCCAAAATCTATGGGGGCTAAGGCGATGATCGCCCACGTGGACGACTTTCGCGCCGTTCACAACTTGCAGAGTCTCACGGAGCTTTCGGCCGTGCTCACCCGCCCTGCGGCGCGGCGCGAGGAAGGACTGACGTCATGGCAAAGCAGGAACCCATAACCGCCGGGGCCGCGGACCTGCTGGCGGAGGCCCTGCGCTGGCGGGACGAGGGCCACAGCGTGGCCGTGGCCACCGTCGTCTCGACCTGGGGTTCCTCGCCCCGCCCTGTCGGCAGCCAACTGATCGTCGACGACCAGCTACGCCTGCAGGGCTCGGTCTCCGGCGGCTGCATCGAGGGCGCGGTGGTGCATGAGGCCCAGGCCATCATGGCGGGCGCGCCCGGCAAGCTGCTGGAATTCGGCGTCTCCGACGAACAGGCCTGGGAAGTGGGGCTCGCCTGCGGCGGCACCATCCGCGTTTTCGTCGAGGCCGTCGAATGAAGCGGGCCCTTCTGGAAGCGCTGCAGGCGGCGCGCCGGGCCAAGCGGCCGGCGGCCCTCGTCACCGACCTGCGCGACGGCCAACAAGCCTTGATCGTAGACAGCGACCGGCAAGGCGACCTTGCATTGGACGCGGGCCTCTTCGCAGCCGTCGAGGCCGCCATCCAGGCCGACCGCAGCGGTCCCCTGGCGGAAGATGACGGGATTTTCGTTCACGTCTTCAATCCGCCCCTGCGCCTGATCACCGTCGGCGCCGTCCACATCAGCCAGGCCCTTGTGCCCATGGCGCAACTGGCCGGCTACGAGGTGCTGATGGTGGACCCGCGCAAGGCCTGGGCCAACACGGAGCGCTTTCCCGACGTCACCCTGGTGGAGGGCTGGCCCGACGAGGCCCTGCGCAGCCTGCAGCCGGATCACCGCACCGCGGTCGTGGTGCTGACCCACGACCCGAAACTGGACGACCCGGCCCTGACGGTCGCCCTGCGCTCCCCGGCCTTCTACATCGGTGCCCTGGGCAGCCGAAAAACCCATGGCAAGCGCCTGGACCGCCTGCGCGGTGAAGGCCTGGAGGAGGCGGCCCTGGCACGCATTCACGGCCCCATCGGTCTGGCCATCGGCGCCAAGAGCCCGGCGGAGATCGCCATTGCGATCCTTGCCCAGATGACCCAGGTCCTGCACGGGGCATCGCCCCTGGTCAAAGCGAGGCCGCCGGGCCAGCGCCAGGGCCAGGGCGCCGAGGCCGCACAATGATCTTCGGCGAAGTCCCGACCGGCGAGGCGGCGGGTGCCATCCTCGTCCACTCCCTGAAAGCCAAGGGTCTGGCCTTCAAGAAGGGGCGCCGCCTGTCGAAGGCCGACCTCGCCAAGCTAAACAAGGCCGGGGTCGGGCGCATCGTCGTGGCGCGTCTCGAAGCCGACGAGGTCCATGAGGACGAAGCGGCGACGGCGCTGGCCGCTGCGATCTGCGGCCATGGCCTGACGGCCAGCGAGAGCTTCACCGGCCGCTGCAACCTGATGGTCCAGACCCGCGGCCTGCTGGTGGCGGAGCGGGACCGTATCGATGCCTTGAACCTGGTCGACGAAGCGGTGACCCTGGCGACCCTGCCGCCTTGCGACCTGGTGGAACCGCGCCAGATGGCCGCGACCATCAAGATCATTCCCTTCGCCATCACCCGCCACGTGCTGGAAGCCTGCCTGGCGGTCATCGGCCGGGGCGAACCGCTGTTGTCCGTTGCCGCGCTCATGGCGCGCAAGGTAGGGCTGCTGCAGACCGAACTGCCGGGGACGAAGGCGAGCCTGCTGGACAAGACCCGCGATGTCGCGAACCAGCGCCTGGCCATGCTCGACTGTGCGCCGGCGGTCGAGCGCCGCTGCCCCCACGAACAGGCCCCCGTGACCGCTGCCCTCGCGACCCTGGTCCGGGAGGATTGCGAGATCATCTTGATGTCCGGCGCCTCGGCCATCGTCGACCGGCGGGACGTGCTGCCGAGCGCCCTTACGGCGGCGGGCGGCAGCGTCGACCATTTCGGGATGCCGGTGGACCCCGGCAATCTGATCCTCCTGGGGAAGCTGGAGGACCGTCCGGTGGTCGGCCTGCCGGGCTGCGCGCGCTCACCCAAGCTCAACGGTTTCGACTGGGTGCTGCGGCGCCTGGTCGCCGGCCTGGAGGTTACCCCGGAAGAGGTCATGCGCATGGGCACCGGCGGCCTTCTGAAGGAGATTGCCAGCCGGCCCCTGCCCCGCGCCGAGGCCGTGGAGCGCGCCGAAGGTCCGCCCCGGGCGCCGCGCATCGCCGCGGTGGTTCTGGCGGCCGGTCAGTCGCGGCGCATGGGCAAGCGCAACAAGCTGCTGATCCCCGTCGACGGCACGCCCATGGTCACCCGCGTGGCGGACTGTCTGCTGTCCTCCCAGGCCGCACCCCTGGCCGTGGTGACCGGCCACGACTATGCGGCGGTGGAAGCGGCCCTGCCCGAAGGGCGGTTTACCTTGACCCACAATCCGGACTTTGCCAGCGGCCTTTCCTCCTCCCTGAAGCGCGGGCTCGCCGCCCTGCCGGAAGATATCGACGGGGTGCTGGTCTGCCTGGGCGACATGCCGCGCCTCTCACCCAAGGCCGTCGACCGCCTGATCGCCGCGTTCGATCCGCTGGAGGGCCGCGCCATCTGCGTGCCCACCTGGCAGGGCAAGCGCGGCAATCCGGTGCTCTTCGCCAAGCGCTTCTTTGCCGAGATGCAGGAGGTGGCCGGCGACGTGGGCGCGCGGGCCCTGATCGGCGAGCACGCCGAGGCGGTCTGCGAAGTGCCCATGGACGACGATGCCGTGCTTGTGGACGTCGACACGCCGGAGGCCCTTGCCGCCCTGGGCGCGTAGCGGCCGGCAGAGCCGGCCTATTGGGGCTGTGCCGTTGTTTCCCGGATGAAGGCCATCACCGCCTCCACCACCTCGCGGTAGTCCAGCAGGTCGGTGTGCATGGCGGTATCGTGGAACAGGGCCTGCTTCGGCTCGCTGGCCGCTTCGAAGAGCTTCCGGCCGAAGCGGGCGGGCACCACGCGGTCGCGGGCGCCGTGCATCAGGAACAGCGGCACCTTGATGGAGCCGATGCGCGAGTGCGAGTCCCAGGGGTCGCGGATCAGCAGGCGCACCGGCAGATACCAGTAGTGGGCGGCAGCCACATCGGCGATGGAACTGGGCGGCGCTTCCAAGACCAGTGCCGCCGGCGGCCGCTCGCTGGCCAGCTTCACCGAGACCGCGGTGCCCAGGGATTCTCCGAAGATGACGATCTGCCCGGGCTTGTAACCCTGGGCCAGGAGCCAGTCGTGCACCGAGCGGGCATCGGCGCTGAGGCCGGTCTCGCTGGGCCTGCCGGGATTGCCGCCGTAGCCGCGGTAGCCGGTGAGCAACAGACCGAATCCCGCGTCGATGAAGGGTCGCATCTTGGCCACCCGGTCACCGCGGTGGCCGGCATTGCCATGAAAGTAGAGGATGACCGGCTGGTCCGGGTCGGCCGGCGGGTGGAACCAGTGGGTAAGGGTCAAGCCCGGTTCCGGCTGCGTCTCGATGGCGCCCATGCCCGGCAGGCCATGGTCCGACAGCCGGGGTGTATTGGTCGCCGCGGGATAGAGCAGGCTGCGCTGGGCCAGAAACATGACCACCAGCAGAGCCAGATAGGCTGCCAGTAAACCCCAAACGAATCCCATCAGTCCTTTTCCCATCCTCCGCTCCGACACCCTTGTGAAAAGGCGGCCGTCATCGACGCGAAACTGCTGGCCAAGTGTAGCTCAAAGGCATTTACGGAGGTTAACCAACCGCAACCATTGCGAGATCGATTCCGAAGACGCATTATACCTAAAGTAGGATTCCGGCTCCGCGACTGCGCAGCCGCACTGCTTGGTGTCTTGATGCCGAACACAGGGAAGAAACAAACATGAGACCACTTCACTGGCTCCTTGCGATCCTCTCGCTATGCATCGTCGAAATAGACGGGGCAAGGGCATTCGATTTGCCGCGATACGGCGATCCGAAGGAACCAATAGAGCAGATGCTCAAGCCTTTGCTTGAAACGGACCGCGAAGGTTTCGCAGAGACCATGAAGAAACACTATGGTGATCAAGGACGCCAAGTTGTCGGCTGGGTTTTCGACAGCTTTCTGGTGGACGATGAAAAGGTGAACTATGTGGATCAACTGGAATCCGAGGAGCTCGGGGATACGCTGAAGCGCTATATCTACGTCATCCGCACATCATCCGATGACTTCCTCTTTCTGCAGTTCTTTCTGGCGAAGGCATCGGGCGGCTGGGTCGCTCACAACATAGACATTCAAACGGAAATCAGCGAGTTCATCCCGGGATGGGAGTCTCCCTAGCGAGACCGCTTGCGAACGGACCCATGTCTACGGCCACTCCTTCGCGCCCTCTTCGAAGCCGGGGCGCTGCGGCCTGACGACACAGAAGCGGTGGCCGCTGGGCGCCTCCATGATCCACCAGGTGCGAACCTGGGCGATGCGCTTGGCCCCCAGCTTCTCCAGCCGCTGCACCTCCGCCTCTATGTCGTCGGTCTCGATGTCGAGATGGGCGCGGCTGGGATGGTCGACCTGCTGCAGAAGCAGCTTGGGAAACTCCACAGGCGTCGCGAGATCCCGGTAGCGTGGATCCTGCCCCTCTCGTAAGGGGGCCGCCTCCCAGCCGAGAGCAGCCCCCCAAAAGGCGGCGTCCCGTTCGAAGTCATCGCTTTGACAGTCGAGGACAACGGCGGCAAGGCGGCTCTTGTGCATCGGCAGACCTCTCTCTCGCTTGCTGGGTCTCAGTTCACGTAGGTGGCGTCCTCGGCATCGAGCAGGCGCTTCAGCGCGGCGAAATGCGCGTTGGCATAGCGCTGCTCGACATCGGGCTTGGTGAAGGTGGTCGCGGCAATGTTGTCAGTGACCCGCTTCAGCGGGCGGCCCGTGGACAGCGCCAGCACCTGCAACTGGCAGGCCTTCTCCAGGTAATAGAGATCCTCGAAAGCCTTGGCGACGCTGCCGCCGACCACGACCACGCCATGGTTGGCCAGGAACAGCACCCGCTTGTCGCCCAGGGCGGCCGCCATGCGCTCGCCCTCGTCCACATCTCCGGCCAGCCCGTTGTAGGAGGGGTCATAGGCCACGTCGTTGTAGTAGCGCAGCGCGTTCTGGCTGATCGGCTCCAGCGGCGTGTCTTCCAGGGAGGTCAGGGTGGTGGCATAGGGCATGTGGGTGTGCAGCACGCAGGTGGCGCGGGGATGGCGCATGTGGATGCGCGAATGGATGCAGAAGGCGGTGGTCTCCAGCTCCCCGTCGCCCTCGAGCACGCGGCCGTCGTTGTCTACCAGAAGCAGATCGCTGGCCCTGATCTGCGACCAGTGGAGGCCGAAGGGATTGACCAGGAAACAGCCCGGCCGTTCCGGCGGCGCATAGCTGAAGTGGTTGCAGATGCCTTCGTTCAGATCAAAGCGCGCCGCCAGCCGCAGGGCGGCCGCCAGATCGACACGCGCCTGGCTCAGGGAGTCGTCCATCAAGCACTCCTTCGATACCCAAGGGCCCTTCGCGGGACCCCGTCACTCTCTTATCCTAATGCCGGCCCCGCCACAAAACCTAGCGCGGCACGCGGCCCGGGAGTGGCGGTCAGCCGGCAGTCATCCTAGACTAGCCTCACAATCAGTCGATTCTCAAAATCGTTCCTTTGGGGGAAGCTACATGGACGTGCGCGCAGCGGTGGCCTTTGAGGCCGGCAAACCCTTGTCGATCGAAACGGTGCAGTTGGAGGGCCCCAGGGAGGGCGAGGTCCTGGTGGAGGTCAAGGCGACCGGGGTCTGCCATACCGATGCCTTCACCCTGTCCGGCGAAGATCCGGAAGGCCTCTTTCCGGCAATCCTCGGTCACGAAGGGGCCGGCGTGGTGGTCGACGTCGGGGCCGGCGTCACCTCGCTGAAGAAAGGCGACCACGTCATTCCGCTCTATACCCCCGAATGCCGCCAGTGCGAATACTGCCTGAACCCCAAGACCAATCTCTGCCAGGCCATCCGGACCACCCAGGGCCAGGGCCTGATGCCCGACGGCAGCAGCCGCTTCTCCCTGGACGGCAAGCCGGTGCTCCACTACATGGGCTGCTCCACCTTCTCCAACTACACGGTCCTGCCGGAGATCGCCCTGGCCAAGGTGCGCGAGGACGCGCCCTTCGACAAGATCTGCTACATCGGCTGCGGCGTCACCACCGGCGTCGGTGCCGTGGTCAACACGGCAAACGTCGAGCCGGGCGCCAACGTGGTGGTCTTCGGCCTCGGCGGCATCGGCCTGAATGTGATCCAGGGCGCCCGCCTGGTCGGCGCCAACATGATCGTCGGGGTCGACACCAACCCGGCCAAGAAGGCGCTGGCCGAGCAGTTCGGCATGACCCACTTCGTCAATCCCAAGGAGGTGGAGGGCGATATCGCGCCCTATCTCGTCGATCTCACCGGTGGCGGCGCCGACTACAGCTTCGAGTGCATCGGCAACGTCAATACCATGCGCCAGGCCCTGGAGTGCTGCCACAAGGGCTGGGGCGTGTCGGTGATCATCGGCGTCGCCGGCGCCGGCCAGGAGATCGCCACCCGCCCCTTCCAGCTCGTCACCGGGCGCGTTTGGAAGGGCACGGCCTTCGGCGGCGCGCGCGGCCGCACCGACGTGCCGCGGATCGTCGACTGGTACATGGAGGGTAAGATCAACATCGACGATTTGATTACCCACACCATGCCGCTGGATGAGATCAACAACGCCTTCGACCTGATGCACGAGGGCAAGTCCATCCGCAGCGTGATCGTGTACTAGAGCTTCCAGCTCACCGAGAGTTCGACAGGCCGGCGCGCCTAGGGCAGACCGGCAAAAAGCGATATCATGGGTGGATTCGCCGGGCACGCGCTGTGTGGGGGAGCGCTGCCCATTCGAGGGGCTGCCAAGGGGCCACATAGAAAAGCCCCTGCCCCCAAAAGAACAGTCGGGGTGGGAATGGATCTAACCATCGTCAGCCAGCAGCGCTGCTTCGAGGGCACGCAGGGCTTCTACAGTCATGCCTCCGCCGTCTGTGGCGGCGCCATGAACTTCTCCGTCTTTCAACCGCCGCAGGCCAGGGGCGGCACCAAGGTCCCGCTGGTCACCTTTCTTTCCGGCCTCACCTGCACGGAGGAAAACTTCACCGTGAAGGCCGGCGCGCAGCGGGTGGCCGCGGAACTCGGCCTCATGCTGCTGGTGCCCGATACCTCGCCGCGGGGCTGCGGCTACCCGGGGGAAGACGACGACTATGATTTCGGCAGCGGCGCCGGGTTCTACCTCGATGCCACCGAAGCCCCCTGGTCCGAACGCTATCGTATGTACAGCTACATCACCGAGGAACTGCCCGCCCTGCTGGCCGAGCACTTTCCGGCCGACTTGGGCCGCCAGGGCATCCTCGGGCATTCCATGGGCGGGCATGGAGCGCTCACCCTCCATCTGAAGAACCCGGGGGTCTATCGCTCGGTCTCGGCCCTGGCGCCGATCTGCGCGCCCAGCCAGTGCCCCTGGGGCCGCAAGGCCTTCACCGGGTACCTGGGGGGCGACGAGGCGGCCTGGGCGGACTACGACACCTGCGCGCTGATCCGGCGCCAGCCCTCCGACGCCCAGCTCTTCATCGACCAGGGGGCCGAGGATCCCTTTCTCAGCGAGCAACTGATGCCGGATCTGCTGGTGGAAGCCTGCGAGGAGGCGGGCCAGCACTTTGAGTTCCGCATGCAGCCGGACTACGATCACAGCTACTACTTCATTCAAACCTTCATCGAGGATCACCTGCGTCACCACGCCAAGATCCTGGGCTGAGGAGTTCGCGACGGCGATGGAGGAAGAGGTCTATCGCAATTCCGGGATCGACAAGCGGGAGCTGAAGGCGCTGTCGCGCCGCAGCGACGCGAAGGGGCTGCTGCAGCTCGCGCGACACCTGGGGCTGCTGTCGGTCACCGGCGCGGCGGTTCTCCTGGCCGGCCATCCGCTGGTCTATGCCGCCGCGCTCCTCGGTCACGGCATCGCTCTCGCCTTTCTCTTCGCGCCGCTGCACGAGACGATCCACCGGACCGCCTTTGAGAGCCGATGGCTGAACGACGGACTGGCCCGGATTTGCGGCCTGGTGCTCCTGCTGCCGCCGTCCTATTTCCGGCTGTTTCACTTTCAGCATCACCGCTTCACCCAGGACCCGGAGCGCGATCCGGAACTGGCGCGCCCGGCCATCGACAGCCTGCGGGCGTATCTGCTTCACGTCTCCGGCCTGCCCTACTGGCGCGAGCGCATCGGCACCCTGTTGAAACACGCCCTGGGGCGGGTAGACGAGGGTTTCATTCCGGCAAGACAGCGGCGTGAGATCGCCAACGAGGCGCGGGCCTACCTGGCAGTCTATTGCCTGCTGGCGGGAGCAAGCCTCGCGGCCGGCTCAATGCTGTTGCTGGCGCTTTGGGTGCTGCCGCTGCTGCTGGGCCAGCCGGCGTTGCGGCTCTTCCTGATGGCAGAGCACGGGGGCTGCCCACGCAGCGCCGACATGCTGGTGAACTCCCGCACGACCCACACCCTTCGCCCGCTGCAGTGGCTGTCCTGGAACATGAACCGGCACAGCGCGCACCATGCCTATCCCGCGGTGCCGTTCCACGCCCTTCCGGATGCCGACGGCATGTTGGCCGGGCAGACTGTTTTCCGCAGTGAGGGATACATAGAGGTCCACCGCGCCCTGCTCGCCGCCCTCTGGCGGCGGAACGCGGAGCAGCCCGCGGCGTTCTGAACTCTCGACCGTCCTGGCTTTACTAAATTGTGGTAAAGACGGCCAGCAAGACTTTGATTTCAGGCGACATCCTCGTCGGCGACCAGCGCGGGGATCAAGCCGACGTCGCCGCGGATCTGGCCGCCCGTCCTGATCATGATCTCCGAGTAGCGGATGGTGCCGCTGACCCGCCCGGTCGCTTCGATGGTCAGCAGACCCCGCACCGTCAGTTCGCCTTCGGTCTGGCCGGCGACGGTTGCCGTTTCGACGCTCGCCTCGCCCTCGAAGACCCCGTCTTTATGAACCTTCAGATCGTCGGCTTCCAGCGCGGCCTCGACGCGCCCTTCGACAACCAGGGTGTGACAGGACTCGATCTCGCCTTTGACGAAAATGCCCTTGCCGACCACCAGGGTGCCGCCTGATTTGTCGTCCGAAGCCGCCTTCACCCCCGCTGCCTCGGCCTTCGCAAGGCCCAACACGCCCGCACTCGGGCGCACAGCCAGCGCCGGCTCGGCCGCGGTCACGGTCCGGCGCGGTTGAAATGTCTTTGCCATTGACGCCACGTTCTCCCAATCGGCGGCTGTGCCGCCCTTTCTCGTTGTGAGCCTAGGCAAGCACAGCTGGCGCTGGCTGACAAGGAGACCTTGGAAAAGGGACGTGGGTTAGGCGCTGGGCGCGGCGTCTGGCTTCGGGCGGGAGTAGGTCCAGGGACCCACCGGCAATTCGCTCTCGCGGCCGCCCAGCAGGAAGATGGCGCAGCCGATGAGGACGTCGATCACCCGGCCGTCGCTGGCAAGGGGCAGCAGCAGGCGTCTGATTCTCCAATGCTCCCGCCCCGCCACCAGCATGTTGCCCTCGCGGTAGCGCGGCCCACCGCCCCGCGCCACTTCGACGTGATGGGCGACCGGGATTGGGATACCGGCCTGTCGTTGGATCTCGGCGATCGACCGGCCGCGCAGCGGCATGGAGAAAGCATCCTCCACCAGCGTGCCCGCGAGCCGGAACACGAAGTCATCGGCATCGCCGACGACATCGAGTAGGAAGATGTTGGGCAGCAGGTCGGGAATCTCGACCGGATCGATGTCGCGCCGCGAGGGGATTTGTCCTTCGCGGCACAGTCCCTGCCAGTAGCCAAAAAGCCTTAGCAGCTTGTTGTCCGGCAGGTAAGCCGGATCAAAAGCCTCCCCCACGGCAACGCCCCTCATATACCCCCAACAGCGAGACTATATACTATATGTTGTGGCTATGGCGAGGCCAAAATTCCGCAGTGGCGGTCATGGGTAATTCCCCCTGCGGCACGGGCGTTTGCCGTAGCGGCGCCGGGCCGGTTGTCCGACCGCGAAGATGCTATGCCGACTTCCCGACTACACGCGGGGGCTCGAAGTCGACCTCCTGCGGACAGACCCGGTCCTGCGGGAAGTTGATGGTGACGCAGGTCCCCCGCTCGGCCTGACTGGTCAGCGTCAGGCTGCCGTCGTGGAGATCCACGAGCCGACGGGTCAACGGCAGGCCGAGCCCGGTGCCTTCGTATTTGCGGCTGAGCGAGGAGTCGACCTGCCCGAAGGGCGCCATCGCCTTGGCGATATCCTCCTCGGCGATGCCGATCCCCGTGTCCTCGACCTGAATGCGCAGGCCGCCGTTGCCGGCCAGTTGGGCACTCACCACCACGCGGCCGCCGGCGTCCGTGAACTTCACGGCGTTGGACAGGAGGTTCAGCAGGATCTGCTTGACCGCGCGGGGGTCGGCCCGCAGGCGGGGAAGCTTGGGCGGCACATCGAGTTCCAGCGTCACCCCCGCCTCCTCGGCCCGGTCGCGCATGATCCGGAACGACGACTTGGTCGCCGCCTCGAAGTCGATGGGCTCCTCATGAAGCTCGAACTTGCCCGCCTCGATCTTCGACAGGTCGAGGATGTCGTTGATCAGGCTCAGGAGGTGCGTGCCGCTGTCGTGGATGTCGATGGCGTACTCGCGGTAGCGCTGGTTGCCCATGGGCCCGAAGAGCTGATCCTTGATGATCTCGGAGAAGCCGATGATGGCGTTCAGCGGTGTGCGCAGTTCGTGGCTGACATTGGCCAGGAAATCCGATTTCGCGCGGCTGGCGAGCTCCGCCTCCTCCTTGGCGCTGCGCAGTTGGCGTTCGGCGCTGTAGCTGCCGGTCACGTCGTCATAGGTGGCCAGGGACCCGCCGCCGGGCATCGGGCGATGCAGAACGTTGATAACCCGGCCGTTGGACAGGAAGTCCTGCAGCTTGGCCTGCTTAACGCTGGCGGCAGCACCCATGCGGCGCTGGCGCATGGTGTTGGCCTGCTCCGGCGTCAGCCCTTCCAGCTTGGCCGTGTAGTCGAGGATCTCGACGAGATCGGTCCCCGGCTGGCCCATGCTGGCCGGCAGGTTGTAGAGGTCGAGGAAGCGCTGATTGCAGATGATCAGCCGCTGATTGACATCATACATGGCGAGGCCCTGAACCATGTTGTCCAGAGCGGCATCCAAGAGGACGTTCTTGTGACGCAGTTCCTCGCCGATGTTGCGCAGCTCGGTCTCGCGGCGGCGCAGCTCGGTGATGTTGGTGCTGATGACGACGAAGCCGCCATCGGCGGTGCGGCGTTCGGCAACCCTGAACCAGGCACCGTCGCGCAGTTCGAGCTCGAAGGGCGGGCCGGGATTGCGGAAGTGCTGCAAATGCTCCTCCACCCAGAGATCCCAGCGTTCGCCGGCCTGGGGGAAGTTGCCGGCGCTGGCTGCCGCAGTGACGATCTCCTCAAACCGCATGCCCGGCACCAGGAGGTCCCGCGCCCCGGCGTAGAGGTCGCCATAGCGCCGGTTGCACAGCACCAGGCGCTCGTTGGCATCGAAGAGGGCAAATCCGCCGGCCAGGGATTCGATGGATTCCCTGAGACGCTGCTGGGCAGCGGCGGCCGCCAGTTCGGAACGCCGTTCGCGGAAGATGAAGGCCACCAGCACGACGGTCAGCGAGGCCACCACGATGACCACCAGGATCAGCGCGCCGCGGAAGCGCTCCAGGTTGGCGGCCTCGGCCTGCAGGATGGCCAGGGCATTGCTGTTGGCCTCCCCGAACAGCTTGGCGATCTCCTGGCGCGCCGCGCCCACCCGCTCCAGAGCCAATTCCAGCACCACCTCGGAGTCCGGCGCCAAGCCCTGAACGCCGTCGCTCAGCCAGAGCTTCAGGTCGGCGGCCACCGGCTTCAGGGTTGCGTACATTGACGCGACCCCGATCTGGCTGCTGAACTCATAGGACTTGTTCAGCTCTTCGACGCGGCGCTCGATCAACTCGATGCGGCCGATGATGGCCTGCCGCCGCTCGGCGGTCGGCAGGTCGCGGGCCTGGCGGATGGCATCCTGCAGATAGACCAGGTCGTCGATCATGAAGACAACGTCCCGCTCCTGGCGCAGCACCTCCACCGGCAGAACCTGCTTCAACTGGGAGATGCTGGCTTCGACATAGAGCACGAGCGCGGTGGTGCCGATCAGGACGGCGGCGATGAACGCGGCCGGCCAGCGCGACAGCAGCGGGCGCTTGGTACTCTCTGTCCGGTTCATCTCAGTCCGCATCGCACCACGACATCCCTTTGCCTTGCGGCCGGCAGGGCCGCAGCGGCACTTGGGTCTTCTCTGCGCCCAACCCGCCCGACTCGTCCAAGGACAACAGGTGTGCGCCGATGTTGTTCGAAGTATCCTTAATCCACATCGCCGCCTCCCCCGCCAGACCGGTCCCTCGGACAAGCCTGACGCTACGGTGGACAAAGGAAACAAATACAAACAAATTCAAATATTTATCGTTTTTTCTTGTGACCCTATCTACTCGCATCCTAACAGTTTATTAATAGGCGGATGGCGTTAACAATTCGTAAAGGCGCCCCTGAGGCAGCAGGGCAATTTTGGGGCAAGTTCCCGCGCAAATGAGGAGAAAGCCTTGGATATCAGCAAGATTCCGGTCGGCACCAACCCGCCCTGGGACGTTAATGCGATCATCGAGGTGCCTATGGGCAGCGTTCCGGTGAAGTACGAGATGGACAAGGATTCCGGGGCGATCTTCGTCGATCGCTTTCTCCACACCGCCATGCACTACCCCCTGAACTACGGGTTCGTGCCGCACACCCTGTCCAATGACGGCGATCCGGCGGACATCATGGTGGTGAACGCCGTTCCGGTGATCCCCGGGGCGGTAATCCGGGTGCGCCCCATCGGCGTGCTGATCATGGAGGACGAGTCCGGCGAGGACGAGAAGCTGCTGTCGGTCCCGGTGGACGAGCTGCATCCCTTCTATGCCAACGTCTCCTCTTACCGCGGCCTGCCGCGCATCCTGCTCGATCAGATCGCCCATTTCTTCGCCCACTACAAAGACCTGGAGCCGGAGAAATGGGTGAAGGTGAAGCGCTGGGGCGAAGCGGACGAAGCCTGCAAGCTGATCGAGCAGGCCATTGCCCAGGCGGCCGCACAGAATGCCTGACGCCGGCGCCAGGGCGGACCTGGAACGGGCGCTCGCCGCTCAGCCGCGGCTCAGCCTGGCCCACCTGCCGACGCCCCTGGAGCCTCTGGACCGGCTCAGCGCCGAACTCGGCGGCCCCAGGATCCTGGTCAAGCGCGACGACTGCAGCGGCCTGGGACTGGGCGGCAACAAGACCCGCAAGCTCGAATTCCTGATGGCCGAGGCGCGCGCGCAGGGCGCCGACACGGTGATCTCGACCGGCGGGATCCAGTCGAACCACGTGCGCCAGACCGCAGCGGCGGCGGCCAAATTGGGCCTTGCCTGCGAACTCGTTCTGACCCGCGTGGTGCCCTGGGGCGGCGCGGACTACGAACTCAGCGGCAACATCCAGTTGGACCGCCTGTTCGCTGCGCGGCTTCATCTGCACGACGGCGATACGGACCGCGGTGCCGCGATGGAGGCGCTGGCCGAAGCGCTGCGGCGCGAAGGCAGGACGCCGTTCGTCATTCCCACCGGCGGCTCCAACACCACCGGGGCGCTGGGCTATGCCGCTGCGGCGCTGGAGCTCCATCGCCAGCTCGCGGAGCTGGACCTTCGTGCCAACGCCATCGTGCACGCCACTTCCAGCGGGGGCACGCAGGCAGGTCTGACCGCCGGCTTCGCCGCCCTCGATCCCTCTGTTGAGATCATCGGCATCGATGTCGATGCCAATCCCGCCGCGGTGCTCGCGGAGGTCCGTCGGCTCGCCCAGGCGGTCTGGGACCGGCTGGCATTGGACGGCCAGGTGCCGGAAGAGGCCTTCAGGCTCGAAAGCGGCCATGCCGGAGCGGCCTATGGCGTCCCAACGCCCGAGATGCGCGATGCGGTCAGGCTCTCAGCGCGGCTGGAGGGGCTTCTGCTCGATCCGGTTTACGGCGGCAAGGCCATGGCCGGGCTCATGGCTCTGGTCGCCGCCGGACGCTTCTCGGCGGCAGACCATGTCATCTTCCTGCACACCGGCGGCATGCCGGCGTTGTTTCCCTATCGCGAAGCCTTGGAGAGCTAGTGGAAAGCCAGGCGCGCGACAGCGGCAGGCGGTTGGTAGACCTGGCGCTAATCGCGGGCGAAGGACTTTTTCAGACGGTCCTGCCGTTCGAGAGCCAGGGCGTCCAAAAGCTGCACGGCGGAATCGTGCTCCTGCGACCAGCGATGCGGCTGTGTTGCCCGCAGGAGTTGGTTCTGCCGCTGGCCCTCCTCCAGGGCCAGCGATTCGGCCCTCGCATGCGCCGCTGCGAGCAGTGTGCCCCGCTCGCGGCAGAACTTGCGTTGCAGGCGCCGGATCAGGCTTGGCCTGTGGCCGGCGAGAACGCGCACGGCGCCGGCAACGTTCCTCGCCCGCCCCTCGACCAGCAAGTCGGCGATGTGCTGCAGAGCTTCGCTGTCATCGATTTCCGATCCCTTGGGCCGGCCGCGCCGTTTTCGCTGCATATCGGTCATGACTGGGCTCCTTGTGCTGGCCAATAGCGTGGGCCTCCCTACTCAAATTGGCAAGCGACAAGAATTACGTAGACCAAGAAAATCTGCGACAAAAAATACGGTAGAAAAGAAAAACGACGACAAAAAATAGCGACTCGTAGATTTCCTGCAGAGACCAAGCCTCTAGAGGAAATAATTCTCCTGAAGGACTATGGGCGACCTAAAAACGCACGCGGCCAAGACCACCCCCAGCTTGCGATACCCCGCAGGCGATACAACGCCATACCAACCGGCCGCGATCCCTGATAGCGTGCTGGCGCTGGCGGCATGGGGAGCAGGCGATGACACGAACGCGAAGCATCTTGTTTCTTCTGGTGCTGTTCGGGGGGCAGACCTTCGCGATCCAGCCAGCCCTGGCCGAGGCTCCGGCCCTGCAGCGCTCGGAGCGGGTTCTCCTGGAAACGATGAAAGCGCTGGAAATGGGTTCCCTGGGCCCGTCAGCCGCCCGGAAGACCTGCCGTGCCGAGGTCGCCGCGTCGAAGTCCGTGCGGTCCATCCGCGAAGTCTCGACAGGACTTTTCCAGGTCGCTGAGCAGGACGCGCTGGGCGCCTTTTGCGCTGCCCTGGTCGCCGCCGTCGAGTCCGGCCAACTCACCAGCGGTTTCATCGAAGGCTCCATGAGCGGAAACGACGAGGCTCGATCCCTGGGCGTGGGTCGTGTCATACGGGCGCTTTACTATGCCCACCGGCAGAGCGCCGCGCAGTCCGCCCAGGAGGCCCCGCGATGACGGCATCCGGCGGGAGATTGCCTCTGATGCGCCGCACGCCGGCGTCGACCCTGGTGGTCGCTGTCTGCGCCGTCAGCCTCCTCGGCTGCGCCACCCCGGAGAGTCCGCCGACAGAACGTTCCAGCGCGGGGTCCAGCCTGGTGGAGGTCATCGAGCGGGTGCGGGCCAACCCGGAACGGCGTGCTCAAAGCGTCACTGCCTGCACCCGATCCCTCCGCGATTCCGTCGAAGGGTTCAGATACGAGCCCTTCATGGCCGGCCTGTTCGACGTCCCGGTCGAGGAGGCAGGAACAACCTTCTGTAGCGCTTTGATCGAAGCCGTCATCTCCGACGCGCTCACCGCCGCCGACCTGGCCGTCTTCCGCCGGCCACGGGGCGAACGCAGTTACCAACCGCTTGGCGACCTCTTTCGTGAGCTTCTTGAGGCTCATGAACGGTTGGGGTCGCAGGAAGCCAAGCAGACTGGCCGAGCAATCGCAGCAGCCGGTCCCTAACCGCGGCCACGGGTTTTGCTACTGTCCCTGATGCTCGGCGAGGCCGCGGATGCGATGGCGGCCCTGCGGCCGGTGTTGACGGTCCTGTTGCTGGCCATGGCGGTCGATCTGGTGGCGGGCGATCCCAAGTGGCTGTACCGATGGCTGCCTCATCCGGTCGTGCTGATCGGCCGTGCAGTCGCCCTTCTGGACCGGAGCCTGAACCGCCAGAGCCTGGACCGGGATCGGCGGGTCGCCCTGGGCCTTCTGTGCACGGGGCTCGTGGTCATTGTCTGCGCCGTCGCCGGGTCTCTGATACACGAAGGGCTCCGCCATCTCCCCTTCGGATGGGTGTTCGAGGCTGTACTGGCCAGCAGCCTGCTGGCCTTCCGCGGTCTCTATGATGCGGTCCGCAAGGTCGCAAGGGCCCTTGGCGAGAGCCTTGAAGCCGGACGCGAAGTCGTGAGCCACATCGTCGGCCGGGATCCCCAGAGCCTGGATCAGGCCGGTGTCGCCCGGGCCGCCGCGGAGTCTGCAGCGGAGAACTTCTCCGACGGCTTCGTCGCCCCCGCCTTCTGGTTTCTGCTGCTCGGGCTTCCCGGGCTCCTGGCCTACAAGGCCATCAACACCCTCGACAGCATGATCGGCCATCGCAATGCACGCTATGAGGCCTTCGGCAAGGCCTCAGCCAAACTGGACGATATGGTGAACTACCTGCCGGCACGGCTGGCCGGTCTGCTGATCGTCGGCGCCGCGCTGCTGGTACCGGGCGGCAGTGTGCGGGGAGCCTGGCGGGCCATGATCCGGGATGCGCCGCGCCATCGCTCCCCCAACGCCGGCTGGCAGGAGGCCGCCCTGGCCGGCGGCCTGGATTTGGCCTTGGCCGGGCCGCGCCTCTATGGCGGACAGCGGATCGAAGACCACTGGATGGGCGACGGCCGGGCCGATCTCACCGCTGAGGACCTGGGACGCGTTCTGGATGTTTACCTGGCCGCC
Source organism: Pelagibius sp. (assembly GCF_028289705.1). GTDB lineage: Bacteria > Pseudomonadota > Alphaproteobacteria > Kiloniellales > Kiloniellaceae > Pelagibius. The sequence goes on from NZ_JANQOI010000086.1 coordinate 57,168, forward strand.
GGAGGCCTGCTGTTCGCCGTCCTTGCCGTCCTCCTGTTGCTCCTTTAGGGCTGGGGCTTCAACTGCAGCGGCAGGCCCGCCGCGAGGAAGACGACGGCATCGGCGGCCGCGGCCACCGCCTGGTTGAGACGCCCGGCGTGATCACGGAACTGCCGTGCCAAGGCATTCTCCGGAACGATCCCCAGACCGACTTCGTTGGAGACAAAGACCACTGGGCCAGCCAGGTCCGGCAGGCAGCGGACCAGGCGTTCTATCTCGTATTCCACATTCAAGTCGGCGAACATCATATTGGAAAGCCACAGAGTTAGGCAGTCGATCAGGATAAGACTCTCGCCGCTGGCCTCCGCCTCAAGCACCGGGACCAGACGCAGGGGTTCCTCCACGGTCCGCCAGCCCTCGCCCCGCCGTTCCCGATGCCGGCGGATGCGCTCCGCCATCTCCTCATCGCCGGCACCCGCTGTGGCCAAATAGATCCGCTGGCCCGCCTGTTGCTCGACCAAGCGCTCGGCATAGGCGGATTTGCCGGAACGCGCCCCGCCCAGCACCAGTGTTACTGGCGGAATTGAAACAGAGGTCATAGTCTTGTGGGCGCGGTTGGGATTCGCGAGAGTGCAGGCAACAACGTCAGTGTGATGGCCCTCAAAGACTCTGTCCACATTGGAGGGCCGCGAGAAGGCTGACTGATCGCGGCGCGAAACCGAAACGCGGTCTCCGGGACGGGCACCGGGTGCATGGCGAATTCCGGTCGACTGACAAAGAAAACAAACGCCGAAGGTGGGGGTCGTTGGATGAGTGTTATGGTGTTGAGACAAGCCGAAGAACCGAGCCGCAGACAGCGGCTCAGAGCCGTCTGCCTGGTGACGGCAGCCTTGCTGCTTCCCTCGGCCGCGCTGGGACAGGATGGCGCTCCGGGGACAGCCAGTGCCACCTTCTACACCCAGCCGAATTTCGCCGGACCGTCGAAGACCCTGACCCTGCAGGCCGGTCAGCCCTATCAGGCGATCCCCTTTGTCGGCGACGAACTCAACGAACAGATCCGCTCCGTCAAAGCGGATCCCCAGATAGGCGTGATCCTCTTTCAGCGGCCCTACTTCGCCAGCCGCGACGATGCCTGCGGGCCCAACCTCGGCACCCGCGAGAACCCTCGGGCCTGGTGGCAGGGACTGACGGCCGATCTGGTGCCGCCGCGCGCCCTGCCCTCGGACCAGCCCTACGAGGCAGCCGAAACCCCGGACGACGACTATTCCTCCGTCATCGCCTACCGCCGTGAGCTGGGGCCGCCGCCGGGCTTCCTCCTGCTCGAGCGGCGCAGCTACTACAACCGGGCCTGCGAGCGCTCGGACGAACAGAGCTACTTCAACCGCCTCTTCGTTCCGGTGCCCAACCCGCCGCAGCGCGAGGCCTGCATCGAGCTCTCCCTGCCGGCCAGCAGCTATGGCGCCGGCGCGGACGCACCGCGGTTTACGCGCATCTCCGAGGCGGTGGCCCTGCTGCCGGAGAGCTTCGATCGGCGCTATGCCGGGATCGACCATCGCTTTGTCGCCGCGCTGTTCACCGGCGCCGGCTGCAACGGCCCTTCCATCACCCTAACCAGCCGGGAAAGGGGCGCCCCGGCGCGCTACAAGCTGAAGGATTTCGAGTTCAGCGGCCGGGTCAGATCGGTCCTGATCCGCTATCAGCGCGGGCCGCTGGACAAGCATATGGACGCCCCGGCGGTCGCCGCAGCCCCGGCGCTCGTTCCCTCACCCTCTTCCCCAGCGGCCCCCTCGGCAGCCGCTGCCGGCTCCGGCACCGCCACCGCGCCGGCACCGGCGCCCAGCGGATCGACGGCCGGCGGCCTGCGCCCGCAGAGCGCCCAGCCACAGCCGGCGGCGCCTGAAACCGCAGGCGGCTTGCAGCCGCAGCCTCCGGCTCCGAGCAGCGCCCAGTCCGGCGGCCTGCAGCCGGCACCGCCGACGGCCCCGGCCCAGCAGCAGCAGGCGCTGCAGCCCGCCCCCCAGGTGCAGCCGGTGCCGGTCCAGCCGGCGGTTACGCCGCCGCCACGGGCACCCGCGGTCCCGCAGGAGGAGACCTTCCGCTTTCCCGTCCACCAGGTCTATCGGCTGAACTTCTGCATCGAGAACGACCAGGGCTGCGGCGATCCGGCTGCCAACGCTTGGTGCAAGGCCAAAGGCTTCAGTACCGCAGCGCGCTGGGCGCGGGAAGACAACATCGGGGCGCTCTACCCGACGGTCTTCATCGGCAGCGGGTCGATCTGCGACAAGTTCCTCTGCGACGGCTTCGAGGAGATCACCTGCACGCGCTAGAAGGCTGCGCAGCGGCCTCGAACGGTCAAAAAAAGGGCCCCGTCCGTGTCAGCGGAGGGGGCCCTTGGCGGTCAGCCGGTTTCAGGCGTCAGGCGTTGGCCTTCCGAATCTCCAGCATCAGCATCGCCAGCGAATAGGACGGCGCGGGCGGCGCGAGGTCGTCCTCGACACGGTCGTGGTCCTGGCGCTCCACGGGCAGCGGCATGAACTCTTCGGTTTCGAACGCGCGCGGCGATGCCAGGGCGGCCGCAGGGGCCTGCACCGTCGGTAAGGCGCTCAGCAGCTCGCCGGGCTCGAAGGCGGCCCAGGCCGGCGGCTCGATCAGGTCGGCGACCACCGCGGCAATGACCGTGTTGGGTTCCGGCCCCTCCTCGCGGCGCGGCCCGCCTTCGGGGAGGGGGGCCAGGGTAACGCGGGCGCCCGGCTCCGGCGACACTGCGCTCACCTCTTCCTCGATCACCTCTTCTTCCTCAATGACCGCGCCCTCGCCGGCCTCTTCCTCAACGGCTTCCTCTTCAAGGGGGGCACCGGGGATCAGCAGCGGGATCGGGCCACTACCACCGCTCGCCGGCATGTCCTCTTCGCTCTCCATCGGGGCGGGCGGCCTCACCACCGAGGCCTTGGGCAGCACCTCTTCCGCCGGGGCCGGCTTTCGGCTGTTGTCAATCAGGGGCAGAGCGGGTTCCAGCGAGTGTATGGCGACCGGCTCCGAAGGCCGGACGATCGCCTGGGGCGCAAGCTCCGGTGCTTTGGGCAACGGCCTCAGCGGCTCGCTGCCGCTCGCCGGCAAGGCGGCCGTGGTGGCCGCGTAGGCCGCCTCCAAGTTACTCAGGACCGTCTGGTCCGCCGCCGGATCGACCGCCGCCTCGGCCAGCACCTCGATGGCCTCGTCACGCTGACCGTTGAGGGCCAGGGAGAGACCCAGGTTGTTGCGCGCCGAAAGGTCGGAGGGATCCTGCTCCAGGGCAAGACGGTAGAGCGATTGGGCGGCCTGATGCTCGCCGGCCTGGTCGCGGATGATCCCCAGGGCGTTGTAGGCCCGCGGGTCCTGCGGGTCGTTGCGGATGGCCCGATCGAACTGCGCTGCCGCCTGCGCGGTCTGACCGGCATGCATGTAGATCTTGCCGAGACGGTAGAGCGCTTCCTGATGGCCGGGGTGCTGGGCCAGCAAGGACGTATAGGTCTGGGCGGCCGCATCGGCCCGGTCGAGGGCCTGGAGCAGAGAGGCAATGCGCATCAGCACTTCGGGGTCTTCCGGGCTCAACTCGTGCGCCCGCGCGCAGAGCCCCAGGGCCGTCAGGTGTTTGCCCTCCTCCGCCAGGCGGTCGCAATAGCGCACAAGCCTCTGCGTCCGGCTCGCATCGTCGCTGCCGAAGTCGGCGGGCGCGTAGGCTGACCCGTAGGGCGTGGCAGCACAGCCGGCCAGGGCACCGACCAGGGCCAAAGCACCCATCAGCCGCAACAAGGGCCGCAACAAGGGCCGCAACAAGGAACGTCCGAAAGCTGCGTCTAACATACCTGAATCTCCGCATCCCGGCGGAGAGGCGCCGCTGGTGTCCTACGTGACGACACCCGGCCATCCCCGCCCTACCCTATGGAAAAGGCTGGGAGGGAGTTTAGGCGGTGGGTGCTTAAGGGAAGGCTAAGGCATTCAAAACATTTAAGAGATTTCAATCTGAAGCCTGCCTAGAGGGTCCCACAACAAAAGCTCAAAGCTGTGACAAAACTCATTCTTAATCTCTCTGTGTGATCCTAGTGTCATTGACATGTAGTCATGCAGGATTCAGCAAGATGCTCGTTCGACTCATCCTCTTCATCTACTTCGCCCTCTGGGGCCTCTCCAGCCTGATCGAAGCGCCAGGCATCTCCTAAGCCTGGACCCCGCAGCGGAACGGGCAAGCCCGCATTCTCCGCCGCCGCCTCGCCACAGGCCCCCGATCGGGACCCGCCCTCCCCGGCCGCCAGGCCTGTTCCGGCTCAAATTCTGACCCGCCGAAGCTGCCCTTCGCGAAGACTTCTCAAATTAGCGCGACCATTCGCGTCAACTTGCGGAGAGCTGTGACAAGGCTGTGTTTAGGGCTGGAGTCTTGCTGCCGGCGGGGTGAGTTTTACTCTCGCTTAATCATTATTACCTAGCCTCTGAACCTGCGATGCGGGAATGGATCCCGGTGGTGCGAACGGGAGTGGTTCATGAGGACTCAAACAACGACAACAAGGTACCCGGGGAGCGGCGACGCCACCCTGGCCTCGGAAGCGAGGTCCAGTCGGCCGACCAGGCGCGCGCAGTCCGGAACCCGGGCAGGACGCTTACAATCTTGGAAGACCACCCTCTTCCAGAGCCTTGGGAGGGAGCTGCATGCCCTTCACTGCATGCAGCAGGAGCGGGCCTTTCTGGCCACCTCCCATGGTCTGAACTATTGCGATAAGACGGCCCGGGCCAGCGCCGCGCTGCACTGACGGCGGACGATCGGCCCGGCGCGCGATTGGATCGCCGTCTCCGGTGAATGTGGGTATCTAGCCTGCTGTAAGAGAGGGTCGCCTTCGGGCGGCCCTTTCTTTTGCGCTCACCGCTGGCGAATACGACATGGATGATCGTTTATGACGCTGCCGATGGCACCGCGATCCGCTCAGTTGCAGCCGTAGGCGCTCCACATGGTGTACTTCAGTTCGCCGGCGACGCAGGCCCAGTAGATCTCGGAATCCCAGTCCGCGCTTTCGTAGCCGCAAGCCGTTTCGACAATCTGCAGGATGCGCCCACAGACGCGATGCTGATGCCAGGGCTTTGCCTCCAGTGCCGTCTGGCCAAGGCGGCCCGGAGGCTCGCCCAGGTCGCGTGAGACGACGGTGAAGCCTTGGTCGCGCAACCATTGCCCGAGAGACCATCCGGACTCGCCTGGGTCGGAACCGCCTTGACCGACGAGCAGGAGCGAAAGCAGCAACAGGCCGGCGGCCGACGCCAGCGTGACCAACAAGAGACGGGGCTGATTCCATGGACCCGGAAGCGTCCTTCTGGGGGCTTCCAGCCTCTCCTCGGCATTGACCATGCGACATCTCGATCCTTGGGGGAAAGGACACGCGAAGTCTAGCGGCAGGCTGCTTATGAACGGGTTAACCGGGCCGCCATCGGCAAGGCTTTCGCCGCTGCGGAATTGTCCTATTCGCCTCCGGTGAGGTGGCGGATGACGTAGACCTCGCAGCGCGCGGTGTCCTGGCCCTTGACCGCATAGACCAATTCGGGAACGGCAAAGCCCTCCGGGTCGTAGAGGCTCCAATGCCCGCCGACGACAGCACCGTGGACGAAACCGCCGAGACGCACCACCAGGAAGCGATCGCGCTTCTGCCGGAAGCGCCCATCGCGGCAAAGCGCCGTCAGGCCGCGGTCGAGATCGAACTCGCGCAGCGGCCGGTCGGTCTCCAGCAGCAGGTGGGAGCCCTGCCTGACGTTCACCGGCCGCTGCGGCAGGGCCGGCGGCTGCAGCGGTACCTGCAGCAGCGGTCTCGGCGGAGCGAGCGGCTGACGCGGTTCCTCGGCGACGGCGGTTGCGCCGAGGAGGCATACCAGGAGAAGGCCGATCAGATAGCGTGCGCTTCCGGACATGGGCCGAGCCTAACGCCACCGCCTTACCGGAACGTCAAGGCCCCCGGACCCTGCAAAAAAAGAACGGCCCGCCGGAGAGGCGGGCCGTCCGAACATCCAGGAAGAACGATCCTAGTTCAGATAGTCGTATTGACCATCCTTCCACTCATAGAACACGTAGCCAGGAGCCGTCACATCGCCCTTGGCGTCGAAGCCGATGTTGCCCAGCACGGTGTCGAACTGGTTGGACCGCAGAGAGGCGATCACCGGATCGAGGTCCGTCTTGCCGGCACTTTCAACCGCCTGGGCCCAGGCCTGGATGGCACCATAGGTGTAGAGGACATAACCCTCCGGTTCGATGCCCTTGTCGCGGAACACCTTCACCACCGGTGCGGCCACCGGGTTCTTCCGGGGATCGGGGCTGAAGGTCATCAGGGTGCCTTCACCGGCATCGCCGGTGATCGACCAGTACTCATCCGTCACCAAGGCGTCGCCGGACACCAGCAGCGTGTCCATGCCCTGGTCGCGCATCTGGCGCACCATGAGGCCCGCTTCGGTGTGATAACCGCCGACGTAAAGAACGTCGATGCTGTTCTGCTTCAGCTTGGAGACCAGGGCGGTGTAGTCCTTCTCGCCCGCGGTGTAGGCTTCGTAGAGCGCTTCGGTCACGCCCGCCTTGTTCAGGTTCTTGCGGGTTTCGTCCGCCAGGCCTTTGCCGTAGGCGGTCTTGTCGTGGACGATGGCGATGTTCTTGGCGCCGAACTTCTCGGCCAGGAACGCGCCCGCCACTTCACCCTGCTGGTCGTCACGCCCGCAGACGCGGAAGACGTTGTCGCCGCCTTCTTCGGTCAGCTTGGGATTGGTCGAGGCAGGAGAGATCTGCAGAACGCCCTCTTCCTCATAGACCTGCGAGGCGGGGATCGACGAGCCGGAGCAGAAGTGCCCGGCCATGAAGACGACACCCTTGTTGACCATCTGGTTGGCCACGGCCACCGCCTGCTTCGGGTCGCAAGCATCGTCGCCGACCTCAAGGACCAGTTTCTGGCCCAGCACGCCGCCGGCGGCGTTGATGTCGGCCACCGCCTGCTCGGCGCCGGCCTTCATCTGCTGGCCGAAGCTGGCATACTGCCCGGTCATCGGCCCGGCGGTCGCAATGACGATGTCCGCCTTGGCCGCCGAGACCGACAATGCCGTTACGGCTGCGGCAGCCATAAGCACAGTGGAAAGTCTACGCATTAAAAGGTACCTCCCGTCTAGCTTGAAATCCCTGTTGTGCACATTGACCGGGCGTGGTGGTCGAGCGTCCGACACCCCCCGGGTCTTGCCTTATCGGCAGACAGCTTAGGCAGGCCCGCCAGAGCCCGCAATCCCTCTTGTTTCCGCCGGTTCACGCCCCGATCACCCCGGTCCGCCACGCCGCTCGCGCCAGCCGAAGGGCCCCGCCCGCTCGTAGATCCAGGGGTACTGGGTGACCATGCTGCGGGCCCGCGTCAAGCGGTAGGACAGCAGCGTGACGCTCATGATGACGGCGGTGTCGATGAGGTAGCCGCTGAGCGACAGCAATTCTCCTCCGAACAGACTGAACACGATGAAGCGGTCGGCGAAGCCCAGAAGCAGCGAATAGCCCACGGCCTGCCAGACCGGGCGCCAGTTGGCGCTCAGCGCCTGGCCGGTCATGAAGGCGGCCCCCCCGGCAAGGAAGACCGTCACGCCGATGAAGACCGGCAGGCTGGTTCCCAGCAGCGGAATCATGCAGCCCTCCCCTCTGAGCGGCGCCGGTCTCCCGCCATGGCCTAGTGCCCTCCCTCGAGATAGGCCGCCCGCACCTCCGGCATGGCCAGCAGTTCATCACCGCCGCCACTCAGGGTGATGCGGCCGTTCACCATGACATAACCGCGGTGGGCCAGCTTCAGGGCGTGGAAGGCGTTTTGCTCGACCAGAAAGATGGTCGTGCCCTGCTGCTGGTTGATGTCCTTCAGCACCGCGAAGATCTGCTTGACGATCAGCGGCGCGAGGCCCAGCGAGGGCTCGTCCAGGAGCAAAAGCCGCGGCCGGCTCATCAGCGCCCGGGCAATGGCCAGCATCTGCTGCTCACCGCCGGAGAGCGTGCCGCCACGCTGCTGCTGGCGGTCCTTCAAGATGGGAAACAGCGCGAAGACCCGGTCCAGGTCCTCCGCGAAGTGTTCGGGCGGCGCCACGGTCGCGCCCATCTGCAGGTTCTCCATGACCGTCATGCGCGGGAAGATCCGCCGCCCCTCCGGCGACTGCGCCACGCCCAGGCGGACGATGTCATGGGCCAGCATGGTGGTGATGTTTTCGCCATCGAAGTGGATGCTGCCGGCGGCGGCCCGCGGATTGCCGAAGATGGTCATCAGCAGGGTCGACTTGCCGGCACCGTTGGCGCCGATCAGGGTGACGATCTCGCCGTGCTGAACGTCGAGGTCGACGCCGCGCAAAGCCTCGATGTTGCCGTAGAAGGTGTGAACGCCGGCGACCGATAGCATGGTCATGTCAGCGCCCCTCCCCCTCGCCGCCTGGCGGCGCCTCGCCCGCCAGATCGGCCGCCACCTCCGGCGGGATCTCGTCCTCTTCCTCCTCGCCGAGGTAGGCGCGAATCACCGCCGGATCGCCGCGCACGAATTCCGGCGTGCCGTCAGAAATCTTGCTGCCGTAGTCCAGCACGACGATGTGATCGGAGATCTCCATGACCACGCTCATGTCGTGTTCGATCAGGAGCAGGCCGATCTGGTGCTTTTCCTTGATGTAGGTGAGCAGCGCGTTGAGCTCCGCCGATTCCCGCGGATTGAGCCCGGCCGCCGGCTCGTCCAGGCAGAGCAGGACCGGGCGGCTGCACATGGCCCGCGCAATCTCCAGGCGCCGCTGCGCGCCGTAGGGCAGATCGCCGGCGTTGTCGTCGGCGCGGTCGACCAGATTGACCTGCTCCAGCCAATAGCGCGCCCAGTCCACCGCATCGCTCTCCGCCTGCCGATAGCCGCCGATCCCGAGAAGGCCGAAGACCGAATAGCCGGACGCCCGCATCAGGGCGTTGTGCTGGGCGACGATCAGGTTCTCCAGCACCGACATGGCGGGAAAGAGGCGGATGTTCTGAAAGGTCCGGGCGACGTGGGCCTTCTGCGCGATGCGGAAGTCGTCCATCCGTTCGAGCAGGAACTGGCGCTCGCCGTGATCGAGGCTGAGCCGCCCCACCGTCGGTTTGTAGAACCCGGTCAGACAGTTGAAGAGGGTCGTCTTGCCGGCGCCGTTGGGGCCGATGATGGCGGTGATCTCCGCGTCCCCGGCGGCGAAGGACACGTCGTTGACCGCTACCAGGCCGCCGAAGCGCATGGTGAGATGCTCGACGGTCAGGAGAGGCCGCGCACCGCTGGGAACGACAATCTTTGGGCTCATCGGGGCGGCTTCGGCGAGACTCATGGTCCGCCCCCCTTGGCGGCGGCACCCAGGCGCAGGGTCGGATCGCGATGGGCCAGGAGCCCGCGCGGCCGCCAGACCATGATGGCGACCATGGCACCGCCGAAGGCCAGCATGCGGAACTGCTCCAGCTCTCTGAACAGCTCAGTGCCGCCGATCAGCAGCACCGAGGCGATCACGACGCCGATCTGGCTGCCCATCCCGCCGAGCACCACGATGGCCAGGATGACCGCCGACTCGACGAAGGTGAAGCTCTCCGGCGAGATGAAGCCCTGGCGCGTGGCGAAGAACGATCCGGCAAAGCCGCCGAACATGGCACCGATGGCAAAGGCGGTGAGCTTGGTGTTGGTCGGGTTGATCCCCAGAGAGCGGCAAGCGATCTCATCTTCGCGCAGCGCTTCCCAGGCGCGGCCCACCGGCAGCCTGCGAATGCGCATGGTGAAGAAATTGGTGATCAGCGCCAACGCCAGGATCAGATAGTAAAGAAACACGATGCGCTGCATCGAGGTGTAGTCGATGCCGAAGAAGGTATGGAAGGTATCGCTGCCTTCCTGCACCCGCCGTGAGAAGGGAAGGCCGAAGAAGCTGGGCCGCGGAATCCCCGATAGACCGTCCGGACCCCGCGTCAGTTCATACCAGTTCAGCAGCACCACCCGGATGATCTCGCCGAACCCAAGGGTGACGATGGCCAGATAGTCGCCGCGCAGGCGCAGCACCGGAAAACCGAGCAGCACCCCGAAGAGGGCGGCAAAAAGCCCCGCCAAGGGCAGGCAGATCCAGAACGAGAGATCGAAGTGAATGGCGATCAGGGCGTAGGAGTAGGCCCCCACCGCATAGAAGGCGACGTAGCCGAGATCGAGCAGGCCCGCCAGACCGACGACGATGTTCAGCCCCCAACCCAGCATGATGTAGGTCAGCACCAGCGTCGCGATGTCGACGATGTAGCGGTTGGAAAACGGCATCCACGGCAGGGCGACGGCGAAGATGAACAACAAGGGACCGGCGATCCGCGCCACCTTCTGGACACCCGCGCCGATACGGTCCATGGTCGCTTCGCGTTCGGCCCGCCGCGCCGGGCTGCGCGTTTCGCGCCTGAAGGCCAGAACGAAGCGGCCGATGAAAACGGCGGCGACTGCAATGACCACCCATTCCCAGCGATACTCAAGGCCGAGGCCGCCGGGAATTGTGACGGTCCGCACCCCGACGACTGAGATGGCAAGACCGAAGGCCACAAAGGCCGCTAGACCGGCCTCCTTGAACAGGGCCTGAAGGTCGACGCCGTCGATGCTGCCGGCCCGCTTACCTGCTTCCACGGCCATCGCTCAGACCTTCTCCACTTCCGGCCGCCCCAGCAGACCGGTGGGACGGAAGATCAGCACCAGCACAAGGATGGAGAAGGCCGCCACGTCCTTGTATTCGATGGTGAAGTAGGCCGACCAGAAGGTCTCGATGAGGCCGATCAGCAGACCGCCCAGCATGGCGCCGGGCAATGAGCCGATGCCCCCGAGGACCGCCGCGGTGAAGGCTTTAATGCCGGCCAGGAAGCCGATGTAGAAGTCGATGACGCCGTAGTAGACCAGGAACAGGATGCCGGCGACCGCGGCCAGGGCGGCGCCGGTCACGAAGGTCAGGGAAATGGTCCGGTCGACGTTGATACCGAGCAGCCCGGCCATGGTGCGGTCCTGCTCACAGGCGCGCTGCGCGCGGCCCAGCGGCGTGCGTGCGATGATCATGGCGAAGGTCGCCATCAAAGCGACAGTCACAAGCACGATCAGGATCTGCACATAGCTGAGCTGAACGACGAAGGCGTCGGTTTCCATCAGTGTGATCCCGCCCTGGATCACCGGCGGCATCGGCCGCACCCGGGCGCCCTGCAAGATCTGCACGTAATTCTGCAGGAAGATTGACATCCCGATCGCGGAAATCAGCGGCGCCAGCCGATGGGATCCGCGCAATGGTCGATAGGCCAAGCGTTCCACCGTCCAGCCGTAGACGGAGGTGAGGAGCATGGCGACGATGAGGACGATGATGAGCGCCAGCGGGACCCAGGTGATCCCGGCAAGGCCCAGAATGAGAAAGGCGATCAGGCCGACAAAGGCACCGATCATGAAAATGTCGCCGTGGGCGAAATTGATCATCCCGATGATGCCATAGACCATGGTGTAGCCAATGGCGATGAGGCCGTAGATCGCCCCCAGGGTGACACCGTTAATCAACTGCTGAACAAAATACTCCACGCGTCCCCCGTGCTCTGGGGCTTATGCCTTGCCCTTGCTTTTCGTTGGTTCGTTCAGGCGCAGCGCCTGCACCCAGCAGACGCCGTGCCGCCGCCTTCCCAGCCCCCTGTTTTCTTTTCTGCCGCGAACCTTACGACAATTCCGGCAAGGGTCAAACGCTATCCCCGTCCCGCCCCCGAAGGTCTCTCAGGGCCCCTTGCGCAAGCCCTCGGCAGCAGGCCATGCGTTCTCCGCATGGCTATGTTGCGGCGCCGCATTCCAGTTGCAATCCACTGAAATCGGCGTAGATTCCTTGTTGTGCACCGCAACATAAGGTGCCGTATAGGGAGGTGCTCGGAAGAAACGCCACAGGAAGGGAGTTTCGACGTGAAGCACCAAAGCCAAGACCAAGACCTGACATCGAATTCGCGCCCTCTCGGCGCCGCCGACGACGGCGACGGCAGAATCGAATTCACAATCGACCCCGCCCAAGTGGACCGCTACATCGCTGAGGCCCAGCGCATGCGGGCCGCGGCCATCCGTGCCTTCTTCAAGTCGCTTTTCTCCCGGCGTCCCTCGGCACCGAAGGCGGCGGAGAGCAGCGCCGGACCAGCGCCGGCCGCCGGAAATCGGCCGCTGCACGCCTGAGCCCTTCGCCCGGCAAGACATCACCATAGCCGGAACCCGGCCACCCGCCTGAGCGGGCGGCATTGCCTCGGGGACTGGAACGACCATGCTTGTGGTTCGCAAACTGATGGCGCGCGAATCCAAAAGCCTAGAGCGTCATCTTCTGCGGCTCTCCGCAGAAGACCGGCGCCTGCGCTTCGGATACGCGACCAGCGCGCCCGCCATCGCGGCCTACGTGAAGGCCATGGACTGGGGAAAGACCTGGGCCATCGGGGCCTTCAGCGGCACGCGCCTCTGCGGGATCGTCGAACTGACCCGCTGCGATCCCTGGTGGGCCATGAAGGCCGAGCTCTCGGTCTCCGTGGAGAAGCACTACCAGAACCGCGGCCTCGGCACCCGGCTGGTCGCCGAGGCCCTGCTCATTGCGCGCAACCGCGGCTTTCAGACGGTCTACCTGCTGTGCCTGCCGGAGAACCGGCCGATCCAGCGGATCGCCCGCAAGTTCGCCGGTCAGCTTACGGCCGTCGAAGGAGAGCTGGAGGCCCGCATTCGCCCGGCCCAGCCGACCCCGCTGTCGGTGATGATGGAACTGTTCAACGACAACCGGGCCATTCTGCAGTGCGTCCTGGAACCGCCCAAGAGACGGCGCAGCGGACAACGGGAGCCGGCGAACCGGGCGGACCCCAAACGGGGATCAGGCCGCCAGCCTGCGACCACAGCATCGACACGCCCTCGCCCGGCTGCATGGCGCAGTAGAGGCGCAGGCGGAAAACCGCGGAGACAATTCCCGGCCTAAACCGTTGAGAACGATGGGAGCAAAAATGAAAATGGCGACCCCAACGGGATTCGAACCCGTGTTGCCGGCGTGAAAGGCCGGTGTCCTAGGCCTCTAGACGATGGGGTCGTCGGGCAGAGGATGTAGCCGCTCGCCGGGGGGAATGCAAGCCTGTCCGGGCGCCCGCTGGGCGATTATCCGACGCCGATCAGAAAGGCCTAATATCCGGGGCCGAGGCCCCCGCCCTGGGCCGCAGGGCCACCGGCCGGCTGGGTCCAGGCCTGGGCGAGCTGCGGGCGCTTGCCGGGGGCCGGCTCCGGCGCCGGGCGGTCGGCGACCGGCACCGAGCCGATCTCCTTAATCAGCTTCTCCAGCATCGCCGCCGCGAAGTCTTCGTAGTTGTTGGCCGTCATCACGAAAGCCCCGGTTCCCCCGATCACCGAGGTCCGATAGTAGCCGTCCACCGAGGAGTCCTCGTTGAGGATCGCCAGGCCGTTGATGGTGATGCCTTGCGCCACCGCCAGGTCGCGCAGCTTGGACGGCTGGGCGCCCTGGTTGGCGCGCCCGTCGCCGGAGATGTCGATGACCTTGCGAACCCCCTGGAAGGCGTTGCGCGCAATGGCGCGGGAGGCAAACTCGATGGCGCCGCCGATGGCGGTTCCCCCGCCATCGAGGAAGCGCGGCGTGCGGTCGATCGTCGAGGCAAAGTCCGCTGTCGTATCCGCGGTCGTAAGGTGGGTCCAGTCGATGGCCACGTGCTGGCGGCGGTTATCGGACCATTGGATCATGGCAATGGCGATGCCGAGGTCGCCTGTCGCGCGAATCGCTGCCGCCACTGCCGGGTCGCGGAAGGCATCGGCAAAGCCGCGCATCTGCAGGTCGAACTCCTCGGCGGACACCGACGACGATGCATCGACCGCCAGCACCAGTTCCAGATCGACCAACTGTCCGGCCCCGGTGACCTGGGCGAGGCTGCCGGCCATGCGGTCGGTTCCTTCCCCGGCCTGGGCAGAGCCGGAAAGCACCGCCAGACAGCCGGCAAGGACCGCAGTTCCGGCCAGCACGGCGACGCGAGCGCTGTGTCGGATCAAAGCCATGGGGCAAGCTTACCCGGCGAAGCCGCCCTCTGTCGCGGAGAATAGGACCGCTGACCAGAATTTGAACCGCCCGCCGGCCGGAACCTGAGGTTTCCTCTAAGTCACGAAAAAGTCTTAGGTCCGGACCGGTGCTGCATCCTCGACGATGAACTGGACCGAGTCGACACCGCCCCAGCGGTCGATCTGCAGCCGCCCGGCCAGATGCAGCGGCAGGCCTGCGGTCTGCAACAGTGCCGCGCCCAGATCGCTGTCCAGCGCGCGAAAGGCGATGGCTTTGAGCCGTCCGCCCTCCGCACCGGAGAGAAAGCAGCGCACATGGTTCTCGCCGACCACCGAGGCCTGGGCCACCTTGACCGCCGGCAGGGCGAAGCGCGGCTGCGCGTTGCCCACACCGAAGGGCCCGCAGCGCTCCAGCGCCGCCAGCAACTCCAGGGTGGCTCCCTTGGGATGCAGCGCGCCGTCGATGCCCAGGGCGGGCTGGTAGGCGATCTCCGCCAGGCGGCGGCTCAGGCGGTCGTCGAGGAAGGCCACCAGGGCCGCCAGCCGGTCCGCCTCTACCGTCAGGCCCGCCGCCATGGGATGCCCGCCGCCGTTGACCAGCAGGCCTTCCTGGCGGGCGGCGATCACCGCCGCGCCGAGGTCGACGCCCGGCACCGAACGGGCGGAGCCCTTGCCCAGTGCGCCCTCCAGGGCAACCACCAGTGCCGGACGGTTGTAGCGCTCCTTCAGACGGCTGGCGACGATGCCGATGACGCCGGCATGCCAGCCCTCGGAGGCGGCCACCGCGAGGCCCTGCCCCGCCCCCTGCTCTTCGATCTGCAGGATCGCCTGATCGAGGACTTGGGCCTCGATCTCCCGCCGCTCCGTGTTGTAGGCATCGAGGCTGGTGGCGATGGCAGCGGCTTCCGCGGGATCGTCGGAACACAGCAGGCGCGCGCCCAGCGGCGCTTCCCCCACGCGGCCGCCAGCGTTCACCCGCGGCCCCAGGAGGTAGCCGGCATGATAGGTGCCCGGCGGCTCGCCGATGCGCGCCACGTCGCAGAGCGCCGCGAGGCCCGCATTGCACCGCGCCGCCATGACCTTCAGACCCTGACCGACGAGGGCGCGATTGACGCCGGTCAGCGGCACCACATCGCAGACCGTCCCCAGGGCCACAAGGTCGAGCCACTGGCGCAGGTCGGGCTCGCGGCAGCCCTGGCGCGCGTACCAGCCGGCCTCCCTGAAAGCGCGGTTGAGCGCCACCACCAGCATGAAAGCCACGCCCACCGCCGCCATCTGGCCCTGGCCGCTGTGGTCGTCCAGGCGGTTGGGATTGACCACGGCGGCGGCGTCCGGCAGCCGCGGCTCGGCGGCATGGTGGTCGATGACGATGACCTCCAGACCCGCCGCCTGGGCGCCGGCCAGAACCTCGAAGGCGGTGATCCCGCAATCCACGGTGATGACCAGATCGGTTCCCGCCGCCTTCAGCCGTTTCAGCGCCGGAAGATTGGGCCCGTAGCCTTCGGCCATGCGGTCCGGAATGTAGATCTCGAGAGCGATCCCCAGGGCGTCGAAGAAGCGCCACAGCAGGGCCGCAGAGGTCGCGCCATCGACGTCGTAGTCGCCGAAAACGGCGATCTTCTCGCCCTGCTCGGCCGCCTGCAGAAGCCGCTGGGCGGCCCGGTCCATGTCGGCGAAACCCGAGGGGTCGGGCAGATAGTCGCGCAAGGTCGGGTTCAGGAAGCGTTCCGCCTCCTCCGGAGCCACCCCGCGGGCGGCCAGCACGCGCCCGACAATCTCCGGCAAGCCCAACTGCTGCGAAAGGGCCATGGCCTGGCGGACGTCACCCAGGCGTTCCTCCCAGCGCTTGCCGGTCAGCGAACGCTCGACCCCCAGAAAGGTGGCGCGCCCAGCGCCACCGGCCGGGGGGGCTTGCTGCCGGGATGGCGGAGCCGCCGCCACCATGGCGGCTAGACGCCCAGCTCGTCGTACCAGGTCTTGCGCTGGAAGTTGTGCTGGGCCTCCACCAGGCGCACCGTCCCGGACTTGGAGCGCATGACCACCGAGTGGGTGGTGGCACCGCCGTGAAAGCGGCGCACGCCCTTCAGCATCGATCCGTCGGTGACGCCGGTGGCGGCGAACATGACGTCGCCCGCGGCCAGTTCGTGAAGGCTGTACTTGCGGTCGTAGTCGGTAATTCCCCAACGGTCGGCGCGGCGCCGTTCCTCATCGTTGCGGAACACGAGGCGCCCCTGGAACTGACCGCCGATGCAGCGCAGGGCCGCCGCCGCCAGCACTCCTTCCGGCGCACCGCCCACACCCATATAGATATCGACGCCGCTGTCGGAGCGGCTGGTGGCCATGACGCCGGAGACATCGCCGTCGCCGATCAGCATGATGCGCGCGCCGGCCTCGCGGACCTTGGCGATCACTTCGCTGTGGCGCGGCCGGTCGAGAATGCAGGCGACGAGATCGGAGACCTCCACCTTCTTCGCCTTGGCGAGGTTGGCCAGGTTCGCCGCAGGTGTCTCGTCCAGGTCCACCAGGTCGTCGGGCAGACCGCCGCCGACGGCGATCTTGTCCATGTAGGTGTCCGGTGCGTTGAGGAAGTTACCGGCCTCGGCCATGGCGATGACGGCCAAGGCATTGTGACCGCCCTTGGCAGTAATGGTGGTCCCTTCCAGCGGATCGAGGGCGATGTCGATGGCGGGTCCGCCGCTGCCGACCTTCTCCCCGATGTAGAGCATCGGCGCCTCGTCGCGCTCGCCCTCCCCGATCACCACGGTACCGTCGATCCCCAGGCCGTTCAGCGACTGGCGCATGGCGTTGACCGCCGCCTGGTCCGCCGCCTTCTCGTCGCCCCGGCCCATCAGCCGCGAGGCCGCCAGGGCGGCCGCCTCCGTCACGCGCACGGTCTCAAGGGCAAGGTTTCGGTCCATGGAACTGCTGGTGGGGGCATTGCTTGTCGGCATCGGTCCCTCTTTCCTCCCGGTCGCGTCAAAAATCGACGATGCGGATCAGCCGCGGCGGCTCCAGAGTCGCCTCGAGCTCGGCAATCTTGGCCAGGGCCCCCTGCATCGCGGCCTCGCTGGTCTCATGGGTCATGATAATCACCGGCACGGGCTCGCCCTCGCCTTCGGCGCGGCCGCGTTGCAGCATGGACTCCATCGAGATGTCGGCATCGCGCAGCACAGCGGAAATGTCGGCAATCACACCCGGCTTGTCGAGGACCAGCAAGCGCAGATAGTAGGCACAGCTATGCCGCTCCATGGGCAGGGTCGGAAGCTGGCGCAGCTTGCCGGCGGCAATGCCGAAGACCGGCGGGGTCGTGCCGCGCGCAATGTCGATGAGATCCGCCACCACTGCCGAAGCGGTGGGTCCGGCCCCGGCGCCGCGCCCCTCGTACATCGTTGTATCGACGAAGTCGCCGTCGGCAACGACGGCGTTGAAGACCCCCTCGACCGAGGCAATTGGCTGGCTCTTGCGCACCATGCAGGGATGAACCCGCTGCTCGACCGCACCATTCACAAGCTGGGCGACACCCAGCAGCTTGATGCAGTAGCCCAGCTCTTCGGCGTAGGCGACATCGAGGGCGGAGACGTTGCGGATGCCCTCGACATAGACGGAGTCGAAATCGACCTCGCAGCCGAAGGCCAGGGCGGTCAGGATCGCCAGCTTGTGGGCGGAATCCACACCATCGATGTCAAAGCTGGGGTCGGCTTCGGCATAGCCGAGGCGTTGCGCCTCGGCCAGCACGGTGTCGAAGTCCAGGCGCTCCCGGGGATTGCCGCCGGCGACCCCGGCCGCCGACATCTGGCTGAGGATATAGTTGCAGGTGCCGTTCAGGATGCCGTAGACGCGGCTGATCCGATTGCCCGCCAGCCCCTCGCGCAGGCCCTTGATGATGGGAATGCCGCCGGCCACCGCGGCCTCGTAGCCGATGGTGCAGCCTGCCGCCTCTGCCCGGCCGGCCAGGGCCGTGCCGTGATGGGCCAGGAGGGCCTTGTTGGCAGTGACCACCGAACGCCCGGCCGCCAGGGCCGCCTCGACGCTTGCCTTGGCCGGCCCTTCGGAGCCGCCGATGAGTTCCACGACGACGTCGGCGTCGGCCTGTTCGGCCAGCGCCACAGGGTCGTCGAACCATTGGTATCCGGAGAGGTCGAGCCCACGGTCCCGGCCACGCTCACGCGCGCAGACCGCGGTTACCTGCAGGGCGCGCCCCGAGCGTGCCGCAATGGCTTCCGCATTCCGGTCAAGCAGACGCAGGGTTCCTCCGCCGACCGTTCCCAGGCCGGCCACCGCTATGCGAAGGGCTTTGGTCAAGAAGCGATATTCCGAACCTTTGCGTCCGTGGGCCCGATGCCCGAGTCCCGCAGGAACGCCTTGATGTTGCGCACGGCCTGGCGGGTCCGCTGCTCGTTCTCCACCAGGCCAAGGCGCACGTAACCCTCCCCGTACTCGCCGAAGCCGATGCCCGGCGCCACGGCGACCTGGGCCTCTTCCAGCAGCATCTTCGAGAACTCCAAGGAGCCCATCTCGCGCAAGGCCTGCGGCAGGGGCGCCCAGCAGAACATGGTCGCCGGCGGGCTGGGGATCGGCCAGCCCGCGGCCGTCAAGCCGGACACCAGGACATCGCGGCGCGAGCGATAGCGCTGACGCATCTCCTCGACGCAGTCCTGCGGACCGTTGAGGGCCGCCGTTGCGGCCACCTGGATCGGCGTGAAAGCGCCGTAGTCGAGATAGGACTTCACCCGGGCAAGGGCGGCCACCAGATCCGGATTGCCGGCGCAGAATCCCATGCGCCAACCGGGCATGGAATAGGTCTTGCTGAGGGAGGTGAACTCGACGGCGATTTCCTTCGCACCGGGGACCTGCAGGATCGAGGGCGGCGGCTCGTCGTTGAAGTAGACCTCGGCGTAGGCGAGGTCGGAGATCACGTAGATGTGGTTCTCGCGGCAGAAGTCGACGACGGCGGCGTAGAAGTCCAGGTCGACCACTTCGGCCGTCGGGTTCGAAGGGTAGTTGAGCACCAGGGCCGAAGGCTTGGGCACCGAATGGCGCACCGCCCGTTCCAACTGTTCCATGAAGTCGAAGCCCGGTGCCATGGGCATGCTGCGGATGGCGGCACCGGCGATGATGAAGCCGAAGGCGTGGATGGGATAGCTGGGATTGGGGGCCAGAATGATATCGCCGGGGCTGGTGATGGCCTGGGCCAGATTGGCCAGACCCTCTTTGGAGCCCAGGGTGGCGATCACTTCGCGCTCCGGGTCCAGGTCGACGTTGAAGCGTTCGCCATAGTAGCGGCAGAGGCCACGGCGCAGGCCGGGAATGCCGCGCGAGGTGGAGTAGCGGTGCACCCGCGGGTCCGACAGGGTGTCCACCAGCTTGTCGATCACATGCTTCGGCGGCGGCTGGTCGGGATTGCCCATGCCGAAATCGATAATGTCCTCCCCCGCCGCGCGCGCCTTCGACTTGAGGGCGTTGACCTCTGCGAAGACATAAGGCGGAAGGCGCTTTATGCGGTGGAAATCCTGAGACATGGCCCTTCAAGGGAAGACAAGTGAGACCGGGCAACGGCCTGACGATGCGGCAGCTTGCCGGTGGCGCGTCCTGGGTGCCAGCCTGCTGTCCATCGGCGGTGTCCGGCGTTTTTTGTATAGCGGAGGCTGCTAATTTGCCAGGAAGATTTCGACCCTCCGGTTGCCCGCTTCGCCCGACGGCATGAACTCGTGATAGACCGGTTCGGCGTCGGCCTTGGCCTCGGTCGAGAGAGCCTCCGGGGCAACGCCCAGGCGCAGAAGCTCCGCCGAGACCGTGTTGGCACGCTTGAGGGACATTTCGAAATTGGCCACCTGATGCTGGTCCAACGTTGTGTTCCGGGTGCGGCTGCTGGCATGTCCGACGACGTGCAGGCGTCCGCCCTGCTGGCTGTGCAGGGTGACAAGATCGCTCAAGACCACAAGATCGTTCTCATCCAGTTCGACCGATCCGTGGCCGAAAAAGATGATCGCCGCGAGCTGGCCCGGCTCGGGGCCCGCCGCCGTCTCAAGGGCGGCGACCTGGGTGCTTCGCGATACCGAGTCCGAAGAGATGATCGTGCTGGCGGCAAAGGGATCGAGATCGGCCGATGCCGTCGTCACCAGCGGGTCGACCTCGGTAAAGAGGGCTTTGTTCCCGTCGATCGTCAGCGTTGCTTTGACTTGCTCACGCACCTCTGGCGTGGTGGGGGTCAACGGTGCGTCCGACCCCTCCGAAAGCTTAGGAAATTCGTCCTGAGCGCCCTCGGTTAGCTCCCCTTGTGGTTGCAGGGCAGCCGATTCTTGCGGTGGGACGGCCGAATTGTGGGCCATCGTGCACCCCGCAAGGAACAGAAGCGCCAAAAATCCCCCGACGACGCCGGCCATGCGGCTGTTTTCGCGGTGCCGGCCGTGCCCCGAGACCCTGCCGACCACGCTTGCGCCCGGCGTCCCGGCGGACGCCGCGGTCTCCTGAAACTCTGCCATCGCTCCTCGTCCTTGTAAGGCCGCAAAGCCCGGTCGCGTCAAGGAAACCGCCGGCTTTCCCCTAAATTGCCGGCTGTGTCTCCGCTATTGAAACAACCGTACCCCCCTATTACTTTGCGGATCATTTTAACGACCTCTGCGCCCCGGTTCGGGAAGGTCCCAGACCGGCCGACGGCGCCCCTCCAAGCAGGATAAGGAAGCCGCAATGGCGGAGCAACAGCCCCCGGAAATCAAACTGCCCGATCCCGTCGAAATCTCGAAGTCGATGGCCGGAATCGCCGAACGCAGCCAGAAGCTCGTCAGCGACTTCCTGGAGCGGCAGCATCAGGAGGGCAACGGCGGTACGGCGGCCTTCGACCCCATGAACATCGGCGCCGCGTTCATGGAAATGACCAGCCGGATGATGGCCGATCCGGCCAAGCTGGTGCAGGCCCAGATGACGCTCTGGCAGGACTATATGCGGCTCTGGCAAACCACGGCCCAGCGCATGATGGGCCAGGAAACGGACCCGGTGGCCGAGCCGGAGCGTGGCGACCGCCGCTTCAAGCATCCGGAGTGGGACGAGAACGAACTCTTCGACTTCGTCAAGCAATCCTACCTGCTGACGGCGCGCTGGATGCAGTCGACGGTCAAGGACGTGGAAGGGCTGGACGACAAGACGGCGCAGAAGGTCGACTTCTACACCCGCCAGTTCGTCGACGCCATGGCACCCTCCAACTTCCTCATGACCAACCCGGAGGTGCTCCGCGAGACACTTGAGTCCGGTGGCGAAAACCTGGTCAACGGCCTGGAGAACCTGCTGGAGGATCTGGAGCGCGGCAAGGGCCGGCTGAAGATCAGGATGACGGACACCGAAGCCTTCGAGCTGGGCGAGAACATCGCGGTCACCCCCGGCAAGGTGGTCTTCCAGAACGACCTGATGCAGTTGCTGCAGTACGAGCCGACCACCGAAAAGGTGCACAAGCGGCCGCTGCTGATCATCCCGCCCTGGATCAACAAGTTCTACATTCTCGATCTGCGCCCGAAGAACTCCTTCATCCGTTGGGCGGTCGAACAGGGACACAGCGTCTTCGTCATCTCCTGGGTCAATCCAGACGAGAAGCTGGCGGCGAAATCGTTCGAAGACTACATGATGCAGGGGCCGCTGGCGGCCCTGGACGCCATGAAGCAGGCCACCGGCGAGAGCGAGGCCAATGTCATCGGCTACTGCCTCGGCGGCACCCTGCTGGCCTGTACCCTCTCCTACATGGCGGCGAAGAAAGACCAGCGCTTCAAGTCGGCAACCTTCTTCACCACCATGATGGACTTCGAGGACGCGGGGGAACTCGGCGTCTTCATCGACGAGGTGCAGCTTGCCGCCCTCGAAGAGAAGATGAGCCAGAAGGGCTATCTCGAAGGCGGCGACATGGCCACCACCTTCAACATGCTGCGCGCTAACGACCTGATCTGGTCGTTCGTGGTCAACAACTACCTCCTCGGCAAGGACCCCTTCCCTTTCGACCTGCTGTATTGGAATTCGGACTCCACCCGCATGCCGGCGGCCATGCACAGCTTCTACCTGCGGCGCATGTACCAGGAAAACCGCCTCATCGAACCCGGCGGCATCCGGCTCAAGGACGTGGACATCGACCTTTCGACGATCAAGCTGCCGTCCTGTCTGATCTCCACCCGCGAAGACCACATCGCGCCCTGGAAGGCCACCTACGCCGCGACCCAATTGCTCGGCGGACCGGTGAAGTTCATCCTCGCCGGCTCGGGCCACATTGCCGGCGTGGTCAATCCTCCCGAAGCCAACAAGTACGGCTACTGGACCAACGCCAAGAACCTCAAGTCGCCGGACAACTGGTTCAACTCGGCCGAGGAGCACGGCGGGTCCTGGTGGCCGGAATGGGCGAAGTGGGTCGGCCGCCACGGCGGCACCAAGGTGGCCGCCCGCAAGCCCGGCGACGGCAAGCTTAAGGTGCTGGAGGACGCGCCGGGCAGCTACGTGAAGGTGAAGGCCCACGACTGAGGCGGCCGGGCGCCATGAAGCCGGTCCCGTCTTCCGGCCCCGATGGCATCGCGGCCATGAACCGTATTCTGGCCGAAACCGCGCCCTTGGCGCGCGACTGGTCGAAGCAGTTTTGCTGGCAGGACCCGGCCCAGGGAAAGCGATGCGACTGGTATCACGGGTCCTGGCAGACGCTGCGTCTGCTGGGAATCGTCACCACCCTCACCAGCCACGCGGCGCTCTATGTCGAGGCCTTGCGCCGGCTGGCCAGAAACGGGGACTTCGAGCGGATCTTCCTGTCGGGCTCCGCGGACTATGGATTGCTCGCCATCGTCCTCGACGCCTACCAGCGTGAAGGGATTCAGCCCGATGTTACGCTGGTCGACCGCTGCGAAACGCCCCTCAAGCTGAGCCGTTGGTATGCGGAGAGCTTCGGCTATGCGGTCAACACGGTGCGCTGCGATCTCACGGCCTTTCGCAGCAAGCTTCCCTACGACATCGTCTGCGCCCACTCGCTGCTGTCCTGCGTTCCCCGGGAGGGTCATGGCGAAATAGTCGAGACCTGGCGCCGGCAGCTCAGGCCCGGCGGCCTGCTGCTTATGGTCAACAACTTCTATCCGGGCAGCCGGGAGACGACGAACCGCTTCACGCCGGAACAGATCGAGGCCTATGGCGGGCGCATCGCCGCGGCCGCCAACTCCTGCCCGCATCCCGAGGCCCTGCCGGCGCCGGACGAACTGAAGTCCCTGGCAACGGCATTTGCGCGCAACATGGAAGGCTCGATCCTGACATCGCAGGAGCAGCTGACGCAGCTCCTGGAGGACGGTGGATTCGAGGTGACGGAGCTGCGCAGCGGCGAGCAGATCGCCCGGGACAAACCCCAGGGTACCGGTGCCCCGACCAAGGCGAAGCGGGACTACGCCTGGATCATCGCACGCCGCCGCTAGCGATCTCAGCGCAGCGTTTCGTTGACGAAGTCCTCGTACTTGCCGCCGGCGGTGCGCCCTATGCTCTCTTGTAGCTTGATCTCGACACCCACGGTTCCCGGCAGACGGCTTTCCAGATGGCTGCGGAGCCGATCCTGCTCCGCATCGCTGAGCGGCCGTTCGGGAACCAGGCGTGCCTCCACCGTGCCGACACTGGTCTGAGCGAGCTGGAACTGCTTGATCGGGGCGATCTTGGAGATCGACTTGACGCCGAAGGCCGGCCAATACTCGTTGCCGTCCCGGTCGACCAGCATGTTTCTTTCCCGCCCCAGGATGCGCGTCAGCACCGGAAGTCCGCGCCCGCTGGGACAGGGCCCGCCGACCTCCGCATAGTCCCCGATGTCGTAGCGGAGAATCGGCATGGCGTGGTTGTGGAGAGAGGTGACGACGACCCGGCCCATTTCCCCCTCCTTGCAGGGGCTGCCGTCACAGTCGATCACCTCCACCAACACCAGGTCCGACTGGACCAGGTGGTGTTCTTGGCCGGGCGCCTGCAGGGAGATATAGCCGACCTCCTGGGAGCTGTAGGAATCGGCAATCTCAATGTCCCAGGCTTCGCGGCAGGCCTCCCGCACGTGGGGCAGCAACAGCTCGCCGAAGGTCAGACACTGCTTCAGGCTCGGCAGGTCAATCGCGTTGCGCCGGCAGTAGCGGGCGAGCGCGTAGAGATTGGTCGGATAGCCGCGCAGATAGTGGGGGTCGACCCGACTCAACCACTCGGCCTGTTGCGCGATGCTCGACTCGATCTCCAGGGCATAGATGCGTCCGTTGGGATAGACCGCCGCTATCGTGGAACTCCAGTGCTGCTGGCTGTAGCCGTCGGGATAGGCGGCCGTGCCGTCCGGAATGCGGCGGATCACCGCCATGCGCCCCTCGAGGTCGCGGGCGTGCAAGAGGTGTTCGTGAAGGGTCATCACCTCCCACAGAAACCGGTTCACCTGGCTGCTGACGACCGTCACCGGCATGCCGGTCGACCCGGAGGTGGAGGCCTTGCCGGTCTTGCCGTGTTCCGCGGGGATTGCATTGCTGATGAGATCCCGGCCGGCAGATTGAATGTCCTCCCGGGTCAGCAGCGGAATGCGCTGCCAATCCTCCAGCTCCAGGGTCTTTCCGTCCTGAAGGTCCAGTTCGCCAAGCCGCCGCCGGTAGAAGGGCACCGTCTTCGCCGCGTGGCGGAGCAGTTGGGCCAACTGCAGAAACTGTCGGCGCCGGATCTCTTCCGGGGGGTGCCACTGGTTCTCCTGGACCTGCCTCAGAACCGCGAGGCGCCGTCTCGCATCCGCGTCCGGGATCGCCGGCCAGGCGATCGATGCGACGTTTGAGTGGGGAGCATAGAAGGGGGGCGTCATCGCGCTGTTCTAGCCCCACCAGACCGGCAGGACAGGCAGGGAGACACCAAGGGTCTTGACGAACAACCCGTAGGACAGCGCGAAGGACGCTCCGGCAAGCCCCAGAGAAAGCGCCCAGGAGATACTGAAGTGCCGCAGGACGCAGAGCAGGTAGACCGCCAATCCCGCCGGATAGCCGAGCAGGAAGACCAGCGGGACCACCGAGAAGATCCAGATCGCGTCGGTCACAGCCCGACGGCGCGAGGACGCGGGCCGGGACGCCGCGTCCGACACCTCGGCGCCCGACGGTTCGGGGGCCGCGGCCCCTCCCCGTCCCGACCAGAGCAAACCAAGCTGAACGGCCACCAACAGCAGCGTGATACCGGCAGCCAGAAGGGGAAAGCGCATCAAGGTGGCGGAGTAATCGTAGTGCAGCAGGCCGATCAGGCAGACACCGACCAGGAAGGCGCCCAGCGCGAGAAGAAACAGACCCTCAAATCTGCGCATTGCCGTTTCGCCCGTTTCGTGCCGCGCGGCCGAGGAAATACCGCCGGGCCCTGGCCCAGAACAACCCGGCGAGGATCAGCGCCAGGAGCAGCAGGGCACCGGGGCGCAGGATAAACTCCAGGCCGTAGCGCTGCAGGGAAATATGCAGATAGGTTTCGATCAACGGCGCCATGACAAAGCCAAGGACCAACGCCGGACGGCTGTAGCCGAGCGTCTTCATCGCACAGCCCAAGAGGCCGATGACGAAGGTGGCCACCACGTCCAAGGGCTCGTTCTGATAGGCAAAGGCCCCGAGCACCACGAGCACCGAGAGGACCGGCGCAAGGATGCGGGGCGGCACGTCGGCGATCCTGACCAGCAGCGGCGAGGCGATGACCATGATCGCCACGGCGGCCAGGTTGGCGAAGGTCAGGATGAGGGCGAGGCCGACGGCAAGGTCCATGTGCTCGACGAGGAAATCCGGGCCCGGCTCCAGGCCGAGCAGCAGGAAGCCACCCAGCAGCACCGACATCCCGGCGCTGCCGGGGATGCCCAGCGCCAGGGTGGTCACCAGAGCGCCGCCTTCCTTGGCGTTGTTGCTGCTCTCCGGCGCGATGACCCCCTCGATGGCGCCCTTGCCGAAATCCTCCGGCCGCTCCGCCGTCTGCTTGGCGGAGGCATAGGCGACGAAGGGGGCGGTGTCGCCGCCGACGCCGGGGACGATGCCGATGAAAACGCCGATCAGGGACGAGCGGATCAAAAGATAGCGCCGCTTCACGACGGCCTTCATGCCGCGCAGGATCTGGGCGAAGCCTACGGCCCGGCCCTCCCGATCCGCCGTCCTGTGGCTGCCCAGGGTCAGCGCGACGATTTCCGGGACGGCAAAGAGCCCGAGGACCAGCGGGACCAGCCGGACCCCGTCCAGGAGGTATTCGAAGCCGAGCCAGAACCGCGGAACGCCGGCAATGCGATCATAGCCGAAGAGGGCGAGAAACACCCCGAGGCCCCCGGCGATGAGGCCGCGGGTCATGGAGCGCTCCCCCAGGACGCCGACATAGATGATCCCCATAACCGCGAACATGAGGGTTTCGGGAGAGCCGACGTGAAGAACGATCGGCTGCAGGAACGGCAGCAGGGCAATCAGGGCAGCGACCCCGACCAGACCGCCCAGGCCCGATGCGGCAAAGGCGGCGCCAAGCGCATCGCCGCCACGTCCGGCCTGGGTCATCGGATAACCGTCGATCACCGTCGCGGCGTTGGGCGCGGCACCGGGAATGCCAAGGGCGACGGCGGTCAGGGCGCCACCGGTATAGACCACCGCATGGGCTGCCAGCAGAAAGCCGAGCCCGACCATGGGCTCCATGCCGTAAACGAATGGCAGCAGCAACGCCAGTGCCGTCAGGCCACCGAGGCCCGGCAACACACCGAGCACCAACCCCACCACGACGGCCAGCAGGGCAAGAAGCATCACCTCTGCGTCGATGAATAGGGCGAGGCCCTGAGCGAGGGAGTCCAGCATGAGAGCCGTCGGTCAGCAGCGAAGCGGCGGCAGAGCGTCAACGGTCCTCAGATCGGCTTGCAGAGGCCCCGGTGGCATGATCGCAGCGCCTAGTACTTCTCCTGAGCGACATGACGGACGTTCGCCAACTGCTCCTCGCTCAGGCTGCCGATAACCGTATCGATCCTCTGCTTCGCAGCATCGGCGGAGGCGTAGTTGAGCGGACGCCGTTTTGCGTTGGCTTCCTCGATCACCTTGGGGTCGGTCAGCACATCACGCACTGCTTCGCGCAATAAGGTCAGGCGATCCTCCGGAACGTCAGGCGTTGTGACCAGCGCGCGTCCCAGGCTCATCAGCGCATCGATATAGTCGATCCACCAGGCCTGCGCCTCGGCGACGGAGACCACTTCGAAGACCGTCGGCAGGTCGGGCAGCAGGTTCGAACGCTCGCGCGACAGGATCACCGACGCGGTCAGGCCGTCGTCCTTCAGGTAGCGCCGTGCCGAGCTGTCGGAAACGGCGAAGCCATCCACCTCCCCCCGCAAGGCCGCCAAGGCGACCTCCTTGGTGCCCTTGTAGCCGGCGACGATCTTGATATCGAGGCCCAAGGCCT
>NZ_JANQOI010000088.1 GCF_028289705.1 Pelagibius sp.
GCGGTCCGAAAAGCGTAGCGGGGACTACGGTTGAGGGCCGCGACGCCGCGGACGGGCGTCTGAACACGACCCCCCTGCACACGACCCGGGGGGCGGCGCCGTGCTGTCGACAGGCTGCGTCAAGCCGCTTGCCCGATGCCCCACATCGCGCTGCGCGGCTTTCCTGTCCTGTCGACAGCACGCCACCGCGCAGACCATGGAGGTGGCGAGAAATGCGGGCTAGTCCTGAAAGTCGGAACCGTGGTTGCCGCGGGCTCCGCATCGCCATCCCCGCCGCGCTCGTTGCCCTGGCGACGGCCGCGCCGGCCCAGGCGGAGGTCAGTTCGGAAACGGCCTACGTCCTGAACACCTTTTCCTTCCTCATCCATGGCGCCCTGGTGCTGTGGATGGCCGCCGGCTTCGCCATGCTCGAGTCGGGCCTGGTGCGCACCAAGAGCGTGACCACCATCCTGCTTAAGAACCTGGCGCTGTTCTCCATCGCCGGGGTTACCTACTTCCTGGTCGGCTACAACCTGATGTACGACGGCGTCGACGGCGGCTTGATCGGCAATCCGGGCTGGTGGGGCGCGGACGACG
This sequence comes from Pelagibius sp., assembly GCF_028289705.1. GTDB lineage: Bacteria > Pseudomonadota > Alphaproteobacteria > Kiloniellales > Kiloniellaceae > Pelagibius. The sequence continues at coordinate 577 of NZ_JANQOI010000088.1, forward strand.
GCGCCGCCTTGGACGGCGATTTCTCCGCCGGCTATGCCGCCTCCTCCGACTGGTTCTTCCAGATGGTGTTCGTGGCGACGGCGGCCTCGATCGTCTCCGGTGCGCTGGCCGAGCGGATCAAGCTCTGGCCCTTCCTGGCCTTCGTCACGGTGCTCACCGCGGTGATCTATCCCGTTCAGGGCGCCTGGCAGTGGGGCGGCGGCTGGCTGTCCGAGCTGGGCTTCGCCGACTTCGCCGGCTCCACCATCGTCCACTCGGTGGGCGGCTGGGCGGCCCTGACCGGGGCCATCATCGTCGGTGCGCGCCGCGGCAAGTACCTGGAGAACGGCAGGGTCGCGGCCATGCCGGGGTCTTCCCTGCCGCTGGCCACCCTGGGCACCTTCATCCTCTGGCTCGGCTGGCTCGGCTTCAACGGCGGCTCGCAGCTCGCGTTGGGATCGGCCGGCGACGCCATCGCCATCGCCAACATCTACGCCAACACCACCATCGCCTCGGCCGGCGGCGTGCTGGCGGCCATGGGCCTGTCGCAGATCCTGGACCGCAAGGTGGACCTGACCATGGCGCTGAACGGGGCCCTGGCCGGCCTGGTCAGCATCACCGCCGGGCCGGACACCCCGACCCTCGGCGCGGCCTTGCTGATCGGCAGCATCGGCGGTGCCCTGGTGGTGGTGACCGTGCCGCTGCTGGACCGCCTGAGGATCGACGACGTCGTCGGTGCGATCCCGGTCCACCTGGTGGCCGGCATCTGGGGCACCATGGCGGTGCCGCTGACCAACGGCGATGCCAGCTTCGTCACCCAGGCCATCGGCGTCATCGCCATCGGCGCCTTCGTCGTGGCGAGCAGCACCGCTGTCTGGCTGATCCTGAAGGCCCTGGTCGGCCTGCGGCTCAGCGCCGAGGCGGAAACCCAGGGCGTCGACGAGGCCGAGACCGGCATGCGCGCCTATCCGGAATTCGGCCTGCCGCAGCGCTGAACCCCGACAGCCGCACATAAAGCTGAGGGGTGGAGGATCTCAAGGCCTCCACCCCCGGCACCTAACAACCGCGAACCACCCGAGGAACCAGACCCATGTCACGCAAGACCGCAGCGGACAGACCCTCGAAAACCAACGGCCGGAAGAACTTCGCCAGCCTGGTCGGCCGCAAGGCCGACGGCATAGACGTCGAGACCGATCAAGCGCTTGACGGCCGTGAGGAGATGCTCTTCCGCGCCCTCGATCTGGACAACGACCATCAGGTCCTGCGCAGCGACCTGGAGCAGGTGCTGCGGCAGGTCGGCCTCTCCGCTGACGACCCGCGCCTGCAGGAGAGCATGGCCGCCCTCGATGCCCATCACCGCGCCGCCACGGCGGCGCGGGAGGAAGAGCCCGAGCCCGGCATTCCCAAGGATGAATTCTTCCGGGCCATCCGCCACAACATCCTGCTGATCGAGCGGGCACTCCAGGGCAACCTGGTGATCCCCGATTTCGATGCCTTTGCCCGGGAGATCGATGCGCTGTTCCAGGAAACGCGCAAGAACCGTTCCGGCGAACCTGCGGACTACATCCCGCAGCTCAACCTACCCGAGCCCGCCGTGGACCAGTTCGGTCTGGCAGTCTGCAGCATCGACGGCCAGCGCCACGCCGCCGGCGATGCAGAGGTGTTCTTTCCGGTTGAATCGGTCTGCAAGCCAGTGAGCTACTGCCTCGCCCTGGAAGAGCACGGCGCCGAGACGGTGCATTCCTTCATCGGCCATGAGCCCAGCGGCGGCAGCTTCAACGAGCTGGTGCTCGACAAGCAGAACCGCCCGCACAATCCGATGATCAACGCCGGTGCGATCATGAGCTGCGCGCTGATCAAGCATAAGGAAAAGCGCGACAAGAAGATGCGCTACGCCTTCGGCGACCTCGAGGCGCGGGGCTGGTCCGGCGCCCGCTTCGACCATGTCATGGAAACCTGGCAGGCGCTCTGCGGCGGCGAGAAACCCCGCTTCAGCACGCCGGTCTACCTCTCCGAGCGGGCGACCGCCGACCGCAACTTCGCCCTGGGCTACTACATGCGGGAGAAGAATGCCTTCCCCGCCGGCGCCGAGCTGGAAGACGTGCTGGACTTCTATTTCCAGTGCTGCTCCATCGAGCTGAACTGCCAGATGATGTCCCTGGTCGCCGCGACCCTGGCCAACGGCGGCATCTGTCCGGTGAGCGGCCAACGCGTGTTCCAGCCGACGACCGTGCAGTCCTGCCTGTCGCTGATGTCCTCCTGCGGCATGTACGACTTCTCCGGCGAATTCGCCTTCACCATCGGCCTGCCCGCGAAGAGCGGAGTCTCCGGCGCGATCATGATCGTCGTCCCGAACGTGCTGGGCATCTGCACCTGGTCGCCGCGGCTCGATGAGATCGGCAATTCGGTGCGCGGCCTGGAGTTCTGCCGCCGCCTGGTGGAGACCTTCAACTTCCACAACTACGACAACCTGACCGGCCTCTCGGAGAAGAAGGATCCGAGGGTCAGCCAGATCCAGCGCCAGGCGGTGAAGGTCAACGAACTGATCTGGGCCTCCAGCAAGGGCGACCTCAGCGCCATGCGCGATCAACTGCTGCACGGCGCCGACCTGAACTCCGCCGACTACGACCTGCGCACGCCACTGCACCTGGCCGCCGCGGAGAACCAGCCGGAGGTGGTGAAGTTCTTCATCGAGCAGCAGGCCGCCGGTCTCCAGAGCATTGACCTCAACCCCCGGGACCGCTGGGGCGGCACGCCCCTGGACGACGCCCATCTGCACGGCAATGCAGAGATCATCGCGCTGTTGGAACGCGCCGGCGGCCAGCGGGGCAAGCTCGGGACAGCGGTCAGCCCCGGCGTCTGCACCGGAACGAACGGGCTACAGGCCGACTCCCACAAGATCGCAGAGCTGGTGCTGGCGGCGAGCACCGGCGACCTCGTCACCATCCGCCGGCTGGTCGCCCAGGGCGTGCCCCTGGACACTGCCGACTATGACGCGCGCACCCCGTTGCACCTGGCGGCGGCCGAAGGGCATGCGGAGATCGTCCAGTACTTCGTCACCCAGAAGCTCGACGTCAATCCGCGCGACCGCTGGGGCAACACGCCGTTGGACGATGCGCTGCGGCACGACCGCGCGGCGGTCGCCGACCTGCTGCGCCGTCACGGCGGGCGGGACGGCAAGACCGCGGCGCCCAAGCGCCCGGAGAAGCGGCAAAGGGTTTCGGCCTGAGGCTCTTTGGGCTCAGTAGCGGTTGATGACCGTGAAGCCGAGGGTGTCGAAGCGGTCCATGGCGGCACGGAGATCACACAGGGCATCACCCCGGCCGTTCGCTCATTTCCAGATGCAGGGCTTCGCCCTCGTAGGGGTGTGCCCGGGCCACGGCCTCGTCCAGTTCGACCCCGAGACCCGGCGCCTCGGGCGGGATCACATAGCCTTCCTCCCAGCGCACCGGCCGCTTCAGGATCTCGGCGTGGAATCCGCCCCAGGTCTGGATCGATTCCAGGATCAGGAAGTTGGGGCTGCAGGTGCTGAGCTGGATGTTGGCGGCGCCGACCACCGGCCCGCAATAGAGGTGCGGGGCGATCTGCGCGTAGAAGGTCTCCGCCATCCCGGCGACCTTCTTGGCCTCCAGGAGGCCGCCGACGCGCCCAAGGTTCATCTGCAGGATGGCGGCCGCCTTGGCCTGCAGCAGGGCGGAAAACTCGTACTTGGTGGTCAACCGCTCGCCGCTGGCCACCGGGATCGAGGTGGCGCGCGCCACCTGCCCCATAGCTTCGGGCATCTCCGGCGGCGTCGGCTCCTCGAACCACAGCGGGTCGTAAGGCTCCAGGCGTTTGGCGAGGCGGATGGCGCCGGCCGGAGTCATCTGCCCGTGGGTGCCGAAGAGAAGATCGCAGGAAGTCCCCACCGCCTCGCGCAGCCGTTTCACGAAGATCTCGCAGCGTTCCAGCGCCTCCAGGGAAAGCTGGCGCGGGTCATAGACACTGTAGGGGCCCGCCGGGTCGAACTTCACCGCGGTGAATCCCTGGGCCTGGTATTCGCAGGCGCGCTCGGCCGCCAGGTCCGGGTCGAGGTAGACCTCTTCGTCCTCCCCTGGTTTGGGATAGAGATAGGTATAGCTGCGCAGGCGTTCGTGGACCTTTCCGCCCAAAAGGTCGTAGACGGGCCGGTTCAACTCCTTGCCGACGATGTCCCAGCAGGCCATCTCGATGCCGCTGAGGACTCCCATGAGGGAGGGGTCCGGGCGCTGGCTGTAGCCGCTGCCGTAGACCCGGCGCCAGAGGTCCTCGATGCGAAAGGGATCGCTGCCGATCACCTGGCGCTCACAGACGTCGGCGATCATCGCCTCCACCGCGCGCGGGTGAAAGGGCAGGCAATAGACCTCGCCGATGCCCTCTATGCCGCTGTCGGTGGTCAGCTTCACGAAGACCCAGTAGCGTCCGCCGAAGTGCGGCGGCGGATTGCCGACGACAAAGACCTCGAAGGCGCTGATCTTCATGCGTTGGACTCCCCCCACCCGGTTGGCCGCGACTCGCGGCGGCTCGGGATCGCAAGAGATCGATTACGCGATGGCGCGGAGTCCCGCGTCAAGCCAAGAAACGCGCCATCAGGAGGTCGCTAAGAGGCTGGACAGCAGCGGAGGGATCGGGCTCTCCTGCCCGCCATCGCGAACCGGCGGCCAGGGGGACGGACATGCGAATCGCCTTTATCGGTCTGGGCAATGTGGGCTTCCCCTTGGCCAGAAACCTGCTGAACGCCGGGCACGAGATGACGCTCTTCGACCTCGACCCGGCGCGCGCGGCGCCCCTCGTTCAGGCCGGCGCGCGCCTTGCCGACTCGGTTGCGGCGGCGGCCCAGAGCGCGGAAGTGGCCGTCACCTCGCTGCCGAACCCCGCCGCCGTCACCGCCGTGGTGCCGGGCGACGACGGCCTGCTGGCCGCGCTTGCCTCCGGCAGCCTCTGGATCGAGATGAGCACCACCGACGAGGCGGACATGCGCCGCTACGCCGGGGACGCGGCGGCCCGCGGCCTCGATGTGCTCGAGGCCCCCATCACCGGCGGCGCCAACCGCGCCTGGACCGGGGAGATTTCGATCCTGGTGGGCGGCGACGAAGCGGTCTTCGAGCGCTACCGCCCGCTGCTGGCCGTCATGGGCGGAGAAATCGAGCACATGGGCACCATCGGCGCGGCGTCCGTCGTCAAGGTCATAACCAACATGCTGGCCTTCGTTCATCTCTGGGCCAGCGGCGAAGCCATGATGCTGGCCAAGCGCAACGGCGTGGACCTGGCGAAGGCCTTTCACGGCATCCGCATCTCCTCGGGCAATTCCTTTGCCCATGAGACCGAGGGCCAGCTCGTGCTCAACGGCTCCTACAACTGCGCCTTCACCCTGGGCCTGGCGATGAAGGACCTGCGCTTGGCGACGAAGCTGGCGCGGGAATCCGAAACGCCGCTGCCCATGGCGGATCTGGTGAACGACATCTTCGAGCGGGCCATGGCCGCCTATGGCGACGAGGCCTGGTCGACTCAGGCCGTCAAACTGTTGGAAGATCAGCTCCAGGAGCCCTTGCGCGCGCCCGGCTTTCCCGAGGTCCTGGAAGGCATGGGCGGCGCGGATGCGGCCTCAACGCAAAAGGGCTGATCAAGGGCAGACAGGCGAGCGGAGGAACGAGGACCATGGACGAACTGCGATGGGGTGTCCTGAGCACCGCCAGGATCGGGGTCGAAAAGGTGATCCCCGGGATTCAGCGCTCCAAACGCGGCCACGTGGCGGCCATCGCCTCGCGGGACCTGGCCCGCGCCCAGGCAGCAGCGTCCGAGTTGGGAATCGCCAAGGCCTACGGCAGCTACCGGGAGCTCCTGGCCGACCCGGAGATCGACGCGGTCTACAACCCCCTGCCCAACAACCTCCACGTCGACCTCACCCTGGAAGCTGCCGCCGCCGGCAAGGCGGTGCTCTGCGAGAAACCCATCGGCCTGGACCGGACCGACGCCGAACGGCTACTGGCCATCGACGGCAAGGTGCCGGTGATGGAGGCCTTCATGGTGCGCTTCCACCCGCAATGGCTCTGGGCGCGGGAGGCCATCCGCTCCGGCAGCCTGGGGGAGGTGCGGGCCATCCAGGCCTTCTTCTCCTACTACAACCGCGACCCCGCCAATATCCGCAACGCGCCGGAAACCGGCGGCGGCGCATTGCTCGACATCGGCTGCTATCCCATCGTCGCCGGGCGGTTCTTCTTCGAGGCCGAGCCGCAGAGGGTCTTCGCCCTCATCGAACGGGACCCGGACTTCGGCACCGACCGTCTGACCACCGGCATCCTGGATTTTGCGGAGGGCCGGCGCGTCGACTTCACGGTCTCGACCCAGGTCGTACTCTATCAGCGCATTCAGATCGTGGGCACCGCCGGGCGTCTGGAGATCGTCATCCCCTTCAACGCGCCCCAGGGCGAGCCTGCCCGCATCCTGCTGGACGACGGCGGCAACCTGGACGGCAGCACCATCAAGGTTCAGGCGATCGCCGCCTCCGACCAATACGCAGAGCAGGCCGACGCCTTCGCCGCCGTGGTGCAGGGCGAGAGCGATCTGCCCTACGGCATCGCCGATGCGATCCAGAACATGCGGATCATCGACGCCCTCTTCCGCTCGGAAGAAAGCGGCAGTTGGGAGCAGCCCTAGAACCGGGTCCGGTCAGGCGTCGGGGCGTTCCCCGAGGGCGATGCGGGCCTCGATCTTGTCGAGTACCGCCGGCAGGTCAGCCACCGTGTCGATCACGTAGTGCGCCCCCGCGGTCTCCAGCTTCGCTACGGCCTCGCCGTTCAAGCGGTCACGCTCCTCGGTTGGGGTCTCGGCCAGCTCTTCCACCGACAGGCCCACCTCGTTGCCTGAGAGGGAGACGCCCACGGTCCAGGTGCCCGCGGCGCGGCCTTCGGCAATGCCGGGGTCGGTGTCGTCCACCTTCACGCAGGCAGAGGCCGGCCAGACGCCCAGGTCGACGAAGCACTTGTACATCATCAGCGGCGAAGGCCGCCCGGCGACAAGATCGCCGGCGCAGACGAGGTTGTCCGGCGCATAGCCCTGTTCGGCGGCCAGCGGCAGCACCGGCGCCATGATGTCGCGGGTGTATCCGGTGGTCGAACCGATCTTGATGCCCAGGCCCCGCAGGTCCGCCACCATGCCGGCGGCACCGGGAACCAGCGCCGCATAGTCGCTGACGATGCGTGCGTTCAAGGGCACGAAGATGTCGTAGACCCGCTGCGCTGCGGCGTCGTCGAAGGGGGCACCGCCGTGGGCGACCTTCCAGGCTTCGGCGACGCGCGGGAGCGCGCCCAGCGCCTTGATGTGGTCCAGCTTCGGCAGACCCATGGGCCCCCGCGCCTCGGCCACCGTCAGGTCGACGCCGAACTCCCCGAACACCTCGACAAAGGCGCCCATGGGCGCCCGCGAGCCGAAATCGATCATCGTTCCGGCCCAGTCGAAAATCACCGCCTTGATCAGGCTCATCTCAGCGCCTTTCCTGCTAGAGCCGCTCTTTCAGCATGGCTTGTGCGCCGTTGCAAGCTCCGGAATAGGACATCTGCGCCGCCACTGCGGATCGGCCTTGGCTGTTCCCCGGCGAACTGCGACAAAGTCGCCCAGCGCGTCTCAATAGTACTGAGGAAAGGGTGACATGGCCGAACCGGCAAGGGCCTGGCAACGCATGCTTTCGGGTCGGCGGCTGGATCTTCTCGACCCCTCGCCGCTGGACATCGAGATCGACGACATCGCCCAGGGGCTGTCCCGGGTGGCCCGCTGGAACGGACAGACCAGCGGCAGCTCCGCCTTCTCGGTTGCCCAGCACTCGCTGCTGGTCGAGACCCTTGTCGGCGAGCTGCGCCCTGGCGCATCGCCCGCCGAACGGCTCGGCGCGCTGCTGCACGATGCCCCGGAGTACGTCATCGGCGACCTGATCACGCCCTTCAAGGCGGCGGTCGGCTTGGACTACAAGGCCCTGGAGTTGCGCCTGATGACGGCCATTCGCCTGCGCTTCGGTCTCACCGGCGCGGTGCCGGAAGCACTCGCCAAACTGATCAAGAAGGCTGACCGCAGCGCAGCCTTCCTGGAAGCGACCCAGCTCGCCGGGTTCTCGATCACCGAGGGCCGGCGCCTCTTCGGCCGGCATAAGCGCTTCGAATCCATGACCTTGACGCCCTGGCCGGCCCCAAAGGCCAAGCGCCTTTTCCTGGCGCGTTACCAAAATCTGTCAAAGCGCGTCTAATCAAAACCGCAGATTTCTGGTCATCCCGCGAGAGTTGATTATAATTCCTCCCGCAACAGTCGCAGATTCGCGGCGATGCCACAAAAAGACAGAAGGCGGCGGGCTGATCGATAGCCCCCGGTCGAACCCTTGGGGACCGGGTTACATGGCGTTCACGGAGCAGCTTGACGAGCCGTTGCTCGTCGAGCTTCATCGCTACTGGATCGGCTGCGCCAATGGCCGAAGGGCACCGGCGCGCTCCGACATCGATCCCATCGACATTCCTCGGCTGCTGCCCTACGTGACACTGATCGAGGTTCTCGACCGGGCGGGACGGTTCCGCTGCCGTCTGGCGGGAACCAAGGTGGAGGCGATGTACGGCTGCGCCCTGACCAACTGTTTCGTCGACGAGGCCATCGATGGCCACTATCGCGACCATCTGCTTGGCCTCTTCAGGACGCTGGTGGACGGCTTCGCGCCGATCTATTCGGAAAACTGGTTTCAGCCGGACAAAGCCCAAAGGATCCACATCAAGAGCCTCATGCTGCCACTTTCCGACGACCAGCAAGACATCAACATGGTGCTCTCCGCCACGGTGAGCACACCGGACTGTGCGAACGACAAGTCCGCGCCCCTGCGCATCCAAGACCACTTCGAGCCCAAGAATGTCACAACCCGGAAACTCTAAGGCGGGCGAGTGAAGGAGCAACGAACGGCCAGCGGCCTCAGCGCGGCCTTGCCGTCTCTCATGTGATGCCTAGACTGAGTCCTGCGCCGCCTGAACCGGAGTGCCACTGCCTTTGATCGTCCTGCTGTCAAGCCTTGCCGGTTTGTCTCTCCTGATCTGGATCTATCTGCTGGTCTTCCGGGGCGGGTTCTGGCGCTGCGCGCAACGCCCCGACGGCGCCATCCGGGAACCGGCGGTCTGGCCGGCGGTCGCTGTCATCGTCCCGGCGCGAAACGAGGCGGCGGTGATTGGCGAGAGCCTGCCCACCCTGCTGGCGCAGGATTACCCCGGCCCCTTCTCGGTGATCCTGGTCGACGACCACAGCAGCGACGGCACCGCAGAGGCGGCCCTGCGCGCGGCTGACGGAGAGAACGAGCGGTTGTCGCTACTGCAGGCCCCCGACCTGCCGGCCGGCTGGACCGGCAAGCTCTGGGCCCTGGAGCAGGGTCTGCGGGCCGCTCCGGAGGACTGCCGCTATCTCTGGTTCAGCGACGCCGACATCGCCCAAGGGCCCGGCGGCTTGCGCTGGCTGGTGTCCAAGGCCGAAACCGAGGCACGAGATCTGGTTTCGCTGATGGTGGCGCTGCGCTGCGAGGCCTTCTGGGAGCGGCTACTGATTCCGCCATTCATCTACTTCTTCCAGAAGCTCTATCCCTTCGCCTGGGTCAACGACCCGAAGAGGCGCGATGCAGCGGCGGCCGGCGGCTGCATCCTGGTCAGGCGCGATGCGCTGCAGGCAGTCGGCGGCCTGAATGCGATCCGCGGCGCGCTGATCGACGACTGCAGCCTGGCCGCCAGTATCAAGGCCGGCCGCCGCCCCGCCAGTGGCGGCATCTGGCTGGGCCTCGCCACCGAAGCCCGCTCGATCCGGCCCTACCAGGGGCTTTCGGCCATCTGGACCATGGTGGCGCGTACCGCCTACACGCAGTTGCGCTACAATCCCCTGCTGCTGGCCGGTACGCTCCTGGGCATGGCTCTCACCTATCTGGCACCGCCGCTGCTTCTGCTCAGCGCACCCTGGCATCACAGCGCCCCGACGACGCTGATGGCGGGGCTCGCCTGGCTGCTGATGGCCCTCTCCCTGCTGCCGACACTGCGGCTCTACCGGCAACCGCCCTGGCTGGCTCCCCTCCTGCCGCTGGCCGCGGCCTTCTACAGTGCCATGACCTGCGATTCGGCCTGGCGCCACTGGCGGGGTGTCGGCGGCCACTGGAAGGGCCGGACCCACGCGGCGACGGCCCCGCAAGACCAGTCCCCCGTAACATCGAGCGGCCGATGACCAGGCCGGCGGTGGAGACCCCGTCGGGCAAGGGCGCGGCGGATGAAAACTTCCCGGTCGGGTCCTGGCTGTTGCCGGCGGCCCTGCGCCCGCACGTCGCGACCTACTACGCCTTTGCCCGCGCCATCGACGACATCGCGGACAACCCGGAGCTTTCCGCCGAAGACAAGATCGCGCGCCTCTCCCTCTTCGACACCGCCCTGCTGGACGCTTCCGAAGACCGGCCCGGCCTCGAAAAGGCGGCGCGCCTTCGCGACAGTCTCGCGGCGACGGCGGTCCCTTCGGCCCGGGGCAGCGATCTGGTCGCCGCCTTCAAGCAGGATGCGGTGAAGCTGCGCTACGCGGATTGGGGTGAGCTGCTGGGCTACTGCCGCCTGTCGGCAAATCCGGTCGGGCGCTACCTCTTGGATCTGCACGGCGAAAGCCCGGAGGGTTACGCCAGCTCCGACGCACTCTGCACCGCCTTGCAGGTTCTCAACCACCTGCAGGACTGCCAGGACGACTATCGCGCCCTGGACCGCGTCTACCTGCCGGAAGATTGGCTGCGGGCCGAAAGCCTGGACGTGACCGTGCTCGAACTCGCCGCTTCACCGCCCGGGCTACGCCGCGTCCTGGACCGCTGCTTGGACCGGGTGGATGTGCTGTTGGACGAGGCCGAACAGCTCCCGGCACTCCTGCGGTCGGCCCGCCTGGCGATGGAATCGGCGGTCATCGTCCGCCTCGCCAGGCGTCTTGCGGTGCGGCTGCGGCGCGGCGACCCGCTGGCCGGACGGGTCGCGCTCAGCCGCGCGGACTTCGTTCTCTGCGGTCTCAAGGGGGTTCTCGGCGTGCAATTGCAAAGAGCCCTGGGCCGGCCACAATCGGCACGACAGGGCGGATGATAACGGCGATGCAAAGTTCTTCCGACGGCTTGCTTGCCGCCGCCGAAGCCCATGTGCGCCAGGTCGCCACCGATTCCGGCTCCTCCTTCCTCTGGGGCATGCGCCTCTTGCCCCGCCCCCGGCGGGAGGCCATGTACGCCATCTACGCCTTCTGCCGGGAGGTCGACGACATCGCCGACGAAGGCGGCAGGCCGGTGGAGAAACTTGCGCGGCTCGCCGACTGGCGCGAAGAGATCGAGCGGCTCTATGCCGGGCAGCCTGGGCAGCCGACAACCAGGGCCCTGCTGCGGCCGGTCGAAGACTACGGCTTGCCGAAAGCGGAGTTTCACGCCGTCATCGACGGCATGGAAATGGATGCGCAGGAGAACATCTGCGCGCCGGAAATGGAGACCTTCCGCCTCTATTGCCGGCGGGTCGCGGGCGCGGTCGGCGTGCTCTCGGTCCACGCCTTCGGCGCCACCGAGCCGGAGGCAAAGGCCCTGGCCCTGGCCGAGGGCGATGCCCTGCAGTTCACCAATATCCTGCGCGACGTGCGGGAGGACGCCGGACGCGGTCGCCTCTATCTGCCGCGCGAGCTGCTCGAACACAACGGCATCGCAAGCCGCGATCCCGCAGCCGTGTTGGAGGATGCCCGGTTGCCGGCGGCCTGCCGCGCGCTGGCCGTCATGGCCGAGGAGCGTTTCGCGGAGGCCGAACGGCTGATGTCTCTCTGCGGGCGCGGCCCGATGCGCCCGGCGCGCATCATGCTGGCGGTCTATCGCCGTTTGCTGACCCGCCTGCAGCATCAGGACTGGTGCGACATGTCGGTGCGGGTCAGTCTGCCCAAGGCGGAGAAACTCTGGATCGCCTTGCGGAACGGATTCTGATCGCATGGCGTCGGACAGGGGCTCCCGCCGCGCGCATGTTGTCGGCGCCGGCATCGCCGGCCTTGCGGCCGCGGTGGACTTCGTCCGGCGCGGCTGGCCGGTCACGCTCTATGAGGCAGCGGCCCAGGCCGGCGGCCGCTGCCGGTCCTACCACGACGCCAAGCTCGACCGCTGGATCGACAACGGCAACCACATGCTGCTGGCGGCCAACACGGCGGCGCTCTCCTACCTGGATCAGATCGGCGCCGGCGACCGCGTCACCCGCCCGCAGCGCACCGCTTTTCCCTTCCTCGACCTGAAGACCGGGGAGGCCTGGCAGGTCGAGCCCAGCCGGGGGGCCCTGCCCTGGTGGATCTTCGATTCCCGGCGGCGCATTCCCGGCACCGCGGCCGGCGACTATCTGGCCGCGCTGCGCCTGGCCCGCGCGCCGCGGGACGCCACCGTCGCCGACTGCCTGCGGACTCACGGCCCCCTCTGGGAGCGCTTCTGGGTGCCGCTCACCGTCGCCGCCCTCAACACCCATCCCCGGGAGGCCTCCGCCAGATTGTTGTGGCTGGTGGTGCGGGAGTCCTTCGCCAAGGGGGCCGCGGCCTGCCGGCCCTATGTGGCCCGGCACAGCCTCAGCGATACCTTCGTCGACCCTGCTCTGGCGATGCTTGCAGACCGCGGCGGCGAAGTACACTTCGGGCAGAGATTGAGGGCCCTGGAGTTCGCGGACGCCGGGGTCGCGGCGCTCACTTTCGGCGAGCGGCGGATTGCGCTCGACGCGGCGGACGCGGTGGTGCTGGCACTACCGCCCGGCAATGCCACCGAACTGGTGCCCGGCCTCACCGTGCCGGAAGACAGCCGGCCCATTGTCAACGCCCACATCCGCCTGCCCGAGGGGGCCGTGCCCAAACGGCGGCTGCCGCCCGAGCTGCCCATCCTGGGCCTGGTGGGCGGGGCTGCCGACTGGCTGTTCCTGCGCGATGACGTGGCCAGCCTCACGGTCAGCGCCGCCGAAACGCTGGCCGACGATCCGGCGGAGGAGATTGCCAAACGGATGTGGCGCGACACCGCCAGGGCCCTCGGCCTCGATCCGGCCGCAGCGCCCATAACCCGCATCATCAAGGAACGCCGCGCCACTTTGGCGCAGACCCCGGACGCCCTGCGCCGCCGGCCCCCGCAGCAGACCCGCTGGCCCAACCTGGCGTTGGCCGGCGACTGGACCGACACCGGATACCCGGCCACCATCGAATCTGCCGTCCGCTCCGGCCTTGCGGCCGTCAAAACACTTGCAAAGTCCTGATTTTGCCCCAAATTCCGAGGTGCCGGGGCTTGTCACCGCAGGCCTGCTTGGTCACAATTCGGCTATATCACTACCCGAGTCGCACGCTATCCATTTCGCCCGCCCACACCATTCATGCCGCGCAGCGGGACAGATCATTCGAAACCCCTCACCGAGATTTCCTGACAACCATCCCTTGAGACCATGTCCCCTGACAGCGCGATGACCAGCAACCCCCTTGCGCGGACCGATCTGGCCCCGGATGCCGCCCCTCCGGACGCCCGCCCCCCGGCGCCACTGCCGGACCTGGGTGAAGTGGAGGATCTGGTCGCGTCGATGGGCACCGCCCTGAAGGCGGCGCAGCGCGATGACGGGCATTGGGTCTTCGAACTCGAGGCCGATGCCACCATCCCGGCAGAGTACATCCTGCTGCAGCACTTCCTGGGCCGCATCGAACGGGCCGACTACCGCAGCGTCGAACCGCGGATCGCCAACCACCTGCGCAGCCTGCAGGGCGAGGACGGCGGCTGGCCGCTGTTCCACGGCGGCGAACTGGATCTCAGCGCCAGCGTCAAGGCCTACTACGCCCTGAAGCTGGCCGGCGACGCTCCCGAGGCCCCGCACATGGCGCGGGCGCGCGCGGCCATCCTCGCCGCCGGCGGCGCCGCTCAGAGCAACGTCTTCACCCGCATCGCCCTGGCGCTCTTCGGCCAGGTGCCCTGGCGGGCCGTGCCGGAGATGCCGGTGGAGATCATGCTGCTGCCGCGCTGGTTCCCCTTCCACCTCTCCAAGGTCTCCTATTGGTCGCGCACGGTGATCGCCCCGCTGCTGATCATCATGGATCTGAAGCCGCAGGCGGCCAATCCGCTGGGCATCGACATCCGCGAGCTGTTCCAGGAGGACCCCGAGCGCACGCAGTATCAGATGAACGCCACCGGCAGCCCTCTGGGCGCGGTCTTCGCCGGCCTCGACCGGATGCTGCGGCTCAGCGGTCCCTTGCGGCCACGCGCCCAGCGGCAAAAGGCAATCAAGGCCGCCATCGAGTTCGTCAAGGAGCGGCTGAACGGCGAAGACGGGCTGGGCGGCATCTTCCCGGCCATGGCCAATGCCGCCATGGCCTTCCATGCCCTGGGCTACGACTGGGACGAAGTGAACTACCGCATGACGCGCGAAGCGATCGACCGCCTGCTGATCGACCGCGACGCCGAACAGACCACCTGTCAGCCCTGCCTGTCGCCGATCTGGGACACCTGCCTGGCGGCCCATGCCGTCCTGGAGGCGGGCGATTCCGGCGCCAGCGACGATCCCAGCGCCGGTGACACGGTGACCAAGGCCTTCGACTGGCTGCTGCAGCGGGAGATTACGGAGGTCCGTGGCGACTGGGCCTGGCGGCGACCCAAGGCCCCCCCGGGCGGCTGGCCCTTCCAGTACCAGAACGCTCACTATCCCGACGTGGACGACACGGCGGTGGTTGTCATGGCCATGGACCGCGCCCGGTCGGAGTCCTGCGGCGAAGCCATGGAGCGGGCCACCCAGTGGATCATCGCCATGCAGAGCAAGAACGGCGGCTGGGGCTCCTTCGACGCGGACAACGCCTTCGACTACCTGAACCACATCCCCTTCGCCGACCATGGCGCGCTGCTCGACCCGCCGACCGCCGACGTCTCGGCGCGCTGCCTGTCGATGCTCGCCCAGCTCGGCTATGGGCGCGACCACACGGTGGTGCGGCGGGGGCTCGACTACCTGCGTCGGGAGCAGGAAGCGGACGGCTCCTGGTACGGCCGCTGGGGCGTGAACTATGTCTACGGCACCTGGTCGGTGCTCTCGGCCTTCAATGCCTGCGGCGAGGACCTGACAGCCCCCCACATCCGCAAGGCGGTGGCCTGGCTGGAGAGCCGCCAGCGTGAAGACGGCGGCTGGGGCGAGGACTGCGCCAGCTACTGGGCCCATCGGCGCTACGACGCGGCCAAGGGTTCGACCGCTTCGCAGACCGCCTGGGCGCTGCTTGCGCTGATGGCCGCGGGCGCGGTGGAGAGCGATGCGGTGCGCCGCGGCGTCGCCTGGCTGATGGCCCAGCCGCGCGAGGGCGCGCGCTGGGAAGAGGATTTCTGGACCGGCACCGGCTTTCCGCGCGTCTTCTACCTGAAATACCACGGCTACAGCGCCTACTTCCCGCTGCTCGCCCTGGCGCGCTACCGCAACCTCATGCGCAGCAACGAACGGCGCGTGTCTTTCGGGATGTGAGCCCGGCGGCATCAGCCCCTGAGCAAAACGCACCCCGCCGACCGCGCGTCGGGGTGGTCACCGGGATCGCGGCGGAAGCAGCCCTCGTCGAACGGCTTGCCAAATCCTCCGGCATCGCGGTGCGTGTCGTCTGCAGCGGCGCGCGTGCCAGTGAGGCACAGCGCTTGGCACAGGGCCTCCTGGCCGAAGGCGTCGAGGCCCTCCTCAGCTTCGGCATTGCCGGCGGACTGTCCCCCGACCTGAACTGCGGCGACCTTGTCGTCGCCGGCAGCGTCCGCCTCGAAGACGGCACCCGGCATGACTGTCACCCTCCCTGGCGGGACGTCCTCAACGAACGGATCGATGGGGCCGGCCTGCCGTTCCGGCAAGGCAGTATCCTCGGGCACCACCGGGCCCTTCGGCAGCCCGACGAAAAGGCCGCCGCCTTCGCCGCCTCAGGCTGTCTGGCCGTCGACATGGAAAGCCAGGGGGTGGCGGCTGTCGCCGCGGCCCACGGCCGCCCCTTCCTCGCCCTGCGCGCCATCTCCGACACGCAAGCGGACAGTTTGCCGCCGCTGATCGAAACGGCGGTGCGCCCGGACGGCGAGCCGGCCGTGGCCCGGGTCCTGGCCGCTCTGGCGAAGCGCCCCCAGGACCTGCCGGCGCTGTTTCGCATGCGCCGGCAGAGCCGGCTGGCGCTCAGCCGGCTGGAGAGTCTTGAAGCTGAAAGCGCAGTGCTATTCGGCGGCTTGTGAGGGCGAAGATCCGCCGGCAGGGGCCGGGGACTGCGGCTTCTGCGTCACGGCCTCGGCCACGAAGTCCTCGAAGCTGTAGACCGCCTTGCGCTGCCCGCTGAGGTCGATCTCCGGGGCCATCTCGCCCTCGGTGGGAATGCCGCCCATAGCGACTTTCAACGCCTTCAGCGGGTGCTTCACCGTGTCGGCGACGGCGGTGCCCTCATAGCCGCAGTGGACCATGCAGTTGGCGCACTTCTCGTAGTTGCCGGTGCCGTAGCTGCCCCAGTCCGTCTCTTCCATCAGCGCCTTGAAGCTGGGCGCGTAGCCCTCGTTCAGCAGATAGCAGGGCCGCTGCCAGCCAAAGACGTTGCGCGTCGGATTGCTCCAGGGCGTGCAGTGATAGCTCTGGTTGCCAGCCAGAAAGTCGAGGAACAGCGTCGACTGGGAGAAACGCCACTTGCGGCCCTTGCCGCGGCGGAAGACCTCGCGGAACAGCTCCTTGGTCTGACGCCGCGACAGGAAGTGCTCCTGATCCGGCGCCCGCTCGTAAGCATAGCCCGGCGAGATGGTCACCCCCTCGACCCCCAGATCGCGGGCGAAGTCCAGGAACTCCGTCACCTCTTCCGGCTTGGCGGTGTTGAAGAGAGTGCAGTTGACGTTGACCCGAAAGCCGCGGTCGCGGGCCGCCTCGATGGCCTTGACGGCGCGCTTGAAGACGCCCTTCTGGTCCACCGCCTTGTCGTGCTCCTCCTCCAGGCCGTCGAGATGGATGGAGAAGGTCAGGTATTGGCTGGGGGTGAAGAGATCGAGCTTCTTCTCCAGGAGCAGCGCGTTGGTGCAGAGATAAACGAAGCGCTTGCGGGCCACCAGCTCGGCGACGATCCGGTCCATCTCCTTATGGATCAGCGGCTCGCCGCCGGGAATGGAGACGATGGGAACGCCGCTCTCCTCCACCGCCTCGATACACTCTTCGACCGAAAGGCGGCGGTTCAGGATCTCGTCGGGATAGTCGATCTTGCCGCAGCCCGGGCAGGCCAGGTTGCAGCGGAACAGCGGCTCCAGCATCAGCACCAGGGGATAGCGCTCGTTGCGCTTCAGGCGCTGTTTCAGGATATAGGCGCCGACGCGCAACTGCTGGATCAGGGGAACTGCCAAAACTGGACTCCGGGAAGACAGGGATCGTGGGCCCGATTCGCGCCAGTCTAGCGACTTTGCCCGGCAACACCACCCCAGAGGCTGTGGGGATATTGGGGCGCCATGCCCCGCCTCATGGTTCGAGACGCCGCCCTTGGCGGCTCCTCACCATGAGGCCCCTTCCCGGCCTCACCCTGAAGAGCGGTCCGCAGGACCGGGGCTCGAAGGGTGCCCGCCGAGGTAACCCGCCCGTTCGAACCAGGCGACGGCGTCGCGGATCGCTTCGGCGGCCGGGCGGGGCCGGTAGCCGAGATCGCGGGCCGCCTTGTCGTGGGCGAAGTACATCGGCTTGGCGGCCATTTTCAGGCCGTCGACGGTGAGCAGCGGCTCGCGCCCGCCCGTCGCCCGCGCCCAGGCCTCGGCCGCATAGGCCAGGGGAAAAAGCGGCCGCCGCGGCAGGCGCACCTTGGGCGCCGGGCGGTCCCGCAGTTCGGCCACCTGGCGCAGGATTTCGGCGAGATCCAGGTTCTCGCCGCCCAGCAGGTAACGCTCCCCCACCTTGCCCCTGTCATAGGCCTGCATATGGCCCTCAGCCACGTCGTCGACGTGGACCACGTTGAGGCCGGTGTCGACGAAGGCGGGAATGCGCCCAACCGCCGCGTCCACCACCATGCGCCCGGTGGGCGTCGGCTTGACGTCGCGCGGACCGATGGGGGTGGAGGGATTGACGATCACCACCGGCAGCCCCGCCTCGCGCTGCAGCCGGCGCACCGCCTCCTCCGCCAGGAACTTGGAGCGCTTGTAGACGCCGATCATGTCGTCGAGGGTCACCGGCGTTTCCTCGTCCGCCGGCGCGCCGCCGGGGGCCTTGCCCAGCACGGCGACGGAGGAGGTGTAGACCACCCGCTCCACGCCCAGGCGCAGGGCCGCCTCCATCAGCCGGCGGGTGCCCTCCACGTTGGTGCGGTGCATGACCTCCGGATCGCGCACCCAGATGCGGTAATCGGCCGCGACATGGAACAGGGCCTTGCAGCCCTCCAACGCCGCCTCCAGGGAGGAGGAATCCGTTAGGTCCCCCTCGACGATCTCAACCTCGAGATCCACGAGGTTGCGCCGGTCGCTGCCGCGCCGCGCCAGACAGCGCGGCCGCTCGCCACGCGCGACCAGGGCCCGCACCACGGCGGAGCCGACGAAACCTGTCCCACCGGTCACAAGAATGCTCATGGCACGACCTTGCCTCTCCGCGCGTATCACAGCAAGACGCCAGCGCGACAATGGCCTTGGCATTGGCCCGCAGGCTCCGTACATCAAGGGAACCAGGACCAGCGAGACCGCCCATGACATCATCGCCAATGAAGGCTTTCGCCCTCGTATTCTGCCTCCTGCTCGCCCCGTCGGCCTGGGCGCAGGACGGCCCCAGCGCCACCGTGGAGCGGCTGAACACCGTGCTTCTGGACGTCATGAAGAATGCCGACAGCCTTGGCTATCAGGGGCGTTACGACAGGCTTTCGCCGGAGCTCACGGAAATCTTCGATTTCCCGGGTATGGCGCGGGTGACCCTGGGCCGCCACTGGCGCAAGACCGCGCCGGACAAGCAGGAAGCCTTCGTCACCGCCTTCACCGACCACAGCATCGCCATCTTCGCCAGCCGCTTCGACGGCTATTCCGGCGAGCGCTTCGAGATCCTGGGCGAGGATGAGGCCAAGCGCGGCGCGGTGCTGGTGCGCAACCGGATCGTGAAGAGCGACGGGGAAGCCGTGGCCATCAACTACCTGGCCCTTCCGACCAAAAACGGCTGGCGCCTGATCGACACCCTGCTGGATGCCAAGTACTCGGAGCTGGCGACCCGGCGGTCCGAATACGGCAGCATCGTCGCCAATCAAGGCATCGATGCCCTGATCGACGCCCTGAAGGACAAGGCCGCCGGCTACGCGGCGCCCTAAAACTCGATGACCAGCTTGCCGAAGTGGCCGGCGGCCCGCATGGCGCGGTAGGCCTCCGGCGCCTCTTCGAAGGCGAAGCTGCGGTCGATCACCGGGCGCAACTCCGCCGCCGCGATGGCGCGGTTCATGTCCTGAAAGGACCGGCGCGGGCCGACGTAGATGCCCTGCAGGGTGATCGACTTGGCCATGATCGGGCGCGGGTTCACCGGCGCGTCGCTGAGAACGCCGATGAAGCCGATGACGCCGGCGATGCGGGTGGCAGCGACCGAACGCTGCAGGGTGCCGGCACCGCCCACCTCCACCGTCAGGTCGACACCGCGCCCCCCGGTCATCTCGAGCACCGGCCGCTCCCAGTCCGGCGTGGTGCGGTAGTTCAAGGTCCGCCAGGCGCCCAGCGCCTTCGCCCGCTCCAGCTTTTCGTCGCTGGAGGAGGTGACGATGGCCCTGGCCCCCATCAGCCGGGCGAACTGCAGGGCGAAGATCGAGACCCCGCCGGTGCCCAGCAGCAAAACGGTGTCGCCGGCTTTCACCCGCCCGACGTCGACCAGCGCCCGCCAGGCGGTCAAGGCCGCGCAGGGCAACGTCGCCGCCTCGGCGTAGCTCAGGTGCCCGGGGATCTTCACCAGCCCTGCCGCCTTCAGGACCACCTCTTCGGCCAGCATGCCGTCGAGTTCGCCGCCCAGGGCCGAGGCCATGGCCTCGGCCGAACAGGCACCGTCGCTCCAGTTCTGAAAGAAGCAGCCGGCCACGCGGTCGCCGGGCTGGAAGCCGTCGACGCCGGGGCCGGCCGCCAGGACCTCGCCGGCGCCGTCGGAGTTGGGGATTCGCGGCAAGGGGATGCCGCGCGCCGCGGGGTCGCTGACCACGCTCAGGTCGCGGTAGTTGATGGAATTGGCGCGGACCTTCACCCGCACCTCGCCCGGACCCGGCTCCCGCGGTTCGAGCGTCGCCAGCTTCAGTCCCTCGATGCCGTCGGCCGTCTGGATCTGCCAGGCCCGCATGTCTCCTGCTCCCTTCAAGTGCACCGCCGGCGATCATAGGGCGGCCCGCTGCCGAGAAGAAGCCCGGGACGGCTGGCGACCCAGCGGAGGCTCTGCTAGCGTCCTTGGCGCCCGGAGCCGAGAAGACTCTGCATCGCCATGGTGCGGGGCCAGAAGAAACTTCGAAGAAGAGGACGCCGCCCGTGCCGCTGCTGACCACCACCATCGGGGCCTATCCGAAGCCGGAGAGCGTGGCTGTGCCGGACTGGTTCGATCCCGGCGCCATGGACACCAGCGTCGCCACCCGGGACTACCAGACCGCCGTCGAACGGCTCGGGCCCGAGGCGGAGGCGGTGTTCGCCGAGGGCACGCGCCAGGTGATCGAGGACCAGGTTTCCGCCGGTATCGACATCCCCACCGACGGGGAGGTGCGGCGGGAGAACTACGTCCACTACCACTGCCGCCATCTGGAGGGCTTCGACTTCGAGACCCTCACCCACCGGGTGCTGCGCGGCGGCGCCTACGAAACCGAGCTGCCCACCATCACCGGACCGGTCCGCGCGCGCGAGCCCTTCCTGCCCCACGACTGGCGGGTCGCCCAGTCCTTCACCGACAAGCCGGTGAAGATCACCCTGCCCGGGCCCATGACCATCGCCGACACCACCGCCGACGCACATTACGGCGATCCCAAGGCGCTGGGCGCCGACCTGGCGGCGGCGCTCAATGCCGAGGTGCTGGCCTTGGCCGAGGCCGGCTGCCGCCACATCCAGATCGACGAGCCGCTCTTCGCGCGCAAGCCCGAGGAAGCGCTGGACTATGGCCTGGCCAACATCGACCGCTGCTGGCAGGGCGTGCCGGCGGGCGTCACCAAGGTGATGCACATGTGCTGCGGCTATCCCAACCATCTGGATCAGGAGGACTATGCGAAGGCCAACCCCAACGCCTATTTCGAGCTGGCCGAGGCGGTCGACGCCTCGCAGGTGGACGTGGTCTCCATCGAGGACGCCCACCGCCACAACGACCTCGGCCTGCTGGACCGCTTCCGCAACACTGCCGTGATCTTCGGCGTCATCGCCATCGCCCGCAGCCGCGTGGAATCGGTGGCGGAGGTGCGCGAGCGCCTGAAGGCGGCCCTGGAGCACCTGCCGCCCGAGCGCCTCATGGCTGGGCCCGACTGCGGCCTCGGCCACCTGGGCCGGGAGCTGGCGGTGAAGAAGCTGAGAGTGCTCTCGGAGGCGGCCAAGAGCGTCTAGACGTTCGGCAAAGCCGCGCGAGCCTGATGACAACGCACAACCCAAAGGGCAGACTGGGGACCTGGCGGGCAGAGGGGGACAAGGCGCCATGCTGGCATCACTGGAATTCATCCAAGCAGCGGTCGCGAGACAGCGCAACAAGCCGTTTCTGAAGGCGACCATGGCGGCTTCGGCGTTGGCCATGCTGGCCGACGGCGAGGTCCAGCTCGCCGAGCGCTACCGCCTCGACGAGATCCTGCAGCGCCTGGAAGGGCTGAAGATCTACGACCCGCAGAAGGCCATCGCCATTCTCGACGAGTTCATCCACGACCTGCGCAGCAATGACCGCGAAGCCCGCGAGGTCCTGCTGGGCAAACTGGCGCGGGCCGGCCAGGACCCCGAGAGCGCCAGGGTCATCCCCAGCGTGGTGCTGGCGATCTGCGCCTCCGACGGCGTCTTCAGCGAGGGCGAAAGACACGTCTTCGAAGAGATCTGCGCCGCCTTGGGGCTCAACCCGGCAGACTACGAAGACCCTCTGAAGGGCTCCGTATAGCAGACAGCTTCGGCAGAGGCGCACGCTCAGCTTGTTGCGGGTGAGGCCGGTAGGCGATCTTCGATGAACTTCAGGATGCGTGGAAGCTGCGAACGGGCAAAGCAGGGGCGATGGTGTCGCGCGTGTGCTGATCCACCCCGTCCGCACAAATGACCATCCATGTTGTAGATGGGCAGTGGCACGAATTCGATGTCCGCAATGCGGTCCAGGAAGTCAAGGTCATCGGGTCCCTCGAAGCGATCGCCTTCAAAGGCGAAGATGAGCCCGTCGATCCCGGGCGCCGCACTGATCTTTTCGATCTGTTGGCCGCGCACCCACGTCCAACCCTCTTTCCGGCCACCTTCGCGTCCGGCAAAGGCGGGGGCCATTCCGATCAGGGCGTTGAATTCTTCGGCATGGTCCACCGCGACCAATAGCGAGGCCCAAGCGCCGGCCGAGTTTCCGACCAGGAAGATGCGGTTCGGCGGCACGCCCTTATTTTGCAGTTCACGAACCCGATTGCAGATGTCTTCGGCCCGTTTGACGACCTTGAGTTTGCCGCTTTTGGTCTTGTGATCGAACATGCCGACTTTCGTCGGCGTGCAGTAGGTCGTCGCGTAGACCGGCCAGCCACCGATTTCAGTGCCATTCAAACTGCGAAACCACAGTGGCGTGCGGCCGAGCATCTCCCCGGACTTCCAACTACAAGGGTCCTCCCTAAATTCCTGGGTCGAGCCCGGCATGTAGAGCAGCACGACGCTTGCAGCGAGTCGCTCCGGCGCCGGCTCGGCCGGGTCCTGCACCGCCGCTGCGCAACCCGTGAGCCAAAGGATCGCCGCCGCGGCAAGACTCCGTGCCATGCTCTCCGAAAACCCCATGTTTCGACCCCCCTACAAATCTCCCCCAGGCAACGCCGAGGTGAAACTCAAGATTGAGATTCTCTACACAGAATGCCTGATTTCCGGGTAATCCCCAAGTCAGGTCGGAGCAGGGAGCTCCTTTCGAACACCGCGAGATCGGACGTCAGACCTTCAAATCCATTGAAGGACCCGGCAGCACAGCAACAGAAGGGAAGCAACGCCTAGTGGTTCACGCCTCGAAGCCAGCGAAGCCGCGCCTCGAAATCGCCACGGCTTTCGCGTGTCTTCTGCACGGCGTTCTCGGCAGTCATCAGGTCGGTCTGGGCCCAAATACCGTCTTCTGTTCGACACCTGGCTTCCACGAAGAACCGCCCGCCACAGCACTGCGTGTAGATTGTGAATTGCCCGGGAAGCCGAAGCTTGGCCAGTTCGCCGGGGTCCAGCCTTAACTCCTCGGGGACGCGCTGGTCGACCGGCCCTGCACAGCCCTGCCTCCAGACCATCAGAGCGTTCGGGCCATCCTTGCCCTGCCAACGGTTGAGCGGCGATCCGCAGACAGGGCAATCGAGCGGCGGGTCTGGGATGTACTCGTCAAACAGGCCCATCCGACATTCCCGGTACGAAGCGTAATGCCGCCGACCTGCACTCTCTCGGAACCATCGACCAGCCGCTGGCCCTATGCGCGCGTCAGGCCTTCAGCGCCAGCTCCAGGTCCTCGATCAGATCGGCGGGGTCTTCCAGGCCGACGGAGAGCCGCAGCAGGCCGTCGCCGATGCCCTGCTCCGCCCGCTCCTCGGGGGAGAGGCGCTGGTGGGTCGTCGTCGCCGGGTGGGTCATGAGGCTCTTGGCATCGCCCAGGTTGTTGGAGATGTCGATCACCTCCAGCGCGTTCAGGAAGCGGAAGGCCCGTTCCTTGCCGCCCTCCAGCTCGAAGGCGACGAGGCCGCTGCCGCCCTTCATCTGCTGCTTGGCGAGTGCCGCCTGGGGATGGCTGTCGAGGCCGGGGTAGAGCACGCGGGCGACCCCGGCCTGTCCTTCCAGGAACTGGGCCACCGCCAGGGCGTTGGCGCAGTGGCGCTCGACCCGCAGTTCCAGGGTCTCCAGACCCTTCAGCATGACCCAGGCGTTGAAGGGGCTCATGGAGGGGCCGGTGTGGCGGTAGAACATCTGCAGATGGTCTTTGATGAAGGCCTCGCTGGAGAGGATCGCGCCGCCCATGCAGCGGCCCTGGCCGTCGATGTGCTTGGTGGCGGAATAGACCACCACGTCGGCGCCGAAATCCAGCGGCCGCTGCAGCATCGGGGTGGCAAAGACGTTGTCCACCACCACAGTGGCGCCGGCGCCATGGGCCAGATCGCAGACCGCCTTCAGATCGATGATCTCCAGGGTCGGGTTGGAGGGCGTTTCCAGGAACACGCTGGTGGCACCCTTGGCCAAGGCCGCTTCCCAGGCCGCGAGGTCGGTGCCGTCGACGAGCTGGGTGTCGACGCCGTAGCGCGGCAGGAGCTCGGAGACGATGTAATGGCAGGAGCCGAAGAGCGCGCGGGAAGCGACCACCCGGTCGCCGGCCTTTAGCTGACAGAGCAGGGAGGCGAAGACGGCGCCCATGCCGCTGGCCGTGGCGCGGCAGGCCTCGGCCCCCTCCAGCAGGCGCAGCCGGTCTTCGAACATGGAGACCGTGGGGTTGGCGTAGCGGGAATAGACGAAGCGTTCCTTGTCGCCCTTGAAGGCGGCCTCGGCTTCCTCAGCCGAGGCATAGACATAACCGGAGGTCAGGTAGACCGCCTCGCTGGTCTCGTCGAAGCCGCTGCGCAGCTGGCCGCCGCGCACCATCTCGGTCTGCGGGCGCCAGCGGCGCGTTGAGTTGGAATCCTTTGGCACGGTCTTGTCTTCCTTTCCGCCGTCCCGCGTCACCCTTCCCGCACTTCAACCCTGGGCCCAGGGCAGGCCCGCCACCTTCCAGCCGCCGACGCTGCCGCGATGCAGGTCGCCGTCGCGGTCGCCCTCAAAGCCCTCGGCTACGTTGTAGCAGGGCCCGAAACCCTCAACGGTCAGCGCAATGGCGGCAGAGCGCGAGCGCACGCCGGAGCGGCAGAGCAGCAGCACCGGCTGATCCTTGCCGACGCCGCGGGCGGCCACCTCCTCGGTGAAGTCGTCGTTCACGCCCATGTGGGGAAAGACCTGCCAGGAAATGCAGATCGTCTCCTTGCCCAGGCTGTCCAGCCGCGGCAGGCCGACGAAATTCCACTCCGGTGCGGTGCGCACGTCCACCAGGACCGCGTTTGGATCGTCCTTCAGCAGCGCCCAGGCTTCCGCCGGGCGCAGATCACCGGCATAGCCGTCTCGCATTGCGCCTCTCCCAGTGCATCCCCGGGGTTCGATCGATCTGGCGGCTCCTGCACCCGGGGGCTGCGGAGTTTAGGCGTCCCGGCGACAGAAGCAACCGGATTTCTGAAGCCCTTGCTAATTAACCATCGCGTAGTCGGCCGCCGACAGCAGGGTTGTGGGATGCAGCCGAAAGCCCCGGACCCGCCGCGACATCACCGTGACCACCGAAAGCCAGGCAGGCTGCACCATAGGACCGACATCCTGCATGCGCTTTTCGACCCGCGCCATGATGGCGCGCCGCGCCTCCAGATCGAGGGTCGATTCGGCCTCAAGCAGCCATTGGTCGATGGCGGCGTCCGAAAAGCCGGTGCTGTTCCAGGGCACGCCGGAGCGCACCGTCAACCCCAGCAGCATGAAGCCGAGCGGCCGCGGCGCCCATTCGACGAAGGCCAGCGGCACCTTGTCCCAGACCTCCCAGAAGCGGGCGGCGGGCAGGATGTCGATGGTGCTGCGGATGCCGGCTTCGCGATACTGCTCCACCATCACCTGTACCGCCGCGGCCTCCCAACCCGGCCAGTTCTTGCAGGTCATTTCGATGTCGATGCCGCCGGGGTGACCGGCCTCGGCCAGCAGCCGGCGGGCTTCGGCAAGGTCCCGCTGCATCGGCGGCAGCGGCGCATAGTCCGGGTGGCTGGGTGCCACCAGATGATGCTCCGCCGGGGTGCCGTAGCCGCGCAGGGCAAGGCGCGTAATCTCCGCCGGGTCGACGGCCAGACGCATGGCCCGGCGGACACGCGGGTCGTCGAAGGGCGGGCGGGTCACGTCCATCTGCAGGATCGCCGTTGCCGACGTTGCCGTGCGGTGAACCTCCAGGTCCGAATGGTCCGCCAGGGTCTCCGCCACCGAGTAGTCGCAGCGATCGACGCCGTCGACCTGACCAGACACCAGCGCTGCCGTGACCGCCGCCGACTCGTCGCCCAGATCGATCAGGAGAAGCTCGTCGAGGTGTGCGGCGAAGGCCGAGCGGCCGTGCTGTGCCCGGAACAGCGCGCGCTCCCCGACGTCGAATTCTGCCAAGACAAAGGGCCCGGTCCCGTTGGACCCGACGCCGAAGCGTCCGCCTTCGTCGGGATCGAGCATGACGTTGGTGTAGTGAAAGAGGTGTTCGGGCACCGCGATCTGCGGGCGCTTCAGGTTCAGCCGGACATGAAAGTCGTCGATCTTCTCGATCGCCGAGGCGTCCCACAGCGGGGGCCCCGACCTGGTCCGACCAGAGGACTCGTCGAGCATGTAGGACCGCATCAGGCCGACCGCCGAGGAGCCCGTCGCCGGGTCCAGCAGACGGCGCAGGTTCCAGATCACGTCGTCGGCCGTAAAAGCCCGCCCGCTGTGCCAGGTCACGTCGCGCCGCAGGTAGAGATCCCAGCGGCGCAGGTCGGGCGCGACCCGCCAGGACGCAAGCAGGTGTGGGCGCGTCACGCTGTCGAATCCCATCCAGGTCAGCGGCTGACAGACCTGATGGACGAGATTTGCCGACGACAGCCAGCCGAGGGCGTGCGGTTCGTCCACCGCCTGGACACGCATGCCAAGCGTCAGTCGCCCGCCGGAGCGTGTCTTGGACGGGCGCGTCGCCGCGGCATCGCCGGCGCGCGCCGGCTGCCCCGCCATCGTATAGGCGAGTGGCGCCGACACGCCGAGCAGCGTGGCGGCCCGGAGAAAACTCCGCCGGCTCAGCGAGCCCTGCGCCAAGCCCTGGCGCAAGCGCTCAAGCAAGGGATGTCGATACTGCTCGTCCATCGCCGCACCCCGAGGGCAGATGGCTGCCGGCGACGGCGGCGCAGACAATGCGGCCGAAGCGGCGCTCCCCTATGCAAGGATGATAGTCCGCTCCGGGCCTTTGTCCAAGCGACGGGGCTTACGCGGAAGGCCCGGATTCCCTGGGGTTTGGCGCCTCCGCGCTGCCATCGGCAAAATGCACCACACGCTGAGGAAAAGGAATCTCCACCCCCTGCTCGCGAAACTGGCGCTCGATCTCGAATCGCAGATCGCTGGCGATGATCACCCGGTAGCTGACGTCGTTGGTGAAGCAGCGCAACTCGAAGTCGAGACTGCTGGCGCCGAAGTCCATGAACAGCACAAAGGGCTCCGGCGAGGTCAGGACCCGTTCGTGCCGGCCTGCGCAGGCCAGCAGGATCGACTTCACCTTTTCCACGTCGGAGCCGTAGGCCACCCCGACGGGAACCTCGACGCGGCCATAGTGGTCCTTGTGGGTCCAGTTGGTTACCGCGGTCGAAATGAACTCGGAATTGGGGATGATGACCGAGGCGAACTGGAAGGTCTGCAGCTCCGTGGAGCGTACGGTGATCTGCTTGACGAAGCCTTCGTTGGCGCCGACCACCACCCAGTCGCCCACCTTGATGGGCCGCTCGATCAGCAGAATGATGCCGGAGACGAAATTGCTGACGACGGTCTGCAGGCCGAAACCGATGCCCACCGAGAGCGCACCGGCGATGAGGGCGATGTTGGAGAGATCGACCCCCAGTGCCGAAATGCCGAAGACCACCGCCAGCATGATTCCCACGTAGCCGAAGCCGGCGGTCAGCGAGTGCTGAACCCCGGTATCGAACCCGGTCTCCGGCAACACCTTGTTGCGCAGGAAGCGTTGGCTCAGCCGCGTGATCAGCAGGATGAAACCGAAGACAACGACCGCCGCCAGCACGTCGGTCAGTGCGATAGTCACGCCGCCGATGGTGACGCCGGTCAGAAGGCTGCGCGCCTCGGACCAGAACTCGCCGAAGGGCGAAGACCAGATGGCGGCGATCAGCACCGTGCCCAGCACCGCGAAGATCGCGTCGAGCAAGGCGCGCAGCCAGAACTTGATCCGGCTCCGCGCGACATGGCGGATGGCCAGATAGTCGCGCATGAAATCGGAGCGCAGGAAGGCCCCGACCAGTTCGCGCCCCAGGCCGCGCAGAATCACGATGCCGCCCAGGGTAATGGCGCTGAGCAGGAGGTTGGCGAGAAGGAAATCGCCGAGATCGGCGTAGCCGGCCAGGGAGGCCAGAATACTGGCCCCGGCCAAGATCATCACCAACTGGCGGATCAGCTTCCAGAAGTTCGACTGGACGACGGTGCGCGGCTCCTGCGCCCCCTCCTGCCCCGAGGTCAGATGGTCATTTTCCTCCTCGTCCCAGCTCCAGCCGCTGGGACCCGGCTCGTCCAGACTGCTCTCCCGCGCGGCCATCAGCCACCAGCGGCGGCGCGTCATGTCGATCAGCACCAGCGCCGGCAGCGCGTTCAGCACGAAGGTCGAAAGCGAGAAGTAGGTGTTCGTCACACCGATCTGCGTATGCGCCTCGGTCATGAAGATCTCGAAGGCGAAGAATGCGGCCAGCAGAGTGAAGCGGTGCCCCAGGATGCGGGCGTTGTCCGGCGAGACCGGCAGCAGCCGCCACTGGGGCATGTCCGGCGACAGCACCGCATAGGGCAATGCCCAGGCCAGCGAGAAAAAGATCATCACCGCAAAGAAGAGGGCCACCAGCGTTCCGAAGAGGCTGCGCTCCGTCGCGCCGCTGGAAACCGCGAGATAGAGCAGTCCGCCGAACAGAAGGGCCGGAACGATGCCGCGGGCCACGGCATTGGCGATGGATGCGATGAGCCGGCGGCCGTAGCTCGGATCGGCGAGGGCGGGATCGCGGTCATAGCGGTACAACAGCCAACGCCGCAGCAGCCAGCCGATCGACAAGGCCAGTGTCAGCAGGATCGCGATTCGATAGAGAACCGCATTGCGCCGTTCATCGTTTTCGAGCCCCTGCCACCAGATCGCCGGCGATCGCAGGATCTTCTCGACGACCACGACGAATTCGGGAACGCCGCGCGCCCAGGTTCCCGGCGCCCAGGGAAAGGGATAGACCTGGAACAGCGCCTCGAAGCGTTTCCTCTGGGAGAGCGAGCCCACCAGTCGGTCCAGTTCGTCGGCGCGCACAATGGCCAGATTGGCCTGCGCCAGACGAGCCCTCAGTCCCTTCAGTTGATCGCTCAAAGCCTGGCGCTGTTCGGCAACCTCCTCCGCCTCGGCCTGCTCCGGCGATTCCGGCGCCGGGCCAAGGACTTCCAGGCGCCGCTCGAGGCCGCCAATCTCCTCCTCGACCAGCGCCTTGATTTCCGAGGCTTCCTCGCGCACCCGCGCCGTGACCTCCAGAAAGCGGCGCGCACTTTCCGCCGTGGTGTCGGCGCGGCGCAACTGCTGGTCCACCAGATCGAGGGTGCGCGTCCATTGCCCGACCAGCACCGAAGAGGTCGCCGGCCCCGTCGTGGTCTGGGCAAGCGCAGCGGTCGGAAGGAACAGACCCAACCAGAGTGCTGAGAGTAGAAGGACGCCGAAAAAGGCAGGAAAGCGCACCGATGTCACCCCGTTCGGCGAAATCCGATGAAAAAGCCTAGCATGGGCCGAATAAGCAGTGAAAGCGCCGCCAGCGCGTTCTAGAGTCCTGGCAACTCGGCCGGAAGAAACTCGGATTCACGGCCTTGATACGTGACAGACACGAACGACGGATCATGAGCGACAGCAATCTGGCAAACGGCGGGCGCATTCTGGTGGATCAACTTGTGGCCGAGGGGGTCGACCGCGCCTTCGGCGTGCCGGGAGAAAGCTACCTGGCGGTTCTCGACGCCCTTTACGACACTCAGGAGATCACTTTTCACCTCTGCCGCCAGGAAGGCGGCGCAGCGATGATGGCCGATGCCTACGGCAAGCTGACCGGCAAGCCCGGCATCTGCTTTGTGACCCGCGGGCCGGGCGCAACCTCGGCCAGCGCCGGCGTGCACGTCGCATTTCAGGACTCGACGCCGATGATCCTGTTCATCGGCCAGGTGGCGCGGGACATGGTCGAACGGGAAGCCTTCCAGGAGATCGACTACCGACGTATGTTCGGCGAACTCAGCAAGTGGGTGGCCCAGATCGATGAGGCTGCGCGCATCCCGGAGTTCGTCAGCCGCGCCTTTCACACCGCCACCTCGGGCCGGCCGGGCCCCGTGGTCCTGGCCCTGCCGGAAGACATGTTGAGCGCCAGCCTGCCGGCGCCGCCCCTGGCCAAGCCATACACGCCGAGCGCCGGCTACCCCGCCCCGCAGCAACTGGCCACCCTGCGCCAAAAGTTCGAACAGTCCGAGCGCCCGCTGATTATCGTCGGCGGTGGCGGCTGGTCCGTGGCGGCAAAGAGCGATCTGGAAGGCTTCGCTGCCGCCAACCACGTGCCGGTGGCGGTCTCTTTCCGCTGCCAGGACTACCTCGACAACGATCACGATTGCTACGTGGGCCAGGTGGGAATCGGGATCGATCCGAAGCTGGCGGCGCGGGTAAAGGACAGCGATCTGCTGGTGCTTCTGGGCTGCCGCTTCGGCGAGATGACCAGCAGCGGCTACAGCCTGATGCAGATCCCCAACCCGGAACAGGCCCTGGTCCACGTCTATCCCGGCGCCGAGGAGTTGGGCCGGGTCTACCGCCCCGACCTGCCGATTCAGGCCGGCGGCGCCGACTTCGCCGCGGCTCTGGCGGTCATGGAGCCGCTGGACTCCGGCCGCTGGGATGCCTGGACCGCCGCGGCACGGGCCGACTACCTCGCCCACAACCGGCCGACCGCCATGCCCGGCCCGCTGCAGCTCGGCGAGATCGTCGACTGGCTGGACAAGACCCTGCCGCCGGAGACCATCTTCTGCAATGGCGCCGGCAACTACACCACCTGGCTGCAGCGTATCCACCGCTTCCGGCGCTACCGCAGTCAACTGGCGCCGA
Source organism: Pelagibius sp. (assembly GCF_028289705.1). GTDB lineage: Bacteria > Pseudomonadota > Alphaproteobacteria > Kiloniellales > Kiloniellaceae > Pelagibius. The sequence goes on from NZ_JANQOI010000088.1 coordinate 31,572, forward strand.
CGTCGGGTTCCATGGGCTACGGGCTGCCGGCGGCGGTGGCCGCCAAGGCCGTCCACCCGGACCGCCCGGTGGTCTGCTTCGCCGGCGACGGCTGTTTTCTGATGCACGGCCAGGAACTGGCCACGGCGGTGCAGTACGGCCTCAACATCATCGTGCTGGTGATCAACAACAACATGCTGGGCACCATCCGCATGCACCAGGAACGCCACTACCCCGGCCGCGTCTCCGCCACCGATTTCGTCAATCCCGACTTTGCCGCCTATGCCCGCGCCTTCGGCGCCCATGGCGAAGTGGTCGAGCGGACGGAGGATTTCGCCGCCGCATTCGCGCGGGCCCAGGCCGCGGGCAAACCGGCGCTCCTGGAACTGCGGATCGATCCGGAAGCGATCACGCCGACCGCCACCTTGAGCGGCCTGCGCGAGGCCGCCCTGGCCAGCGCGGAATAGCCGACTCGACCTTCGCGGTCAGCCCCTCATGGGTAGTCGCAGCGGTCGGCGGTCACGCTGAGGAAGCCGCGGGCGCCGGGCAGAATCGTGAAGCGATACTCGTCGTCGCCCATCACCAGGGAGTGGTGGATGGGCAGGCTTCCCTCTGTCTTCACCGCGGCACCACCCAGTTGGGTGAAGGCGACCGTGATCGGCTGGTTGGGATCGAACCAGGCTTCGATGTTGCCGTCGGCATCGCGGGCGGCCGTGCCGCTGGCGGTCACCGTGACCTTGCGGTTGGCGAAGCTCACCGCGTCGTTGGCGCCCTTCTGCAGGGAAGTGGTGACGATGAAGCGCTTCGTCTCCGGCTGCTCGTCGCAGATACGCGGGTTCTCCGCCGCGGAGATCAGGAAGGCCAGACGGTCCTCGTCCGCCCCGGCCTCGAGCTTCTGCTGCACCAGGGTCATCAGCTCCCGCACGAAACCGGTGGGCACCTCTTCCTCGTAGCGCGCCTGCCAGTCCGAGATCGCGTTCCGCGCCTTGGCCAGTTCGGTCGCGAGCGCACTGGACTGACGCTCCAGGCCGGAGACCTCGTTGGCGAGTTCGGCGATGCGCTGTTCGGCCTTGGTCACGTCCCGCGCCGCGAGCTGGGATCCGATGCGGTAGGAATAGGCTCCGGCGGCGATGATCAGCGCCAGCGCCAGCGCCCACTTGATGACACCCCACCACAGCCGCCGACGGCGGCGCAGCCGATTTTCATGGAGGCCTAAAGACATTGCGAACTACGCTTTCGTCTGCTCTTCGAATTTTCCGCTCAGCGCGCCGCGTCAAGATCCGACGGCCAGCGCTTGTTCCAAATCCCTGGAACTCAGTCGTAACCGGTTGAAATCGCGTGATCTTTGATCAAGACGGGAGCAATTTCTACCACCCGGCCGACCCCCAAGCAAGCCGCCAAGCCGGGTCTGCGCAGGGCCGGGGCGCCCTCAGGCGTTAACGAAAGCTTACCGCTTGACCTTCTAGAGTGACAAAAATGAGACATGGTTACCCTCAGGCGGAAGCCGCAGCGGACAGCAGCCGGAGATCGGGATGAGCAAGTCTTCCGATGATCCCCGGCGCAAGCTGCTGCAGCAGTTGAGCGCCCTGCGCGACCGGATCGACCCGCGCGCCATCAACCACTTCCTGCGCAAGGTGGACGGCTGGGAGCCCTATGACCGCGAATCCGCGGGCGAAGCCGTGCGTCAGTTCCTGACAACCCGCCAGGACGGCGGCAAGTTTCAGGACCGCCTGCGCCGCGAGATGGCCAAGAAAGACCAGCCGGAGTAGAATCTGTCGACATTCATTTCGCCGTCGTGGCGGGAGCAGTCGACTGTGCTACTTCGGGGACCTGGGTTTCGAATAGTCCTCGAACCATTGGGCCAGAACGGCGGAGTCGATCTCGCCCGCCGCCAGGCCGACGATCACCTGCACGATCTCGGTTTCCTCCGGTTCAAAAGCATAACCGTTCAAGTCCAGGAACACGGCGCCGGCAAGAACGCCGCTGCGCTTGTTTCCGTCCAGAAAGGGATGATTGCGGACGATGCCCAGGCAGTAGTCGGCCGCCAGCGCAAAGACCGAGGCGTCCTGTTCATAGGTCGCGCGGTGCTGCGGCCGGGCCAACGCGCTTTCCAGCAGCCCAAGATCGCGGACCCCGTCGATCCCGCCAAAGCGCGCGATGGACTGGCGATGAAAGGCCTCCACCATCGCCAGTGTGAGCCAGCGGTAGTCACTCATTCCGCCAGTTTTTTCATGGCGTTCGGATAGCGCCGCATGAAGTCGCCGGCGGCGTCCAGAGCCTCGGCGAAGTCAGGGTCGTATGGCGTGAGTTCGATACCATCGCGGGTCTTCACCACATAGAGGCTGTCGCCCTCCTTCAGGCCCATGGCGCGGACGTGCTCGGAAAGGGTCACTCCCAGGGAGTTCCCGATCTTGCGGATCTTCACAGGCTCGGACATGGCGCCGGCTCCAGGTGCGGTCTTGAACGGCGCCAAGAGTATAGCCTAGGATTTTACAATTGTATAATTCCTAGGGCCTAGCTCAGCAGCAGGGAATCGCTGTCCAGTTCCTCGCCGCGCACCTTGGCGAAGAGCGCCATGAGGTCGGCGACCTCCAGGCGGGACCGCTCCTCCCCCTTCACGTCCAGCACCACCCGGCCCTCGTGCAGCATCAGGCTGCGGGTTCCGAAGGAGAGGGCCTGGCGCATGGAATGAGTCACCATAAGAGTGGTCAGCCGCTCGCTCTCCACCAGTTCGCGGGTGAGTTCGAGGACGAAGGCCTGCATGCGCGGGTCCAGGGCGGCGGTGTGCTCGTCCAGCAGCAAGATCCTGGTCGGCCGCAGGGTGGCCATGACCAGGCTCACCGCCTGGCGCTGGCCGCCGGAGAGCAGCCCCATGCGGTCGCCGAGACGGTTTTCCAGGTTGAGGCCGAGACGGGCGATCTTGTCGCGGAACTCCTGGCGCCGCTGCTGGGTAAGCGCCTTGTCGAAGCCGCGGCGCACACCGCGGGCGGCAGCCAGCGCCAGGTTCTCTTCGATGGTGAGGCCCTCGCAGGTGCCGGCCAGGGGGTCCTGGAAGACCCGCGCCACCAGCGCCGCCCGGCGCGGGGCCGGCCAGCCGGTCACCTCGGTGTCGCCGATGACGATGCGTCCGGCGCTGGGCGCCACCTCGCCGGTGAGGCAGTTCAGCAGCGTCGTCTTGCCGGCGCCGTTGGAGCCGATGACCGTGACGAACTCCCCGGCATCGATGGCCGCCGAGAGCCCCTGCAGGGCCCGGGTCTCCATGATGGTGCCGGCGTTGAAGGTGACGCGGATGTCCTCCACCCGGATCATGGCGGCGCCGCCCGTTTGAAGAGGCTCTTCAGCGGATTACGCGCGCCGGGCAGGATCAGCGCCAGGGCCACCAGCACCGCGGTCACCAGGTTCAGGTCGCTGGCCTTGAGGCCCAAGACGTCGGCGTTGAGCGCGAGGGCGATGGCCAGGCGATAGATGATGGAGCCGAGCAGGCAGGCGACCACGGCAACCACCACGCCGCGCACCCGGAAGATCGCCTCTCCGGCGATCACAGCCGCCAGACCGACGACGATGGTGCCGGTGCCGATGGTGATATCGGCAAAGCCGTTCATCTGGGCAAACAGCGCGCCGCCCAAGGCGACCATGCCGTTGGAGACCGCCATGCCGACAGCGGTCACCTGGGCCGTCGCGATTCCCTGGGCCCGGGCCATGCGCGGGTTGGCCCCGGTCGCCCGCATGCCGAGGCCGTAGCTGGTGATCAGGAACCAGGCCAGCAGCGCGGCAACGATCACCACGACGACCAATCCGACAATCGGCTTCAGATAGAGCCCCGACAGCCCCAGCCCCTCGAAGGGGGTCAGCACCGTCGGCTCGGTGATCAGGGCGACGTTGGGCCGGCCCATGATGCGCAGGTTCACCGAATAGAGCGCGATCATGGTGAGGATGGAGGCCAGCAGGTGGAGGATGCCGAAGCGCAGGTTCAGGACCGCCGTCACCAGCCCGGCGAGGCCGCCGGCCACCATCGCCACCGCCGTCGCCACGTAGGGATCGACCCCGGATACGATGAGAGTGGCGGCCACCGCCGCGCCCAGTGGAAAGCTGCCGTCCACCGTTAGGTCGGGGAAGTTCAGGATACGGAAGGAGAGATAAACCCCCAGAGCGACGAGACCGTAGACCAGGCCGATCTCGATCGCCCCGAGGAAAGAGACGAGGTTCATGGAGACTTCAGACCCGCGTGCGGCTCTGCGGCCCCAACAGGCTGTTGAAAAAGTATCTGCATAAGGTACACCACCCTTCGAGACGGCCCCCCTTTTGAACAATCCGGGGGCCTCCTCAGGGTGAGGCAAGGTGTAAGCCTGATTGACCTCATGCTGAGGAGCGAAGCGTCTCGAAGCACGAGGTCAATCACCAAACCGGCTTTCTCAACAGCCTGCTAAGGGAGCGGTGCGCTTAGCGCACCACTTCCTTGGCTTCCTCGATCAGCGCGTCGGGAATGGTGACGCCCATCTTCGCGGCCATGCCGGGGTTCACGTAGAGCTCGGTGATCTCCACGCCCTCCACCGCGATGTCTCCCGGCGCCTCGCCCTTGAGCACCCGCAGCACCATCCTCCCGGTCTGGCGGCCGAGGTCGTAGTAGTTGAAGCCCAGCGCGGCCATGGCGCCCCGCGGCACCGAGTCGGTATCGCCGGCATAGACCGGCACCTTGTTGTCGACGCCGACTTTGATGACCGCTTCCAGGGCGGTGACGATGGTGTTGTCCGTAGGCACGTAGATCACGTCGGCCTTGCCCACCAGGCTCTGGGCGGCGCCCAGCACCTCGGAGGACTTGGTGGCCGGCGCCTCGATCACCGTCAGGCCACGGGCCGGCGCCTCCGCCTTGATCAGCGCCAGCAGGGTGACTGAATTCGCCTCGCCCGGATTGAAGGGCACGCCGACGGAGGCCGCATCCGGGGTGATCCGCTTGATCAGGTCCATGTGCTTGCCGATGGGCGAAAGGTCGCTCATGCCCGTCACGTTGGCGCCGGGCTTCATCGCATTGGACACCAGCTTGGCGCCCACCGGGTCGGTGACCGCGGTGAACACGATGGGGATGTCTTTGGTGGCGGAGACCACGGCCTGGGCCGAGGGGGTGGAGATGGGCACGATCACATCCGGCGCCTCGCCGACGAACTTGCGGGCGATCTGTGCCGCCGTGGCCGGATTGCCCTGGGCGCTTTCATAGAGGAAGCGCAGGTTCTCGCCCTCCTTGTAGCCGGCGGCGGCCAGTTCGTCGCGCACCCCGTCGCGCGCGGCATCCAGAGCCGGGTGTTCGACGATGGCGGTGGTCGCGACGGTGATGTCCGCCGCCCGGGCCGCAGTCGCGGCGAGCAGCGCAAACGAGAGTGTCGTTAGGACGGTTCCAAGACGCATGACGGCCTCGCTCCTGTTCGGGGATTCCAAGGGAAACCATTATTCGTTGCCTCTGGATTAGCACGGGGCCCGGCGGCAATCCAATGGCCAAGCTGTTTCAGCCGAGCAACAAAGCTTGCCGGCGGTTGCCGGTTGTTGCCCGGGGCCTGCGGATCGGACTACACTTCCGGCCCGTCATTCCAGCCCCAATCCCAGACCCAACCGGCTCCCGAAGCCACAACCCACGGCGCGAGGACCCCCATGGACATGCGCAAACTGGGCCGCAGCGGCCTGACCGTCTCCCCCCTCTGCCTCGGCACCATGATGTTCGGCGACCAGACCGACGAGGACAGCGCGCGGCGCATCATCGACCATGCCCGCGATCACGGGGTGAACTTCATCGACACCGCCGACCAGTACGCCAAGGGCGCCTCGGAAGAGATCGTCGGCCGCGCCATCGCCAAGAACCGCGACTCCTGGGTGCTGGCCACCAAGGCCGGCAACCCGGTGCGCGAGACCCACGCCAACAGCGCCGGTCTCGGCCGCAAGTGGCTGCTGCAGGCCATCGAGGACAGCCTCGACCGCCTGGACACCGACTATGTGGACATCTGGTACCTGCACCTCGACGACTATTCGACGCCCCTTGAAGAAGCAGTGAGCGCGGTGGCCGACGTGCTCGGCTCCGGCAAGGCGATCTACTGGGGAGTCTCGAACTTCCGCGCCTGGCGCATCTGCGAGCTGATCCGTCTGGCGGAGCTGGCGGGGATCGACCGGCCGGTGGTCTGCCAGCCCTACTACAACGCCATGACCCGGGTGCCGGAGGTGGAGATCCTGCCGGCCTGCGAACACTACGGCCTGGGCGTGGTGCCCTACAGCCCGCTGGCCCGCGGCGTCCTGACCGGCAAATACGCGCCCGGCGAAGCTCCGCCGGAGGGCACCCGCGCGGCGCGCAACGACAAGCGCATGATGCAAACCGAGTTCCGCGAGGAGTCCATGGTCATCGCCCAGAAGATCCAGGCCCACGCCGAGGCCAAGGGCATGAAGGCCGCCGACTTCGCCGTCAACTGGGTGCTGGCCAACCCCATCGTCACCTCGGTGCTCGCCGGCCCGCGCACCCTGGAGCATTGGGAGGGCTATCTCGGCGCACTGGAGCACGGCTTCGATGAGGAGGACGAGGCGTTGCTGAATTCCCTGGTCCCGCCGGGCCACCCCTCGAGCCCCGGCTATAACGACCCCGCCTATCCGCTCACCGGCCGACCGGTGGGGTGACGGTGCCGCAAACGAAACCGTGAAACGCCTGCTCTTCGTTTGCAGTCAGAACCGTTTGCGCAGCCCGACGGCAGAGGCGGTGTTCTCGCAATACGAAGGGATCGAGGCGATCTCCGCCGGCACCAACAACGATGCGGAAACGCCCGTTTCGGGTGACCTGATCGAATGGGCCGACATCGTCTTTGCGATGGAGAAGCCCCATCGCAACAGGCTGATGGACAGGTTCCGGCCGCTGCTCAAGGACAAGCGGCTCGTCGTCCTGGGCATACCCGACGACTACGCGTACATGGATCCGGCATTGGTGCGGCTGTTGGAGGCACGGGTGCCGCACCATCTGAGATTGAACCTCGTCAGGAAAGCAACGGATTGACCGCGCGCGGTGGACCAGCCTTAGCTGCCGTGGCTTCCCGCGGCCAGGCCGCCGCTGTTCCGGCTGAGGTCGTCGACGGGGAGAAAGGTCACGGTCTGCGCGGTCAGTTGCACGGCGTCGAAGTCCACCAGGGAGTTGCGGGCGGTGGCGCCGATGATGCCGTCGGCGGTCGTGCCGTCGCTGGACAGCGGCAAAGCCAGCCGTTCGCCCAGGGCGATGCGGTCGGCGCAGCGATACATCGGCCCGCGCGCCAGCATCGCCTGCTCCTCGCGGACGACCCGCAGGAAATTCCCGTTCACCTGATCGAAGCGCTCGCCGCTGACGAAGTCCGAGAGCAGGCGGCCGGCGATGGGTGCCCCGAAGATCGCGTTCACCTCCTCCCCCGCCAGGCGGTAGCGAAAGGTCCCGGCGTCGGTTTCATAGGCATTGACCCAGATGATCGGCAGCACCGGGCCCAGGCGGGTGGCATCGATGTCGCCGCGGGCCGGCATGCGCCGGTCCCCCCTGGCTTCCAGGTAGTGCTCCAGAAGCAGGTGCAGGCTCTGGCTTTCCATGCCTGAGATCATGGCTTCCCATCCCCCATAGGCCCGGACCCTGCGGTCTTTGCAACGACCGTTCTCAGGCGGCGGCCGAGCCTAGGTATTCCAAACTCCCTATGTGTGAAATCTAGCACAGGCCGGACTCTCTGCCAGAGCCTTGGTCAAAAAAAGCGAGCGATTCCAGCCGATTTCGGGTCCAGATCCGCCTCAGCCATGGGCGCTGGACGCGGCCCAGAGGTTGATGCCACTTTCGGTGGCAAGTCCGTCGATCTCTGCCAGTTCGGCTTCGGTGAAAGTCAGGTGATCGAGGGCGGCAACACAGTCCTCCACCTGCGCCACGCGGCTGGCGCCGATGAGCGCGGTGGTGACCCGCGGGTCGCGCAACACCCAGGCCAGGGCCATCTGCGCCAGGCTCTGGCCGCGGCGCTGGGCAATCTCGTTGAGCCCGCGCACCTTGGCCAGATTCTCCTCGCCGATGTGGTCGGGTCTCAGCGACTTGTCGGCGGCGGCCCGGCTGTCCTGCGGCACCTCCTTCAGGTACTTGTCGGTCAGCAGGCCCTGGGCCAGCGGCGAGAAGGCGATGCAGCCGATCCCTTCGTCTTCCAGCACATCGAGCAACCCCTCCTCTTCGACCCAGCGGTTGAGCATGGAATAGCTCGGCTGGTGGATCAGGCAGGGGGTGCCCAACTCCCGCAAGATCTTCGCCGCCTCCCGGGTTTTCTGCGGACCGTAGGAGGAGATCCCGACGTAGAGCGCCTTGCCCTGGCGCACCGCGGAATCGAGGGCTCCCATGGTTTCCTCCAGGGGCGTGTCGGGGTCGACGCGGTGGGAATAGAAGATGTCCACGTAGTCCAACCCCATGCGCTGCAAGCTCTGGTCGAGGCTGGCCAGGAGGTATTTGCGGCTGCCCCAGATGCCGTAGGGGCCCGGCCACATGTCGTAACCGGCCTTGGTGGAGATGATCAATTCGTCGCGGTAGGGCGCGAAGTCGCGGGCCAGCATGCGCCCGAAGTTGGCCTCGGCCGAGCCCGGCGGCGGACCGTAGTTGTTGGCAAGGTCGAAGTGGGTGATCCCCAGGTCGAAAGCGCGGCGGCAAATGGCGCGCCCGGTCTCGAAGGGGCGGTCGCCGCCGAAGTTGTGCCACAGCCCGAGGGAAATCGCCGGCAGATTCAGCCCGCTGTGGCCGCAGCGATTGTAGGTCATGGCGTCGTAGCGCTCTTGGCGGGCGAGATAGGGCGCGAAAGCGGACATGGCTGACTCCTCTGCGGTCGGAGGGGGCGAAAGGGCGGGCGGGTCTTGCGGGCCGTCAGGGGGTCGGCCCGGTCCTAGCGAGGGTACACCGGGGCCGCTTTAAAGCACAACTTAATGACTGCTGTACCAGGCATCGGCCCCCCCGGCGGCAATCCGAAGGCGCGCTCCTCAAACGGAAACCGCGTGACGGAAGAGCGAAGGGCGGTGCTTTCCGTCACGCGGATCCGAAACATGTGGCCGATCTCTTGGATGGGAGGAAAGCGGCCACTCACTTGGGGAGTGCAAGGGCAAGATGGCGCCGATGCCCCAGCTTGACAAACGATAAGATCTAAGGTGAGGCTAAGTTTGGCTTAGTCAAATGAGAAGATCATGGCCCGCGACCTGCCGCCCCTGATCGCCATGCGCGCCTTCGAGGCGGCGGCACGCCACGGCAGCTTCACCCAGGCGGCTGAGGAACTCCACATCACCCCGGCGGCAGTGAGCCAGCAGGTGCGCCACCTGGAGGACCGGCTGGACGTCGGCCTGTTCCTGCGCCGCCCGCGGGGCATCGCCCTGACCGCCGTCGGCAGGGACTATGCCCAGGCCCTCGGCCCGGCCCTCGACCAGATCGCCGCCGCCACGCGACAGGCCCGTGGCGCCGACCGCGGCGGGCGCCTGACCATCGCCACCACCCCCTCCTTTGCCGCCAAATGGCTGGTCCACCGCATGGCCGGATTCCAGGCGCTGCAGCCGGACCTGGACGTCCGCCTCTCCTCCTCAAACGCGCTCACCAACTTCGGCGAGGACGACATCGACGTGGCGGTGCGCTTCGGCGGCGGGAGCTGGCCCGGAGTCTCGGCAACGCGGCTGATGACGACGGAGCTCTTTCCGGTCTGCAGCCCCGCCCTGCTGCACGGGCCGCGCCCCCTGAAACAGCCGGAAGACCTGCAACACCACACCATGCTGCGGCTGATGAGCCCGGAGTGGATCAAATGGCTGAAGGCAGCCGGTCTGGAAACCCTCGCCCAGCGCCGCGGTCCGCAGTTCAGCGATGCCGGCCTGATGATGCAGGCCGCTATCGAGGGCCAGGGCGTGGCGCTCGGCCAATGGGTGCTGGTGGCCGACGACCTCGCGGCCGGGCGCCTGGTGGAGCCCTTCGATCTGCGGGTGCCCAGCGACGGTGCCTACTACCTGGTCACGCCGCCCGGCGCCGAGGCACGGCCAAAGGTTAAGGTCTTCTGCGACTGGCTGGAAACAGAGGCCCGCAAAGTCCAGACGGACGTTCTATAGAGCCTTTCATGTTTTGACGGGGCCGGCCCGCTCCCAAAGGCGCCAGACCAGCAAGAGGTTCGCCAGCACGAACAGCGGCACGACGATCATCGGCGCAATGGACATGGGATAGGCGAGCACGGCGCGCGCATCCGGCAGGCCGTTGAAGACCTGCAGCGGTCCTGGCAGGCCGAGCTGAATGAGGATCGGCGCGGAGGGCACGATGATCAAAGCGCCGATGAGGTTCCACCAGAGAAACCCTCTTTTGCCCAGGCGAGCCTGCTTCAGGCGCGCGGCGACCCAGAGGGCGGAGAGCCCGAACAGCAGGTCCGGCAGGCCGACCAGGACTTCGAAGTAGAGCGGGAACTCGCCCTGCAGGGTCTTGGCCGCGGTGCCCAGGGCGGTGATCCGCAGGGCATGGAACCCGGCGAACCAATGCAGCGGTGTGCTGTCGACAATGCGGCGCAGCCCGTCTCGCAGACCGGCAAAGAGGACGACCGGAACAACCGCGACCGCCACGGTTACCACCTGCAGCCAGAATGCGGGATAGAGCCGCAGCATTTCCTCGCTGATGTAGAACCCCTGGGCGCCGAGGACGCTGGTGACGACCCCATAGGCCGCGATCCAGAGGACGAAGAGATGGACCGGAGCCATCGATCCGTCCGCCGGGGCGAGCCGCTCGCTGCGCCGGGCCAGCACCAGAAGGAAACCGAGCTGGATCGCCAGGAGGAAGGGAGTCATGGAGAGCTGCATGGTCTTGGCTTTCGTTCACGCGGCGGCCTCTCAAAAGGAAGTCGCCTGGAAACCGCCCTCTCACCAGGTTTCGGCAAAGGGCCGGATCACCAGGTCGAAGGTCCAGGTGGAGCGGTCCTGGTGTGCGAGGTGGTAGACCTCTTCGGCGATGGCCGGGGGTTTGGCGTAATAGTCCTCCTTCGGCCAGGCCCAGTCCGCGGGCGGCGTCAGCCAGGACGGCCGCTCTTCCTCCGAGCCGAGCCAGGTGACATCGATGGCGGCGTCGATGGTGACGTAGCCGACATGAATGCCCTTGGGCCCGAGATCGCGCGCGAGCGACTGGGCCAGGATGCGCTGCGCCGCTTTCGTCGGCGCGAAGAGCGCATAGTTCGCAACCCCGCGCAGGGAGGCGGTGTTGCCGGTCACCATGATGGCGCCCTTGCCGGCTGCAATCATGTCGGGGGCCAGCGCCCGGGCGAGATAGAGCAGGGCCGTCGTGTTGACCCGGAAGTTCCGCTCCAGGTCTTCGGGATCGGCGTCAAGGAAGGTATCGAAGGTATGGGAGACGGCGTTGTGGATCAGCACCGCCGGCTTCCCCATGCTCTCTTGAATTTCTTCCACCGTGGCGGTCAGCTTCTCCAGATCACTGACGTCGCAGACGAAGCCTCTCGCGCCCTCGATTTCCTGTTCCAGCGCCGCCAGGCGCTCCGCATTGCGGGCGATCATGGCGACGCGATAGCCGCCCTCGGTGAAGCGCCGGGCCAGGGCTGCGCCGGTGGAATCACCGACACCGGTGATGAGACAGACCGGATTGGACATGACGATCTCCTTCGGTTCGGATTCGGGCGGCCGTCATGCGGCCGCAGACTTGGGGCCGTAGGGTTCGCCGTACCTGGCATCGCGGCGGCCGGCCTTGAGGACTCTGTGAATGGACTCGTCGACCTCGTAGGTGCGCACCCACTCCCGCTCGCCCCGGCGCATCAGCTTGGAGGAATGGAGCGAGCGTGTTTGTTCTTTGTATTCCACCAAGGCCATGCGGCAGGCCTGGCCGCCGAAGCCGTAGGCATAGTCCCGTTCGCCTTCCGGCACGAAGCGGGCGCGGTAGAGTTTCCAGTACTGGCCATCGTGCTCGTAAATGTCGAAGGTCAGCTCGTGGGTGTCATACTGCCAGTGCCAGACACCGCTCTCCTCGATCTTCACCCAGTCCGCCAGGCGGCTGCCGTCGGAAAAGCTGAGGCCGCGCTCGGCCCACTGCAAGGTGTCGGTCATCATCTCCTCCTCTGGGTCTGCGGCGACCGGGTTCGGGTTCGATGAACTCCGCAAACCGGACACCTTCGACCTCCTCTGTCATTCCATATCGATTGATATGAAATTGGACAAAAATTTTTACCCCAGGGCCGTCAGGGCGGTGCGGATGTGGCGGGCGACATAGGCTTCGCCAAAGCCCGAACGGGTGAGAAAGCCGGCGCTGTAGACCGTCGTCGCCAGGAACTCGGCCAGAGCCCCCACATCCTTGTCGGCAGCCAGCTCGCCGGCCTGCTGGCCCTCGGCCAACTTCGCGCGGAAAGCATCTCGCAGCAGCTTGGTGTGCGCCTTGAACTTCTCCGCCGCCTCCGGGTCGCTTGGCGCCATTTCCACCGCGGTGTTGCACATCAGACAGCCGACACGGCCATCCGGCGTCAGGGTGGCCTTGGCCAAGCGCTCGAAGGTCCGGGTGATTGCCCGCCGCATCGGGCCGGACTTTCTCAGTTCGCCCAGCGCCTCGGCGGTGACGGTTCTTTGGTAGTGGTCCAGAGCGGCCAGAAAGAGCCCGTGCTTGCTGTCGAACTCGCCATAGAGCCCGTAGTAATTCACCCCGGTCCGTTCCACCAGATCGCGGATGGAGGTGTCGTGATAGCCCTTAACCCAGAACTGGTGCATGGCTTTTTCCAGGGCCTCTTCGGGTTCGAATTCCTTCGGGCGCGCCATGATCAGTTCCATTTCATAGCAATTGATATGAAATCAGATAAGTGAACCCGCGAAGGATGTCAAGGGGCGCGCTGCAGTGGCGAATCGTATCGGTCATGGCCGCTCTCCCTGTTCGCCCAACCTTTGGCAAAAGGGCGACTTGCCCGGCAGGGCGCAAGCCCTCGCCCGTTTGACCCCCACCTCATCCGCAGAATGAAGCTCCTGGACGACACCACATACGACAGCCAAAATACGATCGTCCAAAGCCGTGTCAGTCACCATGCTCGAAATCGCCCTCGTCTCCTCCGCCACCTTCTTTGCGACCATCGGCCCGCCCGATGTGGCAGCGCTTTTCGCCGCCCTTACTCCGAACAACACCCCAGCAGAGCGTCGCGCTATCGCCCTCAAGGGAACCTTGATCGCGCTCGCCATCCTGCTGGCCTTTGCAGCCTTCGGCGACTCTCTTCTCGCGCTCTTCGGCATTACGCTGCCGGCGCTCAGAACCGCGGGCGGCGTTCTCCTGCTGCTGATGGCCATCGACATGGTCTTTGCCAGGTCCTCCGGCGCGGTGACCACAACGGCAGAGGAAAACCGGGAGGCAACGGCAAAGGAAGACATCTCGGTCTTTCCCTTGGCGACCCCGCTGATCGCCGGGCCCGGTACAATGGGTGCGACCATCCTGCTGGTGGCAGACGCGGAAGGGGATTGGACCCACATCGCCGTGGTCGTGGCTTGCCTCACGGCCATGTTGTTGCTGACCTTTGTGCTGTTGCTTCTCACCGGCCAGGTCCAACGCCTGCTGGGGGTGACCGGACTGCACGTTGTCTCCCGTGTCGCCGGTGTGCTTCTGGCGGCCTTGGCAGTGCAGTTCATCTTCGACGGGGTCGCAGATAGTGCGCTCTTCAGGACGTCCTGAACGGCGCGCAAGAAGCGGATAGAACGACACCGGCGGGATCTGGCCTTATCGGGTCATGGATCACCCAAGGAAAGCCGGACCCATGACCACGCTACGAGTCGTCGCCCTGCACAGCGAGACCGTGAAGGATCTTCGCAACGGCGGCAGGGACGCCAACGGCCAGCGGCCCGAACGCCAGCTCTCCGACGGCGGCGGCAACCCCTGCCGCCACTGTTTGGACGACATCGGCGCGGAGGAACCCATGCTGGTGCTCGCCCACCGCCCCTTCCCGGCGGCCCAGCCCTATGCGGAAGTCGGGCCGCTCTTTCTCCACGCCGAAGCCTGTCCGCGCTATGCCCAGGAGACCGCCGTGCCGGCTTACCTGGGCAAGCGCGAGGCCGTGCTCATCCGTGGCTACGGCGCGGACGACCGCATCGTCTACGGCACCGGCCAGTCAGTGGCGCCAAAGGACATCGAAGCGGTTTCCGCGAAGGTCTTGGAACGGCCCGACATCGCCTACCTCCACGTCCGCTCGGCCAGCAACAACTGCTACCAGTTCCGCATCGAGCGGGGGTAAGGGAACCAAAGCCCCCCTCACCCTCCCGCTGACGCGGGCCCCTCCCTCTCCCACGCTGGGGAGAGGGACCCAAAACAGCCCTCTCCCCTGGCGGGAGAGGGTTGCGGAGCCTTAGTGAGGTCGGAGACCGAGCTTAGGCGAAGCTGGGTGAGGGGGACCTGACGGTTACCCCCTAAAACGCCGCTTCCTTCATGTCCATGAGCGGGGCCTTGCCGGCCATGATGGCGGCGAAGAGGCCGGAGCTTCTCGGCAGCAGGCGCTGGAAGAAGAAGCGGGCGGTGGCCAGCTTGGCTTCGTGGAATTCGGACATCTCGCCATTTGCCTGCACCAGGCTCACCTTCACCATGCGCGCCCACATGTAGGCCAGCGCCGTCAGGGCGAAGAGGTTCAGGTAGTCGGTGGCCGCCGCCCCCGCCTCCTCAGGATCTTTGAGGCCCTGCTGGGCGATCCAGAGGGTGGACTGCTGCAGGCGGCTCAGCACCTTGGCCAGCGGCGCCACGAACTCGGCCATCTGCGGGTCGGTCTGATGCTCCTCGACGAAATCCTGCACCGGGTGGAAGAAGCGGCGCAGCAGGCGGCCCATGTTCTGGCCCAGCTTGCGGCCCACCAAGTCCAGCGCCTGGATGCCGTTGGCGCCCTCGTAGATCTGGGCGATGCGGGCGTCTCGCACCAACTGTTCCATGCCCCATTCGCGGATGTAGCCGTGACCGCCGAAGACCTGCACCCCCAGGTTCGTGTTCTCGAAACCCTGGTCGGTGAAGAAGGACTTGATGATCGGCGTCATCAGCGCGACCAGGTCGTCGGCCTCCTGCCGGGCGGCCTCGTCCGGGTGCTTCTCGGCGATGTCGACGGCCATGGCGACCCAGAAGGCGAGTGCCCGCGCGCCCTCGTTGTAGGCCTTCATGGTGAGCAGGTTCTTGCGTACGTCCGGATGCACGATGATCGGGTCGGCGGGCTTGTCGGGATGCTGCGGGCCGGCGAGGGAGCGGCCCTGCAGGCGCTCCTTGGCGTAGGCGACGGCGGACTGATAGGCGGTTTCCGCCAGGCCCAGGCCCTGCATGCCGACGTCGAGCCTTGCCACGTTCATCATGGTGAACATCTTGGCCATGCCGGTGTGGGGCTCGCCCACCAGATAGCCCTCGGCCTCGTCGAAATTCATGACGCAGGTGGAGGAGGCCTTGATACCCATCTTGTGCTCGATGGAGCCGCAGGCCACGCCGTTGCGCGGACCGAGGCTGCCGTCCGCCTTCACCAGGAACTTCGGCACGATGAAGAGCGAGATGCCCTTGGAGCCTTCCGGCGCGTCGGGCAACTTGGCCAAAACGAGGTGAACGATGTTCTCGCTCATATCGTGTTCGCCGGCGGAGATGAAGATCTTGGTGCCGGAGATCTTGTAGCTGCCGTCGCTGTTGGGCTCCGCCTTGGTGCGGATCAGCCCCAGGTCGGTGCCGCAGTGCGGTTCGGTCAGGCACATGGTCCCGGTCCAGCGGCCGTGAATCATGTTGGGCAGGAAGGTCGCCTTCAGCTCCTCGCTGCCGTGCAGTTCCAACGCGTTGCAGGCGCCGTGGGTCAGGCCGGGATACATGCCGAAGCTGAGGTTGGTGGAGCAGATCAGCTCGGTCAGCACGAACTGCAGAGTCTTGGGCAGGCCCTGGCCGCCGTGCTCGGGGCTCAGCGCCAGTCCGTTCCAACCGCCCTCGCAGAAGGTCTCGTAGAGTTCCTTGAAGCCTTTGGGCGTGCGCACCACGCCGTTCTCGAAGCTGCAGCCCTCCTCGTCACCGGAGCGGTTCAGCGGCAGCAGTTCGTTCTCGCAGAACTTGGCGCCCTCTTCGATGACCGCGTCGACCAGGTCGCGGCCGGCCTCCTCGAAGCCCGGCAGGCTGGCGATCCGCCCGTCGTAGTCCAGCAGGTCGTAGAGCACGAAGCGGATATCGTCCAAGGGAGCGGTATAGCTAACCATGATCAGGGTCCTCGAATTCTCTTCCTAGTTCCGCAGAGGTTTTAGTTGCGCAGGGGCTTGCCGGTCTCGAGCGTGTGCTCGACCCGCGCCAGGGTACCGGGGGTCCGCACCAGCCGCATGAAGGCCTCGCGCTCCATCTTCAGCACGACGTCTTCGCTCAGGGGCTCGGTCAGGTCCGCGTCATCGCCGCCGGTCAGCACGTCCGCCAGTTCGCCGGCCACCACCATGTCGTGGTCGGTAGCGAGGCCCTTGGCGTAGAGATCGCGCAGCGCAAAGGCGAGGGAGGCCTTGCCGGAGGGCCCGGGCAGCGTCAGTTCCAGGGGCTCCGGCGGCGCGTAGCCCTCCACCAGGGAAAGCGCCTTTTTCTTGGCGTCGGCCAGCAGGCGTTCGCGGTTGAAGGTGACGAGGTCTTCGCCGCGCAAGAAACCCATCTCCTTGGCTTCGAAAGCGGACTTCGCCACCTGCGCCATGCCGATGGTCTCGAAGGCCTTGGCCACCGGCGGCATGGGGCCCTTGGGCCGCCGCGGATCGCGGGCCAGCCGGCTCAGCAGTTCCTTGCAGCCGCCCCAGGCCGGCACCACACCGACGCCGGCCTCCACCAGGCCGACGTAGCTCTCGGCATGGGCCTGCACCGCGT
>NZ_JANQOI010000120.1 GCF_028289705.1 Pelagibius sp.
GGATCGCCTGGCCGGCGTATTCGATGACATGGCCGGTGCCGCCGGCGGTGCCGATCTTGCCGATGATGGCGAGGATCAGGTCCTTGGCGGTGACGCCGAGGGGCAGCGCCCCGTCGACGGAGATGCGCATGTTCTTGGCCGGCTGCTGGATCAGTGTCTGGGTGGCCAGGACGTGCTCGACCTCGGAGGTGCCGATGCCGAAGGCCAGGGCCCCGAAGGCGCCGTGGGTGGCGGTGTGGCTGTCGCCGCAGACGATGGTCATGCCCGGCAGGGTGAAGCCCTGCTCCGGCCCGATGATGTGGACGATGCCCTGGCGCACGTCGTTCATGTCGAAGATCGGCACGCCGAAGTCGGCGCAGTTCTTTTCCAGGGTCTCCACCTGGATGCGGCTTTCCTCGTCCTCGATGCCTTTGGAGCGGTCAGTGGTCGGCACGTTGTGGTCCGGCACCGCCAGGGTCGCCTCGGGACGGCGCACCTCGCGGCCGGCCATGCGCAGCCCCTCGAAAGCCTGGGGGCTGGTCACCTCGTGCACCAGGTGCCGGTCGATGTAGATCAGGCAGGTGCCGTCGTCCTGCCGGTTCACCAGATGGCTGTCCCAGATCTTGTCAAACAGGGTACGCGGCCCTTGGGGTGCTTGCGCGGACATTCCGTTCTCGTTCCTCGATCGGTTCTTGTTCTTGTTGGACCGGCGGAAATGCGAAGGGCCCGCCGGCGCACTCTAGCAGCGTCCTGACGGGCCCTCGGCCTAAATGGCAAAGCGCGGGATGGTGCGGTCGCCCGGCGGACTTCTCCGGCCCGAGGGGCGCCTCAGCCCTCGCCCTTCCCGGCCTTCTTGGACTTGCTGCGCTCGGCCTTGGCCTTGGCGGCCTCCTGCTTGGCCGCCGCCTCCAGCTTGCCGCTGTGGCCGGTGGTCTGCTCGCGGATACGCGCCGCCTTGCCGGTGCGGCCGCGCAGGTAAAAGAGCTTGGCCCGGCGCACGTCGCCGCGGCGCACCACCTCGATGGAATCGATGCGCGGGCTGTAGAGCGGGAACACGCGCTCGACGCCTTCGCCATAGGAAATCTTGCGCACGGTGAAAGCGGAGTTGAGGCCGCGATTGCGGCGGGCGATGCAAACACCCTCGAAGGCCTGGACGCGCTCGCGGCTGCCCTCGCGCACCTTCACGTTGACCCGCAGCGTGTCGCCCGGGGCGAAGGCCGGGGGTTCACGGTCGGCGGTCAGCTTGCCGAGCTGTTCCTGATCGATCTGTTCGATGACGTTCATGGCTCTCATTCCTCAAACCAACATGCCGCGCCTCAAACCCACCTGAGGCGCTAGCCTTTGTCCTTCGTGTAGCGCGCCCAGAGGTCCGGGCGGCGCTGCCTGGTAATCTCCTCCGCGCGGGCCTGACGCCAGCGGCGGATGTTCTCGTGGTGCCCCGAGGTCAGCACCTCCGGCACCGGGCGGCCCTGCCAGTCGGCTGGCCGCGTGTAGAGGGGGTACTCCAGCAGCCCCTCAAAAGCTTCCGCCCCGAACGATTCCTCGCCCGGGCTGTCTGCGTTCCCCATGACGCCTGGCAGCAAGCGTACAACCGCGTCCATCAGCACCAGGGCCGCCGTCTCGCCGCCGGACAGGATGTAGTCGCCGACCGAGACCTCCAGAGTGCCGTGGGCCTCCAGGACCCGCTCGTCCACCCCTTCGTAGCGGCCACAGAGCAGGGTGACACCCGGCCCCGCCGCCAAATCCCGCACCACGTCCTGCGTCAACAGACGCCCCCGGGGCGAGAGGTACAGGACCGGAGCTTCGCCCTCTGATCCCGTTGCGCCGCCGCTCCAACTCTCGCGGGCCGCAGAGAGGGCCGCATCCACCACATCCGGCCGCATCACCATGCCCGCGCCGCCCCCGAAAGGGGTGTCGTCGACGCTGCGGTGTTTATCGCGCGCGAAGTTCCGGATGTCCAGAACATCGAGCGCCCAGAGGCCCTTATCCAGGGCCTTTCCCGCCAGACTCTGCCCCAACGGCCCCGGAAACATCTCCGGGAAGATCGTCAGGACCAGCGATCGCCATGCCGCCATGGGACCTCCTCTCCCGACGCTCTCCGCGACCCCGGCCCGGGTCCTGGACCAAACCGGGCCCGGAACCGAGCGCGAGGCGGCGCTTTATGGCGCCCGAAGGCCGGTTTGTCCAGCCCAAAGCGCCGCTTTTCCGCGCGGCTACCGGTCCAGCCCAAACCGCGCTCCGGTCAGCCGTCCCGGCCCTCTTCGGCATCGCCGTCCGGCGGTACCGTCACCTCCTCGGGCGCCACCACCACCAGCCGGCCCGCGGCCAGATCGACCTCCGGCACCACCGCCCGGGTGAAGGGCAGCAGCAGGCTCTCGCCGTCAGGACCGACGATCTCCAGCAGGTCGCCGGCGCCGTAGTTGTCCACCGCCTTCACCTGGCCCAGCGGCCGGCCGTCGGGGGCCTCGGCCGCGAGGCCGATCAGATCCGCGTGGTAGAAGACCTCGTCCTCCGCCACTTCTGGCAGGGCGCTACGCGCCACGTAGAGCCGCGTGCCGCGCAGGGCCTCGGCCTGGTTCCGGTCCTTGACCCCGGCGAGCCGCACGAGGACGGCGCCCTTGGCCTGGCCGACGGGCTCCAGGGTCCAGCGCTGTCCGCCGCTCTCGTCGGTGACCGGCCCGTAGGCCGCCACGTCCTCCGGCACTTCGGTGAAGCTCTTCACCTTCACCAGACCGCGCACACCGTGGGGGCCGGCGATGACGCCGAGGCAGACCCGCGCCGGCTGCTTCGGCGCCGCCGCCATGACCGGGCGCTCGCGGGTCCGCGGCGCGCGTTACTCGGCTTTCGCCTCTTCGGCTGCCTCCTCGGCGGGGGCCTCTTCAGCCGAGGCTTCCTCCGCAGGCGCTTCTTCCGCGGGGGCGGCCGCCTCGGCAGCCGCAGCTTCCGCCGCCGCCTTCTTGGCCTCCTCGGCTTCCTGCAGGCGCTCCTGCGCCTTCTGGCCGGGCTGGTTCTTCTTGGTTTGGTTCGGGATGCGGCGGGCCGGCGCCAGGTCGGCGGCGGCCAGGAATCGGCTCACCCGGTCGCTGGGCGTGGCGCCCACCGACAGCCAGTGCTTGGCGCGCTCGGCGTTCAGCACCACCCGGTCCGGATGGTCCTTGGCGACCATCGGGTTGTAGGAGCCGATGCGCTCGATGAAGCGCCCGTCGCGGGGGCTGCGGGAATCGGCGACGACGATGCGGTAGAACGGCCGCTTCTTGGCGCCGCCGCGGGACAAACGGATCTTCAAGGACATCTGAACTGCTCTCTTTCTGCTGTCAGTCTGTTTTGTTGTCTGGTCTGTTCGGAATTCTCTTTGGGCGGCCGGACTAGCCGAAGGGATTTCCGCCGCCACCCGGCATCATTCCCGGCAGGCCGCCGCGCAGCATGCCTTTCTTGCCCATCTTCTGGACCCGCTTCATCACCCGGGTCGCATCCTTGTGCTGCTTCAGCAGCTTGTTCACTTCCTGCACCGTGGTGCCGGAGCCCTTGGCGATGCGCTGCTTGCGGGAGGCCTTGATGATCTCCGGCTTCTGGCGCTCCTTGGGCGTCATGGAGGACAGCACCGCCAACTGGCGCTTGACCATGCCGTCGTCCAGCTTGGCCTTCTTGAGCTGCTGCATCTGCGCGCCGGACATGCCCGGCAGCATGCCCATCAGGCTGGAGAGGCCGCCCATCTTCTGCATCTGCTGGAGCTGCTTGGCGAAGTCGTCCAGGTCGAAGGTGCCTTTCTGCAGTTTCTTGGCGAGCTTTTCCGCCTCGTCCTGCTCGATGGTCTCCGCCGCCTTTTCCACCAGGGAGACCACGTCGCCCATGCCGAGGATGCGCGAGGCCACGCGGTCGGGATGAAAGCCCTCCAGGGCATCTAGTTTTTCACCGACACCGATCAGCTTGATGGGACAGCCAGTGACCGCGCGCATGGAGAGCGCCGCGCCGCCGCGGGCATCGCCGTCGACCCGGGTCAGCACGATGCCGGTGAGGCCGACCTGCTCCTTGAAGGCGCCGGCGACGGTCACCGCGTCCTGGCCGGTCATGGCATCGGCCACCAGCAGGCTTTCGTGGGGCTTGGCGGCGTCGCGCACCGCCGCCACCTCGGCCATCAACTCCTCGTCGATGGCCAGCCGCCCGGCGGTGTCCAGCATCACCACATCGTAACCTTCGAGGGCGCCGGACTGCATCGCCCGCTTGGCGATGGCCACCGGCGGTTCGCCGGGGACGATGGGCAGGGTCATGACGCCGGCCTGCTCGCCCAGCACCTTGAGCTGTTCCTGGGCGGCGGGGCGGCGCACGTCCAGGGAGGCCATGAGGACCTTCTTCTTTTCGCGCTCCTGCAGGCGGCGGGCGATCTTGGCGCAGCTCGTGGTCTTGCCGGAGCCCTGCAGGCCCACCAGCATGATGCCCACCGGCGCCGTGGCCTTGAGGTCGATGCCGACGCTTTCCTGGCCCAGGGTCTCGACCAGATGGTCGTGGACGATCTTGATGACCATCTGCCCGGGGGTGACGGAGCGCAGCACCTCCTGCCCGACGGCCTTTTCGCGCACCCCTTCGACGAAGTCCTTCACCACCGGCAGGGCGACGTCGGCCTCCAGCAGCGCCACCCGCACCTCGCGCAGGGCCGCGCTCACGTCGGCCTCGCTGAGGGCGCCGCGGCGCGTCAGCTTGTCGAAGACACCGGAAAGCCGTTCCTGAAGGCTATCGAACATCGGGTCGCCTGTTTCCCTTCATACCCAGCATCAGTCCCCAACATCAGTCCCCAGCATCAGTCCAACGTGTTTCGCGCCAGTGCGCGAAAACTCGCGGACTGGCGGGGCTGCCCCGGATCCCGTTCGGTATTGGGGGGCGAAAGCCGGCAAATCACCCTGGCTAGAATGGCGCGGAACTTATGGTCTGGGCCCGGCGCCGTCAAGCCCACACCGCTATGGTGCAAACAAACGGTATGATGCAAACAAATGGGCCAACGAAAACGGCCGCCCTTCCTGGGCGGCCGGTTCGTCGGGCTGACGCCTCCTGAAACTCAGTCGGCGGCCTGGATGTTCACCGCCTTCGGCCCGCGCGGATCGGCCTCCACCTCGAAACTCACCTTCTGGCCTTCGACCAGCGGGCCCATGCCCGAACGCTCGACGGCGGAGATGTGCACGAAGACGTCCTTCGAGCCGTCCTCCGGCGCGATGAAGCCAAAGCCTTTGGTGGTGTTAAAAAACTTCACGGTTCCCGTGATCATCGTCTGGGTCTTCCTTCGAACTTCAACTTAGTGCGTCCCGGGACACTTTTGCCCGGGCCGAGTGAACGCACAACATCGTCGGGGAAGACTGAGGACGGACGTTCACCACCTGCCCGGCTTTGCCGATTGCGATGAAACCCAGCCCGCGGCTTCTGACCATGCGTCCGTCACCAAGGCTACACCTATGCGCTGGCGCGCCGGAAAGCAAGCTGAATCGGACGCGATTTTTGCGCTAATCCAAACGGTTAGGGCCACACCAATGCCACGGCTCCGAACTTCGGCAAGGCCTTCGGAAGACTCTCAACGGCGGCGGAACAGCGGTCGCATTGCCGGTGCACCGCCACCGCCGCGCCGATCCAGCGGCTATGGCCCCCCGGTTTCCAGACGCCGTTCGGCGAGGGCGAGGCGCAGGTCGCGCAGCATGGTCTCCACCTCGCCGGTGAGCGCCGCGACCGCCCGCGCCTGGGCTTCGCCGCGCGCGGTCCGGTGGGCATCGCCGCTGTCGCTGACCGTGGTCAGGCGGTAGCTCGGCTTCTCCGAGACCGCCGAGGCGGTGCCGTAGGTATAGCCGTTGCGCACGTCCACCAGCACCGCCTGCGCGAAGCCCTCGGCCTCGACGCCCTCGGTCGGCAGGAAGAAGCCGATGAGCGCCAGCTTGGTGATGGCCAGGGGGTTGCTCGCTTCGCTGGAGGTGCCGAAGGGCTCGTAGATCAGCACCGCGTCGAGGTGCTGACGCGCGGCACCGAGGCGCACTTCCTGGACCACCTGGGCAAGGGACTTGCGATAGCGGCGCCAGCCGTCATCCCGAAAGTCCGGCTGCAGCGGCGCCGGCGTGGCAAGTGCCGCAATCAGCGGCGAGACCGGCACGAATTCGCCGTAGCCGCTGCCCAACCGCTCGGCCAGGTCCCGCCAGGCCTCAGCCTCCGCCGCCGGAACCGGCGAGAGACCGCCCTTGTCGAGGCGGGCCAGGCCGAGACGGGCGGGAAAGCGGAGCTGCGGCTCCACATCGGCCGCGGCGATGATCTCCGCGTCGGTCGCGGCGGCCGGGCCGGCACGGCCATCCACCGCCTTGTAGGCCGCCAGGTAGTCCGAGCCCGACGTGGTCTGGATCTGGTGGCCGCAGCCGGCGACAAGCCCGGCCAGGCCGGCGGCCATGGCCAACAGGGCGAAGCGTTTGGTGATCATGATCTCCCCCATGGGTTCGGCGCACGGCCCCCTGCCGCACGCGCCGATGTCATGCTCACCGGCAAAACGCCCGGAATGAGGGCGGAGCCATGGCGAAAATTGGGCAGCCTCTCTCCACCGACGGCTGCTGTCGGTCTCGCCAGCGGTATGGACTTATCCAGCCCGCGAGTCCTATAACCCGCCTCATGAGCGCACGGCCCTTCATCAAGATGCACGGCCTGGGCAACGACTTCGTGGTGGTCGATGCCCGGGACCAGCCTTTTGCGCCTTCGGAGGCCGCCGCGCGGGCGATTGCCGACCGGCGCACCGGGGTGGGCTGCGACCAGCTCTTGATCCTCGAGCCGCCGAGCAACGGCCGGGCCGACGTCTTCATGCGCATCCGCAACCACGACGGCGGGGAGGTCGGGGCCTGCGGCAACGGCACCCGCTGTGTCGCCGCCCTGGTGATGGAAGAGACCGGGCGCGACCGGCTGACTGTCGAGACGACCGCCGGCTTGCTGCAGGCCAGCGCCGCCGGCCCCGCGCGGGTCACCGTCGACATGGGCGAGGCGCGCCTGGGCTGGCGCGACATCCCTTTGAGCGAGGAACGCGACACCCTGCACCTGGGCCTCGCCAGCGGCCCCCTCTCCGATCCCGTGGCGGTCAACATGGGCAATCCCCATGCGGTCTTTCTCGTCGAGGCGGTGGAGAGCCTGCCCCTCGATCGGCTGGGTCCGGCGCTTGAGCACGATCCGCTGTTTCCCGAGCGCGCCAACATCGGCGCCGCCGCGGTGATCGGCCCGAACCGATTGCGTCTGCGCGTCTGGGAGCGGGGCGTCGGCCTCACCCAGGCCTGTGGCAGCGGGGCCTGCGCCGCCGCCGTGGCGGCTGCCCGCCGCGGCATCACCGGGCGCAAGGTGGAAGTGGTCCTGGACGGCGGCGCCCTGGAGCTGGAGTGGCGCGAGGACGGCCATGTCCTGATGACCGGCCCGGTGGCGACGGCCTTTACCGGAACCCTGCCCGAGGCCTTGATCCCATGAGCCCGCGCATCCTCACCTTCGGCTGCCGGCTCAATGCCTATGAATCCGAGGTGATGCGCGGCCATGCCGAGACGGCGGGCCTGGAGGACACCGTCATCGTCAACACCTGCGCCGTCACCGCCGAGGCCGAGCGCCAGGCGCGCCAGGCGATCCGCAAGGCCCGGCGCGAGCAGCCCGGCGCGCGGATCATCGTCACCGGCTGCGCCGCGCAGATCGATCCGGCGGGCTATGCCGCCATGCCGGAGGTCGACCGGGTGCTCGGCAACGAGGAAAAGCTGCGTGCGGAGAGCTTCGGCGACACGGAGGCGCCGCGGGTGCGGGTGAACGACATCATGGCAGTGACCGAAACGGCGCCGCAGCTCATCGAGGGCTTCGCCGAGCGCACCCGCGCCTTCGTCCAGGTCCAGCAGGGCTGCGGTCACCGCTGCACCTTCTGCATCATCCCCTACGGCCGCGGCAACAGCCGCTCGGTGCCCCTGGGCGAGGTGGTGCGCCAGATCCGCGCCCTCGTCGAGCGCGGCGTGGCGGAGGTGGTCCTCACCGGCGTCGACATCACCTCCTACGGCGGCGACCTGCCGGGCCGGCCGCGCCTGGGGCAGATGCTGCGCCGCCTGCTGGCCCAGGTCCCGGGCCTACAGCGCCTGCGCCTCTCCTCCCTCGACGCCATCGAGCTGGACCCGGACCTGCGCCGCCTGCTGGCGGAGGAACCGCGCCTGATGCCGCATCTCCACCTCTCCCTGCAGGCCGGCGACGACATGATCCTGAAGCGCATGAAGCGCCGCCATGCCCGCGCCGAGGCCGTGGCGCTCTGTGACGAACTGCGGCGCCTGCGCCCCGACATCGTCTTCGGTGCCGATCTGATCGCCGGCTTTCCCACCGAGACCGAGGCCATGTTCGAGAACTCCCTGGCCCTCGTGGAGGACTGCGGCCTCACCTACCTCCACGTCTTTCCCTATTCGCCGCGCCGGGGCACGCCGGCGGCGAAGATGCCGCAAGTCCCGGCGGCGGAGCGCAAGGACCGCGCCGCGCGGCTGCGCACCGCCGGGGAGGCGGTGCTGGACCGATTCCTCGATGCCCAGCTCGGTCGTTCCGCCTCCGTACTGATCGAAAAGCAGGACGCCGAGGGGCGCGTTGCCGGCCACAGCGAGAGCTTCGCGCCGGTGGTGCTCGACCGCGGCGCGATCGGCACCGTGGTGGCGGCGCGCGTGACCGGGCGGGAGGGCCAGCGCCTCACCGCCGTTCCCCTCGACCAGACGCTCTCCCCCGCGGCGTGAGCGAGACCGCGACACAGAAGGCCGGCTGGTTCCAGCGCCTCAGGGCCGGGCTCAGCCGTTCCTCCGGCAAGCTGGGCGACGGCATCGCCGGCATCTTCACCAAGCGCAAGCTGGACGACCAGGCCCTTGAAGAGCTGGAAGAACTGCTGATCACCGCCGACCTCGGCGTGGCCACCGCGGCGCGGCTGACGGCCAACCTCGCGAAGACCCGCTTCAACAAGGACGTCGATCCGGCGGAGGTGCGCGCGGCGCTGGCCGCCGACATCGCCCAGATCCTGGAGCCCGTGGCCCAGCCCCTCGCCCTCGATCCGGCAGCCAAGCCCACCGTGGTGCTGGTGGTGGGGGTCAACGGTTCCGGCAAGACCACCACCATCGGCAAGCTGGCGACCCACTACCGGGGCCAGGGCCTCTCCGTGCGCCTCGCCGCCGGCGACACCTTCCGCGCCGCCGCAATCGAACAGCTCAAGATCTGGGGGGAGCGCAGCGGCTGTCCCGTGGTCGCCAAGGACCCCGGCGCCGATGCCGCCGGCCTCGCTTTCGAGGCGGTGGAGCAGGCCAAGGCGGCGGGCGACGACGTTCTTCTGATTGATACCGCCGGGCGCCTGCACAACCGGGCCGAACTGATGGCCGAACTGCAGAAAGTCGCCCGGGTGATCAAGAAGGTAGAGCCGGCGGCGCCCCACCATGTGGTGCTGGTGCTGGACGCCACCACCGGACAGAACGCCCTCACCCAGGTGGGCACCTTCAAGGACCTGGTGGATATCAGCGGCCTGGTGGTGACAAAGCTGGACGGCTCGGCCCGCGGCGGGGTGCTGGTGGCCCTGGCCGAGAAGTACGGCCTGCCGGTCCACGTGGTGGGCGTTGGCGAAGGGGCCGAGGATTTCCGCCCCTTCACCGCCCAGGACTTCGCCCGCGCCCTGGTGGGCCTGGAGCAGAGCGGCTAAGCGAAACGCGGTCTGTGACGCAGGCGCTGCCTCGTGCAAAGTGACCGTGCCTTATGGGCACTGACATCTTCGGGGGCCTGCCATGAGAGTTCTCACGATCGCATTTCTTGCGCTGTCCACGCTGCTTGCCGGATGCGCCGGTTCTGAAACGGATGCGACCCTGGAACCGAGCGACGCATTTACTTCCGAAGCAGAATTTCTCGCCGGGAATCCGGTCGTGCCCCTGGTGATAAAAACAAGGCCGGGGAGTGTTCTGTATCAAGAAAGAATGTGGGCCATCAAAGTGGTCGAAGTTCTGGCTGATGGTGAACCAGTTGCCGGCAAACCGGCGCTCGTGCTGTTCTTGGCTGTCAACTCGCGTCCGTGGACGGTCAGAAGCAACCATTTCGTCTACGATGTAGACATCACCCGCATGCTTTTCGGCGACCTCTCACCCGACGGCGGGTATTCATTGATTGAATATAAGGTTCCAGAGGACGTTGAGGTCCTGGAAATCAAGTATCGCTTCGTTCACCACGACAACACCCCTGACGAGCGGATGCACATCTTGAAAGCATATCGCGCCGGGTAACGCAGTGCCTTCATGCCAGAGAGGCTGAGGTTAGTGGTCGTCCGTCCTCCCTCACCCAGCTTCGGCTTGGCGCGCTCTCCAATTGCGCCAAGCCTGCGCAACCCTCTCCCACGCTGCCGACCGCCCAGCAAGAATGCACCAATCAACAGATACAGGGGTGAGAGGGTGTTCGCCCGCATCAACAGTGTCCGCTAGGCCGCCACTTCAAACGGCGTTGCGGGGCCCGGCGGGACGATGCCGGGGTTGGTCACGCCGAGATCGTCGTAGTAGTGGCGCTTCACGTGGTCCAGCTTCACCGTCTCGGCGACACCGGGCCAGGCGTAGAGCCGGTGGGTGTGCCGGTCGAGGTGGGGGTAGTCCGTCAGGCGCCGGGCGTTGACCTTCAGCGCCCCGGCGTAGGCCGCATCGAGACGCACCAGGGTCGGAAACAGCAGGCAATCGACTTCGGTCGCCGTCTCTCCCAGAAGATAGGGCCGCCCGTCGGACAGGCGCTGCTCCAGTTGATCCAGCGCCGCGAAGAAATCGGCGATCGCCTCGTCGAAAGCCGCCTGATCCGCGGCGAAGCCGGCGCGATAGACGCCGCCGTTTACGCGGCGCCGGATGAAGCCGCCCAGTTCGTCGATCTCGTCGCGCAGGCGGGCCGGGTAGAAGGTCAGTCTGTTGTCCCTGAGGCCGGCGAAGGCGAGATCCAGCATGCGCATGATGTCGGCCGACTCGTCGCTGACGATGGTGCCTTCGCGGGTGTCCCAGAGCAGGGGCACGGTCACCTTGCCGGTATGGTTCGGGCGCACCTCGACATAGAGCTGCCAGAGCGCCGACGCGCCGTTGACAGGGTCAACGGTGACCTCCGGAAAGGCTGGGTCCGGGGCGAAGGTCCAGCCCTCCGGCCCGCCCCAGCGCGGGTGGAGCACCGACAGCGGCAGCACGTCCTCGAGCCCCAGCAGGCGGCGATAGAGCAAGGTCCGATGGGCGAAGGGGCAGGCGTAGGAGGCATAGAGGTGGTAGCGCCCGGGCTCTGCGGAAAAGCGGGTTCCCGGATCGGCGGTGACCCAGTTGCGGAACAGCCCCTCCGGCTGCTTGGCACGGGCGCGCTGGTAGGTGGCGGTGTCTGTGACCTGGGGCTGCCAGACCCCTTCGATCAAGGCTTTCATGTCTGTTGACCTCCTGCTGGTCGGGGGGGGATGGCCCACCCGGATGGCACCGGCGGGCGGGTCGGCGAGAGGGGATGGCTCAGCGGGCGGCGGCGGCCTTTCCGAGGGCCGAGAAGGGCTGCTTCACCGCGTGGGCGCCGTCGCCCAACAGGGCCTGGACCGCGGCGGCCACCGCCAGGAAGACCGGATACTCCCAGCCCCCGCCCTCGGCGGAGAAGACCCAGCCGTTGCCGGCATGGACCCAGGTGGCCCCCAGCAGCACCGGCAGCAGGGCCACGGCGATCAGCCGGGTCTGCACGCCCAGGATGAGGGCAATGCCGCCCAGGATCTCGGCGGCAATGGTCAGATAGGCCGCCGCCGCCGGCAGGCCCAGGGATTCGAAAAAGCCCACCGTCCCGGGAACGGTGAACACCATGACTTTGAGATAGAGGGAATGGGCGAGAAACATGATCCCCAATGCAACCCGCAACAACAGGGCGGCGTAGGGGGCGGTCTTGGCGTCGATCATTGTTTGTCTCCTGGCATGGTCGGGCGCGTGGTTCGGTGCCGCCGTGACCGCCATCTTGGGTGTGGCGCCCCACGGCGACGGATATCTTGTGATCGATGGGGATTTATGGTGTGCTTGAGCGCAATTCGATTCGCAATCTTGGCAAATTGAGTTTGCATTCTTGCAAATAACCGACCATACGGGTGACCTACGTACGGTGCTTGCGATCGCACGGTACGGCAGTCTGGCTGCTGCCGCACGGTACCTACGGGTCAATCATTCGACGGTTTTCCGCCGGTTAGGCGCCATCGAGAGCCGTTTGGGCGTACGTCTCTTCGACCGCAAGGACGGAGCATACGCCGCCACCGCCGCCGGGGAAGACCTGCTGCGCACGGCGGAGCGGGTGGAAGCCGAGGTGGAAGCCCTGGAACGCCGGCTCAGCGGCCAGGACGCACGCCTGACCGGCAGCCTGCGGCTCACGGCGCCGGACGATATCGCCGAGGTCCTGCTGATGCCGCTGCTGGCAAGCTTCCGCCAGAGCTATCCCGACATCACCCTGGACCTGGTGATCGACAACCGCATGCTCAGTCTGACGCGCCGGGAGGCCGATGTGGCCCTGCGCCCCACCCAGGAGCCACCGGAAACCCTCACCGGCCGCCGGGTCGCGACCCTGTCCTCGACCGTCTACCGCACCAGCGGACGCCTGGTTCGGGCGGCCGACGACGCGGGCGACCGGGCGGCCTGGGCGCAGCGGGACTGGATCGCCTGGGAGGATGGTGCCGGACCGCCGGCGGCCGCGCGCTGGCTGGCCCGCAATGTCGACCCGGGGCGCATCGGTTACCGCTCCAACTCGCTGCTCAACCAGGCCAGCGCCGCCCGTGCCGGCCTGGGCCTTGCAATCCTGCCGTGTTTCCAGGGCGATACCGACCCGCACCTGGTGCGGGTGATCGACCCGCCCGAGGCCTTGCAGACCGACCTCTGGCTGCTGACCCACCCCGATCTGCGCCGCGCCGCCAGGGTCCGCGCCCTGCTGGATCTGCTCTACGACCGTCTGCGGGCCATGGCCCCGCGCCTCGGAGGAACGGCCGAGCCCTGAGGGCCCCGGCAGGCGACAGTCGGAATATCCCCGAAGTCCGGATATCCCCGGGAGTCCGGCGATCTGCGGCATCCCAACACGCTTTGTTAACGCGCCGAGGTATAGCGTCCCAGGACCGTAGTCATAGCGATCCGGGACAGCTCTCATGACAGCCGCCGCAGGCGAGCTCAGCGTCATCCCCAACCCAAGCGGCGAGTCCCCGGCCGCCGGCGTTCTGGTGGCCCAGGCCCCGGCGGTGGAGCCGCAGACCCCCTGCGCCGCGGTTCACCACATGCTGCGCCAGGACGAATCCGTCTGGGCCGTCGCCGTGGTGTCCCAGGAGCGGCCCATCGGCCTGGTGGGACGCCTCGAGTTCCTCGCCAATATGGCCAGGCCCTTCTGGCCGGAGCTGTTCAACCGCAAGCCGATCACCAAGCTGATGGACCCGAACCCGCTGATCGTGGAGTGGGACCGCCGCATCGAGCAGGTCAGCGAACTGCTGCTGGCGGACAAGCCGAGCGCCATGATCGACGGCTTCATCGTCACCCGGGGCGGCAGCTACTGCGGCATCGCTACCGCCACCGAGCTGATGCGCATGACCACCGCCGTCGCCGGACATCGCTTCAACCGCCTCAGCACCGCCCTCCATCAGGTCACCGAGGCGAACGCGGCCAAGGCGAAGTTCCTGGCCAACGTCAGCCACGAACTGCGCACACCCCTCAACGCCATCATCGGCTTCTCCGATCTCATGGCGCGCAAGCTTTACGGACCGCTGACCGAACAGCAGAGCGAGCACGTCGGTTACATCCATCACAGCGGCCAGCTGCTGCTGAGCCTGGTGGAGGACCTGCTGAACCTCTCGGTGGCCGAGGCCGGGCAGATGGAGCTGCACGAGGAGTCCATCGACCTGCAGGACCTGCTGACCAACTGCGCGCGCCTGCTGGAGCCGCGGTCCGCAAGCGGCAGTGTCTGCCTGGATCTCGAGCTCGGCGAGGCCCCGGTGTGGATGCGCGGTGACGAGGTGAAGCTGAAGCAGGTCGTCCTCAACCTGCTGACCAACGCCATCAAGTTCACGCCGCCGGGCGGGCGCGTGGTTCTGCAGTCCGGCCAGACCTCTGACGGGGACCTGCAGATCCTGGTGCGCGACAACGGCATCGGCATCCGCCAGGAAGACATCGAAACCATCCTTCAGCCCTTCGGGCAGGCCCACGACACCCGGGCCCATCCGCATCAGGGTGCCGGCCTCGGCCTGCCGCTGTCCAAAGCGCTGGTCGAGCTTCATGGCGGCCAGCTGACCCTCAGCAGCCGGCTCAATTTCGGCACCGAGGTGGCGGTGACCCTGCCGGCCTCGCGCCGCCGGCCCGCCGCGGACGAAGGCCTCTCCCACAGCGCCTGAACGGCAGGCCCCCAGACCGACCAACGCGGTCTTTCTGATCGCGGCATGCGATTCGGCTATTGATCCTTCCGCCGGCCTCGCACATCTAAACAGCTTTGTCTGCGTCCGCCGTCATCCAGGGGGAAATAGGACCATGCCGCCCAGCAGTGGCACAGGGGAGCCGGCCCAGCCGGCGCCTTCGCGCCTTCAGCGCACGCTCGAATCGCCGATGGTCCAACGGGCCATCACCGGGCTCATTCTGATCAACGCCGCCGTCCTGGGGTTGGAAACCTCGGCGCGGACCATGGCGGAGATCGGATCGCTGCTGCATCTCGCCGACCGGATCATCGTTGCGGTCTTCGTCCTGGAGATCCTGGCGAAACTCTGGGTCTACCGCGGACGCTTCTTCAAGGATCCCTGGAACATCTTCGACTTCGCCGTGGTCGCCGTCAGCCTGGCACCGGGCACGGCCGCCTTCTCGGTGCTCCGCGCGCTGCGCATCCTGCGGGTCCTGCGCCTGATCTCCGTCGTCCCTTCGATGCGCAAGGTGGTCCAGGCCCTGCTGCAGGCGATCCCCGGCATGGGCTCCATCGCCGCCCTTCTGGGCCTGCTCTATTACGTCTTCTCGGTGATGGCCACCAAGCTGTTCAGCGCCGCCTTTCCGGAATGGTTCGGCACCCTCGGCGCCTCGGCCTATTCGCTGTTCCAGATCATGACCCTGGAAAGCTGGTCCATGGGGATCGTGCGGCCGGTGATGGAGGTCTACCCCTATGCCTGGGCCTTCTTCGTGCCCTTCATTCTGGTGACCAGCTTCGCGGTGCTGAACCTCTTCATCGCCATCATCGTGAACGCCATGCAGAGCCAGCACGACGCCGAGCGCGACGAGGCCCTGGAGCTGATCACCCAGCAATCCCACGGCGACGCCATGCGCCTGGAAGACGACCTCAAGGCGTTGCGCCAGGAGATCACCCAGATCCGCAAGCTGCTGGACCGCCAAGCCCCATAGCAGGCTGCTGAAAAAGTGCCAGTAGGAGGCATGCTACCCTTCGAGACGCGGTTCTGCGAACCGCTCCTCAGGGTGAGGCGAGGTGTTGGCCTGATTGACCTCATGGTGAGGAGCCCCCTGGGAACAAGGGGGCGTCTCGAACCACGAGGTCAATCACCCAACTGGCTATTTCAACAGCTTGCCAGCGGGCATTGCTTCCCCGGCGCCGTCAGGCGTGGTCGCAGGGCCGGTAGAGCGACAGCGCGTAGGCGGCCGCGCCGTCGCCTTTGATCGATCGGCGCGCCGGATTTTCCTCCAGGTGGCGGCGGACCGCCGCGATCAGTTCCTCCAGGCTCTCGTCGCCCTTGAGGCAGGCTTCGACCCCGTCCACACGGGCCCCGGCGCCCCCCAGCACATCGGCGATGGCCATGACGTAGCCGGCACAGCGGCCGCGGCGCTCCGGCGCCTCGGAGGTACAGTCGGCCAGCAGCTCGGCGCCGCTGCGGAACCGCGGCCGTTCATGGGAGAACAGGGGATCGGCGGCCACGACCGGCCCTCGGTCGACCGACCCGGCCGGAACCGGGCCGACGAGCGCGAGAGCCGCAAGAACCACCCCGGCAAGGCCAAGGCGCAGGCGGACCGGCCAGGGCCTCCGCCCGCCCGTGCCTTGCAAGCCCTGAAAACGAACGCGCATGCTTTCACCTCCCTGCGGCGCAGTGCCCAGCGCGGGCTGCTAGAGCCCGAATGGCCCCTCTTCGGGCTCGCTGGGGTTGCCGCGCGGCGCAAATCCGCTCTGGCCCCGCACCGCGCGGTGGTCGTGCAGCGCCCAGCGCACCGACGGAAAGGCCAGATCGTCCCAAGGAATCGACTGCCAAGTGAAGAGATCGAGCTCCAGAGTCTCGGCGCCGGCCGCGAGATCCGGCGACGCCAGTTCGGCCCGAAAGATGAGCTGGATCTGCGAGATGTGCAGGATCGAGTAGACCGCCAGGAGCTGATCGATGATCAGCTTGGCGCCGGCTTCCTCCCAGGCCTCCCGCTCGGCCCCCGCCGCCGCCGTTTCCTTCTGCTCGAGGTATCCGGCCGGCAGGGTCCAATAGCCCCTGCGCGGCTCGATCGCTCTCCGGCAGAGCAGAATCCGGTCCTCCCAGGTGGCCACGGAGCCGACCACAACCTTGGGATTCTCGTAGTTGATGAAACCGCAGTCGCGGCAGACCAGCCGGGGGCGGTCGTCGCCCTCCGGGATCCTGGATTCGAAGCGCTCTGAGCCCGACGCCTCGGCCGCGGCAGTCTTGCCCGTCTGTTCTTCTGCAGCCGTCATCCACACACTGTGGCGCAGCGCCCAGTGCACCACAAGGTCGCTGCTCAAGGGTCGGAGGAGGCCGGAGGGGCCCGAAGGCCCGGGCTCAGGCCTTCAGATCGACGAAGGAACCGCGGGGCGGGATTCGGCCCGCTTCGGGCGGACCGGCCGGTTCGTTGCGGTCCGTGGCCGGGCCGGTGGACAGCGGATTGGTCGATGCCGGGCTCGCCGCTGCGGAGCTGACCGATGCGGCGGTCGCGGGGCTGCCGAGGGCTTTCAGGACCGTAAGCGCGAGGGGGGAGCTGTGTTGGCCGATTTGCATGGCACGAGTATTCGCAGCGCGCGGTTAAGACCTGGTGAAGTTTCCCGATTCTTTGTCTTTGCGAATCCTTTGACCCGCACAGGACCGATGGCCACGCCCTAAAATCTAATCAGAGCAATGAGTTCTGCGACGTTATTCAGAAACTTCATCCTTAGGTGGTTTTCCAAATCACATACACGCATAGGTCTATATTTCCCGGCCCGCTCCGCGAATCTAACATCCTGAAACGACTTACAAATTTTAGACTTCCCGGAATTGTTCGCTGACGGCCCTCTGCTTTGGCTGATGTGATTTCACATAAATAGACCTGTGCTTCGACCGATTTTTATTTCCCCTTTTTCTATTATTTCTTGACAATCCTTGGTCGGGGGCGATGAATTGCTAAGCGGCCAATTTCACAGTGTTTTTACCTTAACTTCCTATTTTGTAGGGGGTTTCGCCGGAATCCGAACGCGTTGCGCTTTGTTTGCGAGTATTGGGCAAAGCCTTGGGAAGTCCGCTTTTGAGGATCGGATCGAGGAAGAGTTGAATGGAAGATCAGGATCAGGATCTTCACTCACTGTTGCAGCTAGCACTCCACAAGTCGATCGAAGGCCGCGAACAGCTGTCTTCGCAGATCGCCCAGATGTCCATGGAGCGCGATCACCTGTTGAGCGACCAGGAGCGCGACACGATCTCGCAGATCCTGGACAAGCTGATTCACGAATTCGAGGTGCCGATTCGCAAGAAGCTGAGTGACCGGCTGTCGCGCAATCCGGCCGCGCCGCGGGCCCTGGTCATCGCCCTGGCCAACGACGAGATCGAGGTCGCGCGGCCCATGCTGCTGCGCTCCAGCCTCTTGTCCGACGATGAACTGATCCGCATCATCCATCACCGCAGCCATCAGCATCAGATCGCCATCGCCCGGCGCCGCGAGCTGAGCGAGGCGGTCTCCGACGAACTGGTGAGCACCCACGACAAGGACGTCATCAAGACCCTCCTGGAGAACCACAGCGCCAGGATCTCCGAAGCGACGCTCAGCTATCTGGCCGAGCAGGCCGAGCACACCGACGAATTCCAGGAGCCCCTGGTTCACCGGCGCGACCTGACCGCAGCAATCGCCCAGCGCCTGTACTGGCGGGTGGCGGCCAACCTGCGCGCCGACATCCTGAAGACCTACGACGTGCACCCGACCTCCCTGGACGACGAGCTGGAGGCCACGGTGCTGGATCTCGCTGCCGAACAATCGGCCAAGGCGAACGGGCCGCAAAGCCTGGAAGCGACGGCCACACAGCTCGCCCGCACCATGGCATCGGAGCAGAAGATCTCAGCCGCGCTCCTGATCCAGACACTACGCCAAGGCGAAGTTCCGCTCTTCGAGGCACTTTTTGAAGAATGGAGCGGAATTTCCATGCCGCGGCGCGCCGAAGTGATCTATGGTCAGGGCGGCGAGACACTGGCCATCGCCTGCCTTGCTCTTGGTGTTTCAAAGCAGGACTTCGCGACCCTCTTTCTCCTGACGCGCAGCGCCGGGATCGAGGGGCGCAAGACGTCCCCCGGTGATCTCTCCAAGGCGACGAAGGTCTATGACCAGGCAAACCGGGACGACGCGAAGCACGTGCTGCGTGGCTGGCAACGCGCAAGCGGATTCCAAACCGCGGTCGAGGAAATGGAAGTGGGCCGGGCAAGACAGGGCTAGGCAGGTTTGGTGAAGACAGACGCAAGCAAGCCGACGATCGTCTCCCGCAGCGCGGAAGCCAGCGGGGCGCCCAAGGCAAGTCCCCCGGCAGCCAAGCCGGAAGACCAGTCGGTGCTGGCGATCCTGCAGCGTGACCTGCTCGAAGAGGGCCCGCCCACCTGCATCATCGATGACAGTGGGGAAATCACCTATACCAACAAGGCCTTCGAGAAGATCTACGACGCCCTGGCCGCCGCCGATGCCCTGCCCAATCAATCGGCCCTGGGCACCTGGCCCCACAGCCCCGGCTCGACACCGATTGCCGTCAGCCAGGAACACAAGCTGATCATCGACGGGCGCACCGAGTACTTCCGGGCCAAGCGCCGCGCGATCCGGGGGGGCGACGGCAGCCTGCGCGCCACGGCGCTGGTCTACGAGCCGACGACCAAGCTGAAGGCGACGGCCACGGCGCTGGTTCAGGCGACCACGCGCCTGGACGACACCACGCGTCTGGTCTCGGACTGGGTTTGGGAAACCGACCGCAGCCTGATCCTGACCTTCGTCTCGCCGCGGGTCCACGACGCCCTGGGCTATCATCCGCGCGAGTTGATCGGCCGCTCACTGATCGACATCCCCACCGAGCCGACGCCCAAGCTGCTGTCGCTGAGGACTTCCAACCAGCATTCCCCCTTCCGCGATACCGAGGTCGAGGTGGCGAGCCGCGAGGGCGCACGGCTGCTGTTCCGCCTGAACGGCCTGCCGGTCTACTGCCCCGACAGCGGCGACTTCCTCGGCTACCGCGGCACGGCGGAGAACGTCACCGCCCTGCGCCAGCGCGAAGAGGCGCTGATCAGCGCCAAGGAGAGCGCGGAGCTGGCCAACCGGGCCAAGACCGAATTCCTCGCCAACATGAGCCACGAGCTGCGCACGCCGCTGAACGCTGTGATCGGCTTCTCGGAGATCATGGAAAGCGAGCTTCTGGGGCCTCTGGGCAGCAACCAGTACAAGAGCTACGCCGCCGACATCCACGAGAGCGCCCAGCACCTGCTGACCCTCATCAACGACATCCTCGACGTCGCCAAGATCGAGGCGGGCGCCCACGAGTTGCGCGAGGAGGTGGTCGATCCGCGCGACATCATCTCCGCCGTGCGCCGCCTGGTGGCGGAGCGGGCGACCCGCGCCGAGCAGAGCTTCGAGGTGAGCCTGCCCGACGACCTGCCGCGCCTGCGTGCCGACGAGCGCAAGCTGAAGCAGGTGCTGCTGAACCTCATGTCCAACGCCATCAAGTTCACGCCGGAAAAGGGCGTGGTCGAGCTCTCGGCCCGGGTCGACAGCGACGGCAGCTTCATCTTCCAGGTCAGCGACACCGGGATCGGCATCTCCAAGGAGGACATCCCGCGGGCCTTCGCCCCCTTCGAGCAGGTGGACAGCCGTCTGAACCGCCAGTTCGAGGGCACCGGCCTGGGACTGCCGCTCTCCGCCGGCTTCGTGCGCCTGCACGGCGGCCGGCTGGATCTGGAAAGCGAACCCGGCGTCGGCACCCGCGCCATCGTGCGCCTGCCCCCCAGCCGCGTGCTTTAACCCGCATTTCTCAACGGCCCTGCGCCTGCCGCAAGGCACCCATGCCAGGACCGCTTCTTGCTGACCGCCCCGGCGGGGCCTAGCCTGCGGTCATCATGCCGGACAGCAGTGTGACAGGGGCCGCCGCGGCCGCGGCCCGGGGCTATGGCTCGCAGCGCCAGGCCGCCCTCACGGGCATGCGCCATTCCCTGGGCGTGCCGGCCCTGGTGCTGGGATCCTCCTACGTCGGTTTCGGGTCGCTGATCCAGGGCGCCGATCTCGCCGTCTGGCACGGCCTCTTCTCCACCTTCACCGGCTGGGCCCTGCCCGGCCAGATCATCCTGGTGGAGCTCTACAGCCTGGGCGCCTCGATCCTGGTGGTCTCCGCCGCCGTGGCCATGACCAATGCCCGGCTGCTGCCCATGACCGTCGCGCTGATGCCCTTTCTGCGCGCGCCGGGCACGCCGCGCTGGCGCTACTACCTCTTCGCCCACTTCATCGCCGTGACCGGCTGGGCCGCGGCCATGCGCCATTGCCCGCAACTGCCGGAGCCGCAGCGCCTGCCCTACTTCGCCGGCTTCGCGGCCACGCTCTGGGCCATGTGCCTGGGCGCCACGGCCCTCGGCTTCTATCTCGCCGATCTGCTGCCGGGCTACATCACCCTGGGGCTGGTGTTCCTGAACCCCATCTATTTCATGCTGGTCTTCGTCGCCGATGCACGCCACCGCGCACGCATCCTGGCGCTGGCGGTGGGGGCGGTCTGCGGCCCGCTGCTGCATCTCGTCTCGGCGGACTGGGGCCTGCTGCTGACCGGTCTGCTGGCCGGATCCCTCGCCTTCTTCGCCGACCGCCTGTGGAGCCGCGACCATGGCTGAGCCGGGACTCCTCGACTCCGCCTTCTGGCCAATCGTGCTGATGATCGCCGGCGGCCTGGTGACCTACTTCTGGCGCGCCCTGGGGGTCGCCCTCTCCGGGCGGATCGATGCCGGCAGTCCGCTCTTCGAATGGGTCGCCTGCGTCGCCTATGCGATGCTGGCCGGGCTCATCGCCCGTATGATCCTGCTGCCCAACGGCCCGCTGGCCGAGACCGCCAGCGCCGACCGCATCGCCGCCGCGGTAATCGCCCTGGCGATCTTCTTCCTCGCCCGGCGCAACGTCGGCCTGGGGGTGGCCGCCGGCGCCGGTGCCCTGGTGCTGATGACCTGGGGCCGCGCCTGGCTGCTGTAGGTTTTGTGTTTTGACGGCACCGGCCCGCTCCCCCTCCCGGCCACCCATAGGATAATCGCCCATGGAAACAATCGGGGGGTGGTCGGACGGGGGAGCGGGCCGGAACCGTTTCGACGTAAGTCGAAAGCGCCAAAAGCCCAGCCGGCGGCCTTTTGAATCGCCCGGACCTTTGGTGTAATGAAGGGCCGAGCAGGCACCGAGGACCGGATGACCGACCTTTTCGACAGCTTTCTGGCGCCCCTGGACCGGGAGACCTTCTTTGCCGAGCAGTTCGGCAAGGGCCACAGGCACTTTCCCGGCCCGGCGGAACGCACCGCAGATATCATGACCTTGAAGCGGCTGAACGAGCTGCTCTCCATGACGTCGGTGTGGACGCCGGAGACCATGCGCCTCTTCCTCGATCTGCAGCCGGTCGCAACCGCCGACTACTGTGCCAGGGTCCCCTCCATGCAGGGCGGCGCCAGTCTGCGCCCCGACCCCGACATGGTGCAGACCTGGATCGCCAAAGGCGCCTCGGTCATCCTCAACGACATCGACGCCCTCTCCCCCGGCGTGCGCGCCCTGGCCAACGACCTGCAGCAGGCCACCGGCGGACGCAGCCAGGCGAACCTCTATTTCTCCATGCACCAGCACAAGGCCTTCGGCCCGCACTGCGACGTGCATGAGGTCTTCGCCGTGCACTGCGCCGGCGAGAAGGTCTGGAACATCTACGAGGGGCGCGACGAGGCACCGGTCAACCACCCGGACTTCCTGCCCTCCGACGCGGAGCGGGAGCGCCGCGCCGGCAAGATCGTCGACCAGGTCGAGATGAAGCCCGGCGATCTGCTCTACATCCCCCGCGGTGTCTATCACGACGCCCTGGCCTCGGCGAGCGGCGCCATCCATATCGCCTTCGGGGTGACCCTGCCCAAGCCCCTGGACCTGCTGCCGATCATCTGGGATGCGGCCATCAAACACCCCTGGATGCGCGCCGACCTGCCGCGGGAGATGGACGCAGCGGCGCTGAAGGACGTGCTCGCCGAGATGGGCACGGCGATCGCCGGCGCCCTCACCTCCGAAGGCGCCCGCAAGGTCGCCGCCAAAGCCATCGCCGACTGGCCCTATGCCTTCAAAAGCTACGATCTGGAAAACCTGGTGGCGGCCGGCGCCTCAGACTCCGCCGAGCCGGGCTATACCGTCAGCAAGCAGGTCAAGGTGACCCGCCACAACGGCAAACCCTACCTTTCCGACGGCAAGCAGCAGGTGGAGATCCCCGGCGAGGTCGCCCGCCAGGTGAACTTCATCATGGCCCGCGAGCGGGTGACCGAGGCGGCGCTGCGCGCCGAGTTTCCGGAGATGAGCGAAGCCGCCGTCGCCGAGTTGTTCCGCAACATGAAATCCATGCGCGCCATCGGCTGAGAGGCCCGGCGCCGTCAAAACATGAAAGGTTCTAGGCCGCGTCTTCCAGGGCCTTGACCCCCGGCAAAGTTTTGCCTTCGAGCCATTCCAAGGAGGCGCTGCCACAAGCAATAGCTTTATTGGTATCAGCTTTCTTTAACAGATCAGGCATTTTTGTCGCGAACGAAACTGCGTACATTTGACTCTGCTTCTCGCAGCAACAACTTGCCACTATCCAGTTCGGCAATTAGTTGGTCAAGTACCGCAACGACAGCCCGTTTCGCTTTGATGAACTCACCTGTCAACCTTGGAAGACCTAGCGCTGATTTACGAAACTCCTTAATGGAATCTGCTGTTGTCCCCATCGTTGCATGCAATTCGAGGATCGATTGCAGTGATGAGTTTGCTTGTTTGATGTTTACTTCGTCTACATCCACCTCCGCCAGCAGAGAAAGGAAACGTATCACTGCCTTCATCCCGGCATTTAAGGCTCGACTGAACAGAGGTATTTCCGCCTCCAAACGAGCTGTAAATGCGTACATGTCGGAAGATGTCTTCGATATGATCCTCTTTGCGTCTTTTCTGTTTACACTTCCATTTGCGTCTTTGGGTAGGCTCGCTAGCTCAGCTACATGCCGATTGATCTTGACACCAAGATCCTCAATTGCCGCATTGAGTCGATCTGAAATCTCCACGAGTGACTCAAACTGGCCCTCGAATACCTCCGGCAGTTCCAGGAGCCCGAGTTCTTCCTCATGTTCTGACGCCGCGTCCGACGTCTGAATGGGTCGTTTAGTCGGTTCTTTTGGCTCGTCGTCATCGGTCTTTCTCTGAAGCTGTGCCTTCCACTCCTGAGCTTGGCGTGTCAGATGGACATGAACCAGTTTTCCAAATTCTTCGACGCTTCTGAAAGTCCAATACAGTGCACCCTCAGAGCCGAGGGATTCTCGGAACTCGTTGACCTTGGTCAGCTGAGCAAGATCAATGTGGCTTGGTGAAATCGCCTCATCCTTGAAGTACATCATGACCCTAACGCTTGAAGGATCAGCATCATATCGAGCTTTCGCACGTTCGAATTCTTCCACCGTGCCTGAGCCCGATCGTCCAGTAGGCGTTCCATACCGGCACCACATGATGCCGATGAACAAATCATAATCACTGGGAATTTGATCGTTAATGACGGCCTGTGCGTCGTCACCCACTCCTGGATATGCGTCCGTCTCCCACCTAACCAATTCGAAGCGAAGGCTTAGCTCTCGGCTCCAAGCTTTGTTGATCTCGCGGATCACCTCTTCAAGTTTGTCCCGTTCGTCGCTTACATCGCTGGGCGACGCTACAAAAACAGAGAGCACATCTTCCTGGCGAGGCACGCGTAGAGTCCCTTCGCGAGCAAAAACACTGGTGCAATTTCGAAGTTGCCTAATACCACTTCAGATGGAGTCTGTCATGCGACTCACGTGCGGGAAAAATCTCGACTACATGTAAAGGTCTATGCCGCGTCTTCCAGCGCCTTGACCCCCGGCAAAGTTTTGCCTTCGAGCCATTCCAGGAAGGCGCCGCCGGCGGCCGAAACGTAGGAGAAGTCCGCCAGCACCCCGGCATGGGCCAGCGCTGCCACGGTGTCGCCGCCGCCGGCCACCGACAGCAGCTTGCCGGCCTTGGTGCGTTCCGCCGCGGCCCGAGCCACCAGGTTGGTGGCGGCATCGAAGGGCGGCACCTCGAAACAGCCCAGCGGACCGTTCCACACCAGGCTCGCGCAGTCGCCGAGACGGCGGCCCAGGTGCTCGGCCGTCGCCGGGCCCAGGTCGAGGATCATCTGGCCCGCCGGCACCGCCTTCACCGAGACGACCTCGGTCTTGACCCCCGCCGCCAGCTCGCCGGCAACCACGGCGTCGGTGGGCAGCACCACGTCGCAGCCGGCGGCCTTGGCCTTGGCGAGGATCTCCCTGGCGGTCTCCGCCATCTCGTGCTCGCAGAGGGAGCGGCCGACCTCGACGCCAACGGCGTTCAGGAAGGTGTTGGCCATGCCGCCGCCGA
Organism: Pelagibius sp.; assembly: GCF_028289705.1. Lineage (GTDB taxonomy): Bacteria > Pseudomonadota > Alphaproteobacteria > Kiloniellales > Kiloniellaceae > Pelagibius. Next base: position 24,780 of record NZ_JANQOI010000120.1, read on the forward strand.
TCACCAGCATGTCGACCTTGGCCACCAGATTGCCCAGCAGGTCCAGCTTGGTGGAGATCTTGGCGCCGCCCACCACCGCGGCCAGCGGCCGCTTCGGCTGCTCCAGGGCGGCGGCGAGGTGTTCCAGTTCGGCCTGCATCAGCCGGCCCGCCGCCGCCGGCAGCCGCCGAGCCAGGCCCTCGGTGGAGGCATGGGCGCGGTGGGCGGCGGAGAAGGCATCGTTCACGTAGAGGTCGCCAAGGGCGGCGAGACCGTCGGCGAAGGCCGCCTCGTTGGCCTCCTCGCCGCCGTGGAAGCGCAGGTTCTCCAGCAGCAGCACACCGCCCTCCGGCAGCTCGGCGAGCGCCGAGGCGGCATCCGGGCCGACGCAATCGGCGGCGAAGGCAACGGAGGTTCCGCCCAGAACCGCCCCCACCACCGGGGCCAGCGGCGCCAGCGACATCTCCGGCACCACCTTGCCCTTGGGCCGGCCGAAGTGGGAGAGCAGCAGCACCTTGGCACCGGCCGCCGTGAGTTCGCGCACCGTCGGCGCGGCGCGCTCGATGCGCGTCAGGTCGGTGACCTTGCCGCCGGCCATGGGCACGTTGAAATCGACGCGCAGCAGGACCGCCCTGCCGGCCAGATCCAGATCGTCCAGGGTCTTGAAAGCAGGCATGGCGTGAGCCTCGCGAGAATTGCTTGGGGGCTACGGTGCCGGAAAGCACGCGCCGGAGTGTCGCGAAACCCGCAAGAGCACGCAAGTGCGAAGGAGGGGAGCGGCGCGCCGCTCTAGGGCCTGTTGAGGTTCATTTCGCTGTCATGGTCCGAGCGCATTTGGCCCGCGGTTAGGAGCGACGAGGAAGGACATGCCTAAGCATATTCGACGAGGAGC
>NZ_JANQOI010000172.1 GCF_028289705.1 Pelagibius sp.
ATCGGCCTAGGCCGGCTCGACATCCACGCTGCTCTCGTGCGCCAGTTGGTTGGCGTTGTATTTCCAAAGCTTGAAGCCCAGATGGCCCCATCCGCCGCAGAGCTCCAGCGGCTGGATCAGCGTCGCCATGGCGTTGTTCATGGGCTTGCCCTGCTCGTACTGATGGGGCTCCCAGCCGTGTTCCATCATGATCGAGGTCTCCGGTATGCTGGGATAGAACTTGGCCTGGGCGAAGAACTCCCCGATACCGTTGAAGATCCGGACCCGGCCGCCGTCGGTGATGCCGCGGGCGGCGGCCAGATTCGGGTTGATGTAGATGTTGGGCTCGCCCCTCTGCAGCCGCATCATGTACTTGTTCGACCGCCAGTTCGAATGAATGCCCCAGCGGGTGTGCGGCGAATAGAACGACAGCGGATAGTTCGAGGCCTCGCGTCCGGCATGGTGGCGCGCCGTGGGGGTTGCCGCGCCCAGCTTCATGAAGCGCGGATGGTCGCAGTAGAAGGTGATGCGCCCGGTCAGGGTGTCATAAGGCTTCTTGCCCTCGACCTGGGCGACGAAGGGATTGTAGGGCTCGGATGCGGGTATCGGCTGGTTGGCGCCGCCCTCTGCGCTCATCACGAAGAAGCCCTGCTCGGCCCCCTCTTCCAGGCTCACGCCACCGAACTCGGCGCTGTTGTCGACCAGCCACTTGGTGGCGTCGTAGTCGCTCAGCAGCGTGCCGCCCATGGTGAAGTCGTCGTAGATGGTGTGCAGATCGCGGCTGACGTTGCCGTCCTGATAGCCGCCGACACCGCGGGCAAGGGCGCGCTCCTGAATCTTTTTGCTCAGCAGCACCATGATCTCCCAGTCGGGCTTTGCCTCGCCGATGGGGTCGACGGGCCGGGAGAAGACGTTGACGAAGCGGTGGAAACCGACGGAGCGAAGGTCCCAGGCCTCGTAGTGGCTGGCTGCCGGCAGCAGGTAGTCGGCCCACTCCGCGGTCGAATCCATCCGGACGTTGATGTTGACGAAAAGCTCCTGGACCTCCTCGAGGATCCGCTCGCGGTACTTGTCGGCGTGCTTGTTGCGCCGGAACTTATTGTCGGCAATGGAGATCAGGCCCTTCATGTCGCCGTGGTAGGGCATCCAGCCCTCGGTGACGGACTCCTCGATCATCGCTTCCATCTCGTCGATGTCGAAACCGACGCGGGCTTTGAGTTTCTCGTTGTCGAAGTGCTGGCGCGCATGATCGATCATATGCCCGCGCAGGAACTCGCCGAGGCCGCCGGCCTCCAGGCGCGGAAACTTCTGGAACCCGAAGAGGGCGAGTTCCAGAAGCTTGCCGTGGTTCCATTCGATCCAGGATGTATCGAGCCCGCCGGCCTTGCCGCCGTGGCCGGTCAGGGCCAGCATCAGAACCTGGGCCCAGCCGGTGAAGATGCCGTTGGAATAGCGCCCGATGTTGAAGCCGTTCATCAGGATCGCTTTTCGGGCGCCGGCGAAGAGCCGGGCCTCCCGGCGGACGGTCTCAGCCTCGACTCCCGTCTCGGCCTCGGTCGCCTCCGGCGTGAATTTCGCCGCCTCGGCCCGGACCTTCTCGAAGACGGTGGTGACGGCGATCCCATCGACCTCGAAGCTGCCCTCGATGGCCGGGTCGACGCCGCCCAGGGCCAGCGTCTTGTCCTCGGAACCCATCGAGCCCTTTGCGGCGACCGCAGTACCGCTGTTCAGGTCCCAGTGGTAGAAGACCTGGTCCGAGCCGCCGTCCTTGAAGTCGGCCTCGCGCAGCAGCATGCCGTTGTCCTGACGCACCAGGACGGTCAGATCGGTCTGCTCCTTGACGAAATCCGGCTTGTAGAGCCCCTCTTCGATGATCACGTTGACGAAGGACATGGCAAGGAACGGATCGGCGCCCTGCTTGATCGGCAGCCAGAGGTCGGCGTGGATCGATGACGGGTTGTAGTCCGGCGCCACGGAGACTACCCGCGCACCGTTGTATTTGGCCTCCCAGAGATAATGGGCGTCGGGGATGCGCGTCGCGTTCGGATTGAACAGCGACATCATGATGTAGTCGGCATCGAACCAGGCGTCGGAGGTGAAGCTCTCCAGCGGATTGCCGTAGGCCAGATGGGCGCCGGTATTGAGGTCGCCGACGTCGGTGAAGATATCCAGCTGCACCCCGCCCAGCAGCGAGGCAAAGCGGTAGGGCGCTGCGAGGCGGACCATGGAGAGGTTGCCGGAGCCGGTATGGGTCATCAGCTTGCCGGGCCCGTACTTCTCGAAGATGTCGATGATCTTGTCGGCGATCTCCTCGGTGATCTCATCCCAGGAGACCCGCTGCCACTTGCCTTCGCCGCGTTCGCCGGCGCGTTTCAGCGGATAGCGCAGCCGGTCGCCCTCGTACATCGCGGACGAGTGAATCGCGCCCTTCTGGCAACCGCGCGGGTTTGCATCCGGCACGTTGGGGTTGATCTGCGGGTACTTGGCCAACTGCTCCTCGCGCAGGACGATCCCGTCCTTCACGAAAACATCGAAGGCGCAGTTGCCCACGCAGTTGATGCAATGGGCCGCCTTGCCGACCTTGTCCCAGGTGAACTCGCGGCGGTAGAGGTCCTCCCAGTCGCGATAGGGGTATTCCTCGTCCAAGGTATCGCCGATCGGCTCCAGACGATTGAGCGACCAGGCATTGTTCGCCGCCAGAACCCCGGCGCCGGCAAGACTCGATGCCTTCAGGAAATCGCGGCGTTTGACCCGCAACATGCTCTCTCCTCCACTTGGCCGGCCGTCTTCTCAGAAGCCGCTATGGGCAGCTCTGCCTCTGGCGACGACGCGCATTCGTTCCGGAAAGGATAGCCAGAAGCACGATCCGAAAGGCTATGGTCATGTGAAAAGATGTAAACCGAATGTAATCGGGACCCCCTGCACGATTGCGGCGATCCGCAAGGAGTGCTGTAGTTGGGGCAATCAAGAACATCTGGGGAGGGGGCCGTCGCCGGCCCAAAAGCACCAAGATGTCATGCACTATGGATCAGGATCTTACGGGCAAGGCTGCGCTGTCCGACTGTTCGGCCGTGCTGCCCGGGTTCTTTCGCGGCAAGCGTGACGTGCTGGTAGACCGGGCGATCCAGGTTGCCAAGGACTATGGCTACGCCCAGTACACCACGACGATCCGGGCGGCATGGATCGAGGCGATCGATACGCTGAACGAATGCCTGGCAAGCTATCTTGCCAGCGAAGCGGCTGTGATCGTCAAACCGGAGGCCGAACTCGACTTTCAGCGCGATCCGCGCTTCACCCTGATGCGTGAGGTCGCCAAGCGCCACCGTTCGATGGGGGTGACGCTGCAGCTCTACCTCGGGCTCTTCAAGCACTTCAGGGATCTCTACCTGGCCACCTTGGACGACCTGCCGGGCGAGACCGCCTTTGCCGGCGAGGCCCGCGACCAACTGCAGGGCTTCTTCGATGCGGCGGAGCTGAGCGTCGGAGCGGACTGGGCCGAGGCGACCGAGGACGAGAGATTGATGGAGTTGCAGGCGCGGGCGCGGAGCGTGGCGCTGGACAAGGACCGCTATTTCTCCGTCTTCGAAAGCCTGCGCGATCCGGCCTTTCTGCTAAACCGGCAGCGGCGGCTGGTGAACGCGAATCAGGCAGCCGCGGAGCTCTTCGTCGGCGAGGCCAATGCCGGCGAAATCGTCTATCTGACCTCCATGCGCGGCCGCAAGACACCGCTGGAAGAGGTTCTGAGAATGGCGGCGCCCGCCGGCGAAGGCGACGACCGTTCGATCTGGCTCGACACACGCCGGGGGCCGATGTGCTTCGACCTGCGCGAACGCGGCATCCACGACGCCCTCGACAACACCGAACTCGGCTACGTCGTGATCCTTCACGACGTCACCACCCATCGCCGCGCAACGGAGGACGCCCAGCGCGCGCGCCGCGCCATGTCGGCTTTTCTCGCGACCATGAGCCATGAGATCCGCACGCCCCTGCATGGCGTGCTGGGCGCCAGCGAGCTCCTGCGCGAAGCCGACAACGAGTGCCAGGGGCCTTACGTCGACGCAATCGAAACCGCGGGCCGTCACCTCCTGCAGACCTTGAACAAGGTGCTCGATTTCTCGCGCCTCGAGGCAAGGCCGCCGCAGCCCACGCCGCAAGCCTGTCGCCTGGACGCCGTTCTCAGGGAGTACGGCCACTTCGCCTCGGTCTGGGCGCGCCGCGCCAAGGTGCCCATGGCCCTCTCCGTTGCCGGCAACCTGCCGCACTCCGTCGTGATCGATTGGGAAATGACGCAGCAGGTGCTGACCAACCTGGTTTCCAACGCCATCCGCCACGATGGCGGCGGCGGGGTGACCATTGCGGTGCGGCGGCGCCGGTCGGTCTTGGAACAGCGCTTTCTGAGGTTCGAAGTCCTGGACAAGGGCCCGGGCATCCTGCCCGGCGATGCGGAGATGCTGTTTGAGCCCTTCGGCGCGCGCTCGCCCGGCACGGCGAGCAGCAGCGGCGCCGGCCTGGGCCTGGCGATCTCCAGGCGGCTGGTGGAGGCGATGGGCGGGACGATCGGCTTCCGAAACCGCCGTGCCGGGGGCGCGGCGTTCTGGTTCGACCTTCCCTATGACTACCTCCGCAACAACGCCGCAACAGACCCCATCACGCGGCCCGAAGCGTCATCCGCCCTCCCCGCAACGGAGCAACTCAGCTGCCTGCTGGTCGATGACGATCAGATCAGCAGGATGGTGACCGCGGATCAGTTGAGGCGCGACGGCATCGCGGTCACCGAGGCGGCGAGCGTTGCAGAGGCGCTGACCTGCGCCAAAGCCGGCACCTTCGACATTTTCGTCGTCGACTACCACCTTTCCGATGGGGACGGCGCGACGCTGGTCACCAGCCTTCGAAACAACCTGGCAAAGTCGGCCAGTCCGCGCTTTGTCGCTTTGACGGCCAATGCGGATATGGTGGAGAAGGCCTGTGACGGCGGCCATCCCTTCGATGCCCTGCTGGCAAAGCCCATCGCCGGCGCGGACCTCGCTGCCGCCGTGCGGGCACCGGGGCCCCTGCCGTCGGCGGTTCCGTCCGGCCCACAGAAGCTGGACACGCCCTGCAGCCTGGCGGAACTGTCGCCGCGCGTTGTCGACGCGATGGCGGAAGCCTTCACCGCTCAGTGGGACAACCAGGTTGCGAAGCTCCGCAGCGCGATGGAACGCGGCGACGTAAACCGCCTGGCAGAGCAGGCCCACCGCGTCGCCAGCAGCTGCGCGGTGATGGGGATTTCCGACCTGGCCGCTTTGCTGCGGGATCTGGAAATGGAGTGCCGCTACGGCCAGAATCAGCCCGATCTTCCGGCATGGCAGGCGCGCCTCGGCCCGCAACTGCGTGAGGCGCCGGGCCAGGCGCGCATCCTGGCGGCGGAGGTTGCCGGATGATCCCGCAGGCAGCCCCCACACCGCGGCGTCCGATCGGAGGCCGCCATGCAAACCGCATTCTGGTGGTGGACGACGATCCGGTCGTCCAGGTGCTGTTGCGCGAAACCCTCCTGGCGGAGGGATACGACGTCAGCGGTGCCAACAGTTCGGAAGAGGCCGAGCAGCGGCTGCGCCAGAGCCCCTGGGACCTCGTTATACTGGATCGCCGGCTGCCGGACGCCGACGGTCTTCTGCTACTTCAGACGGTCAAGGAGAAGTCCGGTTGCCCCGTCATCATCCTGAGTGTGATGGACGACCAGCACGATCGGACCTTGGGGCTCGGGCTCGGCGCCCAGGACTATGTCGCCAAGCCGTTCAGCGCCTCCGAGATTCTGCTGCGCATCCGCAATCTCCTCGTCGCGCGCGAGGTCTCGCTACTGCCGGCGCGAACGCAGGACATCGAGCACGGTCCTTTCCGATTGGTTCAGACGACGCGCCGCCTGATCATGGAGGGCACAGCCCGTCAACTGACCGCGGCCGAAACCCGGCTGCTTGCCGTCTTCCTGACCCACCCGGGCGAGGTCCTGGACCGGGCCTCGCTGACCCGCAGCATTTGTCAGCGCGAGTGGTCTCACAACGACCGTTCGATCGACGTGTTGGTCGCCCGGCTGAGAAAACACATCGAGGCTGATCCGAAGTCTCCGCAGTGGATCGTCACAGTGCACGGCGCCGGCTATCTCTTCAGCGCGGAGATCCCCTGCAGACCTTGCTGAAGTCGCTGCCAAGATGTGCCAAGTTCGCGCGGAACCCGCGCAGTCGTGACTATAGCCGCAGCGCACATCGTCGGCGTGATAGTGGTCGATGGAGACCAACCAGAGATCGAAATTAGGCAATAACCGCTAGAAAAACAAAGTACATCTCATTAGACTAATTTCCGTGCAGTTCACGGGAGACGTCGCATGCCAAATAAAATTCTGGCCCTATGCATCACAACTATCGTTTTCTTCTCAACGGTTTCGGGGTTACTTGCACAAGAAAACGCAGATATTTGGCGCGAGAAGATAAATAGAGGCACGATTTCAGTAATTTCCGGTGGAATTAATGGCACATACATTCGTGTCGCGACGGATTTGGCCTCTGTGCTCGATGATGGTTATGACCTCCGCGTGCTGCCCATCATGGGCAAGGGATCTGTTCAGAACATCGATGACATCTTGTATCTCAAAGGAATAGATATTGGTATCGTTCAATCTGATGTATTCGAATTCATTAAAAGTCAGAACAAACACCCAAGTATAGACCAAAGAATTCGCTATATCACCAAACTATACAATGAAGAATTTCATTTGCTCGCCGGAAGTAATATTTCCGACATAGGCGACCTCGCCGGGAAGAAGGTGAACTTCGGCGTAGAGGGCAGTGGCACATTTATGACCGCCAGCCTTGTTTTTGACATCCTCGGCATCGACGTGGAAATAGCCTCCTTTGACCAGGGACTTGCCCTGGAGAAAATAAAGAGCGGTGAGATTTCAGCGACGGTCTACGTCGCCGGCAAGCCCACCCAACTGCTTCAAAACATCGATGCAGGGAGCGGCCTACGGATCCTCGAGGTTCCCTTGACGCCCGAACTGCTGGAAATCTATCTGCCGGCGCAGTTCAGCGGGGAAGACTACCCCAATCTGTTGGAGGACGGCGAACGCGTGAAAACAATCGCTGTGGGTGCTGTCCTCGCGGTTTACAACTGGAAGAAGGGCGGCGTTCGGTACAACAAGGTTTCACGGTTTGTGGAGGCGTTCTTTCAGGAATTCGCCAAGTTTCAATTCCCGCCGCGTCACCCCAAGTGGCGTGAGGTTAGTCTCACCGCCGAGGTGCCTGGCTGGCAGCGTTTTGGGCCCGCGGAAGAAATGCTCGAGACAATTGCGCTGCTGGATTCGAAAAGCGTTAGAGACGCCTTTGCAGAGTTCCTGAACAACACCTCGCCGAACCTGGCAGAGAAATTCCAGACCGAAAAAGAAAAGGAACAACTCCTTCAGCTCTTCATTCAATGGAAGAACGCAGGGGCGCAGTAGACCGTCAAAGAAACTGCGTGCTCACATTGCTTTACGGTGCAAGAGCTAGCCTGGATGCCGCGGATAAGCAGTCGTGGCGCCGTCCGACCTTCGTCCTGTGAGATGATCACTTAAGTCGAGACAGGTTCGATGAAAAGGTCTCATCCCCTCCTTCAAGGGCCCGCCGGTACCATTCAATCGCCTTATCCTTATCTCCCGACATTCCCAGTACGCCGACTTCTTTAAGATAAATCGGATCATGTGTCAGTCCAACCAGGCCCGCCGCCTGCGCGGAGCCAAGTTCTGCCGCCAGCTCAAAGTAGAGCCGCGCTGATGAAATATCCTTTAGGGTTAAGTGCTTTGTCCCTTGGGAAATCAAAGTCGTGATGGCGAGCGGATCCGAAGGAGGTTGATCGCCAACCTCCTCTTTGGAAGATCCGTCGTCCGGGGCGGGGGCTTGGGCCAGGACCGGCTTGGGGGCCACCGCCCGGGCCAGCAGCCGCAGTTCGAAGCTGCCCCGGCTCTGCGCCCGGTCGCCGCCCGGTGCCTGCGCGACCGCCTCAACCTGCAGCGGGAAGACACCGCTCACGCCCGCCGGCGGCTGCAGGACCAGCCCCTCAAGCGCCGACGCCGCTAGCGCCCAGCGGCCATCCGCCTGCGCCGAACCGGCCGAAAGCTTCGATCCCGCCGGCAGACCGGAGAGGAACAGCTCCACCGCGTCGCGCTCCGCCGCCTCAATCGACAGCAGCAGCGGCAGCGCCGCTCCCTCCAGCCCCTCGGCATCGGCGAGCGCAAGCTTCGGGGTCACCGCCCGGGCCAGCAGCCGCAGCTCGAAGCCGCCCCGGCTCAGCGCACGGTCGCCGCCCGGCGCCTGCGCAACCGCCTCCACCTGCAGCGGGAAAGCCCCGCTCACGCCGGCCGGCGCCTGCAGCACCAGACCATCGAGCGCCGACGCCGGAAGCGCCCAGCGACCGTCCGCCAGCGCCTCGCCCGCCGAGAGCTTCGATCCGTCCGGCAGACCGGTGAGGAACAGCTCCACTACATCGCGCTCCGCCGCCTCCAGCGCTAGCGGCAGCGGCAGCGCCGCTCCCTCCAGCTCCTCGACATCGGCGAGCGCAAGCTTCGGGGCAACCGCCCGGGCCAGAAGCCGCAGCTCGAAGCCGCCCCGGCTCTGCGCACGGTCGCCGCCCGGCGCCTGCGCGACCGCTTCGACCTGCAGCGGGAAAACTCCGCTCACACCGGCCGGCGCCTGCAGGACCAGCCCCTCAAGGGCCGCCGCCGGAAACGCCCAGCGCCCGTCCGCCTGCGCCGAGCCGGCCGAGAGCGTCGCGCCCGCCGGCAGACCGGAGAGGAACAGCTCAACGGCGTCGCGCTCCGCCGCCTCCAGCGCCAGCGGCAGCGGCAGCGCCGCGCCCTCCAGCCCCTCGGCATCGGCGAGCGCCAGCTTCGGCGCCACCGCCCGGGCCAGCAGACGCAGCTCGAAGCCGCCCCGGCTCTGCGCCCGGTCGCCGCCAGGCGCCTGTGCAACCGCCTCCACCTGCAGCGGGAAGATCCCGCTCACGCCGGCCGGCGCCTGCAGCACCAGGCCCTCAAGCGCCGCTGCCGGGAGAGCCCAGCGCCCATCCGCCAGCGCCGTGCCCGCCGAGAGCTTCGATCCCGCCGGCAGACCCGAGAGGAACAGCTCCACGGCGTCGCGCTCCGCCGCCTCCAGTGCCAGCGGCAGCGGCAGTGCCGCGCCCTCCAGCCCCTCGGCATCGGCAAGCGTCAGCTTCGGGGCCACCTGCAGCAGCTGCCATTCGCTTTTGAGGCTGATTGACCCAAGGAAAAGGATAAAGTTTCTGAAAGAAGAAT
>NZ_JANQOI010000017.1 GCF_028289705.1 Pelagibius sp.
TGATCCCCTGCTCGTGTCCAAAACGTCGCCAAACGCTTGGAGACCAGTAGAATCAACGCCATGCACCACGTCCACTAAATTAAACCGGACACCAGTGGGACAAGCCCGAGGGTGACAATGTGGAAAGGGGTGGCACCGGAAAACCATTCAAATCAAACCATTCATTTCGGGTCGGCCCTTAGGCTTCCGCCTTCAGGACGCCGCGGCGGATCTGATCCTCCTCGATGGAATCGAAGAGGGCCTGGAAATTGCCCTCGCCGAAGCCCTCGTCGCCCTTGCGCTGGATCAGTTCGAAAAAGACCGGGCCGATGACGTTCTTGGTGAAGATCTGCAACAGCCGCCCGCCGTCTTCGGTGGGCGCGCCGTCGATGAGGATCTTGTTGGCGGCGAGACGCTCCAGGTCTTCGCCGTGGCCCGGCAGGCGGGCGTCCACCTTCTCATAATAGGTGTCGGGCACGCCGGACTGGAAGTCGACGCCCTTTTCCGTCAGGCGCTCCACCGAGTCATAGATGTCGTCGGTCCCGAGGGCGATGTGCTGGATGCCCTCGCCCTTGTACTCTTCCAGGTATTCGGCGATCTGCGACTTGTCGTCGGCGCTTTCGTTGATGGGAATGCGGATCTTGCCGCAGGGGCTGGTCATCGCCTTGGACTTGAGCCCCGTCAACTTGCCTTCGATATCGAAGTAGCGGATCTCCCGGAAATTGAACAGGCGCTCGTAAAAGTCCGCCCATTCCTTCATGCGCCCGCGGTAGACGTTGTGGGTCAGGTGATCGATGTAGGTGAGGCCCACCCCCGGCGGATGATAGTCGACGCCCTCCAGGGGCTTGAAGTCGACGTCGTAGATGGAGCCGTTGTCGCCGTAGCGGTCCACCAGATAGATCAGCGAGTCGCCGATGCCCTTGATGGCCGGGATGTTGAGTTCCATGGGCCCCGCCGTGGACTCGACCACCCAGGCGCCGAGTTCCTGCGCGCGCGCGCAGGCCGCCGCGGCGTCCTTCACGCGAAAGGCGATGGCGCAGACCGAGGGGCCGTGCAGCAGGGTGAAGGCCTGCGGGAAGCCCTGCCCCTCGGCATTGAGAATGAAGTTCACATCGCCCTGGCGGTAGAGCGTCACCGCCTTGGAGCGATGCTTGGCGATGGCGGTGAAGCCCATGGTTTCGAACAGGCGGCCCAGGGCCTCGGGCTCCGGCGAGGTGAACTCGATGAACTCGAAGCCGTCGGTCTGCATCGGGTTGTCCCAATGATCCGCCATGGCTGACTCCTTTCTCCACTCTCTTGAACATTCGGCCTAAGGTCCGGCCCGGCGCCAGATTTCACACAAGCACTAGGCCATCTGGTTGTAACCATCAATATAGGCACCCCCGGCTGCTGCGCGAAGCCACGGCCGGGTCACAAATGCTGGAGTCCGAAGCTTGAAAATCCATCAAGCAACGCCGCTGTTCGGTTTCAATTCCTTGCTGCAAAGCAGCATTTTTTGACACGACGACTCGCCCTCGTGACAAATCTTTCGCCTGCCGCAATGCGAGCATTGCGATATGATCTTCGCGTATTTCAGATTCGTTCGTTCCTTGCTTTCTTGCCCGCGTGCCGCGCCGTTAAATTGTTATTTAGGTCAGTCTCCATTACCTTTCTAAAGGAGCGATAGGCTCTCATAGCGCCGTAACAGCAAGCGGGACCTCTAGGATGGCTTTGCAGGCGGTATCCCTCGACGACAAATACGCCCTCGATCGCGGACAGGTCTTTCTGACCGGCACCCAGGCGCTGGTGCGCCTGCCGATGATGCAGCGCCAGCGCGATCTGGCCGCCGGCCTCAACACCGCCGGCTTCGTCACCGGTTACCGCGGTTCGCCCCTGGGCGGCGTCGACCTGCAGATGGCCCGCGCCAGCCAGTTCCTGAAGAAGCACCACATCCATTTCCAGGCCGGGGTGAACGAAGACCTCGCCGCCACGGCGATCTGGGGCAGCCAGCAGGGCGACCTCTTCGGCGACAGCAACTATGACGGCGTCTTTGCCATGTGGTACGCCAAGGGACCGGGTGTCGACCGCTCCGGCGATGTGCTGCGCCACGGCAATATGGCCGGCACCGGGCGCCACGGCGGCGTGCTGCTGCTGGCCGGCGACGACCACACGGCCAAGTCCTCCACCACCGCCCATCAGTGCGAACTGACCTTCATGGATCTGATGATCCCGGTGTTGAACCCCGCTGGCGTTCAGGAGTTCCTGGATATGGGGCTCTACGGCTGGGCGATGAGCCGCTATTCCGGCTGCTGGGTGGGCTTCAAGACCATTGCCGAGACCGTGGATTCCTCGGCCAGCGTCTCCATCGACCCGGCGCGCACTCAGATTACTCTGCCCGAGGACTTCGAGATGCCGTCCGGCGGCCTGCAGGTGCGCTGGCCGGACACCCCGCTGCAGCAGGAAGAGCGCTTGCACCGCGACAAGATCTATGCCGCCCTCGCCTTCGCCCGCGCCAACAAGCTGGACCGCCAGATGCTCGGCGCCGAGAAGCCGCGCTTCGGCATCGTCACCGCCGGCAAGGCCTATCTCGACGTACGCCAGGCGCTCGACGACCTGGGCATCGACGAGGCCCGCGCCCGGGAGATTGGCCTTGCGGTCTACAAGGTCGGCATGTCCTGGCCGCTGGAACGCGAGGGCATCCGCCGCTTCGCCGAGGGGCTGGAGGAGATCCTGGTGGTGGAGGAGAAGCGCGCCATCATCGAAAACCAGGTGAAGGAGCAGCTCTACAACTGGCGCGCCGACGTGCGCCCGCGCGTCGTCGGCAAGTTCGACGAGAACGGCGACTGGATCCTGCCGTCCATCGGCGAGCTGACCCCGGCGCGTATCGCCCGGGCCATCGCCAAGCGTATCGCCCGTTTCCATTCCAGCGAGGACATCGACCAGCGCCTGCGCTTCCTGGCGGAGAAAGAAGAAGCCCTGGGCGCCGAAGCGGCACCGATGACCCGGGTGCCTTACTTCTGCTCCGGCTGTCCCCACAACTCCTCCACCAAGGTGCCGGAGGGCAGCCGCGCCCTGGCCGGCATCGGCTGCCATTACATGGTGCAGTGGATGGACCGGGAAACCACCACCTTCTCCCAGATGGGCGGCGAGGGCGTGGCCTGGACCGGCCAGGCGCCCTTCTCCAAAACCAAGCACGTCTTCGTCAATCTCGGTGACGGCACCTACTTCCACTCCGGCATCCTGGCGATCCGTGCCGCGGTCGGCGCCGGCGTCAACATGACCTACAAGATCCTCTACAACGACGCCGTGGCCATGACCGGCGGCCAGTCCGTCGACGGCCCGCTGGACCCGGCCATGATCACCCGCCAGCTTGCCGCCGAAGGCGTCGCGCGCATCGTGGTGGTCAGCGACGAACCGGAGAAGTATCCCCTCGGCACCAACTGGGCGCCCGGTGTCGCCGTCGAGCACCGCGACCGGCTGGATGCCATCCAGAAGGAGCTGCGCGAGGTCGAGGGCGTCACCATCCTGCTCTACGACCAGACCTGCGCGGCGGAGAAGCGCCGGCGGCGCAAGCGCGGCCTCTATCCCGACCCGCCCAAGCGCGCCTTCATCAACGACCTGGTCTGCGAGGGCTGCGGCGACTGCTCGGTGAAGTCCAACTGCGTTTCCGTGGTCCCAGTGGAAACCGAGTTCGGGCGCAAGCGCGCCATCGACCAGTCCTCCTGCAACAAGGACTTCTCCTGCGTCAGCGGCTTCTGCCCCAGCTTCGTCACCGTGCACGGCGGCAAGATCCGCAAGATGAAGCCGCTCTCCGAAGGCCCCAAGGCCGATGCCGACATTTGGGAGGCCCTGCCCGAGCCGGCCCTGCCGGCGCTCGACTCGGCTTACGGCATTGTCGTGACCGGTGTCGGCGGTACCGGCGTGGTCACCATCGGCGCGCTGCTCGGCATGGCCGCCCACCTCGAAGGGCGCGGCTGCTCGGTGCTGGACATGGCCGGCCTGGCCCAGAAGGGCGGCGCCGTGGTCAGCCACATCCGCCTCGCCCCGCAGCCGGAGGACATCCACGCCGTGCGCATCTCCGCCGGCGGCGCGAAGCTCATTCTCGGCTGCGATCTGGTGGTGGCCAGCGGCTTCGAGACCCTCTCCAAGATCACCGCCGGGGAAACCCGGTCGGTGGTCAACAGCCATCAGGTGATGACCGGGGAGTTCACCCGCAATCCCGACCTCGCCTTTCCCGGCGGCGAACTGCAGCGCCTCATCGCCGAGGCCAGCGGCCCCGGCCAGGCCGATTTCATCGACGCCACCCGCATCGCCACGGCCCTCCTGGGCGATTCCATCGCCACCAACCTCTTCATGCTGGGCTACGCCTGGCAGAAAGGGCTGGTGCCGCTCAGCGAAGAGGCCATCAACGGCGCCATTGAGTTGAACGCCGTCGGCGTGGAGTCCAACAAGCGGGCCTTCCGCTGGGGCCGCCGGGCCGCCCACGACCTGGCCGCCGTGGAGCGGACCGTGGCACCCAAGGACGAGCCCAAGAGCCACCATCTCTCCCAGTCTCTGGAGGAGATCATCGCCCGGCGTGCCGACTTCCTGACCGGCTATCAGAACGCCGCCTATGCCGCGCGCTACAAGAAACTGGTGGAGCGCCTGCGCCAGGCCGAGGCGGAGAAAGCGCCCGGCTTCGCAGGCCTCGCCGAGGCGGTGGCGCGCTACTACTTCAAGCTTCTGGCGGTGAAGGACGAGTACGAGGTGGCGCGGCTCTACAGCGGGCCCGAGTTCGCCCAGAGCCTGCGCGAGCAGTTCGAAGGCGACGTCAAGCTCTCCTTCCATCTGGCCCCGCCGCTGGTCGCCAGGCGCAACCCCGATACCGGCGAACTGCAGAAGCAGGAGTTCGGCGCCTGGATGCTGCCGGCCCTGCGTTTGCTGGCCAAGCTCAAGGGTCTGCGCGGCACCGTCTTCGACATCTTCGGCCACAGCGCCGAGCGCAGGATGGAGCGGAGCCTGATCCGCGACTACGAGACGCTGCTGGAGGAGGTTGCCGGCACGCTCTCGCCGGACAATCACGCCGTGGCGGTGGACCTGGCCTCGATCCCGGAGAAGATCCGCGGCTACGGCCACGTGAAGGAAGCCCACGTCAAAACCGCCAAGGCCTGCGAAGCCGAGTTGCTGACCGCCTTCCGCAATCCTGAGCGCCGCCAGACGCAACCCGCTGCCGCTGAATAGGCCACCGGGCCCGGGCTACGCGCCCTACTTCGCCGGCAGCGCCTTCTCAGGGCCTTCCGCTGCGGCGGTGTCGTTGCCTTCCAGGAAGGCGTCGGCCCGGCGGGTCGCGGCCTCGAACTGGTCCTCGAAGGACCGCATCCGTTTCTTGGGCTCCTGGTAATACGCGGTCATCTTCACGAAGAAGATGAAGGTGCGGTTGAGCAGCCTGCCCCAGAAGCGCATGGGCCGTTCGAAGTCGAACAGCAGGACCACGCGCTCCTGATCGGTGTCGTTTCTGACCTCGTGCTCATAGGTGTCGTCGAAGACCAGCAGCCCGCCCGGCTGCCAGACGCAGGTCTCCTGGTTGACGCGCATCCAACAGTCCTGGCGCCGGTCCGGCACGATCAGGCCGACATGACAGCGCAGGATGCCCTTGGTCACGCCCCGGTGCGCCAGAATGTGGTAGCCGGGCTCCAGGATCGAGAACCAGGCGGTCTGCAGCTTGGGCACCTGCTCCAGCAGTGCGGTGGTCCGCGGCGCATGGGCGCAGTTCCGGTGCAGCTTGGTGCCGAAGCCATAGAGAATGAAGGTGCGCCATTGGCGGCCCTTGGCGATCCTCTTCTGGTCCGAGGACACCTCCTCGAAAGCGGGCACCGCATCCTTGTGCCGCAGGATCTCGAGGATTTCGCCACGGATGTCCTGCCAGTTGTCTTCGAAGGTCTTGAGGAAGGCAAACTGCCCGGCGTCGAGCACCGGGTCATTGCTCACCAGCGACTGGCTGGCAAGGAAGCCGCGCAGGCGGCGGATCAGGCGCTTGCCGCGCTTTCTGATGTAGCGCCGGCGTTTCTCGCGGAAGCTCTCGAGTTGCGTCTGCATGGTTCAGGCCCCTTCCCCGGCCGGCTGCATGCCGCTGCAGTCCGGGGCGGACGACGGCGGAGAGGCGGCCTCCACGACACTGGCCATGCGCTGAAGCTCGCGGTCCGGCAGACTCTCGTAGCAGGGCAGGATGACCAGCTTCGACAGCAGCTCGGCGGCGGCCCTGGGTTCGAGTTGCGGGCGATCCTCCGGCGCGGCCACGGCCTGGGAGCGTGGCAGGTTCGCCGCGTCGAAGCCGTGCCGGCGCAGCTCGGCGATGAAGTCCCGAGGATGGTCGGCCAGGGCCGGGAAGACCCAGTAGTCGAAGTGCGCGTTGCCCTGTCCCGGCAGCACGAGGCTGCGGCCGAGAAGCTCGGTCAGGCGCCGGCCTTTCGCGGTGCGCCGTGCCAGAAATCCGCTATCGAACGACTCAAGCCGCCGGCAGAGCAGCGCCAGCAGAGCGTTGGAGGGCCGGATGCGGAGGTTCTTCGCCTTCTTGAGCACCGCGACATTGCGCACCCGGTCGGCGACGGCATCTTCGTAGTCGCGCCCGGAGAGGGCGAAGAACTGTTGTACGAGCCCGAAGACAAGGGGCGTGGTCAGCAGTTTCAGGCCGGCGAACTGCAGGATGCGCTTGGCCTGTTTCTTGGTCGGCTGGACCGGGTAGGTTTCCTGGATCTGACGCATTCTTTCGCGCAAGGCCGGGTCGCGCACCGTGACGAGGGCGCCGCCCAGGGCCGTCGCCGTCTTCAGCGGCCCGAAGGAGAACATGCAGAGATCCGCCTTGGGGTGCCCAGGATAGGCGCGGCCGTTGAAGGCCTGGGCGCAGTCCTCCACGACGATGAGGCCGGCTTCGTGGGCCGCGTCGATCAACGCGTCGAGCGTCAGGCGGCAACCGAAGAGATGGGCAACCACCAGAACCTTCGACTTCGGCGAGATCGCCGCTTTCAACGCGTCGACCGACGGCGTGACGGTCGCGACATCGAGGTCCAGCGGCACCGGGACCAGCCCACCCCGCCGCACGATATTGATCATGCCCTTGACGTTCAGGGCCGAGAAGATGACTTCATCCTCGGGCTGGAGATCCAGGGCCTGCAGCAGCAGGTCCAAGCCGCTGCGCACCGAGAAACAGGCGAGGGTTTCCCCGCCCGGCCAGTAGGCCTCGGCGCGCCGGGTCAGGTCCTCCCGCCGGCCGCCGCCCAGACAGGCCAGGGCGCCGGCGGCCAGGTCGCCCCACCCGATCTGCAGCCTGGTCCGGGGCCAGAGCCTCACCGGCCTGCCTCCCTTGCAACGGAGAGCAGGCTCACGCGCCCACAGCCGTGGGCCGCTGCGAAGCGCGTCAACTCCACAGGTCCCCGCCACCGCAATCCGGCGCGGTTCGCTGCCCCAAGGCAGTCCTTCAGCATTCTTGCAAACGCCCCTCACCTCCGGCATCCCGCCTACCTGCGGGCACTGCCGGCATTCCCCTATGGCGTCCGGCGATGGAACCGGTCATCCCGGCCATCACCGCCACATCCCTTGGACGCCGAATGCTCTGCGATCGCCCCTGCCGGGACCCCTCCGCTTTCCCTACCTATCCGCGGAGCCGGCAGCGTCGATCTTCGCTACGAAAACGTCTGTCTACAGACGGCTTTCGTAACCGCGCGATTGTATCGACGCAACAACTATCAGGGGAGTCTAAATTAGAGGCATTCTGGGACGTGGGCGCTACACCAGCCGCCAGTAGTCGCCGAAGTCGTTCTTGCGGCGTTCCTTGTCGGCGGCAAAGTCCTCATCGAGCTTACCGCGCAGGACATCGACCAGGTCCTTGCGGACCCGCTGGTTGTTGCGGAAGTACTGGTGGCCGGTGGAATCGCCGGTCCAGGCGGTGGCGCCCTTGGCCACCCAGTTGATCTGCGGCGCGACGTTGACCACCGAAACCTTCTTCGACAGCCCCTCGGCCTCGTCCGGGCCGCTGCGGCCCAGGCGGTCGGGATTGCCCATCACCACGTCGCTGGCCTTCAACGCCAGGTCCTGATGGTTGTAGTAGACCGTCAGCCGCCGGCAGCCCCGCAGGAGCGGCGCCACCTTGTGACCCAGGCGCAGGGTGTCGTCGTCCTCGTCGGCGGCGGCCAGCACCACCTCGTCGAACAGCGGCGGGATGTTGTTGCCGACAAAGGTGCGCATGCCCTGCACCGCACCGCGTAGCGCCCAGTTGCCCATGGAATGGCAGAGCAGATGAATGCGCCCGTCACAGCGCTCCGCCCGGGTGGTGTTGCGGATGAAATCGCTGGCCTTGAGGATCGCCCGGCCCAGCGCCAGCCCCGAGGTCTCGGCCCGCCTGCGGTCGTCGGCGTAGGTGCGCCGCGACACCCCGGCCCCCGCCGAGGGCCAGGTATAGAGCAGCATCACCACGTCCTTGCCGCCGGCCGCCAGCCACTGCTGTAGCTGCGCCGCCCGCCCGGCGGCTTCGCGGAAGGTGTGGTCATAGCCGTGCACGAAGATCAGGGCATCGCCCTTTTTCAGCATCTCCTGGCGCACCTCCTCGAAGATTGCCTTGCTGCCCAGCTTCGATTTGTCGGCGTCGTCCTTGTCCAACTGCTCCGGCGCCAGGGCAATCTTGGCGCCATCGGCAAAAGCGTCGAGGTCCTTCTTGAAGAGATCCTTGCCGGTGAAGGCCACCTTGCCGAACCGCAGCTCGTCCAGGTTGGGGTGGAAGTCGTCGCCGATCTGCGGGTTCTTGCCTTCCTTTTCGACCAGGCGGTTGGTCGCGAAGTAGACGTTCGTGGCCATGGCTTTCCCCTCTTGCTGCGCGGCGCCCTACTGAGCCGACCTTAGCAGCCCCTGCTGGACGACGGCAGTGTGACGAATGGGGTAACGCGAAGGAGGTGCGAAGCGGCCACAGCCCCAAAAGGCCGCAGCCGCCTTGCAAGGAAATTACGGCCGCTGCGGACCCCGGCGGGGTCCGCAGCGCTTCGGTCTCGTCAGGCGTGCAGCTCCTGACTGATCCGGGTGCCGTCGGGTGCGATCTTCTGTTCCCCGGCCGGAACCGCCGAGGGATCCTCCGACAGGGACTTCAAGAGTCCCCAGGTCATCGCCAGCAGCACGAAGGAAATCGGGAAGGCCGCCGCGATGGAGGCGGTCTGCAGTGCCCCCAGGCCGCCGGCCAGCAGCAGCACCGCCGCCACGAAGCCCTCGCCCATGCCCCAGATGATGCGGAAGACCTTCGGCGGGTTGTCGTCGCCCATGGACAGCATGGTGGTGATCACCAGGGTGCCCGAGTCCGAGGAGGTGATGAACCAGGACGCCAGCAGGAAGGTCGCCAGCGCCGACAGCGGCCAGGTCAGCCAACTGAGATCGCCGGCCCAGGAGGTCGTACCGAGGTTGGCGATGGTGCCGTAGAGCGCGTTGGGCAGGTTCCAGGCCCGCACCGTCTCGATGATCCCGGCACCGCCGGCCGCGGCCGGGCCGCCGGCAGCGGAGAGTTCCTGCCAGATGGCGTTGCCGCCGAACATGCAGAGCCAGAAGAAGGCGATGGTGGTGGGTACGAACATGACGCCGACCATGAACTCGCGGATTGTGCGGCCGCGCGAGATGCGGGCGATGAACATGCCGACGAAGGGCGCCCAGGAGATCCACCAGCCCCAGTAGAAGATGGTCCAGCCGCCCTGCCAGGCCGCGTTGCCCGGCTCGTTGGCGGTCCAGAAGCCCATGGGCACCACGTTCCAGAGGTAGTCGCCGATGGAGGTGACGAAGAAGCTCATCAGCCACTTGAAGGGGCCGAAGATCACGAAGGCGCCGAGGAGGACCACCGACAGCCAGATGTTCCATTCGGAGATGATCCGGATGCCGTTGCCCACGCCGGAGACCGCGGAGACCGTCGCGATGATGGAGATCACCAGGATCAGGACCAATTGGGTCGTGAGCCCCGGATCGATGCCGAAGAGCACGTTCAGGCCGGTGGCCATCTGGTTGACGCCGAGGCCCAGCGAGGTGGCGACACCGAACACCGTGCCGAACACCGCGAGCAGGTCCACGGCATGGCCGACGGGCCCGTAAATGCGCTCGCCGATCAGCGGATAGAGCGAAGAGCGGAAGGTGAGCGGCAGCTTCTTGCGAAAGCCGAAGTAAGCAAGACAGAGGCCGACGATCACGTAAACCGCCCAGCCGTGGAAGCCCCAGTGGAAGTAGGTGACCCGCATGGCATCGACGCCACGCTGGACGGTCATCGCGGTATGGCCGCTGAGATCGGCGTGGGGGTTGTTGGGATAGCCGAAGGCGCCGGAGTTGTCGAAATAGAAGATCGGCTCGGCGACCCCGAAGAACAGAATGCCGATGCCAACCCCGGCGGAGAAGAGCATGGCGAACCAGGAAAAGTTGCTGAACTCCGGCCGGCTGTCGTCATCGCCGAGGCGGACGCTGCCCCACTTGGAGAACATCAAGAATACGCAAATGAAAAACAGCACCGTCAGCGTGGTGATGTAGTACCAGCTCAGCCCGCTTTCGATCCACCCGCGGACCGCGCTGTAGACACTGCCGGCGAACTCCACGTTCAAAACGGTGAAGATGACAAAAGCCGCGACCATGCCTTTTGCGGCCAACCCCATGCCGGGATGCAGGCCGGTAAAGAAACCGGACTTCGCAACCAGATGGGAATTCGGGTTCGTCGATGACATGCTTTTCCTCCCAGCTATTGTGTTCTTGGGCTTCCGCTGAAGCCATTGCCGCATCGCCTCTGCGGACGAGCGCTTGTCTTACGGTCGTTGCCCCACGAATCGACCGATACCTTCAGACTTGGGAAGCCTGGAGTGTTCGCCGAGGTAGTGCAACAGGGACTCTGAGATTCTTCTACCGGGAGGCGAAGATCTCCGGGTTTCAAGATCGACATGGAGCAACAGATGCTCGCCGGTCGCCGCCGGCTCCCCGTTTTCCCCGGTCAGTTGATGAAAGAGATGCAACTTCTTGCCGTCGCCGGCGACGACCTGGGTGGCGACCTTGATGCGCTCGCCTGCCATCACCTCGCCCAGATGGCGCAGGTGGGTTTCCACGGTGAAGTAGCTGTGGCCGCCCGCGATGTAGTCCGCGTCCGCGCCGATCAGTTCCATGAAACGGTCGCTGGCCTGGGCGAAGACCTCCAGATAGTGGGCTTCGTTCATGTGGCCGTTGTAGTCGGTCCAGCTCTGGGGCACCTGCCTGTCGACGGTCAGGGTCGATCCGTTTGCGCCATGGGGCGCCGCCAGCGATGCCTCATGCCGCGACAGGGTTTCCCCGGCGCCCCAGGCGTTGGTTTTCAGGGCGCGCAGGATAGCCACCAGGTTGTCGTCGCGGATGGCCTCCAGTTCGCGGATCGAATGGCGGCCGGACTGCGCGTCCGACTGTGCGGCGATGCGGTCGACCAGTTCGTCAGTCAGCTCCGGCACGTCGGTGAGCTTGGTCCAGGGCCACTTCAGGGCCGGGCCGAACTGGCCGATGAAGTGGCGCATGCCGGCCTCGCCGCCGGCCATGCGGTAGGTCTCGAAGAGGCCCATCTGCGCCCAGCGCAGACCGAAGCCGAAGCGGATCGCGTCGTCGATCTCCTCGGTGGTGGCGATGCCGTCGCGCACCAGCCAGAGCGCCTCCCGCCAGACCGCCTCCAGCAGCCGGTCGGCGATGTGGGCGTCAATCTCCTTGCGCACGACCAGCGGCTTCATGCCGATCCCCGCCAGCAGGTCGCTGCATCGCGCGCGAATATCCTCACCGTTGGCCGGCGAGGGAACGACCTCCACCAGGGGCAGCAGATAGACCGGGTTGAAGGGATGGCAGACCAGGAGCTGCGCGGGCCTCGTCGCGCCGTCCTGAAGCTGCGAGGGCGTGAAGCCGGAGGTGGAGGAGCCGATGACAGCGTGCTCCGGCACGGCCGCCTGAATCTCCGCCAGCGTGCGGTGCTTCAGCTCGATGCGCTCCGGCACGCTTTCCTGCACCCAGTCCGCACTGTCGACGGCTTCGGCGAGGGACGCGCAGAACCGCAGCGTCCCTTCCGCCGGCAGGGCGCGGTCGTAGAGCGCCGGCAGGCTGCGCCGGGCGTTGGCCAGCACCGCCCCGATCTTGCGCTCGGCCTCGGGGTCGGGGTCGAAGACCGCGACCTCCCAGCCGTTCAGCAGGAAACGGGCGGCCCAGCCGCCGCCGATCACCCCGCCGCCGACGACGGCCGCTTTCATCGCGGCGCCCGCTTCACCAGGCCCAGGCGCTGGCGCACCTCCTCGGGGGTCAGCACCCGCACCCCCAGGTTCTCGATGATGGTGACGGCGCGCTCGACCAGTTGCGCGTTGGTCGCCAGCACACCCTTCTCGAGGAAGAGATTGTCCTCCAGGCCGACACGCACGTTGCCGCCCGCCAGAACGGCGGCGGCGACATAGGGCATCTGGTGCCGGCCCAGGCTGAAGGCCGACCAGGTCCAGTCCCGGGGCACGTTGTTGACCATGGCCATCAGGGTGTTGAGGTCGTCGGGCGCCCCCCAGGGCACACCCATGCAGAGCTGCACCAGGGCCGGGCCCTCAAGCACCCCCTCCTCCACGAGTTGCTTGGCGAACCAGAGGTGCCCGGTGTCGAAGGCCTCAATCTCCGGGCGCACGCCGAGTTCCGTCATCATCCGCCCCATTGCGCGCAGCATGCCCGGGGTGTTGGTCATCACGTAGTCGGCCTCGGCGAAGTTCATGGTGCCGCAGTCGAGGGTGCAGATCTCCGGCAGGCTGTCGGCGACATGGGCCATGCGCTCGGCGGCGCCGGCCATGTCGGTGCCCAGGCCCAGGGGAAGCGGCGCCTCGGTCCCGCCGAAGACCATGTCCCCGCCCATGCCGGCGGTGAGGTTCAGCACCACGTCGGTCTTGGCGTCGCGAATGCGCTCGGTGACCTCGCGGTAGAGGGCCGGATCGCGCGCCGGCGCGCCGGTCTCGGGGTTGCGCACGTGGCAATGGACGATGGCCGCCCCGGCCTGGGCGGCGGCAATGGCGCTCTCGGCGATCTCTTTGGGGCTGCGCGGCACATGGGGACTGCGGTCCTGGGTCTGGCCGGAGCCCGTGACGGCGCAGGTGATGAAGACCTCTTTGTTGATGTTCAGCGGCATCGCCCCACCTCCCAAAGCCGGCACGCCATTAGCGGCGGCCGGGCCCACTTCGTTCCTTCGCAGAAGCCTAGCGGCGATAGTGCATCGATGATTTGCCTAATCTGCCTTATATTTTGCGAATGTCGCCAAACCCTGCCTTGCGGCTGCGTATGCTGCTGTTCGACGGCTTCTCCAACATGGTGCTCGCCAGTGCCGTGGAGCCCTTACGGGCGGCCCGCGATCTCTCGGCCGAGGCGCCGCCGTTCTCCTGGCACCTGGCCACCATCGACGGTGCCCCGGCGGTCAGTTCCAGCGGGCTGGAGCTGCGTCCCGACAGCGCGCTGGCCGAGGGCGGCGCCTTCGACGCGCTTTTCGTGATCAGCGGCTACAGCGTCCGCCGCCACGCGACCCCAACCGTGCTCCGGGCGATCCGCCGGGCGGCGCGCAAGGCCCGAATTCTCGGCGGCCTCGACATGGGCGCCTGGCTGCTGGCCGAGGCCGGACTTCTGACCGGCTACCGGGCAACGGTCCACTGGCAGGACCTGGCGGCCTTCGAGGAACGCTTCCTGGAGGTGGCGGTCAGCGGCGAGCGTTTCGTCATCGACCGCAACCGCATCACCGCCGGCGGCGCCTCCACGGTCATGACCCTGATGCTGAAATTGATCCGCGAGGCCGCCGGCGACGCCCTGGCCTACGACGTCTCCAACCTCTTCGTCTACGACGTGGAGGGCAACTACAGCCGGGGCCGGGGCGCGCGCAGCGGCGCGCTCGTGAAAGCACCGCAGCTCGAACAGGCCATCACCGCCATGCGCGCCAGCGTCGAGGAACCGCTGGCCCTCCCGCGGATCGCCGAGGCCGCGGGGGTCTCGCCGCGCAGCCTAGACCGCCTCTTTCACCGCGAGCTGGGCCTCTCGCCCGGGCGCTACTACCAGATGATCCGCCTCAACCTCGCCCGCTCCCTGGCCGAGGAGACCGACCTTCCGGTCTCCGAGATCGCGGCGCGCAGCGGCTTCGCCTCCTCGGCGACCCTCTCCCGCGCCTTCTCCCAGACCTTCGGCCGCACGCTGCGTGAAACCCGCCGCCTCACCCGCCCCGCGCGGTGAGACAGTCGCACCACCGCCTCACACTTCGAGACGCCGTCTGACGACGGCTCCTCAGGATGAGCCTCCCACGCGACCTCATGCTGAGGAAGCGCGCAGCGCTGTCTCGAAGCATGGGGTCCGCTATGCCCCCGGTGATTTCGGCAGGGTGACGCCGATCATGCAGTCGCGGGTGACCAGCTCGGCCAGGGCCGCTTCGTCCAGGCCCTCGCTGCCGGCGGGCCGGGCGGGGAGCACCATGTAGCGCAGGTCGGCGGTCGAATCGTGCACCCGCAGCTCGACATCGTCGGGGATCGCGGTGCCGAATTCGGCCAGCACGGCGCGGGGTTCGCGCACTGCGCGGCTGCGGTAGCTGCGCGCCTTGTACCAGTCCGGCGGCAGACCGATGAGGTTGCGCGGATAGCAGGAGCAGAGGGTGCAGACGATGACGTTGTGCACCCCGGCGGTGTTCTCCACCGCGCGGATGGGAATGATGCCGGCGTCGATGCCAAGTTCCTCCGCCGCCTTGTTCACGTCCACCAGCAGGCGCGCCTTGAAGTCCGGGTCGACCCAGGCGCGGGCCACCACCCGGGCGCCGCCGGCCGGGCTCTTGGAATCGATGGACTCCAGGGTGGCGCGCAGTTCCTCCCCGGTGATGATGCCCTTTTCGATGAGGAGCTGGCCCACCGCCTCGGTCATCGCCTGATAGTGGGTGAGCGGCGTTTCCTCCAGGTCCGGCTGGTGCGGGTGGGGATGGGAATGATCGTGCGCCATGGTCTCAGGCCTCCGCCGGGTCGAGCCAGTTTTCGTAGATGTCGACGACGGTGCTGTCCGCCGCGCCGCCGCCATAGTCGTCCCAGAGCTCTGCCGTCTGGAACTGCACGCGGTAGAGCGGCAGGGCCGGCTCCCCGTCACGCCCATAGGCCAGGGCCTCAGGGTTGCGGTAGGCGCCCATAATCTCGGTCACCACGCCGGTCTTGCCGCGCACGAAAAACGGCGTGCGCACATGGCCCGGCGGATAGGCCGCGCGCACCGAGACTTTGGCGCCGATGGCGAAGCGTGCCGTCATGACCGCCCTCCCGCTCAGGCCTTGGGCTCGGCGTCGGCGACGCCGCCGGCGGGCCAGTCGGCGGTGATCTCCGCCATGCGCCGGCCCAGTTCGTCGATCTCGATGACGCCTTTCTCGACGAGGAGGTTGGTGATGGAGGCGATCCAGCGCTCATAGTAGCTGAGCTCGTCGTAGACCCCGGGGCCGAGTTCCTCGATGCCGCGGCGCAGCTCGTCGACGGTGATGATACGGCGCTTCTGGTCGCTCACCAGGCGCAGGATGGCGTCCACCTTCTTTTCCCAGGGCGCATAGTCGTGCTCGGCCCCAGGACCGGAGGGGTCCACCGGCCCCGCGTCCAGCCCGCCCATGTCGTGGTGTCTGCGTAAGACCATCGCTTCGCCGTCCCTCTTCGATTGCGGTCGCGGGAAGTATCCGCCGCCAAACCAGACAGCGTCAACGCCCCTGGAGACGAGCCTTCAAATTCGGGGTAGGCGCAACACATCAGCACACAGAAGTGGTATAATGAAGTCACAAAAGACACCTAGACTTGCATCGGCGGTAGCCGTGAAGGGGCTGGCCTCTTCGGTTCACCGGAAAGCTCTGGCTGCCGCTATTGGCTTTGCTCAGCCAGCTCGTGAAGAGGTTTCGGGAAGGGCGCAAAGCAGGGGGGTGTGCCATGGAACTTGTTGAATCAGTTGCGTTCGGCATCGAAGTAGCAAGTTGGCTCATCGCCAAGATCGACGATCTCATTGTTCGGATTATCGGACTTGGATTGCTTTTGGTTGTGGCCGCTTACGCCTGGTCCAATAGGCAGCAGCTTCTTGCGCCCAAATTGAGCGCCGATGCCGATCCGTCCCAAATTGTGTTCCCCCCAAGTCGTCTGCTTTATCTTACGAAGCTCGGCGCCGGCCTCGCTGCATCGGGCGCCTTGCTCTTCGGGGCCTACTCCCTGGATGAACTCGACCAGGGAGCCTTCACCTGGCCGGACACCCCGGCCGGCAGACCCGAGGCAGGCGGGACCGCCCAGCCGGGCTCCGATGGCGCCACGTCCGCCGCCCTTCCATCGCCTGTACCGGGGCCGGCCTTGCTGGCGCGTTGGGTCCAGGTCGTCCCGGCGGAGCCGGCTTGCAGCCTGCCGCCCTGGTTGCCGGCAGCGGAGATCGCCGATGCACCTTTGCCGGATCGCTGCGGCTTCGGCTTCCTTGTCCGGACCGTCCTGTCGCCGGAGGCCAACTGCCCAACCGTTAAGGTCCGCTACGGCGCCGCGGTCGGTGCCGGCGCCGGGCTCCACAGCCTCGTCCTTCGGGAACGCCGCAATCCGGACGTCGAGCGCTACCCCGTGCTCGTTTGCGAGGCCACACTCGTAGACCCGGAAAGGGCGCGGTCCGTGACCTTCGCAGACGGCGGCAGCATCGCCTTGTCCACGCGCCTGCACGCCGACAGCGGACCTGAGCTGTTGGCGATCTTCGGCGATACCGGATGCCGCGACGACCGCGATCAGGATTGCAGCGGGGCAAACTGGCCCTTTGCACACTTGGCCGAGGATGTCGCCGGTCAGGAAAACGGAAGCGGCCGCGGTACCCCGGACCTTGTGATCCACCTGGGCGATTTCATTTACGGCGGCGGCGACTTCTGGGCGGCCTGGCAGTACGAGTTCTTCCGCCCGGCAAAGCCGCTGTTGGAGGCGGCCCCCTGGATTATGGTCCGCGGCAACCACGAAGGCTGCGGCGGCGACGCCCCGCGCGGCTGGCTGCTGTTCTTCGACTACCGCCCCGGCGACGGCGGGACCGACACCTGCGCCAGCACCGACCGCGCCCACCTGGTGCCGAGCTACGCCCTCGATCTGCCCAACGGCCGGCGGCTCATCGTGACCGACAGTTCCAACGCTTTCGCCGCCGAGCGCGCAAGAGCGCTGGGGTCGAACTGCGGGTCAATCGGTTCAGAAGAGGCGCAGAATTCGGAGAGCCGGCTAGACCCCAAAGATCAACCCGGTTGCGAACGATTTACGCGGCAGTTCGAACATGTCGAGTACCTGGCGTCAGATACCGGGTTGGACTGGCTGATCACTCACGTGCCGGTCTTTGCCGTTGAAAAGGCCCACGAAGCGAAATGGGCACCCAAATCGTCTGCGATGATGTTGGCAGCATCGCGGTCCGTAGGGGCGGACGGAGAAACGGGGGTCGACCTGGTCCTCTCTGGGGACCGTCACTTGCTGCAAATTGTGCAGCCTGAGGAGATCGATGTTGCGCAAGTTACGATAGGAACCGGCGGCGTTAACCTCGACCCGGTGCCCGGACAGCTAAAGGGAACAGAGCAATCTATGGGATCGTGGGACGTGTGCACCGATGCCCGCCACGGAATGGTCTGGGCGACGCTCACTGCCGGCAACTACCGGTTCGCCTTTCAGCCCCTCGGTCCATCCGCCGGGGGCGATTGCGATGAGATGTTGGCAGACATACGCGATCGCTAGGCGGCAGAACTTTCCCCGGGACGGTAAAGCTTGCCGGGCCGAAACCGGGCCGGCACAGAGATTTGTGCGCCATGGCGGAACGGCAGCCGAACGCACATGGCGGCAACGCGTCCCGACGATGGTTAAGACCGGAAACCTGTGCCTTTGGCGTCATTATTGCTTGCAATGGGGCCACTGAGGTTGCTCCACAAAGCGGCACACGGAGAGGCCAGGCATGACGATCATTCCCACCGGCCATTCATTCGCGCCAGGCACGATGGACCATCAGGACCTGGGCGCGCGGAGGCGTGCCAAGGTTCCCAATGCGGGTCAGAGTAGTTTTCTGAAGCGACTAGAGACGATGCTGGAGGCCCGACAGACCTTCGCTTCAGCTAATCCGGGTGCCGCTGCGACCGCCTTTGCTATTCAGCGCGATGGCGCGTTCCAACTGCCGGCGGAAAAAACGCAGCAGATCGAAATCGCGATCCGGGCCCAGCAGATGGCGCAGGCGGGCGAAGCCGACGACGAGGCTTCGGCCGGAAGGGCAGGTGCCGCAGCCGAGAGCCCGGTCGCGGAGGGCAAGAGCGACGCGGTGCAGGCCTTCCTGGACTACGTGGCCAAGACTCCGGAGGAGCGTTACCTCGAGGCCTTCCTGAACTCCAAAGGTCTGACCGAAGAGCAATTCCAGGCACTGCCGGCAGAGGAGCGACAGGCGCTGCTCAAGCAATTCGAGGAGTTCGTCAAGCGCCAGGTTGGGAATGCCACCGCCGAACGGCTTGCACGCGCGGCCGGCACCGGCCTGTTCTGACGATACCCCGGTAGACGGGACCCAGCCTCGTCCCCGTATGGCGCACCGGAAATCCCCCGGGCCCTACCCCACCATGCCGAGGGCCTGTTTGTAGAGGTCGAGGACGGCTTCCTGTTCCTGGCGGTCGCCGGAGTCCATTTTGCGCAGGCGGATCACCTGGCGCATGATCTTGGTGTCGAAGCCGTCGCCCTTGGCCTCGGCGTAGACCTCGCGGATGTCCGCGGTCAGGGCCGCCTTCTCCTCCTCCAGGCGCTCAATGCGCTCCACGAAGGACCGCAGACGCTCTGCGCCGATGCCGCCGCCGTCAGCCATAGGCTTGCTCTCCTGAAATCAACCGAATGACGCTATCCGAAGGGCGCCGAGGCTAGACCCGGGACGCCGGGCTGACAATGCGGGAAAGCTGTGGATAACGGGGGAACTTCGTTGGGGTTGCGCGATTAGGATCGCGCAGGGAAGACGGCGCCAGCCCGCTCCCCCGCCCGGCCACCCACTAGGATAGTCGCATTGGGTGGCCGGGCGGGGGAGCGGGCCGGAACCGAGTCGACGCAAGTCGACAGCGCACTAACCGTGCTTGTGGCTGGCCTCGAAGGCGGCCTTCTGCTCGGGCGTGGCCTCGGTCTGGTGCTTCGCCTTCCACTCGGCGTAGGGCATGCCGTAAACCAGCTCGCGCGCCGCCTCATAGTCCATCGCGATGCCCTTGTCCTCCGCCGCGGCGCGGTACCATTTGGACAGGCAGTTGCGGCAGAAGCCGGCGAGGTTCATCAGGTCGATGTTCTGCACGTCGCTGCGTTCGCGCAGGTGGGAGACCAGGGTGCGAAAGGCGGCGGCCTCCAGTTCGGTGCGGGTCTTGTCGTCCATCTCGTCTCTCCCGGGGCCTTGGCCCATACCAGATTGTCCTTGGATCTGGGTGTTGTTTCAGCGATTTCCAGGGGTCTCGGACCTTCAGTGCCGCTGGGCCGGCACCGTCTCCTCGATCAGGAAGTCCACCACCTGGGTCAGGGCCTCGCGCTTTTCGGCCCCGGCGGCCATGGCGGCGTCGTAGATCGCCAGTTGGCGGTGGGCCGAGGTGCCCCGGTTCAGGATATCCCGGGCGTGCTGCACCTCCGCCAGGCAGTCCAGCCGCTCGGCATGGCCGGAGACCAGCGAGAGGATCTCCTCCAAAAGCTCGCCGTAGCGCACCACCTCGCCCTTGCCGAAATCCACCAGCCCCTCGTCGAAGCCGTAGCGCTGGGCGCGCCAGCGGTTCTCCTGGATCAGCATGTTGGCGTATTTGCGCCAGCGCTGGTTGTCGCGCTTCAGCTCATAGAGCATGCGCATCAAGCTCACGTAGAGGGCGGCGATGGTGACCCCGTCCTCCATCCGCGTGCAGACGTCGGCAACCCGCATTTCCAGGGTGGGATAGCGTGCCGAGGGCCGCACGTCCCACCAGATCTTGGTGGCGTCCTCGATCAGCCCGGCGCTGACCATGGCGTCGACATGGCGCTGGTACTCGCCGAAGCTGTCGAAGGACTCCGGCAGGCCGGTGCGCGGCAGTTCTTCGAAGACCGACAGGCGGTAGCACTTCAGGCCGGTGATCTCCCCGCGCCAGAAGGGCGAGGAGGTGGAAAGCGCCAGCAGGTGCGGCAGGAAATAGCTGATCTGCTGCATCAGGTCGATGCGCAGTTCGTCGTCGTCCAGCCCCACGTGAACGTGCATGCCGCAGATCAGCAGGCGGCGCACCACCGCCTGCATGTCGCGGGCCAGCACGTCATAGCGCTCCTTGCGGGTGTGCTTCTGGGCGTCCCACTGGGCAAAGGGATGGGTCGAGGCGGCAATGGGCGCCAGGTTGTAGTCGGCGGCGACCCGGGCGATGCAACGGCGCAGTTCGGCCAGTTCCGCGGCGGCTTCGCGCACCGACTCGCGCTTGCTGGTGCCGACCTCGATCTGCGACTGCATGAACTCCGGGCTGACGCGCTCGGCCAACTCCGCCTCGCAGCGGCTCATGAGGGCATCCGGCGGATCGACCACCAGATCCCGCGTCTCCTTGTCGACCAGGAGGTACTCCTCCTCGATGCCGACGGTGAAGGACGGCTCCCCCCGTATCATCCGTAGTGCTCCACCTTGTAGAGGTCCGGGTCGCGCAGCACCTCTTCCAGGACATCGCCCAGACGTTCGGCCCATTCGGCGGCGCCGTGATGGGTGTCGATGAGGTCCTGGCGCACCTCGATCAGGGCGTTGGCGAGGCCGCGGCGGTCGCCGTGGACGTGCTGGGTATAGCCGTGCTCATCGGCGCCGGAATAGGGCAGGTTGTCGCCAACGGTGAGCCCTGTGGCGCGCAGCTTGGCCATCAGCGGTTGCGGCAGGCGGGGGTCGCGGTTCCACAGGATGCCGATCTCCCAGGGCCGCTCCACCCCCTTCATCACCGGCGTGAAGCTGTGCATGGAGATCAGGACCGGTGTGGTGCCGGCCGCCGTCATCCGGTCGAGCTGGCTGTCGATGGCGGCGTGATAGGGCCGAAAGAAGGTGTCCAGCCGCGCCTCGATCTCCGGCCGGCTGAGGTTGCGGTTGCCGGGAACGATCACGCCGTCGCTGATCTCGGGGATCAGGGTGGGATTGTCCGGCTGGCGGTTGGGATCGACGATCAGGCGGGAGAAGTGGGTCATGAGCGCCGGCGCGTCGAGACGCTCGGCCAACGCCCGGGTGACCTCGGCGATGCCGATGTCCCAGGCGATATGGCGGGTCAGGCAGGCCTCATCCAGGCCGAGGGACGCGAGCGCCCGCGGAATGAAGCGTGTCGCATGGTCGCAGATCAGCAGGACCGGCGCCCGGCCGTCGCCATGGAACAGCTCAAAGGGCTGCGGTTCGTCGTCGGCCAGCAGCGATCCGGCACCCGCCGGCCGCGCCGCCGGCACGACAGCAGCATCCGGCGCGGTTTCAGGGGCGGGTTTCGGGCTTTCCAGGCTTTCCATCGACATCAGAAGCCGACTATAGCCGTGCCGGGGGGCCGAACAAAAGACCCCTGGCCCGCCGTCCGAGGGCCCGGACCGGCGGTTCCCCGGGAGATTGCCAAAGGCCGGAGCCGGCCCGATACTCCGCCCCATGAGCGGGGATCGAGCGGCGGTGCGGCCCAACACCTTCTTCTGTGTCGACGGACACACCTGCGGCAATCCGGTGCGTCTGGTGGCCGGCGGCGGCCCGGCCCTGGAGGGCGCCAGCATGAGCGAAAAGCGCCAGGATTTCCTGGCGCGCTACGACTGGATCCGCACCGGCCTGATGTTCGAACCGCGGGGCCACGACATGATGTCCGGCGCCATCCTCTATCCCCCCACGCGGGACGACTGCGACGTCGGGGTGCTCTACATCGAGACCAGCGGCTGCCTGCCGATGTGCGGCCACGGCACCATCGGCACGGTGACCTTCGCCGTCGAGCGCGGTCTGGTGCAGCCGCGCCAGCCCGGCCGGCTGATGCTCGACACTCCGGCGGGGCCGGTGGAGGCGCGCTACACCCTGAAGGACGGATTCGTGGAGAGCGTTGAGATCACCAACGTCGGCGCCTATCTGGCGGCCGAAGCGGTGATCGTTGACTGTCCCGGCCTGGGCCCGGGCTTCGAGCGGGTGACCGTCGACATCGCCTACGGCGGCAACTTCTACGCCATCGTCGAACCGCAGCCCGGCTACGGCGATCTGGCGGAACTGACGCCGGGTGAGATCCTCCGGCGCTCCCCCCTGCTGCGCCGTGCCCTCAACGAGGCGGTCGAGCCGGTCCACCCGGAAGACCCGACGATCCGCGGCGTCAGCCACATCCTCTGGACCGGCGCGGCGACCAAGCCGGGGGCCGATGCGCGCAACGCCGTCTTCTACGGCGACAAGGCCATCGACCGCAGCCCCTGCGGCACCGGCACCTCAGCCCGTATGGCCCAGCGCGCCGCCAAGGGGCAGCTTCAGGTGGGCGACAGCTTCGTTCACGAGAGCATCATCGGCAGCCTGTTCACGGGGCGCGTGGTGGCGGAGACCCGGGTCGGCAACCACGCCGGCATCATCCCCGCCATCGAGGGCTGGGCGCGCATGACCGGACTCAACACCATCCTGATCGACGAGCGCGACCCCTACGCCCACGGCTTCCAACTGGTCTAGCGCCGGAGAAAGGCGCCTACCGGCCGCCCTGGTCAGGCACTAGGCGCTTTTCGCCGTGCGGCTCTCCAGGGAGGCCAGGAGGTCGGCGAAACGCTCGCCTTGCACGGTCACATGGCCGCGCATGGCCTCGGCCGCCGCTTCGGCATCGCCGGCTTCGATGGCTGCGACGATGGTGTCGTGCTCGGCGAAGGACGCCCGAACCCGGTCGCGGGCCCGCAATTGCAGGCGGCGATAGGCTTTGAGGCGCTTCTGCAGCGCGCTGGCCTGCTCGATCAGGAACTCGTTGCGGCTGGCATCGCGGATGCGCTCGTGGAAGATCTCGTTCTCATAGTAGTAGCCGTCGCAGTCGCCGCGTTCGGCGGCCGCTTCGCAGGCCTCGTGCGCCTCGCGCAGGGCGGCGAGGTCTTCGGGCGCCGCGCGGCGCGCGGCCAGGCGGGCGCACATGGCCTCCAGTTCGGCCATCACGTCGAACATCTCCATCAGGCGCCGCGGCCCGACCTCGGCGACGAAGGTGCCGCGGCGCGGACGCTGTTCGATGAGGCCGGCGGCGGAGAGCTGGAACAGCGCCTCGCGGATCGGCGTGCGGGAGACGCCGAAGCGCTCCGCCAGCAGCAGCTCCTCCAGGCGGTCCCCCGGACGCAGGACCCCGGTCAGGATCTCCTCCTCCAGCACGTCCCTCAGGCGCTCTGCCCGCTTCTCCATGGCGTCCTCGCTGGTGATTCGCCCGAACAGGCTATTACATCTTGGAAAATACAGCAATGCATTTCATGTATACATAGCTGTTGACTGTGCACTCACAAACTGATAGAGGGTATGTCATGAGCGCCGATAAGGCTGCTTTCGCCGACCAAGGCACCGGCGGCGCACAACAAGAGACCCCGCAGAACAAGATCCCCGGGAGGAAACCCATGTTGAAAAGACAGATCATCGGGACCGTGACCGCGGTCGCCACCCTGGCGCTGGGCGCGGCCCAGGCGGAAGAGCTGAAGCTCAGCCATCAATGGTCGACCAGCGATGTCCGGCACAAGGTGGCGGAAATCGTCGCCAGCGAAGTGGCCGCGGCGAACGTCGATCTCGAGATCAAGATCTATCCCTCGAAGTCGCTGTTCAAACCGCGCGAGCAATACACCCCGCTGACCCGCGGGCGGCTGGACATGACGGTGCTGCCGTTGTCTTACGCCGGCGGCCAGCAGCCGGCCTACAACCTGACCCTCATGCCAGGGCTGGTGAAGAACCACGACCACTGGTCCCGCCTCGTCGACTCGCCCTTCATGACCAAGCTGGAAGAGATCATGGCGGGCGACGATGTCATGGTGCTGGTCCACGGCTATCTGGCCGGCGGCTTCGGCGGCAAGGACCGCTGCATCACCGGACCGGGCGACGTGAAGGGCCTGCAGACCCGCGCCGCCGGCAAGGCCTTCGAGCAGATGCTGGCCGCGGCCGGGGCCTCCATCACCTCCATGCCGTCTTCGGAGATCTACTCGGCCATGCAGACCGGGGTGCTGGACGCCGCCAACACCTCGTCCTCCAGCTTCGTGTCCTACCGGCTCTACGAGCAGCTGAAGTGCTACACGCCGGCCAGCGAGGTCGCGCTCTGGTTCATGTACCAGCCGCTGCTGATGAACAAGTCGACCTTCGACGGGCTGAGCGGCGAACAGCAGGCCGCCCTCACCGCCGCGGCGGCCAAGGCCCAAGCCTACTATCTGGAAGAGGCCAAGAAGGCCGATGCCGCCTCGGTGGAAGCCTTCAAGAAGGCCGGGGTCGAGATCGCCAGCATGACCGAGGCCGACTTCCTGGCCTGGCGCGAGATCGCCAAGACCTCGTCCTACAAGGCCTTCGTCGAACAGACCCCGGGCGGGCAGGCCCTGCTCGACCTGGCTCTCGCGGTCGACTGAAGCCGCAGTTCGCGGACCGGCGGCAGGATCGTCCCTGCCGCCGGTTCCCAGCCGACCTACCCGCGCCCCATCAAAGGCGCAGACCTGAGGGAGACGATACCATGAGCGATCGGGCCCACAGCCGATTCGCCTGGGCGGATAGCCGTCTCGTCAAGGCAGTGGCGTTCATCTCGACGGTTTGCGGCGTTGCCGCCGCCCTGATGATCTTCGCCTCGGTGCTCATCACCTGTCAGATGATCTGGATGCGCTTCGTCATGAACGCCTCGACCATCTGGCAGACGGAGATGGTGGTCTACCTGATGATCGCCGCCACCATGATCGGGCTGCCCTATGTGCAGCGCCTGCGCGGCCATGTGAACGTCGATCTGGTGCCGATGCTGCTGCCGGCGCCGGCCCGCCGCGTCCTGGCGGCCGTCACGCTGCTGCTCACCATCGCCGTGGTCGCGGTCATCGCTTTCTACGGCTTCGAGCTCTTTCACCTCGCCTTTCAGCGCAACTGGAAGTCCGACACGGTCTGGGGCATTTCCCTGTGGATTCCCTATCTGGCGATCCCCCTGGGCTTCGGTCTCTTCCTGGTGCAACTGACAGTCGACCTGATCGCTGTGATCGGCGAGAGCGGCGGGCCGGTCGGCCCGGCGCAGCCGCGGGAGGACTAGACATGGACCCGCTCGTTCTCGGCGCCCTGGTCGCCGCCTTCACCGTCCTGGTGCTGTTCTCCGGCGTCTCGGTGGCCGCCGGCCTGCTGATCGTCTCCGCCGGTTTCCTCATCGTCTTCGACGGTTTCGGTTCCATGGAACTGCTGCCGGAGATCTTCTTCGGCAAGCTGGACAACTTCGCCCTGCTGTCGATCCCCATGTTCATCATCATGGGGGCCGCCATCTCCTCCACCCGCGCCGGGGCCGACCTCTACGAGGCGTTGGAGCGCTGGCTGACGCGGGTGCCGGGCGGGCTCGTCGTCTCCAACCTGGGGGCCTGCGCGCTTTTCGCCGCAATGTCCGGCTCCTCCCCCGCCACCTGCGCGGCCATCGGCAAGATGGGCATCCCGGAGATGCGCAAGCGCGGCTATCCCGACGGCGTCGCCGCCGGCTCCATCGCAGCAGGCGGCACCCTGGGCATCCTGATCCCTCCGTCGGTGACCATGATCGTCTATGGGATTTCCACCGAGACCTCCATCGGGCGCCTGTTCCTGGCCGGTGTGATCCCGGGCCTGCTGCTGGTGTTGCTGTTCATGGCCTGGTCGATCTTCGACACCTGGCGCCAGGGCGGTGGCGAAGTCGCCCTCGGCCGGCTGCGCTATAGCTGGGTCGAGAAGTTCGAGATCCTGCCGCGGGTGCTGCCCTTCATCGCCATCATCCTCGGCGTGCTCTACGCCCTCTACGGCGGCGTCGCCACCCCCTCGGAGACGGCGGCCGTCGGCGCCCTGCTCTGCGTCATTGTCGCCGTCCTCATCTACAAGCTCTACAGCCCGCGCTCGCTCTGGGCGGTGCTGCGGGATTCGACCCGCGAAAGCGTGATGATCCTGTTCATCATTGGGGCCGCCGGGGTTTTCTCCTTCATGCTGTCCAACCTCTTCGTCACCCAGGCCATCGCCGAGTGGATCGCCGGCCTGGACGTCAACCGTTGGACCCTGATGTTCGCCATCAACATCTTCCTCTTGGTGGCCGGCTTCTTCCTGCCGCCGGTCGCGGTGATCCTGATGTCGGCGCCGATCCTGCTGCCCATCGTGGTCTCCGCCGGCTTCGATCCCTACTGGTTCGCAGTGATCCTGACCATCAACATGGAGATCGGGCTGATCACGCCGCCGGTCGGCCTCAACCTCTATGTGATCAACGGCATCGCGCCGGATATCTCGCTGAAGACGATCCTCAAAGGCTCCCTGCCCTTCGTGGTCTGCATGGTCTTGGCCATTGTCATCCTTTCGATCTTTCCGGGTCTGGTAACCTGGCTGCCGAACGCAATTATGGGACCCGCAATCGGATGATCAGCAGCAGCATCCTGAACGACCTGGTCGCGCGCATCGCCGAGGCGGGGCGCAGCCTGACCCTGGGATCGTCGGCACAGGCCAACGACCCCATCACCCTCTGCGAGCGTCTGCTCACCGGCAAGGGTGAAGCGACGGGCCTGGCGATCGCCCAACAGGTGCTCGATGCCTATGCGACCCTCGATGACCAGGCCCGTGTCGATTTCTTTCATGAGGTGGAAAAGCGCTTCGGGGTCGACGGTGAGGCGCTGGAGCAAGCCGTCGCCGCCTGGCGCAACGAGGGACCGGCGGCGGCCCGCGCCCTGCACTTTGCCTCCGAACCGCGCAGCCAGGAGCTGATCCGCCGGCTGAACCGGGCGCCCGGCGGCACCCCCGCGCTGGTCGGCATGCGCGCCGACCTGCTGGAGGCCGCGCGGGAGGATCCGGCCCTGCGCCCGCTCGACACCGACTTCCAGCATCTCCTGGCCTCCTGGTTCAACAGGGGGTTCCTGGAGCTGCGCCGGATCGACTGGTCGACCTCCGCCGCGGTGCTCGAAAAAATCATCGCCTACGAGGCGGTGCACGAGATCGCCGGCTGGGGCGATCTGCGCCGCCGCGTGGCAGCCGCCGACCGACGGCTCTATGCCTTTTTCCATCCGGCGCTGGGCGACGACCCCTTGATCTTCGTGGAGGTTGCCCTCACTGCGGAACTGCCCGGTGCGATCGGACCGATCCTGGCAGAGGACCACCCGCCCCTGGACCCCCGCAAGGCGACCACCGCCGCCTTCTATTCGATCTCCAACTGCCAGAAGGGCCTGCGCAACATCTCTTTCGGCAACTTCCTGATCAAGCAGGTGGTGGAGGAGCTGCGCCGCGAGTTCGAGAACCTGACAACCTTCGTCACCCTGTCGCCGGTGCCGGGCCTGCGGCGCTGGGCCGAGCAGGAGGCGGCGGCGGAGGACGGCATGCTGGGGGCAGAGGCCGCCGCGCAGATCGCCGCCTTCGACCGCGACGATCAGGCCCTGGAAAGCGAGGAGCTGCGCGCCCTGGCGGCGGTCTACTTGCTGGAGGCCCGCGCCCCGCGCGGCGGCGCCGCCGATCCCGTGGCCCGCTTCCACCTGGGCAACGGCGCGCGCCTGCAACGCATCAACCTGGCCGCCGATCTCAGCACTCGGGGCCGCGCCACAGCCTGGGGGGTGATGGTCAACTATCTCTACGACCTGAGAGACATCGAGAAGAACCACGAGGCCTATGCCAACGACGGCAGCATCGCCGCATCGTCGGGCGTGCAGCGCCTCGTCAGACACAGCAAATGGGGGACCGCCCATGCCTGAGGCAAACCGCTACCTGGAAAACCATCTCGCCGGCCGCCTGCGCGCCGCATCCTGCGGCCGTGAGGCGGTCTGCTTTGCGGAACTCGCCGAAGCGCCGGGGCGCCCGCAGATCTCCTATGGCGACCTCTTCGCCGGGGCCGAACGCAACGCCAAGGCCCTGGCAGCAGCGGGCCTCGAGCCCGGCGACCGGGTCGCGGTGCAGGTGGAGAAATCCATCGAGGCGCTGCAGCTCTACCTGGGAACGGTGCTGGCGGGCGGGGTCTTCCTGCCGCTCAACACCGCCTACACGCCGGCCGAGGTGCGCTACTTCCTGGGCGACGCGGAGCCGCGGGTCTTCGTCTGCGACCCCACGAAACTGGAGACGCTGCAGAGTGTCGCCGCCGAGGCCGGTGTCGGCCGGGTCCTGACCCTCTCGGCTGCCGGCGCGGGCAGTCTGACCGATCTCGTGGAGGAGCAGGAGCCCGGCTTCGAGGCGGTGGCGCGCGGGCGCGACGACCTGGCGGCCATCCTCTACACCTCCGGCACCACCGGGCGATCCAAGGGCGCCATGATGACCCACGGCAATCTCGCCTCCAACGCCGAGGTGCTGCAGGAGAGCTGGCGCTTCACCGCCGAGGACGTGCTGATCCACGCCCTGCCGATCTTCCACACCCACGGGCTTTTCGTGGCGACCAACGTCACGCTGCTGGCCGGCGGCAGCCTGATCTTCCGCGCCCGCTTCGATGCCGAAGCGGTCCTCGGAGACATGGTGCGGGCGACGGCCATGATGGGGGTGCCGACCTTCTACGTGCGGCTTCTCGACTGCGCCGGCTTGACCAAGGAAGCTACCGCCGGGATGCGGGTCTTCATCTCCGGCTCGGCCCCCCTGCTGGCGGAGACCCACCGGCTCTGGGCCGAGCGCACCGGCCATGCGATTCTGGAACGCTACGGCATGACCGAGACCGGCATGAACACCTCCAACCCCTACGCGGGCGCGCGGCGCGCCGGCACCGTCGGCTTTGCGCTGCCCGGCGTCGAGGTGAAGATCACCGATCCGGCCAGCGGCGAAGCGCTTCCGGCGGGCGAAGTCGGGGGCATCGAAGTGCGCGGGCCCAACGTCTTCACGGGCTATTGGCGCATGCCGGAGAAGACCCGGGAAGAGTTGCGCGAGGACGGCTTTTTCGTCACCGGCGACCTCGGGCTCATCGACGCCGAGGGCTACATCTCCATCGTCGGCCGCTCCAAGGACCTCATCATCTCCGGCGGCTACAACGTCTATCCCAAGGAGGTCGAGGCGCTGATCGACGCGGTGGAGGGGGTGCGCGAGTCCGCCGTCATCGGCCTGCCCCACCCGGACTTCGGCGAGGGCGTGGCCGCGGTGGTCGTCCCGGACAAGGAAGGCGACCTGACGGAAGCGGGGCTCGCCGCCGCCCTGAAAGACGATCTGGCGCGCTTCAAGCAGCCCAAGCGGGTCTTCCTGGTCGACGAGCTGCCGCGCAACACCATGGGCAAGGTGCAGAAGAACCTGCTGCGCGACCGCTACAAGGACAGCTTCGCAGCGCCGGGCGCCCAGGCCTCCGGCTGACCCTTCGCCAGGGTCTCAGCCGCTCTCCGCGTCGCCGGCCTCCGCTGCCCTGTTGTCCAGGCGATCTCTCTGGGTCGAGTGGGTCAGACAGATGCCGCGCTTGCTGGCGCGGATGAAGTCGAGCATCTCCCGCACCTCGGCGCAGGGGGTCCCCGCGTCCAACAGCGCCACCGCCTCGGTGACTGTGTGCTCGCTGCGGAAAATGGTGCGAAAGGCCTCGGTCAGTTCCGTCATCACCTCCCGCGAGAAGCCGGCGCGGCGCAGACCCACCTTGTTCAGGCTGCGCACGGTGTTGGCCTGGTCCAGGGTGACGAAGGGCACCACGTCCTTCCACACCGCCGTCATGCCGCGCACCATGACGCGCCGCCCGATGCGTACGAACTGATGGACGGCGCAGTTGCCGGAGATGAAGGCGTTGTCGCCGATCTCCACATGGCCGCCCAGCAGGGCGCCGTTGGCCATGACCACCTCGTCGCCGAGCCGGCAGTCGTGGGCGACATGGCTCG
Organism: Pelagibius sp.; assembly: GCF_028289705.1. Lineage (GTDB taxonomy): Bacteria > Pseudomonadota > Alphaproteobacteria > Kiloniellales > Kiloniellaceae > Pelagibius. Next base: position 29,829 of record NZ_JANQOI010000017.1, read on the forward strand.
CCCCCATGAGGTAGCAGCGGTCGCCGATGCGGGTCTCGCCGCCCTCCTTCATGCCGCGGTGAACGGAAACGTATTCGCGGATGGTGTTGCCGGCGCCGAGCACGGCACGGCTGGCGACCGGCTGCCAGCCGATGACCTGGGGTTCTCCCCCCACCTGGGCGGCCAGCCCCACCCGGTTGTCCGGCCCCATCTCGGTATAGCGGCCGATGAAGGCCTGCGGGCCGATCTCGCAGCGCGCGCCGATCACCGCGTCGTCCTCGATCACCGCACCGGGCCCGACGGTGACGCCGGCGCCGAGGGTCACCCGCTCCCCTAGGGTCGCGGTCCGGTCGATCTTGGCGCTCGGATCAATGCCGGCCATGGCTACCCCCCGCCACCGTCACTCTCTTTCGCTTGAGGCGACGGTCTCAGGCCGCTGCGCGGCCCGGGCGGGTGTCGATGGCCTGCTGGATCAGGGCGGTGATGCGGGTCCGCTCCTCCCCTTCGAGGGCCAGGCGCGGGGCGCGGCAGGTCTCGCTGCCGTGGCCGCACATGGCCTGGGCCAGCTTGATGTACTGCACCAGCTTGGGATGGCAGTCCAGGTGCAGCACCGGCGTGAACCAGCGGTACAGCTCCAGCGCCTCGGCATAGCGGCCCTGCACCGCCAGGGACCAGAGCTGCAGCGTCTCCTCGGGGAAGGCGTTGACCAACCCGGCGACCGTTCCCTGGGCGCCCAGCACCACCGATTCGAGCACCAGATCGTCGACGCCGGCGAAGAGGATGTAGCGGTCGCCGCAGGCATTGACCAGATCGGTGAGGCGCCGCGGGTCGTCGGAGGATTCCTTGACCGCCACCAGGGTTGGCTCGTCGGCCAGTTCGGCGAACATCTCCGGCGTGATGTCGATGCCGTAGGTGACCGGGTTGTTGTAGCACATCACCGGCAGCGCCGAGGCCCGCGCCACGGCGCGGTAGTGGGCCATGGTTTCCCGCGGGTCGGACTTGTAGACCATGGCCGGCAGCACCATCAGCCCGTCGGCGCCCAGCGCCTCCGCGTCCTTGGCGAAGCGGCAGGCAAGCGCAGTCGTGGTTTCCGCGACGCCGGCCAGCACCGGCACGCGCCCGGTCGCGACCTCGATCGCCGACTGCAAGACGGTGCGCTTCTCTTCGGCCTCCAGCGAGCAGTTCTCACCCACCGTCCCCAGCATCACCAGGCCGTGCACGCCGGCGCGGATCAAAACCTCCATGTGGGCGCGGGTCGCATCGAGATCGAGCGCTTCCGAATGGGTGAACTGGGTCGTCACCGCGGGAAAGACGCCTTGCCATTCGACGGTCATTGCTTGCACCTCCTGAAGATAATCGACAGGCTCGCCATAGCATGCCGCATCGCCGCTGTCATGAGCCAGAGCCATTCGCCACGGGAGAGATGAACCAGCCCAGCGCCCTGCCATCCCGCACCAACGAAGACGCGCGCGCCGGAGGCCCCCGGCTCGCCGTTCTGGCGGTGGTAACCGCCGGCGCGCAGGTGCTGCTGGTGCGCCGGGCCAATCCGCCGCAAGCGGGCCACTGGGGCTTTCCCGGCGGCAAGGTGGAACCGGGGGAACGGGTGGAGGAGGCGGCGTTGCGCGAACTGCGCGAGGAGACCGGTCTCACCGGGGGCAACCCCCGTGTCCTGGCCGCGGTCGACCTGATCGAAGAGACGGACAGCGGCTCGGCGCCGCTGCACCACCTTCTGGTGGCGGTCCGCCTCGACTGGCTGGCCGGGCAGCCGAAGGCCGCGGACGACGCTCTGGAGCTGCGCTGGTCGCGGTGGGACCGTCTGCCCCAGCCCTGCTGCGCCGATGTAGACCGGGTGGCGAAGGCGGCCGTCACCGGCGTAAGATCGTGTCCGTAAACCGGATTCCCGTTTAGGCCCTGAGCCCTACCTTGACGGACCGCCCTGGGGCCTCCATAAAGGTCTTCAAAATTGGTGATACCAAAATGCCACTAGGATCGGCTGGTCCGGCCAACGATCCGCTTGGGTAGGAGGCTGCGGCAGAGGCGCCGCGGTGCGAGGGCATGGATCCGAGGTTCCAGGAAATACCCCGCGAGCGTGTCGCCGACCGCATCGCCAACGAGTTGCTGCGGCTGATCACCAGCGGCGAGCTAGCCCCCGGCGAACGCCTGCCCGGCGAGCGCCAGTTGGCCGACATGATGGGGGTGAGCCGGGTTTCGATCCGCGCCGCCCTGCAACAGTTGAAGGCCCAGGGCTTCGTCACCGCCGTCCAGGGCGGCGGCACCCGCATCACCGCTGCGGCCGACCAGCTCGATTCCGCCCTGGCGCAGCTTGTCCGCTCCAACCGCGACAACCTGCACGACCTTGCGGAAGTCCGCTCGAACCTGGAGGTCTGGGCGGCCCGGCGCGCCGCCGAGCGGGCGACGCCGGAGCAACGCGCCGAGATCGACCGCGCCTTCGTCACAATGACGGCGGAGGGGCGCCCTTCGCGCTTCAAGGCCGAAGACGACCACAACTTCCACCTGGCCATCGCCAAGGCCTCGGGCTCTGCGGTCTATCTGCATCTCATGTCGGTCCTGGGCGACGTCCTGGAGCAGATGTTCGCCTTTCACCGCTACAGCCTCTATGCCAGCCCAGCCGACGACCAGCGCCTCACGCGCCAGCACCGCGCCATCTGGGCAGCCATCAAGGCGCGGGACGGCGATGCCGCCGCCGCGGCCATGAAGGACCACCTGACCACGGTGCTCTCGCGCTACGAGGAAGACGAACCCGCCACGCCCGCGGCGAACGGCCCGGGCAATGACAGTCAGGGCGACAACGGCCGCGACACCTCGGGGTCGGCCCATGGCTGAGCCCTTTCAAACCACGCCAGAGCCCGCAAGCCACTAGCCATGTCCCAGGAGCATCCGACGGCCTTTCTGCGCCGGCTGTTCGACGCCGCCCTGACGGCGGCCGATCCCGCCAAGGCGGTGCCCGCCTATCTGCCGGCGCCGCCTAAGGGCCGCACGGTGGTCATCGGCGCCGGCAAGGCCGCCGCCGCCATGGCCAAGGCCGTGGAAGACAACTGGGACGGCCCCCTCGAGGGTCTGGTGGTCACCCGCTACCACCACGGCGCCGACTGCCGCCGCATCGAGGTGATCGAGGCGGCCCATCCGGTCCCCGACCAGAAGGGCCGGGAGGCGGCGGGCCGTATTCTCGCTCTGGCCGAAGACCTTGGCCCCGACGATCTTGCGTTGTGCCTGATCTCCGGCGGCGGATCGGCCCTGCTCTCCCTCCCGGCGCAGGGCATCGCTCTCGAAGAGAAGCAGGCGGTCAACCGCGCCCTGTTGAAGTCGGGCGCGGCCATCGACGAGATGAACTGCGTGCGCAAGCACCTCTCGGCCATCAAGGGCGGGCGCCTTGCCGCCGCCGCCGCGCCGGCCCGGGTGGTCAGCCTGCTGATCTCCGATGTTCCGGGCGACGACCCGGCGGTCATCGCCTCCGGCCCGACCATCGCCGATCCCACGACCTTCGCCGAGGCGCAGGCGATCCTGGAGAAGTACGGCATCGAGGCGCCGACGAGCGTGGCCAGGCTGATGGCCGCGGCGACCGAGGAAACGCCCAAGCCCGGTGACCCGCGGATTGCCGCCGCCGAGTCCCACATCATCGCCAAGCCCCAGGCCTCCCTGGAAGCCGCGGCCGCGCTGGCCCGGGAGGCCGGCATCACCCCCGTCATCCTGGGCGACTCCATCGAGGGCGAGGCCCGCGACGTGGCCCAGGTGATGGCCGGCATCGCCCGCCAGGTGGCCCAGCACGACCAGCCCATGGCAGCGCCCTGCGTGCTGCTGTCCGGCGGCGAGACCACGGTGACGGTCCGCGGCCAGGGCCGCGGCGGGCGCAATGCCGAATTCCTGCTGGCCCTTGCGGTCGCTCTGGACGGGCTGCCCGCCGTCTACGGCCTGGCTTGCGATACCGACGGCATCGACGGCAGCGAAGACAATGCCGGCGCCATTGTCACCCCCGACAGCCTGAAGCGGGCCGAGGCCGCCGAAGTCGACGCCAAGGCCATGCTGGCCAACAACGACGGTTACGGCTTCTTCGACAAGCTCGGCGACCTGGTGCTGACCGGACCGACGCGCACCAACGTGAATGACTTTCGTGCGATTCTGATCCAACGTATACATTGAAAATTCAAGCGATCGTCAGCGCGTCGTAACAGACCTCTAAGGTAATATCCTTGCCATGCACCGCAGCCGTAAAGCCAAGATCGTCGCCACGCTCGGCCCCGCGAGTTCCGACAAGGATGCCATCCGCACCCTCGCCCTCTCCGGCGCCGATGTCTTTCGGCTGAACTTCAGTCACGGCACCCACGAGGACCACAAGGCGCGCTACGATACCATCCGCGAGATCGAGCGCGAGCTGGACCGGCCCATCGGCGTTCTCGCCGACATGCAGGGCCCGAAGCTGCGCATCGGCACGGTCAGGGACGGCGCCGTGGAGTTGGAGGCCGGCCAGACCTTCCGCCTCGATCTCGATCCGGCGACGGGGGACGAAAGCCGCGCGCCCCTGCCCCATCCGGAAATCTTCGCCGCCATCTCGCCGGACACCGCACTGCTGATCGACGACGGCAAGCTGCGCCTGGAGGTGCAGGAAAGCACGCCGGACCATGCGATCACCAAGGTCGTCACCGGCGGGCCGCTGCGCGACCGCAAGGGCGTCAACCTGCCCGGCGTGATCCTGCCCATCTCGCCGCTGACGGAAAAGGACCGGGATGACCTGGAGTTCGCGCTGCAACTCGGCGCCGACTGGGTGGCGCTGTCCTTCGTGCAGCGACCGGAAGACCTGACCGAGGCGCGGCGCTTGATCGGCGAGCGCGCCGCGGTGATGACCAAAATCGAAAAGCCGGCTGCGCTGGATTGCCTGCCGCAGCTGGTCGCGCTCTCCGATGCAGTGATGGTCGCGCGCGGCGATCTCGGCGTCGAGATGCCGCCGGAAACGATCCCGGCGCGCCAGAAGCAGATCGTCCACGCCTGCCGCATCTCCGGGGTTCCCGTCGTGGTGGCAACGCAGATGCTGGAGTCGATGATCTCCGCGCCGGCGCCGACCCGCGCCGAAGCCTCCGACGTGGCCACCGCCGTCTACGACGGCGCCGATGCGGTGATGCTCTCGGCCGAGACCGCCGCCGGCGAGTATCCCAACGAGGCGGTGGCCATCATGGACCGCATCATCCAGAGCACGGAGGGCGATCCCTCCTACCGCGGCATCATCCATGCCCGCGACGGCGAGACCGAGGCGACCGGCGCCGATGCCATCTCCACCGCCGCCGCGCAGGTGGCCGGCACCCTGGCGACGGCCGCCATCGTCAACTACACCATGTCCGGCTCCACCGCGTTGCGCGCCGCGCGCCAGCGCCCCAACGTGCCGATCCTGGTGCTGACCAACGAGCTGCGCACCGCCCGCCGCCTTGCGGTGCTCTGGGGCGCCCACTGCGTCCACACCGAGGACGTCTCCAACACCCAGGAGATGGTCGACAAGGCGAGCCGCATCGCGGTGCGCGAAGGCTTCGCCAACCTGGGCGACATCCTGGCGATCACCGCGGGCGTGCCCTTCAAGACGCCGGGCACCACCAACATGCTGCGTATCGCCAAGGTGGAGCAGTAAGCGCGCAAGGCCTGGGCCGGGCCCGGGCCGGGAGGTGCCATGTCTTCCCCCGAAGCCGACAGCCTGACCAGCACCTATCTGGAACTGCGCGACGACGGCAGCGTCGAAGCGATCCCGCTGACACCGGAGTTCTGGCCGGACCTCATGGCCGGCAAACGCCGGCTCGATGGGCGGCTGGTCATGGCCTTCGAAGCCACCGAAAACATGACCCATTGGGAAAAGCACCCCGCCGGCGACGAGGTGCTGCTGGTCCTTTCCGGGGCGGTGCGGCTGCTGCTGCAGGAGCCGGCGGGCGAGCGGGAGATCGCAGTCGCCGCCGGCCAGGCGGCGATCGTCCCGCGGGGCTGCTGGCACCGCATCGCCGTGCGCGAACCCGGCCAGGTCGTCCTCATGACCGCCGGCGAGGGCACCGAGCACAAGCCCGTCGACTCGGAATGAACTTCAGCCCGGGGTGAATCTCGACCGGGTCAGATCTCCCGCTCGCGCAGGCTTTTGCGCAGGGCGGCGGCGTTGATCGCCGCGGAGGTCAGGTTGGGATGGATGGTCAGGGCATCCTCGAAGGCTTCGAGGGCGCGCTTCTCGTCCTCCAACTCGATGTAGCAGAGCCCGCGGCCGGAGAGCGCGCCGAAGTGGCGGGGCTCCAGAGCCAGGGTCCGTTCGATGTCCGAGAGGGACTCGCCGAAGTTGCCCATCAGATAGTGCACCGTGGCCCGCTTGTTCCAGCCCTCGGCAAAGTCCGGCGCGATGGCCACCATCTGCTCGAACTTGCCCAGCGCCCGGCCAAAGTCGCGCCGCGACATGGCATCGACCCCGTCGCGCATGAGCGCCTGCACCGCGCCATCGTCCGACTGCACCCAGATCAGCCAGATGGCGGCTTCGATGGTCTGGGCCTCCGCCGGGCCAGGCGCCGCGAGGAGCTGCGAGAACAGCCCGTCGAGGCGCGCGTCGTTCTGATCCGCCCGGCCGGGCGAGGCCGCCAGTAAAATAAGCGCGACGGCCATGACAAACTGCAGGAATTTGCTCATATTCTGGAGTATGACCGAATCCTGCGGCCGGCCATAGAGCCGGATCGCGCATTCGTTTTCACAATTGCATGAAGGGGAGGCGCGGTGGCGGCGGCGCAATACTTTTCCCGCGATTACTCTGAAGCAAGACAGCGCTTTACCGCGGCGGCCAGCGCGGCGGACGCAAGGCTTTTCACCTATGCCCACCCGGGCAAGGGCCCTGCGGAAGAAGACCTTTCCACCCATGTCGCCTGGCTTGGGCCCGAAGACGCCGAACGCGTTCTTCTGACCATCTCCGGCACCCATGGGGCCGAGGGCTTTTGCGGCGCCGGCGTGCAGACCGGCTGGTTCGAAAGCGGCTTGGCGGGCGAAAGCGCCAACGGCATCGCGCAGATGGCCATCCATGCCATCAATCCCCACGGCTTCGCCTGGCTGCGCCGGGTGACCGAGGACAACGTCGATCTCAACCGCAACTTCGTCGACTTCGCCGGTCACCTTCCGGAGAACCAGGGCTACGACGAACTGGCCGAAGCGCTCTGCCCGCCCAATTGGGACGACGCAACCATTGCCGAGACCCGGGAGGTGCTGGCAGCCTATGCCGAAGCGCACGGCATGGACGCCCTGCAACGGGCCGTTTCCGGCGGACAGTATCGGCACCCCGAAGGCATCTTCTACGGCGGAGCGGCAAGCACCTGGTCGCACCGCAGCCTGAAGGACATCCTCCGACGGCACCTTTCTGAGGCCAAGCAGATCGCCATCATCGACTACCACACCGGCCTCGGACCGCGCGGTCATGGCGAGCGCATCTGCCCGGCCGCGCCGGGCTCCGACGGGCTGGCCCGGGTGCGCGAATGGTACGGCGATGACCACACCTGCCCCGCCCTCGGCACCTCCTCAGCCTCTGAGATCCATGGCTTCAATGTGATCGGCATGGAAGAGGCCCTGCCGGAGGCCTCCATGACCGCCATTGCCTTGGAATACGGCACGCTGCCGACGGAAGAGGTGAAGCTGGCGCTCAGGGCGGACAACTGGCTGCACCTCCACGGCGACCTGGCCTCGGCCAAGGGCCGTGCCATCAAGGACCAGATCCGCGAAGCCTTCTATCAGGACGCCGACGACTGGAAGCAGATGGTCTGGGAGCGGGCGATCCAGACCCAGCGCCTCGCCCTGGCAGGCCTCAGTGACGGCTGAGCCCTAAGCCGCCACCGGCGGGATCAGACTCGGCGCCTTCCTCCGCTGCGAGAATCGGCTAGACTTGCACGATGAAAACGCGAGGGATCTCTCCGGCGGCGCGGCTGCTGACCACCCTCGGCATACTCTGCGCCCTGCCCGCCGCCGCCCAGGCGGAGGGCGAGGCGGCCAAGGGTCGGGAGATCGCCGTCAATCACTGCGCGCGCTGCCACGTGATTCCCGACTTCAACCCCTATGGCGGCATCAACAGTACGCCCTCCTTCCGGCTGCTGGCCAAGCGCGACGACTACCTGGAGCGCCTGCAGAGCTTCTACGCGCGCCCGCCGCATCCGGTCTTCGTGCGGGTGCCGGGCGTACCGGCGCCCACCGGGGAGCCCGCCTTCGTCGCCCCCATCGAAGTCTCACCCGAACAGATCGACGATCTCATCGCCTTCGTCGAAGCGATCCGGGCGCAGCAGTAGCAGCGCTTTGGCGTGCCGCCGTGCCGCGATGGTGCTAGACTCTCCTGTCAGAGTAACCGTCGGGCCAAGCCAAACCAGGAGACTTGCAATGAACCGTTCCGCCTTGGCGCTCGTCTTGAGCGCGGCGCTCGTGGTTTCCGCCTGCGGGAGCAGTACCGGCGACCGGGCCGCTTCCGGCGCTGGAATTGGCGCCGGCGCAGGCGCCGTGGTCGGTGCCCTCACCGGGCTGACGATCCTCGAAGGGGTCTTGATCGGCGCTGCGGCGGGCGGCCTGACCGGCGCGCTAACCGACGAGGACCTGATCAACCTCGGCGACCCGATCTGGGCCAGCGACGACAAACCCGCCAACGCCTCGGCAATCACCCGGGTGCAGGCCGGCCTCGCCCGGCTCAACTACAACCCCGGGCCCGCCGACGGCGTGCAGGGCACCCAGACCACCAATGCCATCGAGGAATACCAGCGCGACCACGGGCTGACCGTGGACGGACGGGCCACCGAGGCGCTGGCCCGCCACATCGAGCAGAAGATCGAAACCGCCCAGAAGTGAGGCGGGCTGGAACCGATTCGACGCAAGTCGAAAACGGTCTAGTTGAGCCGCTCTCTGACCAGGTCGTGGTCGTAGGTCGTGATCTCATGCGTGTTGCGATCGGGATCGTGGAAGTACATGGAAAAAGCCATGCTGTGGTCGGCGATCCTGAGCTCCAGCCCCTTGCTCTCGAGGTGATCCTTCCAGGCCAGGAAACCCTCGCCGCTGGCACCGAAGGCGATGGCCGTCGAGCCGCCTGGGTTGGCGCGCTCAAAAAGCGCCAGATGAATACTGCCTTCCGGGTTCTCAAGCGTTAGCGGCCCGCCATTGACGGCCCAGTGCATGAGCGCTTCAGCGCGCCTCAGGCCCAGGACCTCGGCATACCAGTCCTCCGACCGTTTCCGGTCGGCGACATAGACATGGATGTGATCAAAACCGTTCAGTCTCGGAATCATCGCTATTCTCCGCCTGGGCCGGGAGGGTCTGGAAGCAAGGCGCTTTCCTTGCCGCCGCCCTCGATCCCGCAAATTCGGACTTCAATGCCCTACCACCTCAAGTTAACTTGAGGTCAAGCGCTTTCTCAGGGAACCGAACCGGGGTCAACGATGATCAAGACGCTTTCCATCGGCCGCGTGGCGGAACGAACCGGCCTGGCGGTCTCCGCAATCCGCTTCTATGAGGAGAAGGGGCTGGTGGTCGCCGGGCGCGACGCGGCGGGCCGCAGACGCTTTGCGCCCTCGGACATTCGCCGCTTGTCCTTTGTCCTGATTGCACAGCAGCTCGGCTTCTCTCTGGAGCAGATCCGTACTCAGCTCGACGCGTTGCCCAAGCAGCGCACACCAACCGCCAGGGACTGGGCGCGCATCAGCCACTCCTTCAGGATCGACATCGACGCCAGGATCATCGCGCTGGAAAGCCTGAGAGAGAGTCTCACCGATTGCATCGGCTGCGGCTGCCTGTCGCTCAGCCGCTGCAAGCTCTACAACCCCGATGACCGCGCCGGCCGCCTTGGATCGGGGCCGCGCTATCTGCTGGGCGACGCGCCGAACAGAGACACCGATGAAGTTTGAGTGACGGGCTCGGCGCGGGTTCGCCGTTCGCGAACTACCGGTTTGCCGATGACGCAAGCGCCGGCGGCGTCGGACCGCCGGTGGCCCAGTCCAGCAGCTCGACGGTGTGCACCAGGGGGATTGCGGTGCCGCCGGCGATCTGGGTCATGCAGCCGATGTTGCCGGTGGCGATGACGTCCGGCCGGGTCGATTCGATGTTGCGGACCTTGCGTTCCTTCAGCCGACCGGCGATCTCCGGCTGCATCAGGTTGTAGGTGCCCGCCGAGCCGCAGCAGAGGTGGCCCTCCGGCACATCCTTCACAGTGAAGCCGGCCTTAGAGAGCAGTGCTTTCGGCTGGCGGCGGATCTGCTGGCCGTGCTGCATGGAACAGGCGGAGTGGTAGGCCACGGTCAGCGGTTCCGCCTTGTCGGGGGCTTTCAGGTCGAGGCTGTCGAGAAACTCCGTCACGTCCTTGGCGAGGCCGGCGACCGTCGCCGCGCGTTCCTGCCAGGCCGGGTCCTCGCGCAGCATGAATCCGTAGTCCTTCACCGTGGTGCCGCAGCCCGAGGCGTTGATGATCACCGCATCCAGGCCGCCGCCCTCCAGCTCCTTGCTCCAGGCACCGACGTTGGCGCGCGCCGCGTCCAGGGCCGGGGCCTCCTTGCCCATGTGATGCACCAGCGCCCCGCAGCAGCCGGCGCCGCGGGCCACCACAACCTCGACCCCGTGGCGGGTGAGCAGGCGCACCGTCGCCTCGTTGATCTCCGGCGCCAGCACCTTCTGCGCGCAGCCGGTCATCAGCGCGACACGGGCGCGGCGCTCTCCCTCGGCGGCGAAGACCTGGGGGCGGTCCACCCGGCTCGGCGAGCGCACCTCCGCCGGCGCCATGGCCAGGAGCCCCTTGAGGCGACCGGGCATCAGCGGCGCCAGCGGCTTGGCGAAGTAGGCGCCCAGAAGCGCCAGGCGGAATCGGAAGGGACTGGGCAGCACGAAGGCCAGGATCCAGCGCAGCATCCTCTCCGGCAGTGGTCGCCGGAAGGTCTCCTCGATGTACTTCCGGCCATGGTCCACCAGATGCATGTAGTGCACCCCCGAGGGACAGGTGGTCATGCAGGAAAGACAGGAGAGACAGCGGTCGATGTGCTTCACCACCTTGGCTGTTGCCGGGCGTCCCTTCTCCAGCATGTCCTTCAGCAGGTAGATGCGCCCGCGCGGTGAATCGAGTTCGTCGCCCAGCAGGGTGTAGGTCGGGCAGGTCGCGGTGCAGAAGCCGCAGTGCACGCAGTTGCGCAGGATCTTCTCGGACTCCGCCGTGTCCGGATCGGCAAGCTGCGCGAGGGAGAAGTTGGTCTGCATCGGCGCTAGAGCCCCGCGTACATGCGCCCGGGGTTGAGGACGCGGTGCGGATCGAAGCCGTCCTTCACCCGCGCCGAGAGCGCCGCCATGGCCGGGTCCTGCGGCTGGAACACCGCCTCGGCGGCACGCACCTTCAGGGGCGCCCGGATCAGGGTGGCATGGCCGCCCACAGACGCCAGCACTTCGCGGACACGCCCGGCCCCGGCGTCACCCTCCGCGGACATAGCCAGCCAAACCAGGCCGCCACCCCAGTCGTAGTAGGCCGAATCCTCTGTGATCGCTGCCACCACTTCAGGACCCGCGTTCGGGGCGACGGAGATGCGCCAGACGGCACGCTCTGCCGGCGCCTGGAGCGGACGCACGTCGCGCAGCTCCTTCCAGAAGGCGAGCGAGTTCTGACTGTGCAGTTCCTCGGTCTCGCCGAGGTCCGCCAACTCGCGGCGCAGGGCCGCGCAGCGGTACTCCACCGAAGGGCCGGGGCCCTCGACCCGCAGGGCCGTCACCGCACCGCCGGCCTTCGCGGTGTAAGAGACATCGGACCCGGCCGCCAGAGGTGCCGGCAGATGGGCGGCGCCGGAGACTTCGTGGGGCGAGCCGAGGGCGCGGCTCATGGCCTGCACCGCCGTGGCATCGTCCAGGCCGAGGATCAGAACCGTGTAGGTCTTCTGGGGCCGCGGCAGAACCTTGACGGTGACATCGCTCATCACCGCCAGGGTGCCGTAGGAGCCGCAGATCAACTTGCAGAGATCGTAGCCGGTGACGTTCTTCACCACCCGGCCGCCGGACTTGAAGAGCTCGCCGCGGCCCGAAGCAGATTCGACGCCCAGGAAGTGGTCCCGCGCCGCCCCCGCCTTGATCCGCCGTGGCCCGGAAAGATTGCAGGCCAGTGCGCCGCCGATGGAGGCGCTGTCGGGCGCCGAGCCCAGCAGCGGCGACAGATCCGCCGGCTCGAAGGCCAGCATTTGGTTCTTCTCCGCCAGAGCCGCCTCGATCTCGGAGAGCTTGGTTCCCGCCCGCGCCGAGAGCACCAGTTCTTCAGGCTCGTAGAGCGTGATGCCGGTCAGCCGCGAGAGGTCCAGGGTGTGGGCGGCCTGCACCGGGCGGCCGAGGCCGCGCTTGCTGGCGCCGCCGATGACTTCCAGGGGTTGCTGTTCCGCCGCCGCCCAGGCGACCGCCTCGACCAACTGGTCGCGGTTTTCCACCGTGAAGGTCGTGCCCATCGCCGTCCTTGGCCCCTAGAACCGTGGCAGATCGGGGAAGGGCAGCTTGCCGCCGCTGATGTGCATGCGGCCCAGCTCGGCGCAGCGGTGAAGCTGGGGAAACATCTTGCCGGGGTTCAGCAGCGCCTCGGGGTCGAAGGCACATTTCACCCGCTGCTGCTGCTTCAGGTCCGCCTCGCTGAACATGGTGCCCATGAGGTCGCGCTTCTCGACCCCGACGCCATGTTCACCGGTCAGCACACCGCCGACCTCGACACAGAGTTTCAGGATGTCAGCGCCGAAATCCTCCGCCGCCTCCAGCTCGCCCGGCTTGTTGGCATCGTAGAGGATCAGCGGGTGCAGATTGCCGTCGCCCGCATGGAAAACGTTCGCCACCCGAAGGCCGTACTTCTCGCTCATCTCCCGCATGCGCCGCAGAACCAGAGGCAACTGCGCGCGGGGGATAGTGCCGTCCATGCAGTAGTAGTCCGGCGAGATCCGCCCGACTGCGGGGAAGGCCGCCTTGCGCCCGGCCCAAAACGAAAGCCGCTCCTCCTCGCTCTCGCTGACCCGGCTGGTCACCGCGCCGTGCGCTTCGGCAATGCGCGAGACCTCGGCGATCAGGTGATCGACCTCGGCCTGCGGCCCGTCGAGCTCGACGATCAGCAGCGCCTCGACCTCCAGCGGATAGCCGGCGTGGACAAAATCCTCAGCGGCGTGGATGGCAGGCTTGTCCATCATCTCCATGCCACCGGGAATGATGCCCGCCGCGATGATGGCCGCCACGCTGTCGCCGGCCTGCTCCGCCGTTTCAAAGCCGAGCAGCAGGGCGCGCGCCGTCTCCGGTTTCTTCAGGATGCGCACGGTCACTTCGGTGACCACCCCGAGCAGCCCCTCGGAGCCGGTCAGGAGTCCCAGAAGGTCGTAGCCCTCCGAGTCCAGATGCTTGCCGCCGATGCGCAGCACGGTCCCGTCCATCAACACCATCTCCAGCCCCAACAGGTTGTTGGTGGTGAGGCCGTACTTCAGGCAGTGCACCCCGCCGGAGTTCTCGGCCACGTTGCCGCCGATGGTGCAGGCGATCTGGCTGGAGGGATCGGGGGCGTAGTAGAAGCCCTCGGCCTCCACCGCATGGGTGATGCCGAGATTGGTGACGCCGGGCTGGACCACGGCGCAGCGGTTGTCGTAGTCGATCTCGAGGACGCGGTTGAACTTGCCGAGGCCGAGGATGATGCCGTCGGCCAGCGGCAGCGCCCCGCCGGAGAGCGAGGTTCCGGCGCCCCGGGGAACGACCTTCACGCCGCGCTCCTGACAGCACTTGAGAACACGGCTCACCTGCTCCGTGGTTTCCGGCAGGACGACGATCAGCGGAAGCTGCTTGTAGGCGGTCAGGCCGTCGGTCTCATAGGCCCTCAGTTCGTCCTCGTCGACGATCACCCCCTCGCCGGGGACGATGGCGCGCAGCGCCGCGACGATGTCGAACTTGGCCTCGATCACCGCCTGATCGGGCGCGGGCATCTTCATGGCTTCGCTCTCCCAGGGGCCGGCCATCCCGCAACAGCGGCGACCCTTCCTCCATTGACCCAGGGGCGTCTGCTTTCCTGTGTCGCCCCGTCTGGCCCAGTTAACCCCTTCTTGGTTACCGGTACGCCCTGACTCGCTGTCGGCGGCACCGGTGCTGAGGGTTCAAAATTGGTATTACCAATTTTGAAGACTATGGCGCGCAGGGGGCGCCCGGTCAATGCCTCACCCCATTTTTTCGCGAAAAGCGGCTGATTTCCGGTCGAATTGGCATGCCATGCAGACCGGATGGGGGACCCAGGCGATGCCCGGGGCCTGTGGGCCGACGATCAACCCCCGATGTGACGAGGCCGCCGTCCAGGCAAACGCAAGGCCGCGCCCCGAGGGGGGCGCGGCCTTGCGTTGTCATCATCTGCCTGCAGCCGGGCCCTGGCTGAAGCCGGGCCGGCCAGCGGCGATCAGCCCTGACGGGCCTTGAACCGTGGGTTCTTTTTGTTGATCACGTAAACGCGGCCACGGCGCCGGACCACCCGGCAGCCCTTCTCCCGCAGTTTCGCGGTCTTCAGAGAGTTAACGACCTTCATTGTCTTGTCCTTTACCGCCGCGCCACAGGCGGATTGGGCGCGGAAAGCCGGGAAAATAGGGATCGCTTCGGCGGCTGTCAAGCGCGGGGGAGCCGGCCGCGGCAAGGTTCCGGCCTAGCCCCCGGGCGCGCTTCGGCACGGCCCATCAGACCGCAGGCTACCAGTCGGACAGCAGCTTCTCCGCGTTCTTCTTCAGGGCGTGGAAGCGGCAGAGCTTCAGCACCCCCGCCTCGATCGCCCGGGTCCGCCGGGTCCAGAGCTCGACCGCTTCGGAGATGGCATGAGAGGTCGGCGGGTCTAGTTCGCGCCCCTTCAGGCTGGAGAGGAAGTCCGACCAATTGGCGGTGATGATCTTATAGACCTCGTCGGTGATGTCTTCCTTGATCCGCACGTCGAGCTGGGCCTCGGTGAGGGCCTCCTCGTACTGCTTCTTGGTCCAGGGATGGGGCGGCACCGGTTCGCCGCGCATCCAGGCCTGGAGCTCTCTGGCGGGCGCGCCCTCGGCGACCACGTAGTCGGTGAACAGCAGTTGGCCGCGGTGCTTGATCATGTTGATGATCTCGATCAGCAGGCGTTTCTTGTCCTCCACCAGGTAGAGCGCTTCCTTGGAGAAGACGCAGTCGATGGTGGATTCATGGAACTCGTAATGGTCCGGATCGAAGTAGTGGACCGGCGCCCGCTTGCCGAGCCCGGCCATAGTGGAGAGGTTCATGCCGGCATCGGCGATTTCCCGGTCCGACTCCAGGCCCGTGATCCAGATGTCGAAGTGCTCGGAAATGGCCCTCGCGGGGCCGCCAAGGCCGGCGCCGACATCGATCACGGTGAAGGCCGGATCGAGAGCGAAGGGCTTCACCAGTTTGAGGATGTAGGCGGGATCGCCGGGGCCGGCCATGCCCTTGCCCCAGATCTCCTGCATGATCTCGATGCGCTTGGATGCCCATTCGGGGGAATCGTAGCGGACCTTGTCCTGGGAGAGGTCGCCCATCTCATAGGGCGTGCGCTGCTTCTCGCGAACCGTAAGCTCGTGGCCGTCCCACCAGGCCTTGAGCCGCATCCAGAAGGGAATGCGAACCTTGGGTGCTGCTCCTTCGGCCGTATCGGCGGATTGAGCCATGGATTTCCTTCGCTCGGCTGGCGAGAAGCCGGAGATTGCGGGCAGCCCGGACTACGGGAAACCTGCCCTCATTAACCTCTGATAGCGGGAATTCCTTACGTGACCCTTAAATCCCGGGGCGAACCATGCTCCTAAGGCCCTGAATCACGGGGATTTGACGCCACTGCGCAAGCCGCAGTTGCGCAGCCGGCTGCGCGAGTCGCCGCTGAGGATTCCGGAGCGGAAGGGAGATAGCTGGAACCGGTCCGCCTGCGCCGAGGCTTCGGCGGACACTCCTTCGCCCAAGGTGCGGTTCCGGGTGGCCTGCCACCCGAAGCCCGCAGGGCGAAGGGTGGTGGGCGTACCTGGGATTGAACCAGGGACCTCCTCGATGTCAACGAGGCGCTCTCCCGCTGAGCTATACGCCCTTCAGGCCGGTTCGAGGGGCCACCCTTGCGGTGTCCGGGAGTGCCGACCCAGGTCCGCCGGGGCAGCCGCCGCCGGGGAGGAGGCGAAGTAGCATCATCGCCGGGCTTTTTCAAGGCCGGCTTCGCGCCCGCACCAACCCGGCCCCGCGTCACGCGGTGAGCATGGAATCCACCTCTTCCACCAGGTGGCGCAGATGGAAGGGCTTGGAGAGAATGCGCGCGCCCCGCGGCGTCTGGTCGCGGTTTTTCAGGGCGACGGCGGCAAATCCGGTGATGAACATGACCTTCAGGCCCGGCTGCAGCTTGGCCGCCCGGCGCGCCAGCTCGATCCCGTCCAGCCCGGGCATGACGACGTCCGCCAGCAGCAAGTCGGCGCGAAATCCGTCCAGGGCCTCGATGGCATCGAGGCCGTCGCCCACGGCGACCACATGGTGGCCCGCCTTGCGGAGCGCCTTGGCGAGGAATTCCCGCATCGAGGCATCGTCTTCTGCGAGAAGGATTTGCGCCATAGACCCGTTCTGGCTTTCGCGCGGAGTGCGCGGTTGATGGAATCGACCCGGAAAGCGCCCCAAATGACCACCGCCTCGCGAAGATCAGTGCCGCGGACCGTGGATTCAGTCGGGACCCTTGGGGCCCATGGTATCGCCCCGGGTCCCAAGGAGAGCTTAATGGCAGGAGGACAGGCTGCAAAGCCGCCAATGAAACTGCGTCTCCTTCGCGCATGACAGAGGCAGCGCGATCCCCTAGAACTGAGACTGAGACGAGCATCTGAGAGCGACTTCCAGAGAGCCAGGTCCGGAGACCTATGGACGCCATTGCGCCCAGCGCCCAGGCAAACAAGACATACGAGATCCTTTGGCCGCAGCGCCAGACGCTGCCGCTGGTCTTCGCATCCCCCCATAGCGGCTGTGACTATCCGCCGGAGTTCCTGGCCTCCTCCTGCCTGGACCCGCTGAGCCTGCGCCAATCCGAAGACAGCTTCGTCAACGAGATCTTCGGCTGTGCGCCGGAGATGGGGGCGCCGCTCATTCACGCCCTTTTCCCGCGGGCCTTCGTCGATCCCAACCGGGAGCCCTATGAACTGGACCCGGCGATCTTCGACGGCGAGTTGCCGGCCTACGCCAACACCCGCTCGCCGCGGGTCGCCGCCGGCCTCGGCACCATCGCCCGGGTGGTTGCCAACGGGGCCAACATCTACAAGCGCAAGCTGAGCCTCGCGGAGGGGCTGGAGCGAATCCGGACCTGCTACTGGCCCTATCACGAGGCCCTGCGATCCCTGGTGGAGCAGACCAAGGAGCAGTTCGGCCACTGCATCCTGATCGACTGCCACTCCATGCCCTCGGCGGGCAAGCTCGGGCAGGCCCGGGCCGCGGGCACCCGGGTTGCCTTCGTCCTGGGGGACTGCCACGGCACCAGTTGCGCCCCCGCCATCACCGGCACCGTCGAGCGTATCCTGCTGCGCAAGGACTTCCAGGTGATGCGCAACAGCCCCTATGCCGGGGGCTTCGTCACGCGCCACTACGGCAAGCCCGATGCCGGAACCCACAGTCTCCAGATCGAGATCAACCGGCAGATCTATATGGACGAGGCGCGGATGGAACGGCGCCCGACCCTGCGGGCCCTGTCCGACGACATGCGCGATGTGGTGGCCGCCCTGGGGGCACTGGAGCCGCGGCGGCTGCGCCAGGAGCCGGCCTGAGGCGGCCGCTGCCCGCACGTAACCCGGAAGCCACGCGAAAAAAGGGCCGCGACGAGTCGCGGCCCAAGTTTAGGGAGGAAATGCCCTATGGAACTGCGATAGGGAGCGCCCGAGGGCGTTTCCATATCGCAGTGCACAATATGCGCCCACCCCAGGCGGAATGCAACCGCCATTTCCTCAATTCATTGATTTACATACAAATTTCTTTTCAATGTCATGCTGCGGTTAATCAGTCCGCGCTAATTCTTTTGCATCGCACAATTGTGACGGTGCCTCCACGCCAGGGTTTCCGCCGCATGGCACGGGGATTGCTGAAATTCGGGCATGAGAAACCGCAACTCACAGGTGCCGGACCACCCCCCAAAACGCCGTTCAGCGTGGCTTTTCGCCCCTCTAGTGGTGTTTTTGCTAGCCCTGTCCGGGCCCGCGTCGGCCACCGACAGCCCCGCAAACCCGGGCATTCAGGTCGGGGAGACCGCTTGGACCCTCTGCCGCAGCAGCGCCCAGGCCGCCGAACGGGGCCATGACCTGCCCCCCTTGCTGCTGACGGCCATCGCGCAGACCGAATCGGGGCGCTGGCATGCGGAGCGCCGGGAAAGACTTGCCTGGCCCTGGACCGTCATGGCCGAAGGCAGGGGACAATTCCTGCCCAGCAAGCAGGCCGCAATCGAGACCGTCCAGGCGCTGCGCGCCCGCGGCGTTCAGAACATCGACGTGGGCTGCATGCAGATCAATCTCTACCACCACCCCGAGGCCTTCGAGGATCTGGAGCAGGCCTTCGACCCCGCCCGCAACGCCGGCTATGCCGCTGCCTTCCTGGCGGACCTCCGCCGCGAGGCGCGGTCCTGGACCCGCGCCGTGGGCCACTACCATTCGCGCAGCCACCTGCGCGCCAACAGCTACCGGGTCAAGGTCTTCCGCGCCTGGCGGGCCGAACGGCACCGCGCCAACCGCGAACGCCGCGCCATGCTCAAGGCCCAGCGCGACGCCGAGAAGACGGCGAGGCTGCGCGAAACCAAAGGATAGGAACCAGCGCCTCTAATCCAGGCGCCCGGCGAGCAGGGCCCGAACCTCGTCGACCGCGCCGCTCCACTGCGCCCAGTCGTGGGGACCCTGGCCCCATTTGTTGCGCAGTTCGGGGTCGGCGCCGCTGCCCAGAAGCAGACGAACGGCCTGAACGTGCCCCCGTGCCGCTGCGGCCATCAGCGGCGAATTCCCGGCATCGCTGGCCGCATTGACCTCGGCGCCGCGGTCCAGGAGCAGGCCGATGCAGTCCTCCGCCCCCCGCGCCGCGGCATGAAACAGCAGGCCCTGGCCCCAGCGGTCGCGCGCCGAGATGTCGGCGCCACCCTCCAAGGCCGCCATCAACCCGGCCGCATCGCCCTGCCGCGCCAGGCCCAGCAGCGTCTCGCCGTCAACGCTCATCTCATCCCACTCCCCTGCACTGCCGGCTTGCCAAGCAAGCCCTCAATCCTTCTAGTAGCGTCCATCTAGTACCGCCTTTCTCGTAGCGCGCAAAGCGGCGGTGCAACAAGGGGAGCGGGAATGATCGATCTGGCAAAGGTGCGGCAGGAAACGGCGGCCTGCGAGAGCGTTCTGCATTTCAACAACGCCGGGGCGGCGCTGATGCCGGACCGGGTGGTCGCGCGGCAGGTCGACCACATCCGCCGCGAAGCGGAAATCGGCGGCTACGAGGCGGCGCGCGAAGCTGGGGCAGAAATCGAGGCGGTCTACAGCTCCATCGCGCGCCTTCTGAACGCCGCGCCGGACGAGATCGCGCTCATGGAAAACGCGACCCTCGCCTGGAATGCCGCCTTCTTCGCCTTCGACTTTCAGCCGGGCGACCGCCTGCTGACCGGCGAGGCGGAATACGCCAGCAACTACCTGAACTACCTGAAGCTGGCCCGCAGCCGCGGCTTGGTGGTGGAGGCCATCCCTTCCACCGAGGAGGGGGAGCTTTCGATACCGGCGCTGGAAGAAGCCTGTGCCAAGCCGGGCGTGAAGCTGATCACCGTCACCCACGTGCCCACCAACGGCGGCCTGGTGAACCCGGCGGAAGAAATCGGCCGCGTCGCCCGCGCCCACGGCATTCCATTCCTGCTGGATGCCTGCCAGTCCGCCGGGCAGATCGATCTGGACGTTGAGAACCTCGGCTGCGACCTGCTCTCGGTGACCGGGCGCAAGTACCTGCGCGGCCCGCGCGGCAGCGGCTTTCTCTATGTGCGCCGCGATTTCCTGGATCAGGTCGAACCGCCGGTCCTCGACCTGCGCGCGGCCAAGTGGGTGGAGCCGGGGCGCTATGAACTGCGCCCCAACGCCAAGCGCTACGAGAACTGGGAGTTCAACTACGCCGCCGTGCTGGGCCTCGGTGTGGCCGTCGACTACGCCCTCGACTTGGGCCTGCCGGCCATCGAGGCGCGGGTCGCGGAGCTTGCGGCGGGCCTGCGCGCACGCCTCGCCGAGGTCCCCGGCGTCACGGTGCAGGACATCGGCCGGCGGCGCTGCGGCATCTGCAGCTTCACGACGGAGAAGTTGCCGGCCGTCGAGATCCAGCAGCGTCTGGAAGACCAGCGCATCAACACCTCGGTCAGCGATCCCAACTCGACGCTGTTGGACGCCACCAAAAGGGGCCTGCCGGACGTGGTCCGAGCCTCGGTCCACTACTACAACAGCGAAGAAGAACTGGACCGCTTCACAGCGGCGGTCAGGGCTCTTCTCGATGCCTGACGGCTGATCACCGCGGAGACTGACCCTTGGATCGGCGCCTCTTCCTTCGCGGGCTCGGCAGTGGTTTGGCCCTGGCCTTCACGCCGTGGCAGGCCGCGGCCTCCGAAGGGCGACAACCTCTGGGCTACATCCGAACCAACTGGAGCCGCGACCCCTTCTCTTACGGGTCGTACTCATACATTGCCAAAGGCGCGGGGCGCGCAGACATTCGCGCGCTGGAAGCCCCGGTTGACGGGAAGCTCTTTTTCGCCGGCGAGGCGGTTCATCCGCACTACAACGCCACGGTCCACGCCGCCCACGAGTCGGGCCGGCGAACGGCCGGTCTGGTCTTGGAGAAGGATGTCCGAACGGTCGCCATCCTCGGCGCCGGCATGAGCGGCCTGTCCGCCGCACAGCGGCTGGCGGGCAAGGGACTCGCGGTCACCGTCTTCGAGGCCCGGGACCGGATCGGCGGGCGGGTCTGGACCGACGGGCGCCTCGGGCTCCCCCTCGATCTGGGGGCCAGTTGGATCCATGGGATCGAGGGCAATCCCCTGATGGCGCTGGCCGACTCGCTGGGCCAGGAGCGTGTCAGAACCGACGACAGCTATGTCATCCGAGGCCGGGGCGGACGCATCATCGAAGATGACGAGGTAGCGGACTGGTTGGAGAACGTCGTCCTCGTTCAGCACAGCGCAGGCGCCGACGCGGAGCAGCTCAACCTCTCGGCCTACCGGCACGACGAGGATTACGATGGCCCGGACGTGAAGTTTCTAAACGGCTATGCCCCGATTTTCGACGCGCTGAAGGGAGACTACGCCATCGCTCTTTCGCAGGCGGTTGACCGGATAACCCTCAGCGCAGACGGTGTCTCCATCGGCCTGAGCGGTGCCGGCACCAGGATGTTCGACGCCGTCATTGTGACCGTGCCCCTGGGCGTCCTGAAAAAAGGTGCCATCCGCTTCGATCCGCCTCTGCCGGCGCGGAAAACGCGGGCCATTCAGCGTCTCGGCATGGGCACGCTCGACAAGGTCTACCTTCTGTTCGACCAGGCATTTTGGGACGATGCCGCGACCTGGATTGTCACGCCGGAAAACGATCTACCGCGCGGACAGTTCAATCAATGGCTCAATCTGCACAGGTATCTCGGCCGGCCGGTCATCATGGCGTTCAACGGTGGCCCGCCGACGCTGGCCTTGGCCGACCTGCCGGACGAGGAGGTGATTGGCAGAGCGGTTCAGACCCTGCGCATCGCCTATCCCGAGCCATGAACGAAGATCCGCCGTGCGGCGGCCCCGCGGTCTGTCACCTCCTGATGACCGCGCGGGGCCGCCCCAGCAAGGCGGTCCTGCCTTAGACCGTTTCGGTGACCTTGACCTTGGCCGCGCCCGCAGGTTCCGGCCGCCGAAGCGGATCGGGAGCGGACGGAGACCGTCCGCGGCGCGGCGGCTGCCCGAAGAGCAACGAGTCACAGCTCACCCGGTAGCGCGCGTGGGAGAGCAGTCCGTAGAAGCCGCCGCGGTACAGCGGGAAGGTTACGACCTTGCCGTCGAGCCGCGCCCCGGCAATGGGTTCCCAAAGCAGTGTCTCAGGGTTGAAGGCGACCACGGCGCCCTCGAACTCGGTCAGGCGGCGCAACTCGTTGGGCGAAAGGCGCCAGCTCGCATGGATCGGATGAGGAAAGTGCAGGTCGTCGTGGCCGATGGCGATCATTCGGATGTCGCTGTCGAGTTCGTCGGGAAAGAACGCGATATCCGGGCCGTCCGGGTTGAAGTCCACCAGCACCTTGTCGGAGCCCGCGGCGGCTTTGCCGGCGCTGGTCAGCACCAGGCGGCCGTCCGCGTGACAGCCCTTGGGAACGATGCTCACCGTCGACGAGGAAAGGCACTCCAGGTTCACCTTGTTCGAGTCCATGGTGTTGCCCGTATTGCCCACCTCGATCACGCGGGCAAAGACCTCGATCTCGGATTCCCCGCTGTCATCAAGGCCGCCAGAGACTTCGCAATCGCAGTTGCACGACAGGGATTCGTCGAGCTTGACGCGGAACTTCCCCTTGTTGGGCACCGGAACGGAAATCGTCTGCTGCAGCAGCTCGTCGTTTATGTCGTAGATCTCGAGGTTGAACCTCTCAGTGCCGTTGCGGGATGTGCCGCAGACCACCACGCGAATGCGCAAAGGGGTGTTCCGATCGCAGCTCGCAACCACGAGCCGGCCTTTGGTCACCACCGACGTAAACTTGATCGCCATCATCTCCTCCAAGCGATTGAGTCGATGCGGCGGTTCGCCCCACCCGCAGGCCGCCGCCGTTCGTTGCCGATTGGTCAGATTTACGGACCGGCGCGCAGGTTTGGACGCTCGGCAAAAGGGATTACCCCTTCTGCTCCCGCCGGCCTTTGGGGGCCGGCAAGGCGGAGATGTCGAAGAGAGACCCGCTAGCGCTTCGGCGGGTCGTAGAAGTCGACGGGCGTCATGAGCTTGTTGGTCTGGGAGATCAGGGCGCCCAGCTCGGCGGCGCGCCGCAAGTAGTCCTGCCAATCCGGATCGGCCTGCATGGCCGCACGCCGCGCCTCCCGGTCGCCGGCGTTCTCATAGACCCAGATGTGGACGTACTCGTTGGGATCGCCAGTCTCGGTGCGCAGAAACGCCACCGGCTGGCCCAGGTGTCGGGTCTGTGCCGGCTTGCCGTACTTCTCATAGACTTCGAACTGGGCCTTCAGCGTGCCCGGCCTCACCCGGTAGGTCCGCACGTCCAAGAGCATCTTTGTTCTCCCTTCGATTGCTTGTTCGCTGTTCGGTCATCGACGCCCTGGCAGGGTGGCATTGCGCTATCCCCAATCCAGGTTCACCGACATGCAGTTGGCGCAGAGCAGCGCACCGCGGGGCATCGGATGACCGCAGTAGTGACATGCATCCGGTTCCCCGCGCAGATGCAGGACGATGGCCTTCGCCTCCCGGTCGCCGCAGGGCAGCGCATCTTTCAAGTAATCCATGGCCGCCACCGGGTTCGACCGCCTCAGTTCGGCGACCTCCCGGCGCTGCGCATCGGAAAGGGGCTGGCAGAGCAGCACCGGGACACCGCACTGCGGGCAAACAACATGCGGCCGGCCCGCCAGATCGAACTCCTCATAGGCATAGCTCTGATCGCGATAGTCTTCGAGCTTGCGTGGCGTCATCTTCCGCGGCATCGGTCAGTTCCACTCCACTTCGCCGTCCATGGCGAGATAGCCATCGGGATCGACGACCCAGAGGGCGGCGCGGGCGGCATCGGCCTGCCGCGCGCCGCAGACTGTGAAGGGCGCGGTGTCGAAGATCGGCCGTTTGGCGCGGAAGGCGAAGCGGGTGACGCGCGCGCCCGGCTTCTCGCGGCGCAGCAGCCCCACCATCAGGGTCGCCAGCAGGGGGCCGTGGACGATGAGACCGGGATAGCCTTCCTCCTGCGTCGTGTAGGGCTGATCGTAGTGGATGCGGTGGCCGTTGAAGGTGAGCGCGGAGTAGCGGAACAGCAGCACCGGGGAGGGCACGACATCCTGACGCCAGGTGGAATCGCCAGGCGGCGCTTCACCGGGCGGCAGCACCGCACCCTTCGCCGCCGCTGCACGATAGACGATGTCATGCTCCTCGACGATACAGGGGCCATCGCCATCGGCGATGAGGTGCTCGACCGTGACGAAGGCCAACCGGCCGGAACGTCCCTCCTTCTCCGTCACCGACTTGATGGTCGAGCGGCGGGTGACTGCGGCGCCGATGGGCAGCGGCCTCGCCAAGTCGACGCGGCTGCCGGCCCACATGCGCCGCGGCAGGTCGATGGGCGGCAGGAACTCGCCGCGCGCGGCATGACCGTCGGGGCCCAAAGAAGCCGTCGGCGCCACGCCCCAGAAATAAGCCCAGTGCCAGAGCGGCGGCAGCCCATCGCCGGGGCGCAGCGGGGCCCGCGGATCGTCCAGGGTCGCCTGCAGAGCCAGCGCCCGCCCGAGGTCGATGGCATCGCAGGCCTCTTCCTGGCGGCCGATCCAGTCGGTCCAGGCGCTCGCCGCCTTGCTCATCCCGCGAACTCCGCGCGCAGAGCCGCACCGTGCTGGTCCAGGGCTGGAACGGCACCCAGCACCGGTGCGTGGCCGCGCTCTTCCGCCGGCGGCGCCACCAGATCGATGGGCCCGCCCGGCGTCTCGACGGTGACGCGGCGGAGCTGCGGATGCGCGCTCAGGTCAGCCGGGCTGTTGACGGCGCCGAAGGCGATCCCCGCCGTCTGCAAATCCTCGACCACGGCGCTTCGTGCGCTTCCGGCGAAGCGCGCCTCGATCTCCCGGTCCAGGGCCGCACGGTTGGCCACCCGGGCGCTGTTGTCACAGAAGCGCGGGTCTTCGGCCAAGGCCTCTTGCCGCAGGATCTGTTCGGCGAAGCGCCGCCACTCCCGCTCGTTCTGGATGCAGATCACGATCTCCGCGCCGCCGGCGCAGGCATAGACGCCGTAAGGCGCGATGCTGGGGTGATGCAGCCCGACCCGTTGCGGCGCCCCGGGGCCGTAGTCGTGATGCAGCAGCGGCACGGTCATCCAGTCCGCCATGCCGCTGAAGAGGGAGGCGGCCAGCGCCGCGCCCTCGCCCGTGCGCGCACGCCGCAGCAGAGCTTCCAGGATCGCCTGATAGGCGTACATGCCGCAAGCGATGTCGCAGACCGACACGCCGACGCGGCCCGGCCCCTCCGGCCGGCCGGTGACGGCAGCCAGGCCGCTTTCCGCCTGGACCAGCAGGTCATAGGCCTTCATCTGCGCATAGGGGCCGGTCTCGCCGTAGCCGGAGATGTCGCAGGTGACGAGCCGAGGATCGGCGGTCCGCAACTCGTCCGCGCCCAGGCCGAGCCGCCGGGCGGCGCCGGGGGCGAGGTTCTGGATGAAGACATCGGCCTGGGCGATAATGCGCCGGGCCAGCGCCAAGTCCTCCTGCGTCTTCAGGTCGACGGCCAGCGATTCCTTGCCCCGGTTGAGCCAGACGAAGTAGGCGCTCTCGCCCTTGGCGGCGCGGTCGTAGGCGCGGGCGAAGTCGCCCTCCGGCCGCTCCAGCTTGATGACCCGCGCGCCGGCGTCGGCCAGGCGGCAGGAGCAATAGGGCGCCGCCACCGCCTGTTCCAGGCTGACGACCAGAAGGCCTTCCAACGGCCGGGTCATGACGACTCAAGCCCCATACAGGTGTCGCGCACGCTGGGCCGCGGCAGGACGCGCGCGCACCAATCCTCCAGACTCGGTTGCCCCGCGAGCAGCCGCTGGCCTTCTGCGGTCTCCAGGAAGTAGTGGAACATCGGTGCGGCATGCGCATCGGCGAGGCTGAAACCCGGGCCGGCGAGAAAGGGCTGGTCGCCCAGCAGCGCCGCCAGTGCCGTAAGGCAGCGCTCCGCTCTCGGCACAGCGGCCGCGATGACGGCCTCATCGGGTTCGCCTTTGCTGGCGCGTCCGGCACGCTGCACGAAGATCTCCCGCACCATGGGCCAGTAACCCTGACCGTCCAGCACAGAGATCACCTGTTCCATGCGGGCCCGGGCGCCCGGGCTGTCAGGCTGCAGGGGCGGCCCGTCAAAGGCCTCGTCGATGTAGCGGGCAATGGCGCGGGCCTCGTAGAGCCTCAAACCGTCATGTTCGAAAGCCGGGACCAAGCCGAACGGCTGGCGTTGAAGCCAGTCCTCCGGCCAGTCCGATCGGTCGAAAACATCGAAAGCCTGCTGATTGAAATCGACGCCCTTTTCAAGAAAAGTGATCTTCACAATGCGTACGTAGACGCTGTAGTGGGGACCGAAAAGAAGGGGCTTCACCTACAACCTCAGTACGACCGCGGCATGCCGAGCACGTGCTCGGCCAGATAGGCGAGGATCAGGTTGGTGGAGATCGGCGCCACCTGATAGAGCCGGGTCTCCCGATACTTGCGCTCGACGTCGTACTCCTCGGCGAAGCCGAAGCCGCCGTGGGTCTGCAGACAGGCTTCCGCCGCCGCCCAGGAGGCTTCGGAGGCCAGCAGCTTGGCCATGTTGGCCTCCTTGCCGCAGCGCTCCCCGGCATCGAACAGGCCCGCGGCCCGCGCCACCATCAGGGCCGCCGCCTCGCTCTGGGCATAGGCCCGGGCGATGGGGAACTGGACCCCCTGGTTCTGACCGATGGGCCGGCCGAAAACCCGGCGTTCACTCGCGTAGGCGCCGGCCTTGGCGATGAACCAGCGGGCATCGCCGATGCATTCGCCGGCGATCAGGATGCGCTCGGCGTTCATACCGTCGAGGATGTAGCGGAAACCCTGGCCCTCCTCGCCGATCAGGTTTCCCGCCGGCACCGAGAGGGTATCGAAGAACACCTCGGTGGCAGCGTGGTTCATCATGGCGCGGATCGGGCGGATGGTGACGCCCCGGCCCACCGCTTCGCGTAGGTCGACCAGAAAGACCGACAGGCCTTCGCCCTTCTTTGCCACCCGATCCTTTGGTGTGGTCCGCGCCAAGAGCAGCATGAGGTCGGAGTGCTCGGCGCGGCTGGTCCAGACCTTCTGGCCGTTGACGATGTAGCGGTCCCCCTCGCGCCTGGCCGTGGTGGCGAGGCTCAGGGTGTCGGTGCCGCTCGTCGGCTCGGTCACGCCGAAGGCCTGCAGCCGCAGGGAGCCCTCGGCGATGCCGGGCAGCCAGCGCTGTTTCTGTTCGGCGCTGCCGTGCTTCAGCAGCGTGCCCATGGTGTACATCTGGGCGTGGCAGGCGGCGCTGTTGCAGCCGGCCTTGTTGATCTCCTCCAGGATCGCCACCCCGGCCGAGAGCGGCAGGCCGCTGCCGCCGAAGTCTTCGGGGATCAGCGCCGCCAGATAGCCGGCCTCCGTGAGGGCCCGCACGAAGGCCTCCGGATAGGCACGTTCGGCATCCAGCCCCCGCCAGTACGCGCCGGGAAACCTGGCGCAGAGGGCACGGACCCCGGCGCGGATGTCGGGGAAGGTCTCGTCGTCACTGCTCATCGCGGGCGCTAGCCTAGCGATTCACCGGCGGGCCGCAAGGGCGCGGACTCTGCTGCCGGTTCACAACCGTACACTGGCCGATTTGCTTATGCTCTGTTGGACTATGTTCCCCGTTGTGCCATGATCGACGCAGACGCCATCACGTCACCGGGGGGAGCCGTCTGATGGCCTGTGAGATTTTCTTCGACTTCGTCGGCGCCGGCAGCGAGACCAGCGTGCTGGTGCAGGGCCGCATCGACGGTGAATGCCGGCGCATCTCCGTCCGCGTCGTTCTCTCCACCAGCGTCACCGTGCAAGAAGACGTCGACGTGCCCGGCAGCGGACTGCGCGACTGGTCCGTCACCATCGAGGGGGTCGAACCCGGCGTCCTCTCGTCCGCCTGCAAGGACGGCCGGGTGACGGTGCTGGCGAATTGCGTCGACGGTGGCGACTGCGAGGCCTCCCAGGAGCTGAGCTTCGTCTGCTGTCCGGACGTCCTCCTGAAGAAGCTGGACTTCAGCAGCGATTGCGTTCAGTCGGGCCCGGTCGGCTATGCCGCGGTGACCCTGGAGCTGGAAGTGCTCTGGCCGGAGGGCTACGAGGAGGAGCTGCTGGTCTCCGTCGCGATCCGCCCGGTCGACCCGCCGCAGGTGCCCACCACGACCGTGGTCATCCACTGCGCGCAACCACAGTCGGTCTATACCGACGCCGATTTCGCCTCGGCGCCGGACGGTCCGACCTACGTCATTGCCGGCCTCGACTACGAGGTGACCCTGCGCATCCTGGAGCCCGAACGCTGCCAGCGGGAGATCCCCATCCAGAGCTACAGCGTGCCGGCCTGCGAATGCGACTCGCTGCCGAACTTCGACGAGCTGTTCGACGTGTTCGATGCCGAGGGGCAGGAGATCGCGGATATCCACGGCATCGACTGCGTGGACAGCGCCAGCCTGCGCATCGTCCCCAGCCAGATCCCGACCGACTGGGAAGTGGCGGGCGACCCCGACGGCAACACGATCACGGTCTCCGCCGACCAGAGCGAAGCCACCGTCACCCTGCCGGAAGACGGCAGCGTCGCCATCGTCCTCGTCACCTTCGGTGAAGGCTCCTGCAAAGAGTCGGTGCCGATCAGCGCGCAGCGCTGCGTGGAACGCGAACCGGACGAACCGGGTGGAGATCCAACGGAGGACCCGGGCGAGGAACCGGGCGGAGACCCGACGGAAGATCCCACTGAGGACCCCAACGACGATCAGTCCGGCGGCCTGCCGGACTTCTGCAGCATCTTCGCGACACTGTTCCTGATCGGCATCGCGGTTGCGGCGGTGGGGCTGGTGCTGCTGGTCTGTCCGATGCTGACCGAACCGGCGATCCCCACCCAGTACGCGCTGATCATCGGCGGCGCGCTGCTGGCCGTCGGGCTCTTCGTGATGCTCTTCATGCTGTTCCTGATGTGGCTCTTCAACTGCCCGCTCGGCCCCTGTACCTGGCGCAAGTGGGCCTGGCAGGCCGCCTTCATCGTCGGCGCGGTGGCGATCTATGGCGGGCTCTGCCCGGGCTGTAGCTGGCTGCTCCTCGGGTTCCTGCTCTGGGGGCTGGCCGTCTGGTTCTTCCTGGAATGGCGGCGCCTCTGCCGGCCCTCCATCTGCCTGCAGTTCGCCGAACTGCTGCTGGCCACCATCGCCTTCGACATCGCCGCGGTGCTGGAAGGCGCGCTCGGCTTCTGCGTCATCACCTCCAACGGCTTCTGGGCCCTGGTCTGGGCGGCCTTCGTGGTTGCCTTCAACGTCTTCGTCTACGAAGGCCTGCGGCGCAACAACTGCCTGCGTGGCTAGGCCGGCTCGGGGATTGCTAGTACTGGGCACGGCGCGCGGCGCAGCACCTGCTCGGTGGTGCTGCCGCGCAGGGCATCGAGGATGCCATGGCGTCCCGCGGTGGTCATGACGATCAGGCTCGCCTCGCCTTCAATCGCCGCCTCCACGATGGCCTCGACCGGTGCGCCTCCTCGCGTGAGGCGCTCAAAGCTGCACGGCAGCTCCGCCGGCGGCACGACCGCCGGCATAGACCCGGCCTCCCCGACAAAGAGCGCTTCCAGCCTTGGCGACGCGGCACCGAAGGGCCGCAGCAAGGCGCCGGCCGCCGCGACGGCGCGCTGGGGGTCCGGCCGGTGGTCGACGGGAATCAGCACCCGGCTCAGATCGGCCTGGCCGTTCCCGGCGGAGACGAAGCCCCTGGCGCGGCCCGGAACGAAGAGGGTTACGGTCTTGCTGCGGCGGGCGAGGCGTTCGGAGACGGAGGGCTTGATCCAGCGCGGCAGGCCCTCCCGACCCTCGGTCGAGAGAACGAGAAGGTCCACGGTCTCCCCCTCCAGGAAGGTGGCCATGGCCGACACCGGGTCCCGGCTGCCAAGTTCCACCTTGCCGACCTTGAGCCCGAGTTCCGTGGCCACGGCGCCCTTCGGGCTGCCCTCCTCCAGCAGGCCCCAGCGCGCAAGGGTCTCGCGGACATGGGGAAACCCGGCCCAGTCCGGCCCGGCAGCGCTGTCGGAGTCGACATGAAGAATGTCGAGGTAGGATCGGTTGGCCAGCGCGATCTTCAGCGCATGTTCGAAGGCGACCCGGCTGGCGGCCGAGAAGTCGGTCGGGTGAAAGATCGAGCGGAATACGGGCTCTGAGGACTCGGACATGAGGCGCTCTCGGATGTGATCGAACGCACCCGAGGGGCGCGGGGGACGCCGGGACCCTACAACCGCATCGGCGCGGCGTCCACAGGCCCGGCTTGTCACGGCCCGGGCGGTAGGCTACCTGCCGCAGGACGCGGCAAACGGAGTGCACCTCTTGCCCAAGCGGAGCCGTAGGTTTGGGGACGACAGCAAAGGAGGAAGCCATGGCGGCATCCATAAGCGCAGCGATGCTTCCCCGCCGGGGGCAGAGCGAAGCACGACAACGGCTTGAACGGCGCACCGCCGACGCCTTTGCCGAGGAGGAACGGCAGGGCCTGATGCTCGCGGCCAAGACCAGAACGGCCGCGCTGCTGGTCATTCTGCTCTGGCAGGCCCTGGATAGCCCCAACAGCGGCCTCGCCTATGCCTTCGAACTGTTTCAGATCTCGGTCTTCGCGGTTCTCGGCCTGCTGCAGTACGCCAGCGCCCGCCAGCGCTTTCACATGAGCACGCTCAAGTACGTCTTCGTCGCGGCGGACTGCGCCCTGCTCGCCCATGTCCTGACGGTGCCCAATCCCTTCACGGGCTTGGAGCTGCCGCCGGCCATCTCCATGCACGGCAGTCCCTATACCTATTTCTTCCTGTTCCTGATGCAGTCGGCCTTCAGCCTGCGCCCGCGCTTCGTACTGTGGTGCGGGCTCTGCATGGTGCTGGCGCGCAGCGCCATGCTGCTCTGGGTGCTCGCTCAGCCGGGCGTCTACACCAATCTCGATCTGCCCGCCCATACGCCGGAAGTCGTGCTTGCGGCCGTGGCCGATCCCAACTTCGTCTTTCTCGGTCACTGGGCCATCGAGGTACTGGTCAGTCTGCTGGTCTCCGGCGGTCTCGCCCTCGTCGTGGTGCGCTCGCGCCGGCTGGTGGAAAGCCGCTCCCGCTCGGAGCGCGCCCGGGCCAACCTGGCGCGTTACTTCTCGCCCAACGTGGTGGACCGCCTCAGCGCCAGCAAGGACCCGCTCGGCGCCGTCGGGGAACTGCAGGTGGCGGTGCTCTTCGTCGACATCATGGGCTTCACGCCGCTCTGCGAGCGGGAGCCCGCGGCGAAGGTCATCGCCCTCTTGCGGGAGTATCACGACCGCCTCGGCCAGGCGGTGTTCGATAACGGCGGTACCCTCGACAAATACCTGGGCGACGGGCTGATGGCGACCTTCGGAACGCCGGAGCCGAGCCCGGAGGATGGCCGAAACGCCCTCAAATGCGCCCTGGACATGATCGCGGCCCTGGAAACCTGGAACGCTGAGCGCAAGACCGCGGGCGCCAAGCCCATCAAGGTCGGCATTGGGATTCACTACGGTCCGGTGATCGCCGGCGACATCGGCAACGAGCGGCGCCTGGAGCACAGCGTCATCGGCGATACGGTGAACATCGCCAGCCGCCTCGAGCAACTCACCCGCAGCCTGGGGACACCCCTGGTGGTCAGCGACGACCTGGTCCGGACCATCGATCCGGACGTCCAAGAGGACCAGCGCTTGATCGCGAAGTTGAGCAATGCCGGAGAGCAACAGATCCGCGGACGAGAGTCCGGGGTCCCGGTCTGGGTGCTGGCGCCAGGGACGCCGGCGACGTCGTAGGACCCTAGCTCAGTCCTTCTGTCAGGGGTGTGGCACCTGACAGCGGATCATCGGTCCAGAAGCCCTGGCGCAGGCCGCCCGGCGGACACTAGAATGGCCGCCGCCGCATAAACGAAGATCCCGATGACCGAAGCGCCTTTGCTGAAACACACCGCCGTGCTGCGCGACCGCCTCGCCCTGGACGGTGCGCGGGTGGTCGATGTCGGCTGCGGGAGCGGTGCCCTGGTCCGCGCCATGACCCGCTTCGGCGCCCGCGCGATCGGCATCGAGCCGGGCCCCGCCCAACTCGCCCGGGCCCGCGCCGAGGCCGTCATCGCCGACGAGGTCTATGTCTGTGCGCTGGGCGAAGCCCTGCCCCTGCCCTCCGCCAGCATGGACATCCTGATCTTCTTCAACGCCCTACACCATGTGCCGGTGGCGGTGCAGGATGCCGCCCTGGCCGAGGCGGTGCGGGTGCTGCGGCCCGGCGGACAGCTCTACGTGCAGGAGCCGCTGTCCGAAGGCGCCTTCTTCGAGATGGTCCGGCCCATCGAGGACGAGACCGAGGTCTGCGCAGCGGCCTATGGGGCCCTGCGCCGCGCATGCGCGGGGTCGGCTCTGGAAGAACAGGAGGAGTTCGTCTACCGGGCGCCCTACCGCCTGGCCAGCTTCGAGACCTTCCGCGACGACCTGATCGCCGTCGATCTGCGCCGCCGCCCCGTGGTGCTGGCCCGGGAGGAGTCGTTGCGGCAGAGCTTCATGGCGGCGGGAGAACAGCGCGACGACGCCTTCTGGTTCGAGATTCCCAGCCGGCTCAATCTCATGCAACGTCTCTGAGGTCTCTCATCGTGGCCATCCGCTATCTTTCGGAACACGACTCGCCCGACGATCCCGGCGGCATGATCCGCGAGGTCCTGGAGATGGGCGAAGCCTTCCCCGGGCCGGCGGAGGACGTGGTCCTGGCCTGGGTCCTGCGGCTGGGCGAGGGGCGTGATCCGGCGGCAGCAGCCAAGCAACTGATCGCCGACTACCGGCTGGACCAGAAACCGCAGCCCGGCGGCGCCTGCGGCCGCGTCATCGAAATGCTGAAGGAAACCGCCAGCTATCCCGGCGACCGCATGGCCCGGCACGTCTGTCAGCCACGCCGGCGCGGCGGCTGGCGGCGCAACCGCAGCTAGGCAGGCGACACGCCAGGCATGGCCCCACGACTCATCGACAATCGTTCCGCCCGGCGGCTGTTCCTGGCACGCCAGGGCCTCTGCCGCGATCCCTACCACCGCATCGGCGATTCCGAGCTGCTGGCCCTGATCGAGGCGCTGGGCTTCATCCAGGTGGATTCGATCCAGACCGTCGAGCGCGCCCACCACATGATCCTCTTCGCGCGCAACCAGACCTATCGCCACAAGCAGTTGCGGCGCCTGATCGAGAGGGAGGGGGCGCTGTTCGAGAACTGGACCCACGACGCTGCCATCATCCCGAGCCGCTTCTACCCCTACTGGAAGCGCCGCTTCGCCCAGATGGAGGTGGGTCTGCGCCAGCGCTGGCTGGCCTTGCGGCGCGGCAACTTCGAGCAGGAGGTGGCCGGCGTCCTGGACCACATCCGCGCCCACGGCCCGGCCATGGCCCGCGACCTGGGAAACGATCCCGAGGGGCAGGAACCCAAGCGCGCCAAGGACAGCGCCGGCTGGTGGGACTGGCATCCCTCCAAGACCGCCCTGGAATACCTCTGGCGCAGCGGCCAGTTGGCGGTCTGTGCCCGCAGCGGCTTCCAGAAGGTCTATGACCTCACCGAGCGCGTCGTCCCCGCGGCCCATCGCGAAGCCGAACCGACCGAGGCCGAAGCCATCGACTGGGCCTGCAGCGGCGCCCTGGACCGCCTGGGGCTGGCCACCCACGGCGAGATCGCCGCCTTTTGGGATCTGGTCTCCGTCGACGAAGCGAAAGCCTGGTGTCAGGAGCGCAAGGGACGTGTTCTGGAAGAAGTGCAGGTCGAAAGCGCCAACGGCGGCAAGCCCCGTGCGGCCTTCTGCTGGGCCGGCAGCGACCCTTTGAAGGACCTGCCCGAGCCGCCGAAGCGCCTGCGCGTGCTCAGCCCTTTCGATCCGCTGCTGCGCGACCGCAACCGCAGCGAACGGCTGTTCGGCTTCCACTACCGGATCGAGGTCTTCGTGCCGGCGGCCAAGCGGCGCTACGGCTATTACGTCTTCCCGATCCTGGAAGGCGACCGCCTGATCGGGCGGATCGACATGAAGCATGAGCGCGAGGGCGCCTGCCTACGGGTCAGGGGCCTCTGGCTGGAGCCGAAGGTTAAGCCTTCGCGCGCACGGCTGGAGCGGCTGGAAGCGGAACTGGAACGCCAGCGCCGGTTTACGGGCGCTGCCTGCGTGGTCTTCGAGGATGGTTATCTCAAGGACGAAGCTTAGAACTCTTCGATGCCGGTCCAGGCCTCGTGGATCTCCTTTGTCTGATCACGCAGCAACTGGACCAGGCTGCCGAACAGCACCAGCGCGCAGAGCGCCGCGACGGCGATCCAGAGATACTCCCAGAAATGATCCGGCGGGCTCGGACTCTCCGGGAGGTTCTCGACGCCGAGCCCTGCGAGAACCTCGCTTAACCAAGTCATGTTGGCGGCGAATGCCTCGGCGATGAAAACACCGATCAGGATCTGCTTGGAGCTGTAGTAGCCGGCCACCGCGACCGCGGCCAGCGGGGCAGCCTGGCCGACGAAAAGGAAGACGGCCATCAAGAGGGACTGCAGCTTGCGCCAGGCGCCGTCGGACTCGCTCATGTTCAGGACCAGGCTGTTCAGCACCCAGGTCTCGTCCAGGAGGTTCAGGCGGGTCGAAGACAGCTCCGGCAGGAGGCGGCGGCGCAGGGCCTGGCGGCGGCGGAACTGCAGCGCATAGATGTGGTAGGCGACGAGCAGCACCAGCGGCGAGGCAGGCACCACGATGTCCCGCGCGAGATTGACTTCCAGCCCCGGCGCCGAGAGCTTGCCGGCGGCATCGCCGGCCCTCTCCTCCTGCCACTTGCGGATGTCAGCGACCGAGCAGTTGGCCATGGCGTTGGCAACGCAGAATGTGTCGATGATCAGGACGGCACGGAAAGCCTCCTCGCCCTGCGGCAACTCCAGCAGATGGTTCTGCAGGACGGTGTCCTGCACGACGGTATCGTTGAAGCGCCTCAGATCGATCAGGCGAAGATCCTGCTCCATGAGCTGCCGGCGAGTCGGCAGATCGCCGGGCAGCAGGTCGCCGGCCTTGAGGATCACCTCCCGGCCCCGCTCCAGGCCCGCGGCCAGATGCTCGGCATAGAGCAGGAAGGCGGTCAATCCGGCCAGATGCTTGTAGTCGAGGGTCCCCAGATCGACCTCGAAGAAGGTGTTGAGGATCTGCCGGTCAGCCTCGAACCGCGAATACTCGACGAAGGCCTCCAGCAGTTCGAACTGCGCTTCCGGCAACTGGCGCGCCAGCTGCTCGACGGCCTGCTCCCGGTCCTCCTCCGGCAGCGCCTCGATGGTCCCCCGCAGGGCTTGCGCCGTCGCCTCGGCCAGCGCCAGGACCTTCAGCAGACCTTGATGATAGTTGAAGGAGAGGACATCGCTGGCCTTGACCGCCTCTTCCACCTTGAGCACCGGCTGCAGGGTCGCCAGGGCCGGCGACACCTTCTCGGAGACAAAGGCCGGATCTTGCAGCACCAGGAAGATGACGGCTCCGGCCAGCAGCAGGTTGACATAGAAGAGATTGCGCAGGCGAAGGGTCGTCGCCGACAGGCGATCGATCAGCTTGGCCTGATGGCCGTCCCCTTCCCCTGCCATTCGGGCGCTCCCCTGGCAGCGGCGCGCGCAGTCGCGCCGGTCTCAGGATAGTCTGCCGGGACGCCCCGGAGAAGCCAGCCCTTTCCCCGCCCGCGCCCGCCTCTTTGTAGGTAGGTCGCGGAAGCCGGACCCATCAGGCCACGCGCTTGGCAAGCTCCTTCGGGGAGAGGTAGTGGTAGGACAGCAGCGCGCCGTCCTTGACGACGGCGAAGACCCCGTAAGGCGTCGGCGAGAGGGCCCGCACCTCCGCGGCGCTCGTCAGCTCGATCTCGCGAAAGGCGATGCCGCGCTCTTCGGCGAAGCGCGCAACGTTCAGCACAGCGTTGTCCAGATAGGGGCACTGGTCGCTGCGGAACACCGTGAAGCCCGCGCCGCCGCCCGGCAGATCGGCGAGCTTCTTCTCCCAGCCGCCGCAGAAGTTGGGTGCGGGGGCCGCAGGCTCGAAGCTGCGCAGCATGATGTCGAAGGCCGGCGGGGCCTTGGCCACGGACCGAAAGCCGTGATGCTCCAGGATTCCGGCGTCGATGAGCCAGTTGTTGGCACTGGTGACGGCGGCAAGCCCCTTGAAGCCGCCGGCCTGGGCTGTCGCCAGGGCATCCTCGATCAACAGGCTGGATAGGCCCTTGCCCTTGCTGCGGCCGACCACCCAGAGGCAGTGAATGACCATGTAGTCCCCCGCCCCTTCGATGGCCCGCCAGGCATAGTCGCCGGGCATGAACTCGATGAAGCCGCGTTCGCCGCCGCCCAGCAGACGCATCTGCAGGCCCTCGGCAAAGCGCGCCTTCAGCCAGGCCAGTTTGCGTTGATAGCCCGCTTCCTTGCGGGCGCTCATCTTGCAGAAGAATCCGGTCTTTTCCACGGTCTCCGCGGTGACGGAGATGAGGGAGGGCGCGGTCACGTCTCGGCCTTCGCCGGCCTCCGCGGTCCGCTGGGCGCAAGTCTCCGGCCGTGGGCGATCATGGTACGGGTCAGGCGGTAGAGCACGACGGCGTTCAGGATATGCCAGAGGAAATGGGTGCCCATGGGCAGCATCTCGCAAAGCGGCAGATCGGCGGTGCGCAGGCTGAGGGACAGGGCGAAAACACCGGCGGTAATAAGGATCGGCGAGCCCGCGGGGTGGCCGCGGACGAAGGCGAGAAAGCCGCCGACCAGAAACATCGCCGCCAAGGCCACGCCATAGGTCCCGAAACCGAAGCCGAACAGCCTCGGCAGCCCCATCAGCAACGCCAGGACCGCGATCATGCCCAAGAGAGCGCCCCAGGCCGGCAGGCCGACGAGGCGCCACAAGGCCAGGAACAGGTAGAGCAATATGAACAGGACGATGGGGATCACGTCGGCGAGGCCGGCCCAGCGCACCGCGAAGGTGTGGAACAGCCCGCTGCCGATACCGATAAGAAAAACCAGGACCACCAAGGCGATGACGGCAGGATCGCGGCGCACGGGCGCGTCTTCGCCGCGCAGCACCCGAACCAGCAGGACAGCGGCGACGATGAAGGCGATGTTGGTCAGGGCATTGAGCGGTTCCGCCCACAGCCCCGGCCCCAACCGCTCGCAGTAAATGTCGATATGATGCTGCGCCATGGCGGCGCTTACAGTCCGGTCTCGTGGAAGCGGCCGATCATCAGGGACCCCGTCCGTTCTGTTGGTTTGCCATCTCTTCTATGTAGTGGATGATCCGCCCCATCGGAATGGCGAAGACGCCCGCCCGCCCCCGGTTGAGGGACATGACAGTGGCCAATGCCCTGAAGCCGTTGCCGGCCGGCAGGAAATACGGCCCGCTCTCCCGAAAGGCGAAGAAGCTGGTGGCGATACAGGCCGCACCCAAAACCGGCTCAGGGCCGATTCTGTGAGCAATTTCAGGTGGTACGCGGCTCTGTCCGCCGCATCTCCCACGGGAACTTCGGATTTGGGCCCGATGGTTTCCAACCTCTAAATTAAAAGTTTCTCAATCAGACGGCGGATACAAGGTTACCAAAGGTCGCGCCGGGCCAAGGCCGTGCAATGCGGCCACCGAGGCGGATCAGAATCGGGAGAGAACCGTGTTCCGGGCATTCATTCTAGCAAGCTTCGTAGCCTTCTCCGCAGGCGCCGCCGTGGCTGCCGCACCACAAGGCACGGAGGACCTGGATACCCTGCGCAGCCTCTATCAGCGCCCGACGGCCATTCCCTTCCCCGAAGACGCCCCCTATTCGCCACAGCTCGCGACTCTGGGCAAGATGCTGTTCTTCGACCCGCGGCTGTCCGGCGCCAAGAACATGAACTGCGCCAGTTGCCACAATCCCTCCTTCGGCTACGAGGCCCCGGTGGAACTCGCGGTCGGCGGCCTCAACGAGCGCCTGTCGCGTCATGCCCCCACCACCCTCAACATGGCCTGGGTCGAGCCGCTGTTCTGGGACGGCCGGGCGGCCAGCCTGGAGGAACAGGCGGCGGGGCCGATCACCGCGCCGGCGGAGATGAACGGCAAGTTCGAAGAGATCATCGAAACCCTCTCGGCGATTCCCACCTATAGGACATGGTTCGAGCGGCTGTTCCCGAACAGGGGCATCTCGGTGGATACCATTCTGGTCGCCATCGCAACCTATGAACGGACCATCGTCTCAGGCTGGTCGCCCTTCGACCGTTGGGTCGACGGCGACGAGACTGCCATGAGCGAGTCGGAGATCAACGGCTTTCGGCTGTTCAATGGCAGGGCGAACTGCGCCGGCTGCCACAGCGGCTGGAACTTCACGGATAACGAGTTTCATGACATCGGCCTGTTTACGGCGGATATCGGCCGCGCCGGCATCGAGCGCGGCCCGCTGCGCAACCGGCATGCCTTCAAAACGCCCGGCCTGCGCGACCTGACCTACCGCGCGCCTTTCATGCACAACGGTTCGATCGCCGATCTGGAAGGCGTGATCATGCACTACGAAAGCGGCGGCATCGAGCGCCCCTCGCGCTCGGCAGAGATGCAGGCTTTCGAGCTGACCGACGAGGAACGCGGCGACCTGCTGGCCTTTCTCCGGGCGCTGACCGCCGAAGTCTCCGACACGCCGGTGCCGAACCTCCCGAACTGACGCCGCCTTCGCCCCCGCCCTAACCCGTCTCAACTGGACCGCACCGCGAC
Organism: Pelagibius sp.; assembly: GCF_028289705.1. Lineage (GTDB taxonomy): Bacteria > Pseudomonadota > Alphaproteobacteria > Kiloniellales > Kiloniellaceae > Pelagibius. The sequence continues at coordinate 68,394 of NZ_JANQOI010000017.1, forward strand.
CATGTCGATCAGAACCAAGATCTTTCTGCCTCTGCTCAGCGCTCTGCTGTTCGGCCTCGCCCTTTCCGGCTTTATCGCCCTGCAGGCAAACCTTCAGCAGGGCAAGGTCGAAGACATCATCGGCAAGGCGCTCTACGCCAATCAGAACGCTCAGGCCACCCGGCGGCACTTCGACGGCGCCAATACGGTCATCGAACGGGTCACCGACATGACCTCATTGATCTCGCATGAGGAGATCGAAGCCGGATTCCGCGCCTCGGCAAGCCCGCTCGGCGAAGCGATCGACATGCTTCCGGCGGTCGCGCTCTCCGAGGAGATGGGCGCAACGGCGATGGAGCTCCAGCAGGCCCACCAGGCCTGGCTGTCCGACGCGGAGATCGTCCTGGGTCTCAAGGCCTCCGCCGCCGTCCCGACCCTCGAACGCATGGATCGCCACCGCACCGCCATGACCCGGCTCATCGACCAGGCAAACGAGTTCGCCCGCCGGGACGGCAATGCGCAGACCGCCGCGGCGGGCGAGTCCATGCGAAGCGTGCTGATCTTCTGCCTGGCCCTGGCAGCGGCGCTGACCCTGATCGGCATCGGCGGCGCCTTCCTCCTGGCCCGCAGTCTCTCGCGTCCGCTGATCGATCTGGTCGGCAATGCCGAGCGCCTCGCCGGCGGCGATACCGCGGTCGACTTCACGGAAGCCTGCCGCAAGGATGAGATCGGCAGCGTCGCCCAGGCGATCGCCGGTTTCCGCGACGGCGTGGTCGAGCGATCGAAGCTGGAGGAAGAGGCCAAGCAGGATCAGACGGCCAGGGAAGCGAGACAATACCGCATCGAGCAATTGATCGAGAGCTTCAACACCCAGGCCTCCACCACCCTGGCCGCGGTCGACGAGAAGATGGGCGTGATGCAGCAGACTGCCAATGCCCTGACCGCCAGCGCCCAGGACACCTCCTGCCGGACCGGCGAAGCGGCGCAGTCTTCGGCGACGGCGGCCGGTAACGTGCAGTCGGTCGCCTCGGCCGCCGAAGAACTCACCACCTCGATCCAGGAGATCGCCCGCCAGATCTCCAACACCTCCGACAAGATCAACGCCGCGACGGAGAAGACGCGCCTGACCAACGACAAGGTGAACGGGTTGTCGGAAGCCGCCGGGCGGATCGGCGACGTGATCCAGCTCATCCAGGACATCGCCGAGCAGACCAATCTGCTGGCCCTCAACGCCACCATCGAAGCGGCGCGCGCCGGCGAAGCCGGAAAGGGTTTCGCCGTGGTGGCCAACGAGGTGAAGTCGCTGGCCAACCAGACCGCCAAGGCGACCGACGAGATCTCTAGTCAGATCACGGGCATCCAGGACTCCACTGGCGAGGCGGTCGACTCAATCATCGCCATCGCCGAGACCATGGAGGAGATCAACAGCGCGGCGGGAACCATCTCTTCGGCGATCGACCGGCAGGGAACCGCTACCCTGGGGATCCGCGAAAACGTCGATCGCGCCTCGGAATGCGCCGGCGACGTGGACCGCAACATCGGCATCGTGACCAGCGCCGTCGAGGAGACCGCGGGCTCCGCCGATGCGGTGAGAAACCACGCCGACCAGGTCCGCCAGCAGACCCATGAACTGAAAAGCGCTGTCGAGCAGTTCCTCAACGAGGTCTCTGCCGCCTAACCCCCGATTGCCGCCTAACCCTTGCCGCTGTCCGGTTAAACTGCCGGCGCGCGAGCAGGCGGTCATCGAGCGTGTAGCTCACCCCCCTCCCAACCTCCCCCCGTCAAGGGGGGAGGAGATTTTCTCAGCACTTCAATAACTTCCCCCTCCCCCTCGATGGGGGAGGGATGGGGTGGGGGTGACACCCTCTCCGCCGCAAGCCGTTCGCCACGGCGCTTTCGCTGTCCTATCCCAACACGCAGCTGTCAACTCTAACGCCTGACGACGCAAGCCTCTGCGCGATACACAAAACGCGAACTCGGAGAGCTGAACCTAAGCTCTGAGCAATACCTAGCCCCAGAGGGCCGCTTCCGGCGGGCTGACCAGGCTGTCGTCGATCCTGAGGGGCGGGGCACGGTCTTCGGCCAGCAGCAGCGGTCCGTCGAGGTCGACCACCGGCACGCCCTGCGCCAGGATCACCGCCGGCGCCATGGCCAGCGAGGTGGCGAGCATGCAGCCGACCATGATGCCGAAACCCTCCGCCTGGGCCGCCGCCTTCAGGCGCAGGGCCTCCGTCAGGCCGCCGGTCTTGTCGAGCTTGATGTTCACCATGTCATAGCACCCCTTCAGGGCCGCCAGGGTTGCGGTGTCGTGACAGGATTCATCGGCGCAGACCGGCACGGGGCGCCGCATCCCGGCCAGGGCCTGATCGTCGCCCGCAGGCAGGGGCTGTTCGATCATCTCCACCCCCAGCACCGCGAGTTGCGGGGCGAGGCGGGCATAGTCGGCAGCCGACCAGCCCTCATTGGCGTCGACGATGATACGTGCATGCGGCGCCTGCTCGCGCACCGCCGCCACCCGGGCCATATCGTCGGGTCCGGCGAGCTTCAGCTTCAGAAGCGGCCGTTCGGCATTGGCCGCGGCCGCCTTGGCCATGTTCTCGACCGTGTCCAGGGACAGCGTGTAGGCGGTCACCACCGGCTGCGGTTCGCTGGCGCCGATCAGCTCCCAATGGCGATGGCCGGCCTGCTTGCTTTCCAGGTCCCAGAACGCGAGGTCGACGGCGTTGCGCGCGGCACCGGGCGCCAAAACCGTCTGCAGCCCCAGGCGGTCCAGGCCGGCCGCCAGCCGCGGCCGCAGGGCCTCGATCTCCGCGATCACGCCCTCCATGGTCTCGCCGTAGCGGGCGTAGGGAACGGCCTCGCCGCGCCCGGTTTTGCCGCCGATGCTGAGCTCGACCAGCACCACGTCGGCCTGGGTCTTGCTGCCCCGCGAAATGGTAAAGCTGCCGCGGATCGGCCAGGACTCTGCGGTGACACTGAGCGCAATGCTGTCTGCGGCCTGAACCATCTGCGGGTGCGCGTGCCGGCCTACTGGAGCCGGTCGACCAGCGGCTTGACCCCCTCGCGGAAGGGATCGACCGTCGGCAACTCGAACTCGTCCTCCAGGCGGCGCAGGTAGGCCTCGATGGCCGAATCGTGCATCTGCGAGGTGTTTACCGCGATGCCGATGAAGTGAACCTTGGGGTTGGTGAGGCGCGCCGCCGCCAGGTTGGCATCGATGCAGGCGGAGAGGGTCGGCAGCGGATAGTCCGGCAGCCCGCGCATGTGCGGGCGCGTCGGCTCGTGACAGAGAATCAGCGCATCGGGCTGGGCACCGTGGAGCAGACCCATGGAAACGCCGGCGAAGGAGGCATGGAAGAGAGAGCCCTGCCCTTCGACGATGTCCCAATGATCAACGTCATTGGCAGGCGAGAGATACTCGACCGCACCGGAGATGAAGTCGGCAACCACGGCGTCGATGGACACGCCACTGCCGGCGATCAGGATGCCGGTCTGGCCGGTGGCGCGGAAGTCCACCTTCATGTCCCGCGCCTTCATCTCCTTCTCCAGGGCCAGGGCCGTGTACATCTTGCCCACTGAGCAGTCCGTGCCGACCGCCAGGATCCTCCTGCCCGAACGTTTCTTGCCGCTGGCCACCTCGAAGTCGCGGTCGGGATGGCGCACATCGAAGAGTTGGCGGCCGTGCTGCTCCGCCGCCGCCTTCAGCACCGGCACGTCGGCCAACCGGTTGTGCAGGCCCGCGGCCAGATCGAAGCCGAGAAGCAACGCCTGCTCGAGCACCGTGATCCAGCTCTCCGAGAACACGCCGCCGCGATTGGCCACACCGATCACCAGCGTCTTGGCACCGGCTTCCCGGGCCGCTTCCAGGGTCATTTCCGGCAGACCCAGGTCAGCCTTGCAGCCCTCCAGGCTGAGTTGGCCGACGCACCAGTCCGGGCGCCAGTGGGCGATGCCCTGAGCGGTCTTGGCGGCGAGCTGGTCCGGCGCGTCGCCGAGAAACAGGAGATACGGATGCTGAATCGCCATCGGCCCCTCGATCCCGTCTTTGCGTGGGGGCTGCCGGCCCCAGCCGCCACAGCCCACTTGATTGATTGCACCTCTGCCCCTGGGGAGAGGATCGTCCCCGGCCCAGAGCCCGGCATCTTAGAAACAACCGGCCGCCGCGCCAAGCCGGACGCAACGGTTTTCGCCGCCCGCGCCCTGGCCTATGCTGGCCGGCCCAAGCAGTTACCATCCAATTCCAGCGATCCGGCATGAGCAACCCGCCCAGGAGGGCAAGGCCCGGCCGCGGGGAAACCGGGCGCCCGCCGGACAGCGGCTGGCAGCCCGGCGACCGGAGCGGCGACTGGCACCGCAGGGTCTGGAGCCTGGCGGGCCCCATCATCCTGGCCAATCTGACGATCCCCCTGGTGGGCGCCGTCGACACGGCGGTTGTCGGCCATCTGCCCGACCCCAAGTTCATCGGCGGCGTCGCGGTCGGCAGCCTGGTCTTCTCTTTCCTGCTCTGGGCCTTCGGCTTTCTCAGAATGGGCACCACCGGCTTTACCGCCCAGGCTTATGGCGCCGGCGACCAGGCCGAGTTGCGCGCCGCCCTGTTGCGGCCCCTGGCGCTGGCCGCCGCCTTCGGCGTGCTGGTCATCCTGCTGCATGGGCCGGTGCGCATCTTGGCGCTCTGGGCCATGGATGCCAGCCCCGCGGTCAGCGCCGAGGCCGCTCTCTACTACGACATCCGGGTCTGGAGCGCGCCTGCGGCCCTGATCAACTTCACCATACTCGGCTGGCTGCTCGGCGTGCAGCGGGCGCGCACGGCGCTCGCCCTGCAGATCGTCCTCAACGGGGTCAACGTCGTCCTGGACCTGGTCTTCGTGCTGGGATTCGGCTGGGGCGTGGCCGGCGTCGCCTGGGCCACCCTGACGGCCGAGTTCACCGCGGCCCTGCTTGGCGGGATCATCCTGCTGCGCATCCTCGGGCGGCTTCCGGACAGGGACGATCTGACCCGTCTTGCGGACCGGAGCCGGCTTCTGGCCCTGTTCAAGGTGAACGTCGACATCTTCCTGCGCAGCGTCCTGCTGCTCTTGGCCTATGGGACTTTCACCTCCACCGGCGCCGGGCTCGGCGATCTGGTGCTCGCAGCCAACGCGGTACTGATGCTGTTCCACACCATCATTGCCTACGGTCTGGACGGCCTCGCCCATGCTGCGGAAATCCTCACCGGCGGCGCCTATGGCGCCCGGAACCGCAGAACCCTGCGCCAGGCGGTCATTGTCAGCGGGCTCTGGTCGTTGGCCTCGGCGCTCTTGCTGACAGTGATCTTCGCCGCCGCCGGCCCGGCCATCATCGCGATCTTCACCGACATTCCGGAGGTGCGGGAAACCGCTAGGGCCTATCTTTGGTGGGTGGTCGTACTGCCGCTCATTTCCGTCTGGAGCTTCTTCCTCGACGGTGTCTTTGTCGGCGCCACCCGCACGGCGGCGATGCGCAACACCGCCTTCCTCTCGCTCTGCTGTTTCCTTGCGGCCATCTGGGTCCTGGTGCCGATGCTTGGCAACGACGGCCTCTGGCTCAGCCTCATGGTGTTCATGGCGGCAAGAGCCGTCACGCTGGGGGCCTGCTATCCCGCTCTGGAGCGCAGCGCCGCGGCGCCGCTTCAGACCAAGAGCAAGATTGAAGCTTGAGGGGGCTCCGCTGGTCCGGACCGCCGGTCCTAGATGAGTGAACCGACGCTGCGCAGCGGGCGCAGCGGCAGATCGAGCAGGGTTTCGAAGATCGCCGTTCCATCGTCGATCGCGGCGGCATCGTAGTGCGTGGCCGCCACACGCAGGGCCCAGGTTGCCAGTCCGCCCCTCTGGAAACCGATGGCGAGACGCTGCCAAAGGACCTGTTCCGCCATCCGGTCATCGTCGATCCCCGGCGGATGGATGAAGATCACGTAGAGCGCGCCGTCCGGCGTCGGGGCGGCGATCAGGGAGGGATCGTCGACCCCCGCCAGGCGGCCGTCGCTGCCCTGGCGCAGCCGAATACAGCACAACGACAGGCGCAGGTGCTGACCGCGCAGGCGCCGCAGGCTGTCCTTGATGCTGTCCGGGATACCGCCCGGGATTGCGCCGGGCACGGAGGGTGCCGGCCGGGCTGTCGGGCCACCCGGCCGGCTGAGGGGAAGCTCGGGGGAGAACCCGAAGGGAGGGGCCGTCAGAACGCTTCCCCTTTCCAGTTCCAAGGACGTCGCCAATCGCGCAGGCACCGCGCCAGCCGAGCCGGCGGGAACGCCAGCGATAGGGGAACCCTGAGAACCGTGTTTGCTCCGCATCGCCTCTACAGTACTCCGTGATACAACTACACGGTGCGTCAATTTTGTGGCTCTGCGGTGCTCAAAATGCGACCAAGTCGCAAATTTTCTGCAATATTTGTAGGTGTTTATATTTTAGGTGCGTTAGGCCGCCAGGGGAAAGCGCATGACCATGGCGAGACCGCCGTCAGGACGATTTTCCGCGCGAACGCTACCACCAATCGCCTGTAAGTTGCGACGAACGATCCATAACCCGATTCCCATGTGTGGTGTGCCCTCGCCGCCGTCCGACGACGGATCGCCGGCCACCGGGGCCGAACGCAGGGAGACATAGCGCTCGAAGATGCGCGTCAGCTCGCCGTGGGGCACGCCGGGGCCGCGGTCCAGCAGCGACAGCTCGGCGCGGTCGTTCACCTTGCGCAGCTCGACGATGATCTTGGAGCCGGTGGGCGAGACCTCGACGGCGTTGTCGATAACGTTCTCCAGGACCGTTTCCAGCAGGTCCTCGCCGGCCAGGACCGAGATGTCCGGCTGCAGCCGCGCATCGAGGATCAGGCGCTGGCTGGCGAAGGTATCGGCATAGGCGGAGAGCATCCGCTCCACCATCTCGGTCAGCACGATGCGCTGGCGCGGCGGATCCAGCAGCTCGGCTGTGGTTTCCTCCAGGCGGCGGGCATAGGCGACCAGATGGTCAAGCCGGTCGATGGAGACCTCCAGCACGTCCATGGCCCGCTGGCCGCGTACCTCGTCCGGCGGCACCATGCGCCGCAGCGGCTCCAGCGACTGCCGCATGATGGCGATCGGCGTCTTGAAGGCGTGGGCGTTATCCTCGGCGGCCAGGCGGATGCTCTCGGCGGAGTCCTGCAGGGCACCGGTCATGCGGTCGAACTCCTCGGCCACCGGCGCCAGCTCCGGCACCCGGTTCTGCTGGGCGAAGCTGACGTGGCCGGACTTGCCGGTGCGGATGCTGCGCGCCAGGAAGCGGAAGCGCATGAGCCCGCGCCAGATGGAGACGAAGAGGCCGATGGTGAAGATCGCCATGGCGAAATAGATCGCCGCGGCAATGCGCACTTCCAGGGTCTTCCAATAGGGCTGATCGATGGATGTGCCGAGGAACTCAGCCGTCGAGTGGGTGGTGATCACCGCCCAACAGCCGGCATCGGTGTTGATCGGCGTGATCGAGGTCAGCAGTTCCTCCTCGCCGGAGGGGCGGCGGTGCCGCAGTGCCATTGACAGCTCGCCCCAGCAGCTCTGGGCGAGGTTGTCGAAGACGCCCCGCTCCACCAGACGGTCGCGCTCCTCGGCCAGTTCGGTGGGCGCGATGGTCGGCCGCGAGGCAACGAAGAAAAAGCTCTCCGCGCCGTATTCGCCGGCCGGCCGGAACAGGATCTTGACCCCGGTCTGGTCGGTGGCGAAGCGGGCGACCTCGTCGTTCAGCAGCGGCAGCGAAGAGACCTCCTGCTGTTCCAGCAGGGGGCGCAGGCTTTCCGCCACCACCCGGCCCTGCTCACGCACGCTTTCCATCAGCAGAAAGCGCTTCTCGGCGTCGGCCTCGCGGAACTGGGTGTAGAGGATGATCGGGACGGCACAGAAGATGATCAGCAGCAGGAAAAGCTTACTGACCAGCGAGCGGAAGGGCAGACTGAAGTAGAAGCTGCCGGGTGCCGGTGGCGGCAGCGATCCTTCCGCCCGTGCGACCACGGCCTAGGCGTCTCCGCCCTTGCCAGCCTGATCGCGCCAGCGATAGCCGAAACCGGGGTAGTTCTCGATACCGTCGAAGGCATCGTCGACGTCGCGGAACTTCTTGCGAATCCGCTTGATGAAGGAGCGGACATTGGCGCGGTAGCCGTCGGGGCCGTAGCCGGCCACGAAGTCCTTGCCGCGGACGATGTCATAGATCTGGCGGTAGGACACGTCGCCGCCCTGCTGGGTGACCAGGAACAGCACGATGGCGAACTCGGTGAGCGTCAGGTCAACCTGCTCGCCCGCCCAAAAGGCGCGGGAGATGTCGGTCTTCAACTCCAGGGGGCCGTTGCGGATGACCGCCGGCGTCTGGCCGCTGCTGTCGGCCGAGGGCTTGACCCCCTCGGTGATCAGCTTCAGCCGCTGGAGGATGATCGGCAGGCGGCGCGACTTGTCGATGAAGTCCACGGCCCCCCACTTCAGGGCTGCTTCTTCATAGATCTCGTCGCTCAAGACCGTCAGAAAGATCACCGGGGTCTGGATGCGGCATTCGCGCATGCGGCGCAGCACCGCCAGGCCGTCCAGGCCGGGCATGCGCCAGTCCAGAAGGACCGCTTCCGCCTCCTCTCCTGACATCATGAACTCGAGGGCGCTCTCGCCGTTGGCGAAGTCGACGACCTCGTAGCCCTCTTCGGCCAGGTTGAGCCCCAGGGATTCTCTGAAAAGGTCATCGTCGTCGACGATGAATACGCGATTGAAAGTAGTTTCTGCCACGACCGGCTGCACAGCCATCATATCTTCCTGCGCCTTGGGCGCCCCCTTTCCTGTTGCCTGCTTATGTCACCTCGCGCCGCTAGCCGCCTCCGGCCGCCCCATTCGACGGCTGCAGGGGGTCTGTGCCTTCTTCGACCCGCTCAGCCTCGGCCTGCGCCAGCAGCTCGCTCAAACAAAGGCGGGCAAACTCGTCCGGCACCGTGTCGCCGTTGGTGTCGCCCTCTGCGCCGCCCTTGACCTTGTATGTCAGGACCCGAAAGTCGCTGCCACCGACCTTCGGATAGAAGAATATATGTAGAACGCAGTTGCTGCCGTTGTAGGCCCAGATCTTGGCCGGCGGTTCTTCGATCAGCAATGCGGGATCGCCGAGCAAGGCCGAGGTGCGCTCAAAGTCGAGGCCCACCAGCGCGTCGGGATCTGCCTGCGGTTCCCGGGTCAGTTCGATCGCCGCTTGGGTCACTTCGGGCTTGCGCTTGGGAAGCGGCGGTGGCGGCTTCAGCTGGACCACCTTCGCTTCCTCAATCTTCGCCGGAAACCTTCCCATGTCGCTCAGTGCCTCATCAACGGACACAGGGCGCACAGTCTCCGGCGCCGGTCCGCGCGCGTCGAGAGCTGGAATGCCCAGTTCTGCACACGCAGAAAGACCCAGCAATGCCATCCCCAGGACCCCGTTTCGGAGTCTCATTATCTTTGTCCTGATCTTCGCTCGCTCCGGCTGGACCGGAACCCTGACAATCGTGAACCGCAAATTCTTAACGAAACCCTAAGGTGATGGCCCAGGACGGAGGTCGTTGGGATCCCGGCGCTGGAATCCTCAAAGAGATCAGCCAAGTGCTTAATATCGAACGGTTCCTGAACAGTGTGACAAATTTGGCGTGAGGTAATCTGGAACCGCAGAAGCACCCGGCATTGCCCTCTCGGAGCACCTGGCGGCCTGCCGCGAGACCGCCGTCCGACCCACCTGCGATACGTTATCGCCTTTGGACTTCAACCCTCAACACCGTTCTTTCGCTGACAAAGACGGCGAAGTTAGGGCAAGGGTCGGGCGGTGAAGTGGCACCACCGCGCCGCGGCCTTTTCTTGGTCACCCCCACGCAGCGGCAAACAGCCGCGTACCGTGGGACGGCCGCGTCTCGCAGGGCTGCGAAGAGGCATTGACAAGCGCATCCCGGGGGCTTGTTATCAAGACGAGGTTGGTCGGGTTGGACCCAATAAAGGCGCAAAGCGCGCCGACATGAAGTCACGAAACAGGGAAACCATCATGAATAGACTGTCGCTTCTTGCGTCTGCCTTCGCCGTTGCTGCCCTGGCGCTGCCTTCTGGGGCGGCGCAGGCTCAAAGTAAAGTCGTCCACGTCTACAACTGGTCCGATTACATCGACGAGACAATCCTGGAGGACTTCGAGAAGGAAACCGGGATCAAGGTCGTCTATGACGTCTACGATTCCAATGACGTATTGGAAACCAAGCTGCTGACTGGTAACAGCGGCTACGACGTTGTTGTGCCCTCCGGCACGTTCCTGGCGCGGCAAATTCAGGCCGGCGTTTATCAAAAGCTCGACCGGTCGAAATTGCCCAATCTCCCCAACATGTGGGGGGTAGTGACCGACCGGACAGCAAAGTACGACCCGGGCAATGCCTATTCCGTGAACTATATGTGGGGCACCACAGGGTTCGGTTACAACGAGGACATGATCCTGGAACGCATGCCTGATGCTCCGGTTGATTCCTGGCGCATGATCTTCGATCCAGACGTGGTTTCGAAGTTTGCAGACTGCGGCGTACACGTGCTTGATGCGTCGGACGAGTTGATTCCCGCAGCCCTCAACTACATCGGCGAGGATCCAGACAGCCAGGACCCCGACGTCATCCGCAAGGCTGAAGATGTGTTGATGGCAATCCGGCCACATATCTTGAAGTTTCATTCATCTGAGTATGTGAACGCTTTGCCGAACGGGGATATTTGCTTGGCACTAGGTTGGTCCGGCGACGTGCTGCAAGCCCGCGACCGGGCCGCCGAAGCCGACAACAACATCAAGATCAACTACGTCGTCCCGAAGGAAGGCGCGCTAATGTGGTTCGACCAGATGGCGATCCCGAAGGATGCGCCTCACCCCGAGGAGGCGCATATCTTCGTCAACTACATCATGAGGCCGGAGGTGATGGCCAAGGCTTCCAACGTTGTCTATTACGCCAATGGAAACAAAGCCTCTCAAGAGTTCCTGAACGAGGATGTCATCGGCGACCTGGCGATCTACCCAACGCCGGAGGCCGTGGCCTCGCTCTACACCACCACGCCCTACGCACCCCGGGTGCAGCGCGTGGTCACCCGGCTTTGGACCAAGGTCAAGAGCGGCCAGTAAGCGGTTGTAACGGCTCCGCCGACGCCGCGGCGGGGCCGTTTCTAGAGCATCAGGACGGCGGACGGCAAAAGCGAGCGGGGGAGTCGATGAGCGATGCCGGAGCAGCCGGGGGAGCGGCGCGCAGCGCGACCGCCCCCGCAGCGCGTCAGCGCTGGGAGCCCTGGAACGATCCCAGCCAGCGCCCCCACGTTGAAATCGTCGATGTGACCAAGCGTTTCGGCGACTTCGTCGCTGTCAACAACATCTCGCTGGACATTTTTCAGGGGGAGTTCTTTTCCCTGCTCGGGCCGTCGGGCTGCGGCAAGACCACGCTCTTGCGCATGCTGGCGGGCTTCGAACTGCCCAGCGAAGGCCAGATCCTGCTGGAGGGGGAAGACATGTCCGGCGTGCCGCCCTACGAGCGGCCGGTCAACATGATGTTCCAATCCTACGCCCTGTTCCCGCACATGAACGTGGAGAAGAACATCGCCTTCGGCCTGAAGCAGGACCGGGTCCCCAAGCCGGAGATCGAACGGCGGGTCGCCGAGGTGATCGAGATGGTGCAGCTCGGCCCCTTCGCCCGGCGCAAGCCCCACCAGCTCTCCGGCGGCCAACGCCAGCGCGTGGCCCTCGCGCGCTCTCTCGTCAAGAAGCCGAAGATGCTGCTGCTCGACGAACCGCTGGGGGCGCTGGACAAGAACCTGCGCACCCAGACCCAGTTCGAGCTGATGAACATCCAGGAAGAGACCGGCATCACCTTCGTGATCGTCACCCACGATCAGGAAGAGGCGATGACGGTATCCAGCCGGATCGCGGTGATGGATCACGGCAAGATCGTGCAGGTCTCCACCCCGGCAGAGCTCTATGAGTACCCGGATTCCCGCTACGTGGCAGATTTCATTGGAGAGGTGAACATCCTGGAAGGCCATGTCGAGGCCCGGGAGGGCGACCATCATCTGGTGCAAAGCAGCGAGGCCGGCTGCACGGTGCGGACCGGCCCCAGCGGCGAGGAACCGGCCGGCCGCCAGGTCTGGATCGCCATTCGCCCGGAAAAGCTGCAGATCTCCCTTGAGGCGCCCGACGATCAGTCGACCAACTGCATGGCAGGAGAGGTCTGGGATATCGGCTACCTCGGCAACCTCTCGATCTATCACGTGAAGCTGGACAGCGGGAAAATGGTGACGGCGACCCAGGCCAACATGGCTCGCCTGATCGAACGGCCGATCACCTGGGAGGACCGGGTCTATCTGACCTGGGCGCCGGATGCCGCCGTCGTGCTGCTGAGCTGAGCGGTCGCCCCTTGTCCAAGCCCGAAGACAGCCCCAGCCAAGGCACCCCCAGCCAAGGCCCCAAGGTCGCCTACATGAGCGGGCGCGATGCAACCGCCGGCGGCCTGGCCGGAGTCCATCAGCGCCTGCTTCTGATCCCGCCCTACCGGCTGCTGGCCGCCCTGCTCAGGCGTATCGGCCTCACGGGACACGGCCTGGTCATCGCGGTGCCCTACCTCTGGCTGCTGGCCTTTTTCCTGGCGCCCTTCCTGATCGTCCTGAAGATCAGCTTTGCCGAAGTCATCATCGCCCAGCCCCCCTACACGCCGCTCTTCGAGTTCGTCGAGGACGGCTTCATCTCCATCAAGGCCAGCCTGGAGAACTATCTGTTCCTGCTGGAGGACAGTCTCTACTGGAAATCCTACCTCTCCTCCCTGCGCATCGCGCTGATCTCCACAGCGCTGGCCCTGCTGCTGGGCTATCCCATCGCCTACGCCATGGCGCGAGCGCCCAAGCGCTGGCGCTTCGCGCTTCTGATGATGGTGATCCTGCCGTTCTGGACCTCCTTCCTGATCCGCGTCTACGCCTGGATCGGCATTCTGAAGAAAGAGGGCCTCTTGAACCTGGCGCTGATCGAGCTGGGCCTCATTTCGGAACCGCTGACCATCCTCAACACCGACATCGCGGTCTTCATCGGCATCGTCTATTCCTACCTGCCCTTCATGGTGCTGCCGCTCTACGCCAACCTGGAGAAGATGGACCTCAGCCTGCTGGAGGCGGCCGCCGACCTGGGCTGCCGGCCGGCCAAGGCCTTCTGGGTGATCACCGTGCCCCAGTCCATACCCGGCATCATCGCCGGCTGCTTCCTGGTCTTCATCCCCGCGGTCGGGGAGTTCGTCATCCCCGACCTGCTCGGCGGCTCCGAGACGCTGATGATCGGCAAGACGCTCTGGTCGGAGTTCTTCAACAACCGCGACTGGCCGCTGTCCTCCGCCGTGGCCGTAGTCCTGCTGCTGGTGCTGGTCATTCCCATCGTGCTGTTCCAGCGCATGCAGGAACGCAGCGCCCAGGCCGGGGGCTGATCCCATGAAACAGGGACTGACCTGGTTCAACCTCGGCTCGCTGGCCATCGGCTTTCTGTTCCTCTATCTGCCCATCGCCCTGCTGGTGATCTACAGCTTCAACGAGTCGCGCCTGGTCACGGTCTGGGCCGGCTTCTCGACCAAGTGGTACGGCGAGATGCTGCGCAATGAGTCCCTGATGAACGCAGCCTGGGTCACCCTGAAGGTGGCCTTCTTCGCCTCCACCATCGCCACCGTGCTGGGGACGCTGTCAGGCCTGATCATGGCCCGCTTCGGGGCCTTTCGCGGCCGCACCCTGTTTTCCGGGATGATCTACGCGCCGCTGGTAATGCCCGAGGTGATCACCGGGCTTTCCCTGCTGCTGATGTTCGTCGCCATCTCTCTGGACCGCGGCATGGTGACCGTCACCATCGCGCATACCACCTTTGCCATGTGCTATGTCGCGGTGGTGGTGCAGTCGCGCCTGGTCAGCTTCGACCGCTCGATCGAGGAAGCGGCCATGGACCTGGGCTGCCCGCCGGGGCAGACCTTCCTCAAGATCACCCTGCCGGTGATCGCGCCGGCAGTGGTCGCCGGCTGGCTGCTGTCCTTCACCCTCTCCCTCGACGACTTGGTCATCGCCAGCTTCACCACCGGGCCCGGCGCCACCACCCTGCCGATGAAGATCTACAGCCAGGTGCGCCTGGGCGTCACGCCGGAGATCAACGCCGTCTGCACCATCCTGGTGGGCTTGGTGGCCACCGGCGTTCTGGCCGCCTCCATCGTGACCCGCCGCCAGGAACTGCGCCGGGAACAGGAAGAGCGGGAGGCGCTGGCGGCGCCTTAGAATCTTTCATGTTTTGACGGCACCGGCCCGCACCCCTTCCCGGCCACCCCCCGATTGTTTCAATGGGCGATTATCCTAGTGGGTGGCCGGGTGGGGGCGCGGGCCGGAACCGTTTCGACGTCAGTCGAAAACACTTGGCCCGCCAGGGAGTTTTCCCGGGCCGCGCAATTCGCTACAAGTCCTGCCGTGTCCGCACTCCTGGAACCTCTTGCCGGTACCCGAAGCCGCCACGACCGCCTCGCCGTGGTCCTTTCGCTCTTCGGCCTGCTGTTGCCGCTGCTCGGCCTGCTTGCGCCCAAGGCCGTGGTGCCGCTCGTCCTGGTGACGGCAGGCCTCGCCGCGGTGCTCCTGGGCAGGCGGGCCCTGCCCTGGCAGATCATGGACCGGCCCATTACTCTGGCCTTCGGGCTCCTGACCCTCTGGTGTCTGATCGCTTCGCTCTGGACCTTCGCCCCCGGCGAAGCAGCGGCGCTGGCGCTACGCGTCGCTGTTCTTTTGCTGGTCTTGATTTACCTCTGCGCGCTCGCGGCAAGCCTCGACCATCGACAGCGGCGTGTCGCCGCCCTCGGCTTTGCTCTCGGCATGGCGCTGACCGTCGTTTTGGTGGTCGTCGAGTTCAGCTTCGGCTTCCCGGTCTCTTCGGCGCTCAAGGGCGACCTCGACCGCGCCGCCTTTAACTACGAGTATCATGCCTTTTCGCGCCTCAACCGAGGGATTTCGGCGCTGGCAATTCTGATCTGGCCGCTGGCGGCCCTGTGCTGGGATCGCGGCTGGCGGGCCCGTGCCCTCGCCCTACCGTCGGCCCTGTTCGCGCTCGTCATGGCATCCCAGTCATCCGCCGCGCTCCTCGGCCTTGGGTTGGGGATTCTCGCCGCAGCCATCGCGGCCCTGGGGCGCAGGGCCGGGCGCCTGGTCCTGGCGCTGGCAGTGGCCGGCGCCCTTTTGGCGGGCCCGGGCTTTGCCAAACTGATGAAAGCGGCGGAGTTGGACCAAGCCAGCTATCTCAGCGAAACGGCCAACTACCGGGTGCACATCTGGGACTTCGTCGCCGACCGCATACTGGAGCGCCCGCTCTTCGGCTGGGGGTTCGACTCCTCACCATCGATCCCGACCGAAGGTGTGACCCCGTTCAGGGCCGACAAGAACGTCATCCCCTCCCACCCCCACAACGGGCCGCTGCAGATCCTCCTCGAACTGGGCTACGTCGGCGGCACCTTGACCATCGCGGTGCTGTTCCTGCTTGGCCGAAAGCTGGACGGCCTGCCGGCGCCGGTGCGGGTTTGCGGTCAGGCTATGTTCATCACCATTCTTGCAATTGCGTCGAGCGCCTACGGCCTGTGGCAAAGCCATTGGCTGACCATGATGGGCGCCGCAGCGATGATTTTGGTGTTGGCTCTGCCCAGTAGCCCCGACGAACGGAAGACGGCCCCGCCCGACTGAGAAGGCCGGCGGATCCCTGTAATGGCCTACGGGACTTAGTCGGCGCGCTTCTTCAGGGTGAAGGCGTCTTCGATATACCTGATGATGCGGCCGACGGACTCGGAGACATCCTCGACTGCCGTGTCGACGACGAGATCGGGCGATTCCGGCGGCTCGTAGGGGGCAGAGATACCGGTGAACTGCGGGATCTCGCCGGCACGCGCCTTTTTGTAGAGGCCCTTGGGATCGCGCTGCTCACAGGTCTCCACGTCGGCCTTGATGAAGATCTCGTGAAACCGTCCCGGTGCCGAGGCACGGGCACGGTCACGATCCACCCGGTAGGGCGAGATGAAGGCGGTGATACAGATGATCCCGGAATCGGCGAAAAGCGCCGCGGCCTCGCCCACACGGCGGATGTTCTCGGTGCGATCCTCCGGCGAGAAACCAAGGTTGGCGTTCAGCCCCCGCCGCACGTTGTCGCCATCCAGCACGTAGACCTGATAGCCCCTGGCGAAGAGCCGCTGCTCGACCTCCATCGCCAGGGTGGACTTGCCGGCGCCGGACAGGCCGGTGAACCACAGCACGCCACCGTGGTGGCCGTTGCGCGCGGCGCGGGAGTCGGCGGTCAGGCTGTGCTCGACCGATATGACGTTGGTGGACTTCACGGCGATCGCCTGGCGCTGGTCCGGCAGTCCTTCCATGAAAATCACGCCGCCGCCGACGGTGTCGTAGTCCTCGACCAGCACGAAGCGGCCGGTCCTGGAGAGATCGCCATAGTCGTCCAGGGCGAGCACATGGCGGCTGTAGAGGGTCACCTCGGCCACGGCATTGCGCTCGACCGCATCGCCTGGGCTGTTCTGCAGGGTCTGGGTATCGACGATGCGTTCGATCGACTTCACCCGGACCTCGGCTTCCTGGGTCAGCAGCTTCAGCTTGTAGCTGTCGCCTTCCTTGAGCGGCTTGTGGCCGAGCCAGAAGAGCCGCGCGTGGAAAGTGGTGCTGAGCTTCGGCGGGTTCTCCGTGTGACTGACGACTTCGCCGCGCTCGACGAAGAGCTGCTCGTCCAGGGTGATGCCCACCGACTCCCCCGCCGCCGCCGTGTCGGGGGCGCTGCCCTGCGGCCAGGCCTCGATGGAGCGGACCTTCGCGGTCTTGTTGGACGGCGAGAAGAGCACCGTGTCGCCGACGGAGATGGCACCGGACTCGATCCGCCCGGCCAGGACGCGCCGGGCATCGAACTTGTAGACGTCCTGAATGGGCATCCGCAGCGGCTGGGCGCCGATGCCCGGATGGCCATGGAAGCCGTCCAGGGCCGAGATCACCGTCGGCCCGTCGTACCAGGGCGTCCGCTCTGAGCGGCCGGCAATGTTGTCGCCGCCGCGCGCGGAGATGGGCACGATCACCAGGGGGGCCGAGCCGATGGACTTCAGATAGTCGGAGATCTGCTGCGAGACTTCGTCGAAGCGCGCCTGGCTGTAATCCACCAGGTCCATCTTGTTGATCACCACGGCGATCTGCTGAACGCCCAGCAGGTGCAGGAGATAGGCGTGGCGGCGGGACTGCTCACGCACGCCCTCTTCCGCATCCACCACCATGATCGCCGCATCGGCGCTGGCGGCGCCGCTGACCATGTTCTTGAGGAACTCGCGGTGACCCGGCGCGTCGATGATCACATAGTCGCGCAGCGCGGTCTTGAACCAGATCTGCGTGGTGTCGATGGTCACCGCCTGGTCGCGTTCGGCCTGGAAGGCATCCAGGATGAAGGACCACTCCACCTCCATGCCGCGGCGCGCGGAAACCTCTTTGAGCTCCTCGAACTTGCCCGGCGGCAGGGAATCGGTGTCGTGCAGCAGCCGGCCGATCAGCGACGACTTGCCGTGGTCGACGTGGCCGACGATCACGATGCGGTGGAGCGCGCGCTCACCGACCGTTTCGTCCTCGCCCGGCAGAGCCAGGTTTTCCGTCGCATCTTCAGGCAAGGTGGTGCTGTCCTCGCTCATTGCTGGGCCGCTCCCGTCTACATGTAGCCGGTGGCGCGCAGGCGCTCAAAGGCGTCTTCGCGCTCGTGGTCCATGGCCCGGCCGGCCCGTTCCGCCGTCTTGGTGGTCTGCAGCTCGGCGATGATATCGTCGAGGGTGGCCGCATCGGAGTCGATGGGGTGGGTGATGTCCTCGTCGCCCAGGGAGCGATAGCGCTTGCCGTCGCGCGCGAAGTAGAGCGGCACGATGGGAATGCCCTCGCGCCGGGTATAGAGCCAGATGTCCAGCTCCGTCCAATGCAGCAGCGGGTGGATGCGGATGTGGGCGCCGGGCGGGAAGTCGGTCTTGTACTGGTCCCAGAACTCCGGCGGCTGGTCGCGGAAGTCCCACTGGCCGGTCTCGTCGCGGGGGCTGAAGACCCGCTCCTTGGCCCGGGTGGCCTGTTCGTCGCGGCGGATGCCGGCGATCACCGCCCGCAACTCATACTTCGCAATGGCCGTGCGCAGCCCCTCGGTCTTGCGCGCCGCCGAGCGCGCCGCCGGCGGCAGGCTCGGGTCGACCGCCTCGATGGGCGGGCATTCCTCGCGGCGGAAGTCGAGCTTCCACTCCGCCGCATAGCGGTCGCGGAAGGCGTACATCTCCTTGAACTTCTTGCCGGTGTCCACGTGCATCACCGGAAAGGGCACATGGCCGAAGAAGGCCTTGCGCGCCAGCCACAGCATCACGTTGGAATCCTTGCCGAGAGACCACAGCATGGCCAACGGCTCGATGCGGTTGTAGGCCTCGCGCAGGATGTAGACGGATTGGGCTTCCAGTTCGTCCAAACGGTCCATCTTGGAAGACTTCCTTGGGAAGATGCTGCAGGCGCGAAGGGCTTAGCGCCTTTGCCAACGCGAATCAAGGTTCATAAGGGGGTGGAGGATAGCCGACCTATGGTTAACACAGGCCTAGTCTGCTTCCCGCGGCGGCGCCGAAAATGCTTTGGAAAATGAGAGCGTTAGACGCGGTGGTAGTCGCGGTACCACTGCACGAAGCGCGGAATGCCCTGGTCTATGGTCACCCGCGGCTCGAAGCCGAGATCGCGGCGCGCCGGCTCGATATCCGCGTAGGTCTCCTTGACGTCGCCCGGCTGCATCTCGGCGAACTCGCGGATGGCCTTGCGCCCGCAGGCCTCCTCGATCAGTTCGACGAAGCGCAGCAGCGGTTCGGAGCGGTGGTTGCCGAGGTTGTAGACGGCATTCGGCGGCTGTCCGTTCTGCGCCTGGGGCGGCCGGTCAACGACGGCCAAAACGCCGGCGACGATGTCGTCGATGTAGGTGAAGTCGCGGCGCATGTCGCCGTGGTTGAAGATGCGGATCGGCTGCCCTTCGAAGATGGCCCGGGTGAAGATGTAGGCCGACATGTCCGGCCGGCCCCAGGGCCCATAGACGGTGAAGAACCGCAGCCCGGTGCTGGGCAGCTCATAGAGGTGGGTATAGCAGTGGGTCATCAGCTCGTCGGCGCGTTTGGTGGCGGCGTAGAGTGAGATCGGCTGATCGACCCGCTGGTCGACGGAAAAGGGCAGTTCCTTGTTGCCGCCGTAGACCGACGAGGACGACGCATAGACGAAGTGGCGCAGCTTGGTCAGCCGCCGGGCCAGTTCCATCATGCAGAGATGGCCCATGAGGTTCGTCTGTATGTAGGCGAAGGGATTTTCCAGCGAGTAGCGCACCCCGGCCTGGGCGGCCAGGTGAACCATCTCGGTCACCTCCGGGAACTCCTTGGCGAGCCCGAGCACCGCGTCCTTGTCGGAAATGTCCAACTGACGGAATGTGAAACCATTGTGACCGGAGAGGCGATCCAGCCGCGCCTGCTTCAGCGCCGGATCGTAATAGTCGTTCAGGTTGTCGACTCCGATGACTGCCTGGCCGCGCTCGATCAGCCGGCTGGCCACATGAAACCCAATGAAACCGGCAGCACCGGTCACGATGATGGACATTGGCTTCCTTTCATTGGGGCTCTCCACGCGCGCCGGGCGGCACGGACAGGCCCCTGTCCTATCGGTTCGACACCACCTGTCTGATCAGCCCCGACTCTGGTAGCCCCGGCCGGCCCGCCAGGGCGCGGACAATCCCTGCGGCTTGTGGATTTCTCGGGGGTCAACTAGCAGGTCTCGGCAGCGAGGCAAAGTCTCAAAGTCGCGACGCTTGGAACCCGGCCTGCCGCCGGCTCCATCACTGGGTTCTACGCGGGGGCTTTAGAGGGCCTCGGCCACGCCGGTTCGGAGGATCCGGACCACCGAGCGTGCATCGTCGATGGCCCGGTGCGCGGTGCCCTCAGGCGGCAGGCCCACCTTCCTGAGAGCGCCGTCCAGCCCCATCCCGCGCCGAAGCTTGAGGTGCTTGGCAAAGGCTTCCTTGACGTTCACGTAAGGCAGGGCCTCGAAGGGGTTGTCGATTCCGTGCTTGGCGCAGTCCCGGCCGATCTGCGCGCCGTCGTAATTGCCCCAGGCAGCCAGGGTGAAATCCCCCGCCTCTGTAGCCCAGCGGTGGAACGCCTGCAGGGCTTCGGGAAACCGCGGCGCAGAGTCGACGTCGGACTGGCGGATCGTGGTCAGCTCGGTACAGAAGGCCGAGAGCTTCGGCGCCATGAAGGGCCGCACGAAGGTTTGAAACTCGGGCGTCATGGTGCCCGGAGTCTCAGGCGCCTCATCCGGGCCGGGCAGGCTGAACCGAACGGCGCCGATTTCGATGATTTCCGAGGGAGCCTGCTCCTTGCCCCGGTGCCAGCAGGTTGCCTCCAGGTCAAAGACCACGTAGCGCTTTGCCATCTTAAACTTCTGACCGGCGGTTTCCGGCCCTGACAGTTCCTTCAATTCACGCCGCATATAGCCCGCAAGATAAACACAAATCAATGAAATTGTTCGGCTTTTCAAATTTCTGTTCATAATCAGAACATTGACAGAGGCAACCCTTCGAGAGTAGACAGAGCCAACGGGCGGGCCGGGCGCCGAGTCCCGCCGGATGCGTGCACCCGGCTTCCAATCCGGCACGTCAAAGGGAAACCATGCAAGCTGCCGCGATCCTCTATTTGGTCGACACGATGTTCGGCAACCGCTTCTGGTTCCCGCTGTTCGAGCGCGCCCATGCGGCCGGCGGCTACGCGGTCGATGCGGTCTGCTTCCAAAAGCATCAGCGCAAGTCGTTTCAAACCCTTGCCTGTTGTCGGCATGTCTATCCCGAACCCGAGTTCGTCTATGGCTACGCGGAGCTTCCGGACCGGCCGGACCCCGAGCTGGCTGACTGGGTACGGGATTTCGAGCGGGAAGCGGGCTGCCTGATCACCGATCTGATTCAGGCCGACCGCCATGTCGGCCTCGGGTTCCAGCAGGCCGGCCTCAACAATCCCGAGACCCATAACCGGCGCAAGGCCGCCTACTGGCGCACGCTGCGCTACATCAGGCAGCTCGACGGCTATGTCGAGGAGATCCTCGACCGCTCCGCCCCGAGCCTGGTGGTCACCTCGGTGGTCGCCGATCTCTACAGCAAGCTGATCTGCGCCAAGGCCCGGGCCCGCGGCATCCCCATCAGAATGTTCAACTCGCTGCAGGTCGGCAGCCTTTATGGCTGGTATCACGACGAGTACTGGACCCATCCGCCTCTGAGACACGCCCTGCAAGGCAAGATCGACGCGGCCCCACCGCAACTGGTCACCCCACCCGTGGGCAGCGGAACGCCGGAAGGCGCCAATCAGGATCTCGAGCCGGTTTACGCCACGCACTACCTGGCGAAGCTGAAGGCCGGCCTGGGCCTGCGCGCGCTGCTGCGCAGCCTGGTCCAGGAGGCAAAGCGATCGCTTGGCAATCTCAAAACGAAACGCCCCGACCGCCCGAGCTTCCTTGAGGCCGCCAAGCTGCAACTCCGCATACGACGCCAGTTCAGGGAGCTGGAACGGCGCGTGGGACAGCAGCCGGAGGAACTGCCCGAGCCCTTCGTGCTCTACGCGCTCCACAAGGAGCCGGAGGCCTCGACCATGGTCAAGGCGCCGGAGTTCAACAATCAGCTCGCGATCATCGACCTGGTGGCGCGCGCGCTGCCCGGCGGCTACACGCTGCTGGTCAAGGAGAGCATGGTGTCCCTCGGCTTCCGCTCCCAGGGCTTCTATCAGGCCGTTTCCGAGTTGCCCAACGTGCAGCTCGTCATGCCGGACCGCCGGGCCAGCGATCTTCTGCCGATGGCCGCCGCAACGGTGGTGATCACCGGCACAGTCGGGCTGGAAGCGGCAAGGGCCGGCATCCCGGTTCTCTCCTTCGGCACGCGGAACAACTACGATCCCATCGAGCACGTCCACGTCGTCACCGACTTCCTGCAGGTTCGCGCGAAGCTGGCCGAACTGCTCGCGGAGGTTCCGGAGACCACAAAGCAGCGCCGCGCGCGCCAGGCCCGGCTCTACGACGAGGCCGCCGCCGAGCTGGGGATCGAGATCGGGGAGTTCTTCGAGGCCAAACGCCGCAGCTCGGCACCGGTCGCCGAGCATGTCATCGAGCGCGCCATCGACCTGCTGTTGGCCTCGCTCTCCAGCACGCCACAGCCGGCGCGGAGGGTTTCGCAATCGTAAGGGACCAGAACCTGGAGATCTGGCAGACTGGCGGGCTGGTCGGCGACTACCTCGAGCGCTCGGAGCTCTACCCCGGCGAAGAGCGTTTTCTGAGCGACCATGCCGAGGAACTCAAGACCGCCAAGCTGCTCGACATCGGGGTCGGCGCCGGGCGGACCACCGCGCGCTTTGCCGCCGCCGTGCGGGACTATGTGGGTGCCGACTACTCTCCTTCCATGGTCGAGGCGGTCACCCGCAAGTTTGCCGGCAAGCTGGAGAACGCCCGCTTCGAGCAGGCCGACGCCCGGGATCTCGGCAACCACGCCGAGGGCAGCTTCGATGCCATCCTCTTCAGTTTCAACGGCCTCGACACCCTGGGCGCCGAGGAGCGAGCGATGTTCCTGGACGAGGCCCGGAGGGTCCTGCGGGACGATGGCCTGCTGGCCTTTTCCTCCCACAACCTCAGCGCCCTGGACCAGGTGTTCCGCTTCAAGCGCGCCAGATCGGTGGCCAAGCTGATCGAACACACCAAGCGCAAGGCGATCCAGCTTTCGCGCAATCCGCCGCTGTCCAAACTGATGGCCCGGGATTGGGCGCTGGTCTACGACGGCACCCACGGCAAGCTGTTGCGCCACTACTATGTGACGCCGCCGGCCCAGGTGCGCCAACTGGCCGAGCACGGCTTCGGCGAGATCCGGGTGATCGACACCAAAACCGGCGACGAGTTGGAGCCGGACTCCCGGGCCGCAGCGCGAGCGCGCTGGCCCTACTTCTTCGCCCGGGCCCAGAAGCGCGCCTGAGCCATGTCTGGCGGTTGGTGAGCGGATGCTGAGACTTCTGAAGCGCACGGGACGGCGGCTGGTGGCGGGTCTGGCCTCGCCGGCACCCAGCGCGGAGCTCTGGAAATCCGTGGCGGAGCTGCAACATGCGGCCAGGGTGGTGGATCTGGCGCGCCGGCGCGCGCTTTTCACCCCCCAGCTCACCGAGGCGCCCAAGGACCAGCGCGTTGTCGTCATCGCTCCGCATCCGGACGACGAGGTGATCGGCTGCGGCGGCACCCTGATCCTGGCGCGCCGGCACGGCTGCGCCGTCCGGGTCGTCTATCTGACCTCCGAAGGCTTCCAGGGCGCCGAGCAGCGGGTCGCCGAGGCGCGGCAGGTCTGCACCCACCTGGGGGCCGAGGCGGTGTTCCTGCCGTTCGTGCCCGGCCGGATCCCGATCACCGAGGACGCGGCGCGGCAGTTGGCCGAGGCCGTCGAGGCCTTCTCGCCCGGCCACATATTCCTGCCCTTCATCCTCGACGATCACGACGATCACCGCCGCGCCATCGAATTGTTTCGCGCGGCGGCCGGCTCCGGCCATCTGCGCGGTGAGCCAATGCTCTGGGCCTACCAGGTCTACAGCGGCGCGCCCCTGCCGAACGTCGTCGACATCTCCGAGGCGGCGTCAGAAAAGCGCACCGCCATTGCCTTCTACCGCTCGGAGATGGAAAAGCGGCACTGGGCCCACTATGCCCTGGGGCAGAACGCCGCCGCGTCCCGGTTTCTGCCCTCCAGCGCCAGGGAACACTACGCAGAGTTGTTCTTCCGCTCGACGCTGGAGGACTACCTGGCGCTGGCGGACACCTACTTCGCGCAAGGTAACACCTACCACCGCAGCTACCGGGACGGCTGACGCGGTGGCCCCTCGACCCCCTTCGATTGCGCGCGCCGGGAGCGCCCGCTAGGTGACGGAGCTCAGGGTTCTGACCGCACGCAACGAAGAGGTGGCGCCGCTGCTGAAGACCCTGGAGGGCTATGGCGCCCCCGCGCATTGCCTTGCCGCCCCCGCGTGGCTTCCGGTGCTGTCCAAGGCCTATGGGGTCGAGACCGTCTTCTTCCATCTGCGCGAAGCCGATGGCCGGCGGATCGCCGGCCAGCTTCCCGCCTACTACGGGAAGGGGGGCAAGGCACTCTACGGCCTGCGCTACGGCCTGCGGGCCCGCAGCGCGCAACAGGCCGAAGCGCTTCTGAAGAGCGCTGAGGACTTCGCCAGAACCAACGGCCTGGCGAAGATCGACCTTGGACTGGAGGCGGGCCTGGCCTTGACGCATGCCGATGTTATCACGGCGGCAACGTTTTCCTTCGATCTGAGCGGCTGCCGCGGAGAGGACGATCTCTGGCCGCTTCTGTCCCAGAGCGGCCGGCGCGCCCTGCGCGCGGCCCTGCGCAGCGACCAGCGCCCGTGCAGCGGCTGGGAGCACTTTGACGCCGCCTTTCGGCTGTATCGGGAGGCCATGGCGCCCAAGGGCGTGAGGGTGCACAGCGAAGCTTTCCTGCGCGCAATCGCCGAAGGCTTCCCCGACAGCTTCGTGCCGCTGGTCTGCTATGAAGACGAGACCCCCGTCGCGTCTGCCTTCCTGCTGCTCGGCGAGGACGTCGGCGCCTATCTCTATGGCGGCACCACCGCGCGCGGCACCGACCTCAGGTCGGCAACGCTGCTCTACTTCACCATGATGAAGCTCTGCCAGGAACGCGGACTGGCCTGCTTCGATGCCGGCGAGTCGGCGCAAGGCAGCGGCACCTTCGAGTTCAAGCGGCGCCTGGGGGGCCGGCAGGTCGAGATCTGCTACCTGCGCAAAACGGTCAGCGGCCAAGGCAGTCTCGGGGCGGCGGCAGCCCGGCAGGTCTCGCGCCTCACCGCCGGGCTCGCCCGCGCGGCCGCCAAGGGGCCCTTGGCGGCCCTGGCCCCCCGTGGCGGCGGACAGAACATCACCGCGCGGCGGATCATCTGAGGCCTTGCAGGTCGATTTCTGCATGGGCAGATCCGTGCCCCGGAAGCCATCCGGCATCCAGCCTCACGGCCCTCTTGAGGGTTCAATTTCCTGTGTTTAACAATTTGAAAATAATACTTAATTCTCTACAGAGTTCAGGTGGTGAACACTTGACAGCAGCCATTTCAGAGGAGTAGAAGAAGCCTCTAAGGGAGCACCTTGAAGACTCACAGGGGTGCGCCGGAGCAGCGCTTGGCCTCGCAGAACGAACCAGCCGTCGAACAGGATCAGGAAGGCGATTCCACACGCCTGATCCTGCATGCGATCGAGTCGCGGGACCGGGTGACCCAGCGGGGCCTGGCCGCCGAGCTGGGCATCGCCCTGGGCCTGACCAACATCTATCTGAAGCGCTGCCTCAGCAAAGGCCTGATCAAGATGCGCAAGGCGCCGGCCCGGCGCTATGCCTATTACCTGACGTCGAAAGGCTTCACCGAAAAGGCGCGGCTGACCGCCAAGTTCCTGCGCCGCTCCCTCAGCTTCTTTCGCCTGGCCCGCCAGGACTGTGCCGAACTCTTCGATCAGTGCCGCAACAGGGGCATCGAGAAGGTCGCCTTCGTCGGCGCCGGGGATCTCTGCGAGATCGCATCGCTGGCCGCGCTCGACAGTGAGGTCGAGGTGGTCGCGGTGCTGGACGAGGTGACCAACCGCCAGAAGGTCGCGGGCATCCCTGTCGTGCGCCGCCTCGATCAGCTTCCCGCGGCGGAAATTCTGGTGATCACCGATACCAGGGACCCGCAGGCCTGCTTCGACCGTCTGGCCGAATGGCATCCGCCGGAGAAGATCCTGTTCCCGGGCTTTTTGCACCTCTCGCGGGGCCGCAACGGCGGCCGGGAGGGCAGGTCCCGATGACCGACTGGTATGTGGTGCAGACCCTGGCGCGGTCCGAGGACCGCGCGGAGATCAACCTGAAACGCCAGGGGTTTCAAAGCTATCTGCCGAAGCTCCGCCGGGAGCGGCGCCACGCCCGGCGGCGGGAGATCGTCGCCTCGCCGCTCTTTCCCGGCTACCTCTTCGTCGAGATCGACATATCCCGGCAACCTTGGCGCTGCATCAACGGCACCTTTGGCGTGAGCCATCTGGTTTGCCATGGCAGCAGACCGAGCCCGGTTCCGCTTGGCGTCGTCGAGAGCCTGAGGGCGCGCGAAGACGAGACGGGCTTTGTCACGCTGGAGCCTCGGCGCTTCGAGCGGGGCGAGGCGCTGCGGTTCGTCAGCGGCGCCATGCGGGACTGTTTCGGCCTTTTCGAAGGCATGGCCGCGCGCGAGCGGGTCATCGTGCTGCTCGACCTGCTCGGCCGCAAGGTGCGGGTCGAAGCGCCCCTGGACGCCGTCGCCGCGGCGACCTGACCGGCGCCCGCCCGCGGCGCCTTTGTTCTTCGGTCTTGGTGAAGTTTTCACCCGGACTGCGGTAGCAGTGGTCAAACCCGGTTTTCCCGGAAGGGACTTGCGAAGCACTTCCGGAACCGCCCGATAGACCGGAGCCGCCGCTCTGACCCGCCTACCGCTTTCATTCCAGCCTTCCATCAGAGAGACCCATGTCCCCGTCGACGACCACTGACTTTTCCTCGGACCAGGATTTCGACCTCAACGGCAAGTCCGTGCTGATCACCGGCGGCACCGGCTCCTTCGGCAAGCGCTTCGTGAAGACGGTCCTGGAGCGCTACCAGCCACGGCGCCTGATCATCTTCTCCCGCGATGAACTGAAGCAGTTCGAGATGGCGCTCACCTTCTCGCCGGAACGCTATGCCTGTCTGCGCTACTTCATCGGTGACGTACGCGACAGCGACCGTCTCGATATGGCCCTGCGGGAGGTCGACGTGGTGGTCCACGCCGCCGCGCTGAAACAGGTGCCGGCGGCCGAGTACAATCCCTTCGAGTGCATCCAGACCAACGTCATCGGGGCCGAGAACGTGGTCCGCGCCGCCTTGCGCAACGGCGCCGAGCGGGTCATCGCCCTTTCGACCGACAAGGCTGCCAACCCGGTCAACCTCTATGGCGCCAGCAAGCTGGCCTCGGACAAGATCTTCGTGGCGGCCAACAATCTGAGCGGAACCATCGGCACCTCCTTCTCGGTGGTGCGCTACGGCAACGTCATGGGCTCGCGAGGCAGCGTCGTCCCCTTCTTCCAGAAGCTGATCGACGAGGGGGCCGAGAGCCTGCCCATTACCGACGAGAACATGACCCGCTTCTGGATCACCCTGCAGCAGGGCGTGGACTTCGTGCTGTCCTGCTTCACGCTGATGCGCGGCGGTGAGATCTTCGTCCCCAAGATCCCGAGCATGCGCATCACCGACCTGGCGAAGTTCATGGCACCGGCGCTGCCGCATCGCGAGGTGGGCATCCGCCCCGGCGAGAAGATCCACGAGGTGCTGATCACCGAAGAGGACTCGCGCAACACCTTCGAGTTGGCCGACCGCTACATGATCATGCCGGAGTTCAAGAGCTACCTGCGCCCCAACCCCGAAGAGCTCGGCGCCTCGCCGGTCCAACCGGGGTTCAAGTTCGCCAGCAACAACAACGACGACTGGCTCGACGAGACCCGTCTGGCCACCATGATGCAAGAAGCCGCGGAGTGATGGGCGAACCGCCCCCTTTCCTGCCCTACGGGCGCCAACTCGTCGACGAGGACGACATCGCCGCGGTCACAGAAGTGCTGCGTGGCGACTGGCTGACGACAGGGCCGATGGTCGAACGCCTGGAAGAAGCGGTGCGCGGCTACATCGGCGCGGAGCATGCCATCGCCTGCGCCAATGGGACCGCGGCCCTGCACCTGGCGGCGATGGCACTCGGCCTGGGGCCCGGCGACAAGGTGATCGTGCCCGCCGTCACCTTCCTGGCCACCGCCAATGCGGCCACCTACGTGGGGGCCGAGGTGGTCTTTGCCGACTGCGATGCCACGGACGGCCTGATGGGGCCGGCGGAGCTCGAAGACGCGCTGGAGCGCGCCGGGCCCGGCGTCAAAGCGGTCTTCCCCGTCCACCTGGCCGGCCAGTGTTCCGATCTCGATGCCATCTACGCGATTGCGCGGCGCCACGGGCTTGCCGTCGTCGAGGACGCCGCCCATGCCATCGGCACACGGATCGCCGGGGCGGACGGCCGGGAACGCTTCATCGGCGATTGCCCGGAGGCCGGCCTCGCCACCTTCTCCTTTCACCCCGTCAAGACCATGACCATGGGCGAAGGCGGCATGGTCACGACCAATGACTCAAATCTCGCGGAGCGCGCCCGGCGCTTCCGCTCCCACGGCATGCGGCGCGAGCCCGAGGCCTTCGAGAACAGCGCCATGGCCTTCATGCAGGATGGCGGGGCCAATCCCTGGTACTACGAGATGGCGGAACCGGGCTTCAACTACCGCGCCACCGATTTTCAGTGCGCCCTGGGCCTCAGCCAGTTCAAAAAGCTGGAGCGCTTCGTCGCGCAGCGCCGGGCGCTGGCCGAGCACTACGACACTCTCCTGCGCGACCTCCAGCTTCCGGTCACGCCGATCCGCAGGAACCCGCTCTGCACGGCGGCCTGGCACCTCTATGCCGTGCTCATCGACTTCGACGAGATCGAGGTCGAGCGCGGCGCGGTGATGCAGCGGCTGCGGGAGCAGGGCATCGGCACGCAGGTGCACTACATCCCGGTCCACACGCAGCCCTTCTACCGCCGCAGGAACGGCGATCTTTCGTTGCCCGGGGCCGAGCGCTACTACGCCCAGACCCTCTCCCTGCCGCTCTTCGCCGGCATGGACGAGAGCGACGTCGACCGGGTCGCCACCGCTCTACAGACCAGCCTGCGCTGAGCGGCGGCAAGCGCCCCCGCGCATCCTTCGCCCGTCGCATCATTCGACAGAGACCCGAACCACGCGATGAAGCTCGCCATCATTCCCGCAAGGGCCGGCAGCAAGCGGATAAAGAACAAGAACATCGTCGACTTCTGCGGCCGGCCGATGATTTCCTACGCGCTCACCTGCGCGCAGGACTCCGGGCTGTTCGACAAGATCCACGTGTCCACCGACAGCCGGGAGATCGCGGATCTGGTGGAACGCCTCGGCTTTCCGGTCGACTTCCTGCGCAGTCCGGATCTGGCGGACGACCGGACCCATGTGACGCCGGTCATGCGCTGGGTCATCAGGCAATACCGCCAGGCGGGGACGGAAGTAGAGAGCGTCTGCCTTCTCTTTCCCTGTTCGCCACTGATCGAGCCCTCCGACCTGCAGGCCGCCCATGGAAGCTTCGAAGCCCAGAACGGCAGCGTGCCGGTGCTTGCTGTCGTTCCCTTCCCCTTCCCCATTCAGCGGGCCTTGTCCGAGCGGCCCGACGGCCTGCTCGCGCCGCACTTTCCCGAGTACTGGGCCGCGCGGTCGCAAGATCTGGTTCCGACCTTTCATGACACCGGGACCTTCGGCTTCTTCGGCACCGAACACCTGCTGCGTTGCGGCGAGACTTTCGGCGACCGCTTCATCCCGCACTTCCTGCCGCGCCACAAGGTGATCGACATCGATGAGCCGGAAGACCTGGAGCTGGCGGAAATCCTGTTCCGGGGCGCTCAGGCGCGTGCGCGCGCCGGATAGAACCGCAGCGGCAACTTAACGAAAAGTTACCGGATTCACTCTATGGCTAAGGGACAGATCGCAAGCTCATCGAGGGACGCAAAGCTAAGCCATAGGAATGCGGGTCTTTATTCTCTTCGCGCCGGAGTTCATCGACTGGGCGCTGGCAATCGCCCGAAGACTCAAGGAAGAGGACCCTTCCTGCCAACTCCTCGGTGTGGCAAGCGGCCCCCCCGAAATCTACGAGCGGGTCGCCGCGGCGCAGGACTTACAGGTCTCACCTCTCTGGCGCCTGGAAGATCTGGAACGCAGCTGGCTCGACCACGCGCTGGCGCCGGAGCGCCGCAACGCACTGGAAGCCAGGATCGGCGCCGACGTCCTCCATCGGCTGGTGGTCGCCGACCGCGATCTCGGCCGGGGCTTCATTTCGGGCGGTGTGACCGCCGAAACACCCCTTTCGCGGATTGCCCGCGACCCCCAGCGGCTCGATCGCTACGTCTTCGGCCTGCTGGACCATGTCGAGCGGGCACTGCAGGACAAGGCCGTCGATCTGGTGTTCTGCCACAGCGTTGCCGATGCCCCCTCGCTGGCCCTCGGCCTGATGAGCCAAAGCCTCGGCATTCCTTTCGCGCAGGTGCGACATACCCGCATCGGATCGCGGGTGCTGATCGACACCTCGCCCTTCGACGAACTGGCGCCGGTGCAGGATTGCTTCGAGCGCATCGTGTTGACCAACCGTTTTCCGGCGGACTCGAAGACCACCTCCCACCGCTATCTCAATGCGGCACGCGCGCTCGACTCGGTGCCCGACTATCTGGACTATCACAGACAGCGCATCGGCCGGCAGCTTGCATGGCCAAAACTTCTGTGGCGGCTGGCGGTCAGCCTGCGCGCGGAATTGCTCGCGGCAAACAGCCCCGGGCGTCAAGGCCTGAGGAACGCATCGCCCCTCCGCCAGTGCCTGCTGGATCTGAAGGCGGCGATCGAGACACGCCGGCTGCTGTCCTCCGAGACCTTCCTGCCTCTGGGCGAGCGTCCGGCCGGTTCCTTCGCTTTCTTTCCGCTCCATGTCGACCCGGAAGCGTCGACCATGGTTCAATCGCCGATGCATACCGACCAGCTTTCGCTGGTCGAAGCGGTCGCCAAGAGCCTGCCCACCGACATGCCGCTGTTGGTGAAGGAACACCTGCCGACCCTCGGGCGCCGGCCCAAGGGCTTCTACGAAAGGCTCAAAGCGCTCCCGAGAGTCCTGCTGGCCTCGCCCTTCGAAAGCGGTGCGGCGCTGGTGCGCGAGGCGGCCCTGACAACGGTGGTCAGCAGCACCGCCGGATGGGAAGCCATGCTCTTCGGCAAGCCGGTGGTGGTCATGGCCTATCCGCCCTACGCCATGGTCAACGACGGCTTCGTCCACTGTCCCGATGTGACCAAGCTGCCGGGCGCCATCAGACAGGCTCTCGCGGGCGAACCGGCGGACGAGCGGCGCCTGGTCGCCTATGTCGCCGCTGCCCTGGCCTGCTCCTTCGAGTGTCCGACCGAGGATCTCTGGGGGGAGCGGGCAGCCGAGGCCGCCGGCAGCCGCCCGCAGTTGCTGGAAAACCTCGTGGCACAGCTTCGCGACGTCGCGGGACGCGAGCCCGCCGGCCAGGACGATATCTGGGAGGCCTTGCGGGAGGCTCTCTGACCGGCGCAGAGCCGAGGTATTAGGGGCTGGGTATTCGGGGGCTTGGCCGGCCGCGGATTGCCGTTCCAAAGCAGATAGTTAACAATTCGTTCGTAACTGCCGGTCTAGTCTCAACCTCTTGAGTTGGTTGTTGGCGATCTGTGTGCCAACCGCTTCGCGCTAAAGGTTCACAGCTTGCCCCACGGTCGCCCGTTCCGGCGTCAGCAGTCAGATCTTCCGGAACGCCGACGTCTCGGAGGTTTTGCCTGATGGTTGGTTTCGGCAAACGCCAGGTCGGGGATGGACATCCCTGTTTCATCACCTTTGAAGCCGGGCCGACGCACAGCGGACTGGAATCCGCGATGGAACTCGCCTCGCTGGCTGCCGCCGCGAAGGCGGACGCCATCAAGTTCCAGATGATCGACCCGGACCGCCTTGTCTCGGACCGCGAGCAGACCATCAGCTTCAAGATCCTGGTGGACAAGGAGACGAACCGGACGGAGACCGTCGAGGAACGGCTCTACGACATTCTCTGCCGCCGCGCCCTGACCAAGGAACAGTGGCACAGACTGAAAAAACACTGCGACCGCCTGGGTCTCGCCTTTTTCGCCACCATCGGCTTCGAGGAGGAGATCGAGCTTCTGGAAGACCTGGGCTGCGATTCCATCAAGATCGCCTCGGCCGACGTCAACCACGTCCCGCTCATCCGCCGCGCCGCGCAATCGGGCATGTGTCTGCAGCTCGACACCGGCAACGCCACCATCGGCGAGATCGAAACCACCGTCGACGTGATCCGCGCCGAAGGCAACGAGAACATCATCATCCATCACTGCCCTTCGGGCTATCCGGCACACCTCGACGGGATCAATCTCCGGGTCATCTCCACCCTGAAGCAGATGTTCCCCTATCCCATTGCCTACTCCGATCACACACCCGGCTGGGAAATGGATCTGGCCGCGGTGGCGTTGGGCGCGAACCTGGTGGAGAAGACAATCAGCAAGGACCGCACCACGCCGGCCATCGAACACATGATGTCCATCGAGCCCCAGGAGATGGACAGCTTCATCAAGGTGATCCGGGATCTGGAAACCGCACTGGGGCGCACGCGGCGGGTCATGAGCGGCGTCGAAAGAAAGCGCCGCGCCGCCAACCGGCGCAGCATCCACCTCTGCCGTGACGTCAGGGCCGGCAAGACGCTGGCCCACGAGGATCTCGACTACCGCCGGCCCGGTTACGGCATTCCGCCCTCGGAAGCCGATTTCGTCGTCGGCCAGACCCTCTGCCGGGCCAAGCGCAAAGGCGAACGCCTGGACTGGACCGATCTCGCGGCTATGGAGCTGGTCTGATGCCGCCGCTGGGCGTCGTCGACTACGGGATGGGCAACCTCCGTTCCGTGCTGAACGCTTTCGAAGAAATCGGTCATGAGGCCGAACTGGTCACCGAGGCCGAAGCGGTCGCCGGCTACGACAGGATCGTCATCCCCGGCGTCGGGGCGTTTTCGCAGGCCATGGCCAACCTCAGCCGAAGCGCCCTGGACGAGGCCCTGGACCGCCATGTCGCCGCCGGCAAGCCGCTGCTGGGCATCTGTCTGGGCATGCAACTGATCTGCCGCGAGTCTGACGAGGATGGAACCCACCAGGGGTTCGGCTGGATCGACGCCCAGGTGCGGCACTTTCCGCCCGCCGAAGGGCTGAAGGTCCCGCACATGGGCTGGAACGCGATCGAGATCGCCCGGGAAAACCCGCTGCTGCGCGAGGTGAATTCCGGGGCGGACGTCTATTTCGTGCACAGCTACTACGTGGACTGCGCGTCGGCGGAGGACGCGGTCTGCACCACCGAGCACGGCGTCCGCTTCGCCTCGGTGATTGCGAAAGAAAACGTCTTCGGCATGCAGTTCCATCCGGAAAAAAGCCAGAACATCGGCATGCAGTTGCTACGCAACTTCGCGACGCTGCATTAGGACGGACCGGTCCGATGGTGAAGAAGAGGCTTGTGGCGGTGCTGATCCTGCGCGATGGGCAGGTGGTGCAGAGCATCAAGTTCAAGCACACCAACGTCATCCACGCCGACCCGGTCCACGCCATGGAGGCCTTCAACAAGTGGTCGGTGGACGAGATCGTGCTGTTGAACGTTTCCCGCGAGGAGGAGAGCCGCGCGGCCTTCGCCGAGGCCGTGGAACGGGTCTCCAAACACTGCTTCGTGCCGCTCGCCGTGGGTGGCTGGATCACCGAGGTGGACTACGCCCGCGAACTCTTGACCAAGGGCGCCGACAAGCTGGTCCTCAACACCGCCTTCGCCGACCACCCGGCCTTCGTCGAGGCCGCCTCGAAGCGCTTCGGCAAGCAGTGCATTGTCGCCTCCATCGACGTGAAGCGCGATGACGCCGGTGTCGCGCATGTGGCCGTCGACCGCGGCCGGCGCCTGCTGGAGGAAACGCCCGCGGCCTGGGCCCAACAGGTCCGGGCCCTGGGCGCCGGGGAAATCTTCTTCAACTCCGTCGATCACGACGGCGCGCGCAAGGGCTACGACCTTGAATCCGTGAAGGCGATTGTCGAGGCCGTCGACCTGCCGGTCATCGCCTTCGGCGGCGTCTTCACCTGGTCGCATCTGCTGGCCGGCATCAAGGCCGGCGCCGAGGCCGTCGCCGCGGCCAACATCTTTCACTACACCGAGCAGGCCACCCGCAAGGCCAAGACCTTCCTCGCCAACGCCGGTGTCCCCGTGCGCAGCGAGGGCCAGAGCCTCGCCCCGGTGCGCGCCGCCGGCTGACGAGAGCCAAAAGAACCCAGACCATGGACTACTGCGCCCGCTGCCTCTATCCGGCCAACGCCAAGCCGACCATCATCCTCGACGAGGAGGGTGTCTGCAGCGGCTGCCGCTATCACGAAAGCCGCGATGCCAGCGACGTCGACTGGGAGGAGCGCCGCGAGATCTTCGAGCAGATCCTCGACGAGGCCCGGACCATGGCGAAACAGCGGGGCAACCATCACGACTGCATCGTGCCGGTCAGCGGCGGCAAGGATTCCCACTTCCAGGTCTGGATCCTGAAGAAGAAGTACGGGATGAACCCGCTGCTGGTGACCTTCAACCACACCTACAACGCCCCGGCCGGGGTGCGGAACCTGGAAAACCTGGTGGAGAAGTCCGGCTGCGATCTGGAGCGCTTCACCGCCGGGCCAGATTCCGTGCGCCGCATCTCCCGCCACATGCTGGAGACCGTGGGCGACATCACCTGGCACTACCACGCCGGCATCCGCACCTACCCCTTCCAGGTGGCGGTGCAGCGGAACATTCCGCTGATCGTCTGGGGCGAGCACGGCTTTGCCGAGCTGACCGGCATCGTCACCCTGGAGGACTTCGTCGAGTTCACCAAGTGGACGCGCAAGGAACACGATATGCGCGGCTACGAACCGGAGGATCTGATCGGCAAGGGCGGTATCACCCACCACGACATCGCCCCCTACGTCTATCCCAGCGACGAGGAGATCGCCCGCGCCGACATCCGCGGCATCTACATGAGCAACTTCTTCTTCTGGAATGCCAAGGCCCAGGGCGAAAAGATGATCGCCGAGTGGGACTTCGCGCCGGTGACCTATGAGCGCGAGCGCACCTTCAACCTCTATGCCAAGATCGAAGACCACGCCAACGACGTCCACGACTACCTGAAGTATCTCAAGTTCGGCTACGGCCGGGCCACCGACGACGCCAGCATGGAGATCCGCCACGGGCGCATGACCCGTGAGGAGGGCATCGACATGGTGGCGCGCTACGACGCCAACGAGCCCATGACCCTGGAGGGCTATTGCGAGTTTCTGGGGATCAGCAAGCAGGGGTTTTACGATCTGGTGGCGCCGATGCGCGACCCGCAGATCTGGGAGAAGCCGAACGGGCACTGGACAGCCAAGGATTCCGTGATCCGCCAGCCCATCGGCGCGCGCGAGGAGCGCGCCCGGGTCAGCCAGTCGAACGACCGGACCCTGGCCCCGGAAAACCGCCATCTTTACTACAACCCTGCCCTGCCCCCTCTACCCAGGGGCAATCCACTGCTCGACGAACGCCCGCTGCGGTTTAAGACACTTTAACGGTTTCTAAACGCCAAACCCGTTAGATTCCAGGCTAAGTCGTTATAAATGCCTGGAATAACTGAATGACCAGCAAACAGGGCGAGTTCTTTCTTTCGGGGTTCGGCAGAACCTATGGGTCGCCCGGAGACAGCTTCATAACCGAGGGATGTCAGGCCGCATTGCTGCAGAGCACGGGGGGAGTTCTCGGACATGCCGGCACAGCGCTGGCGAAGAGCGGTCTGGATCTCGGTTACGGCGCCCGCTACGGGAAATCGCGCCGCTCCGGGCGCGCGCTGCCCGGCGCAAACCCGCTGCGCTTCATTCGCGCCTCCCTCGCGGAGCTGCCGAAGCGGTTGGCGGCGGACGGCGGGCCCATCTGCCTACGTATGGCCAGGGCGGACGACGAAGCGACCATTCTCGCCTGGCAGCGCCAGCCTTCGACACGCCGGTTTTCGAGGATCCCGAGGGTCCCGTCCATCGAGGAGCACCATCACTGGTTCAACTCCCGCATCCGCTCCGAAAGCAGCCTGCTGACGATCATCGAGCACGCCTCCGCGCCCGGCGGTCTGTTGCGCCTGGACCTGGTGGACAGCGAGCCCGCGGGCACGGCGTTCGAGATTTCCATTCTTGTCTCCGCGGAGCTGCGGCGCCTCGGGTTGGCCAAACAGGCTTTGGAGCTGGCCCGGGAGTGGATTCCCGATGCGGAGTTCATCGCCGAGGTGTTTCCGGAGAACCTGCCGTCCCAGAAGCTCTTCATCTCGGCCGGTTACCAGCGGCTGGAAAGCGGGCTGTTCCACCACCTGCCGACCGAATAGCGCCAGCCACTCTTTAAAGTAGTGATTTCTTTTAATTCTCTTTAAAAGCGTGCTGTCGCTGCCACGTAAGACAGCTTAACGTTTTGTCAAAGCTGAACCCTGTAGATTCCAAGCAAAGTCATCACAAATGCTTGGAATCATTGAATGGTCAGCAAGCAGGTCGAGTTCTGGCGTTCTGAGTTTGGCGAGGCCTATGCGCAGCGCAACAACAACCGCATCACCGGCGAGGGCCAGGCGGCGCTATTGCGCGACTGGGGCAAGATCCTTGCCCATGCCGCCTCGCCGCGCCCCGAAAGTGCGCTGGAGGTCGGCTGCAACATCGGGCGCAACCTGCTCGCGCTCAAGCACTTCGTCGCCACCCTGCACGGCATCGAACCCAATCGCTTTACCTGCAAGACCGCACAACAGAACGAGGCCCTGAAGGGCGCCATCATCCAAGAGGGTGAAGGCTCCTCCCTTCCCTATGCCGACAACTCCATTGACCTGGTCTTCACTTCAGGCGTTCTCATTCACATCGCGCCCGAGAACCTCGGTGCCGTCGTCGACGAGATCGTGCGTGTCGCGCGCCACTACGTGGTCTGCATCGAATACTTCGCCCATGAGCCGACGGAGGTCGAGTACCACGGTCAGGCCGGTTATCTCTTCAAGCGCGACTTCGGGCAGTTCTACCTGGAACGCCATCCCGGCCTGCGGGTTCTTGACTACGGGTTCCTCTGGCAGGTGTTGGATTCCGCCGACAATGCCAACTGGTGGCTCTTCGCGAAGGGCTGATCGCGGCGTGAGACCCATGGCGACCGGCGGACCGACTCTGGGGCTGATCCCTGCCAAGGGCTCTTCCTCGCGGCTGTCGCGGAAGAACATTCGCAATCTGGGCGACAAGCCGCTGCTGGCCTGGGCCGCCGAGGCGGCGCGTGAAAGCGGCGTGGTCGACCGCCTGATCCTCTCGACCGAAGACAGTGAGGTGGCGCGGATCGCCGAAAGCTACGGCATCGAGGTTCCCTTCCTGCGGCCGCGCGCGCTCGCCAGAGATCCGGCAGGGGTCTCCGATACCGCCCTGCATGCAATCGAGCAGCTCGAGGCCTTGGGGGAGCACTTCAGGACCCTGGTCATCCTGCCGCCGACCTGTCCGCTGCGCACGGCCGAGGACATCCGCGCGGCCTACCGCCTGTTTCTCGAGAAGGACCGCCCGTTTCTGATGAGCGTCTCCGAGTTCAGCCATACGCCGCTGGCGGCGATGCAGCAGGCGGACGACGGCACCCTCGACCCCTATATGCCGCAGTACTTCGGCCGGCAGTCGCAGGACCTGCCGCCGGCTTACCGCCCAAACGGCGCGATCCACGTGCTCGACGTGGAAGCTTTCAAACGGGAGCGCTCCTACCTCGCCGAGCCGCTGGTCGGCTATGTCATGCCGCGCGAACGTAGCATCGACATCGACACGGAAGAGGACCTCCGTGCCGCGGAGTTGCGGCTCGCCGACAGCTTTACCTAGGGATTGTTCCTCAAAATCTGATGCATGCGGTCTTTCGCGTCGACGGCTCGCCCGCACTTGGCGGCGGGCACGTCATGCGGTGCCTCACCTTGGCACGGGCCCTGACGTCACGGGGCTGGACCTGCGCCTTCGCGACGACCGCCGCGAGCCCGCAGACGGTCCCCAGCCTCGCGCGGGAGGATCTGCGGCTCATCGAAGGCGACGCAGGGGAGGAGCCTGAGACGATGCGGCGCCTCTGGCCAACAGGCACCGACTTGCTGGTGGTCGATCACTACGAAAGGGACCGGACCTTCGAGAGCCGGTGCCGCGGCTGGGCGCGCCGCATCCTGGCGATCGACGATCTCGCCGACCGCGTGCACGATTGCGATCTTCTGGTGGACCAGACACTCGGCCGCCGTGCCGACGACTACGCCGGTCTGGTGCCGGAAGACTGCCGGCTGCTGACCGGTGCCGACTATGCTCTGCTGCGTCCGGAGTTCTCAGCGGTCCGCGACGAGAGCTTGTCGCGGAGGAATGAGAGAACGGGCCTCGGGCGGATCCTGGTCAACCTCGGAGCAACGGATGCCGAGAACCACAGCCTGGATGTGTTGCGCGCCGTTCAAGAGAGTGGCATTTCTGCCGCCGTCGACCTGGTGCTCGGCGCCGCGGCGCCACATATCGGCACGCTGGAGGGCATCATCGCCAACATGCCGCAGAGGGTGCGGCTTCACGTCGAGGTGGATGACATGGCGTCTTTGATGGCCGCCGCAGACCTGGCCATCGGTGCCGCCGGCACCGCAACCTGGGAGCGCTGCTGCCTCGGCCTGCCGAGCCTGGTGCTGGTGATCGCGGAGAATCAGCGCCGCATTGCCGAGGCGGTGGTGGCCGCCGGCGCGGCGCGCCTCATCCCCGGCCCGCGCCCCAAGCTGACCGGCCAGATCAAGGCGGCGCTTCAGGATCTCGCGGACGACGGCGCCGCCCTGAAAGACCTCTCACAAGGCGCCGCGCAGGTCTGCGACGGTCTGGGGGTCCAACGGATCGAACGGTTGCTCGCTGCGGCCGACCTCAAGCACGACAGCGCCGCAAGGCAGGTCTAGGCGCGCGGAATGCGAAAGCTGCGAAACGGTCATGACCTCTGACGCCGACTGGTGGACCAGGCCGCGACGCATCGCGGTCGTGGTCGACAATCCAAGCTGGGTCCTTCCCTTTGCGGAGGAGCTGGTGGAGGCCCTGAACGCCGACGGGGACCAGGCCACCCTGTTCCGCGACTATGATCAGATTCCCGCCGGAACGGCTGCGTTCTTTCTCGGCTGCATCCGGATCGCGCCGATGCCGGTCCTGGAGCGGAACCGTTTCAATCTGGTGGTTCACGCCAGCCCGCTGCCCAAGGGCCGCGGTTTCTCGCCGCTGACTTGGCTGATCCTGGAGGGACAAAACGAGGTTCCGGTCTGCCTGCTGCACGCCGCCCCGGACGTCGATTCCGGCCCGATCATCTATCGCGAGGACCTGCGTTTCGACGGCCATGAGCTGGTCGAGGAAATGCGCCTCGCCCTGGGCCGCAGCTCCATCGGGCTCTGCCGGAGGTTCCTCTCGGAAGCGACCCCGCCCGCGGGCCAACAGCAGGTCGGCGAGCCGAGCTACTACCAACGCCGCAAGCCGGACGACAGCGCGCTCGACCCGCACAAGACCATCGCCGAACAGTTCGACCTTCTGCGCACGGTCGACAACCGGAAGTACCCGGCGTTCTTCGATTACCGGGGGCATCGCTACGAGATCCGCATCACCAAGCAGGAAAAGTAAGTGACACCCAAAGCCGCCATAGAAATCGCGGGACGGAAGATCGGCTCCGGCCAGCCGCCCTACATCATCGCCGAGATGTCGGGCAACCATAACGGCGATTTGGAGCGCGCCCTTGCCTTGGTGGAGGCCGCCGCCGCAGCCGGCGCCGACGCCCTGAAGCTGCAGACCTACACCGCCGACACCATGACCATCGACCATGACGGCGCGGACTTTCGCATCGAAGGCGGCCTCTGGGACGGCAAGACGCTCTATGAGCTCTACGAGTGGGCCCACACACCCTGGGATTGGCACGAAGCGCTCTTCGCCAGGGGCCGTGAGCTGAGCCTCGCGGTGTTCAGCAGCCCGTTCGATGCCAGCGCCGTCGACTTTCTGGAAAGCCTCGATGCGCCGGCCTACAAGATCGCGTCCTTCGAGGCCGTCGACCTGCCGCTCATCGAGAAGGTCGCCAAGACCGGCAAGCCGATGATCATCTCCACCGGCATGGCCAACATCGAGGAAATCGGCGAGGCCATGGAGACCGCCAGGGCCTACGGCTCAGGCGAGATCGTCCTGCTGCACTGCATCAGCGGCTATCCCACGCCACCGGAAGAGGCGAACCTCGAGACCTTGCCGGACCTGGCCAGGCGCTTCGACGCGGTGGCCGGTCTCTCGGATCACACCCTGGGCCCCTCGGTGCCCATCGCGGCGGTCGCCCTGGGCGCCCAGGTCATCGAGAAGCACTTCACCCTGCGCCGCGCCGACGGCGGCCCCGATTCGGCCTTTTCTCTGGAACCCGAGGAACTGCGCCAGCTCTGCGAGACCACCCGGACGGCCTGGGCCGCCCTGGGGCGCGTCGACTATGGCCGCAAGCCGAGTGAAGCCGGCAGCGCCGTCTTCCGCCGTTCGCTCTATGTCGTCGAGGACATCGCCGCCGGCGAGCCCTTCACCGAGAAGAACCTGCGGGCCATCCGGCCCGGCCACGGCCTGCCGCCGAAACACATCACGGAGCTTCTCGGCCGGCCCGCAAAGACCGCGATCAAACGCGGGACGCCGCTGCGCTGGGATCTGGTGAGCTCCTGACCATCCACCTCGGTCAGCGGTCCCTGGCCGCGGCCCGCCCCAACCTGAACTTCGCGCACCGATGAGCGCGATCAAGGCCCTTTCCGCAGTCTTCAAACTCGTCACAACCAAGAAAGTACAGAAATGATCCAAGAAGGCAGGTGTTACGTCGTCGCCGAGATCGGCATCAACCACAACGGGGACATCGGCGCGGCAAAGCAGCTCATCAAGGCGGCGAAGGACGCCGGCTGCGACGCGGTGAAATTTCAGAAGCGCACCATCGAGGTGGTCTACACACCAGAGGAACTGGCGAAGCCCCGCGAAAACCCCTTCGGCGAGACCAACGGCGACCTGAAGCGGGGGCTGGAGTTCGGCAAGGCGGAATACGACCAGATCGACAGACTCTGCAAGGAACTGGAGATCGAGTGGTTCGCCTCCCCCTGGGACGAGGCCTCAGTGGACTTTCTCGTCCAGTACGACATCCCCTATCTGAAAATCGCCTCGGCCTCGGCGACCGACAAGGCGCTGCTGCACCACTGCGCCGCGACCGGCAAGCCGCTGCTGATTTCCACCGGCATGTGCGATCTCGACCTGATCCGGCAGATCGTCGCGGCGGTGAAGGACGCCGGCGGCACCATCGCCTGCCTCTACCACTGCACCTCCACCTACCCGGCCAACGCCGAAGAGCTGAACCTGCTTGGCATCAAGACCCTGGAACAGGAGTTCCCTGACATCCCGATCGGCTACTCCGGCCACGAAGTCGGCCTGCCGACGACGATCATGGCCGCCGCGCTGGGCGCCAAATCCATCGAACGGCACATCACCCTCAGCCGGGCGATGTGGGGCTCGGATCAGGCGGCCTCCATCGAGCTGCCGGGCCTGCAGCGGCTGGTGCGCGACATCCGTGCCTGGGAGGTGGCACGGGGCGACGGCCGGATCGTGATCTATGACTCCGAGCGGCCCATCGCCGACAAGCTGCGCCGGAAGCACACCCTCTAGGGGGCCGCAGGGGTGTCTGTCATTGCCGTCATTCCGGCGCGCGGCGGCTCCAAGACCGTCGCGCGCAAAAACCTCAGGCCCCTGGCCGGTAAGCCCCTGGTTGCCTGGACCATCGAGGCGGCGAAGGCGGCCCGGGAGGTGGACCGCGTCCTGGTCAGCACCGAGGACGAGGAGATCGCCGCCGCCGCCCGCCAGGCCGGCGCGGAGGTTCCCTTTCTGCGCCCCGAGGCGCTGGCCGGCGACGATGTGCACTCGGTGATGACGGTGCTGCATGCCCTCGACTGGCTGGAGACGGAAGAAGGCAGCCTGCCGGAGGCCGTGACCATGCTGCTGCCCACCAGCCCGCTGCGCGAGGCGGCGGACCTGGACCGGGCGGTGGCCCTGTGGCGAAGCGCCGGCGCGCCCAGCGTGATCTCGGTCTGTACCGCCGGCAGCCCCCTGGGCAGCCTGCGCTGGCTGCGCGACGGCCGGCTGGTGCCCCTGGACGAAGGAGCCAATCGCAACTTCCAGCGTCAGGACGTGGAGACGCTTTACGCGGTGAACGGTTCCATCTACGTTGCCGCCTCCGCAGCGCTGCGCGAGCAGGGGACTTTCCACATGACGGGGGCCCTTGGCTCGCCGATGTCCAAGCGCTGTTCCATCGATATCAACACCCTGGAAGACTTCGCGATCGCCGAGGCGCTCGTGTCGCTCGCCGGGCAGGAGAAACAGGCGTGAAACGGATTTACCATGTCGGCGGTTGGCATCGGAACTACGGGGACTTCGCCCTGCAGCTTGGCGAGATGCGTATGCTGCGGGCGGCCAGCGAGGAGTCCCTGGAGTTCATTCCCATCAACTGCCAGACCACCCGCTTTCACCGGGACCTGATCACGCTCATCAACGACGACGCCGATCTGCTGCTGGTCGGCGGCGGCGGCATGGTCTTTCACCGTCCGGAGGACGACAGCCAATCCGGCTGGCAGTTCAACATCTCGCAGGAGGATCTGGAGCGCCTGACCGTGCCCCTGGTGGTCTATGGGATCGGCTTCAACAAGTTCTACTTCGACGACCGCGGCTTCAAACCGCAGATGAACGAACACCTGCAGGCCACCCAGGCCAAGGCGGCGCTGTTTTCCGTCCGCAATCAGGGGACCTTCGACGAGCTTGTCTCCCGCGGGCTCTCGGCCGAGCGGATGGAGGTGATCCCGGACCCGGGCATGTTCGCGCCCACCGCGCCCCTCAGCCTGCCGGGTCTCACGGAGGGCGACTTCAAGATCGGCCTCAACTGGGCCGGCGACCGGAACTTCTACCGCTTCCCGGAACCCTGGGAGGAGACCCGGCTGCAGGTGGTCGACGCGCTCTGCGAGGCCCTCAAGCGCCTCTTGGACCGCCAGGGCGGCGGCAGAGTGGTGTTTATCCCGCACCTGGCGGAGAACATCGACAGCGAGGTCGCCCCGCTGTTCGAGGAACGCCTGGGCGCGGCCTTCTACAACGTGGAGGAGGAACTGCCCTTCCTCTATCCGGCCTCCCAGGCCCAGTTGCCGCTGTTCGCCGACATCTACCGCCAGATGGATCTGGTCGTCGGCATGAGGGGCCATTCCAACATTGTCCCCTTCGGCCTCGGCACCCGGGTCATCGGCCTGGGCAGCCACAACAAGAACCGTTTCTTCCTGGAGCAGATCGGCGAGAGCCAGGCCATGATCAACACGCAGAACTTCCCGAGTGGCTGTTCGGCGGAGGAGATGCTGGCGACGATGACGGCCGTGGTGGACGACGACAGCCTGGAGGCCCGGCAGGCCGAGCGCCTGGCCGCGCTCACCGCCGTCTCGGACAGCTTCAACAGACGCGTGGTCGGGCTTCTCGCCTAGCCCCCGACGGACGGTCACCCGGACTCATCAGTCGCATGAAACAAAGGGAGAGCGCAGACCAGCAGCAGGTCATCTTCTGCCTGCGCGCCGACAGCGACGTCGACCACATCGTGCCGGTGATCGATGCCCTGGCGCGCCAGCGCGACTATGGAATCCGGGTCGTGATCTACGATCCCATCAAAACCTATGCCGACGACTATCGGATGCAGCATCTGCGGAAGGAGCACGGCATCGAGGCCGAGCACCTGCTGCAGCTGACCGCCGTAGGCCTCTGGACGAAGAGTCTTTCCAGGGTCTTTCGCACGCTGTTCCACGGCCTGCTGCGGCTGCAGCGGCGCCTGCCGGCGCCCATCGTGACCCGGCTGCTGCGGCTGCCGCTGCGCGCCCTGCACCAGCGCTTGAAGGCACTCTGCGCCTCGGATGAGGCCATTGCCGCGCTGACGGAAGAAGTCGGCCGGGCGCGGAACGGTCTCGTGGTCTTCGATCACACAATCAACCCCCTGGCCGAGGCGGTCACGCGGGTAGCCCGCGGCCGCGGACTGGCGACCCTGGCGCTGCCGCATTCGGTGCCTCATCTGACCGACCTGCCGCGCGATGCGGTAGTCTCGCCCAGCGATGCCGACGGGTTGGACTGGGGCGCCCTCTACGACCGGGTGGTCCTGCCCAACGCCCCGTCGGCGGAGCGCTTCGCCCAGGACAGCCGCGACGACAGCCTGCTCACGGTC
Organism: Pelagibius sp.; assembly: GCF_028289705.1. GTDB lineage: Bacteria > Pseudomonadota > Alphaproteobacteria > Kiloniellales > Kiloniellaceae > Pelagibius. The sequence goes on from NZ_JANQOI010000017.1 coordinate 112,367, forward strand.
CTCGGCTCCGCCCGCTTCTGCCGCGGCTGGGGGCCGACGCTGGAACGCATTGCACCACGCTTCGATTGGAACCCAGGGGCCGGGCAGGCGGTCAAGGTGCTGTTCATTCTTTCGAAGAAGGGCCCCTATGTGGACTGGCCCGCGATCAACCGCGTGACCGAACGTCTCTGCCGCGACGAGCGCCTGAGCGTGGTCTTCAAGCCGCATCCAAGGACCGAAGTCAGCGGCCTGCCGAGCATCGAGAAGAACCCGCGGGTTGCCGTGGCCCCGCCCGCGCTGCCGACAGTCAGCCTCATCCGATGGGCCGACCTGGTGGTCTTCTGGGGTTCGTCGGTGGTCTATGACGTGATCGGCATGCGCAAGCCGCTGCTGCACCTGGCCTATCCCTTCCGACTGCATTTCGATTTCGAACCCTTCCTGCAGTCCTGCCGGGCCGACAGCTTCGAGGATTTCTTCGCGCGCCTCGATCACTTCGTCGAGACGCGGGAAGCAACCTACAGCGAAGAGGACGCCCGGGACTGCATGGCGGCGCTTGTCGAGGGCGAGTCCGGGCCGGTGCTCGAACGCTACCTCGACCTTATGGACAGCCTACTTGCCGGGCCGCCGGCTGAGAGGGCCTTCCCGGAGAGACCCCTCTCCGCCCAGGAGCAGCAATCAAACGATCTGACCTTCGGAGTTCGCTAGTGAGAAACCGTCAGAGCAATCGGCGCCTGGTGCCGAAGCCGCTGCGCCGGGCCGCGACCGTGTTCGTCCACTTCTTCAAGGCGGAACCCCTGCGCGGCTGCATCGTGCTGACCTCGATGATCGTGGCCGGCCTTCTGGAAGGGGTGGGCATCGCGGCGCTTCTGCCATTGCTGGACACCATCATCAACGGCACCGCGGAAAGCGGATCGTTCATCGGCAGTGCCGTCACGGACAGCCTCAGATCGCTGGGCATCGAACCGACGATCGGAGTGCTCTTGCTGGTCGTGGTGCTGCTGATCACCGCAAAGTCCCTGGTGCTGGTGTTTGTCGCCAAGCAGATCGGCTACACCGCCGCGACCGTCACCATGAACCTCAGGCTGCAGCTGCTCGCCGCGCTCATGCGGGCGCGCTGGCCATTTTTCGTTCGCCAGCGCATGGGTTCGATATCCGCCAGCATGACCAGCGAGCCGGCCCGCGCCGCCAGCACCTATATCGCCGTGGCTCGGGCACTCACCGGGTTGCTGCAGGTGCTGGTCTACGTCGCCCTCTCGCTGGCGATCTCCATCGAAGTGAGTTTCGCAGCGGTTATGGTCGGCATCGTGTCCGCGGTCCTGTTGCATCGCTTTGTCGTCATCACCGGCAAGATGGGACAGAAGCAGACCCTGTTGACCAAGTCCCTGCTCTCCGGATTGGCCGACGGCCTGTTGTCGATGAAGCCGATCAAGGCAATGGCCCGGGAGGGTCAGCTTGGCCAGATTCTCCACAAGGACATCGTGGCGATGAACAAGGCCCAGCAGCTTCAGATCCTCGCCCGCGAATCGCTGCAGCATTACCGCGAGCCGATCACCACGGCGGCCCTGGCCCTCGGCCTCTATTTCATCCTCACCTACTGGGACCTGCGGCTCGAAGGCCTTCTGGTCATGGCATTCCTGTTCCTCAGGATCGTCGGCCGGGTTTCCTCCCTGCAGAGCAACTTTCAGAGCATCGCAGGCTCCCTTCCGGCCTATTGGTTTGTACGTTCCGTCCTCTCGACGGCCACGAAGGCAGCCGAGAAGGAAACCCGCCGGCTTTCGCCGCAGTTCGAGTCCGAGATCCGTTTGGAGGGCGTGTCCTTCTCCTATCTCAGGAACAAGCCGGTGCTCAGGGAAATCTCCATCGAGATTCCCAAGGGTCACTTCATCGCCGTCGTCGGAGAGTCCGGCAGCGGAAAGACAACCATCGCCGACCTGGTCACCGGACTGCTGCGCCCCACCAGCGGCGAAATCATGATCGACTCGACACCGCTGTCGGCCATCGACAAGAGGGCCTGGCGCCGCATGATCGGCTATGTGCCGCAGGACACGCCCCTGCTGCACGACACGGTGCTCAACAACGTCACCCTCAGGGACCCCGAGATCAGCGAGGCGATGGCCAGGGCGGCTCTTGAGCAGGCCGAGGCCTGGTCTTTTGTCTCCGCGCTGCCGCAAGGCATTCACTCGATGGTCGGCGAGCGGGGCACGCGCGTTTCGGGCGGTCAGAGACAGCGGATTGCCATCGCCAGGGCTCTTGCCCATCGGCCGCAGTTGCTGATCCTCGACGAGGCAACCGCCGCCCTGGACCCCAAGACCGAGGCGGAGATCTGCGGCACCCTCAAACAGCTCGCCGGCGAACTGACGATCATCGCAATTTCCCACCAGGATGCCTTGCAGGATGCGGCGGATATCATCCACCGGATCGAGAACGGCCGATCCGTCCAGACGGACGGGCGTGGCGGCGATCACATGCAACTGAGTGCCTCTTCGTGACCCGGGAGAGCATGCAGAGTGAAGATGGCGGGTCCGAGCCGCGGCAGGCGGAGGTCACCGGAGGCACGCGCGGACCATCGGGCCTGCCGGTCTGTATCGCCTGTGGCGGCCGGCGCCTTAAGCCCATGGATTATCCCTTGCCACGCAACGAGCTGTTCCGGAATCTGGCGGTGCTGGTCTGCCAGACCTGCGGGTTCGGTGCGGTGAAGACACCCATCGATCCGCAGCGGCTGCACCGCTACTACGAAGACGACTATGCGGGCCACGCCGGACGCGAAGCAAAGGCGGCGCCGGAGCGCTATTTCTCCGACAGCGCGCTGATGTTCAAACCACAGCGCTCACTCTCGCAGTTGCGCCTCGCCGAAGGCACGCTCTCCGGCGCGCCCCGGACAATCCTCGATGTCGGCGCAGGCTTCGGCACCACCCTTTTTCTGGCACGGCAGCAGTTTTGGCCGGAGGCGGAGTTGCTCGCCGTCGAGCCCGATGCTTCGATGGCCGGCTATTTGTCGCGGGCCGGATGCCGGCAGCTTGCGAGCCCTCAGCAGGTCGACCCCGGAAGCTGCGATCTCATCGTCGCCTCCCACGTGCTCGAGCACTACCAGGAAGAAGAGATCCTGGATATCCTGGGCGCGCTGCGTACGCTGCTGAGCCCCCGGGGCTGGATTCTCGCCGAGGTCCCGAACTCGGACTTTTCAGCAGACCCCGACATTGCAGGACACAGTCACGAACCGCACCTGCTGTTCTTCAGCAAAAAATCCCTGCGCCAGGTGTTCGAGAGATGCGGCCTGCGGGTCTCCTTTCTCGATACCGTCGGCCCGGTCCGGCGGCGCGGACTGGGCGACCGCCTCGGTAATCGCCTGCGCCGCCTCGCAGGTCGGCCAGCCAGTGAATATGGCGGGAACCGCGCCGCCCTGCGCATCCTTGCGCAGGCACCGAGTTCTGCCGGAGGCTCCGTATGACGACCCCCTTCGGCCGCAAGACGCTCGCGGACTTCGGTTTCGCTGCGCTGCTCGACGCCCTGCCTCTGACCTGCCTCGACGTCGGCGCCCGTGGCGGCTTCACGGCCGATCTGCTGCCGCTGGCGCAGGCCGTTCACGCCATCGGCTTCGAACCGGACGAGGAAGAGTGCGCGCGCTTGAATGCCGCGCCGGGCGGGGCCGGGCCCTGGCGCTCGCTGCGCTTCGTCCCGGTTGCCCTCGGAATGGCGGAGGAGACGCGGCGTCTGAATATCTACCGCAAGCGCGGCTGCTCCTCGCTGCTGACCGCCGATGCGGACCTAGCGGGCCTCTACGGCCGCGAGCCTTACTATATCCTGGACGGCACCCTCGATGTGCCGACAACCACCGCCGACGCGGCCGCCGAGCACTACGGGTTCAAAGACGCCGCCTTCTTCAAGCTCGACGTACAGGGCGCCGAACTGGAGATTCTCGAGGGCGCCCAAAGGCTCTTGCGGGAATCGCTGGTGGCGCTGCGGGTGGAAGTCTCCTTCGTGCCGATCTATCGCGGCCAGCCGCTGTTCGCGGACATCGATCAGGCGCTGCGCCGTCACGACTTCTTTCCCATGCGCTTTCTGGAGCTGCATCCCTGGCGCCGTTCTTCCAAGGCGAAGTTGCCGAATCTCGCCGAAGGGCCCTTCCCTTACTCGGAAGGCCAGATGGTCCATGGCGACCTTCTCTATCTGAGAAGCCCGGAGAGCCTGCCGGAGGACAGCGACGCCGGGGTCGAGCGGCTTATCCGCGCGGCCCTGCTGGCGCTTGCCTATGGCCTCATCGACCACGCGATGGCGATATTCGACCGACCGCCGGTTCGGGCCATGCTGCAATCCAGGTTCGGACTCGATGCTCGAGGCGCGGCATCCGCCCTTTCCAAACACCTCGCACGCAACAGCCGCACCGTGGCGGCCGGCGCCCTCATCCCGCGCCTGAAGAAGATGGTGGCCGGCCGACGATGAGCGCTGTGGATCGGATCGGCCGGCCGTTGCGGGTCTGCTACCCCTTCATCGGCAACAACGTCGGCGGCAGCCACCTCTCGACACTGTTGCTCGTGAAAAACCTGGATCGCAGCCGCGTCGAACCCTGTGTCGTCCTGCACGAAGAGGGCCTGCTGTCTGGTTACATGCGCGAGCAGAAAATGACCTATGAGCTGGTCGCGATTCCCGGGTTTTTCCGCCCACCTTATTGGTCGCTGAGCAATGTCTTAGCCTTGGCGGCCCAGACCTGGCGGCTTGCCGCTTTCCTGCGCAAGCGTGGGATCGACATCGTCCACGCCAACGACGTGCGCACCCACTTCGGCTGGACCCTGGCGACCAGACTGACGGGGACCAAACTCGTCTGGCATCAGCGCACGGCGAGTTTCGGCAGCAGCACGATCAAGCTGTTCCTGGCAAAGCTGGCACAGCAGGTGGTCTGCATCTCCCACTACACCGCGTCGACCCTGCCGCAATCCCTCGGCTCACGCGCACGCATCGTCTCCAATCCCTTCGACACCGGTTTCGCAGAGCTTGACAGGCAAGCGGCAAGGCAGAACGTCCTGAAGCAGCTCGCGCTCGACCCGGAAACCCGCATAGTCGGCTTCTTCGGCAATCTGGTGCACCAGAAGCGCCCGGCCACCTTCCTGCGCACCGCCGCAAAATTGATCGAAGGTGGGAACCGGCCCCTTTCCTTCCTGATGTTCGGGACCGAACGCAACAATGCGCAGGCCGAACTGGGACGGCTTGCCGAAGCACTGAACATTGGCGGCCGGGTCCATTTCATGGGCTTCCAAACGCCGATCGAGCCGTGGATGGCCGGCTGCGATCTGATGATCGCAACCGGCGTCGACGACGGCTTGGGGCGCAGCCTGGTCGAGGCCATGATCAGCGGTACTCCCGTAGTCGCCGCCGATTCGGGCGGGCATTGCGAGGTCATCGAAGACGGAAGGACCGGCTGGCTGGCAACCGCCGACGACCCCGACGCCCTCGCCGCCGCGGCCGGGCGCGTCCTGGACGATCCCGGCCTGGCACAGGCGACCGTGCAGCGGGCACAGGCCCAGGCGCTGGCCAGATACTCGGTGCAGCGTCACGTCAGCGAAATGACGGCAATCTACCTGGAGACCCTGGGCAGGTGCCGAAAAGGGTCACCGGGTTATCCCCTGACCGGCGAACCGCTGTCATGAGACGGACTGTCGCGAGAGCGGCCTGGCTGTTGCTCGCCGCCTCATCGCGGCTGCTGCGCCGGCCGAAGTTCGCCCGCCGGCAGCGGCTCATCCTGCGGCATGGCGTTCTGGAATACGAGAAGCAGGACTTCTTTCGCCTGCACAACGTCACCTCGGTCCGCGAGGCTTTCCGCCGCGAGGCCGCAAGCATCGCAACGCGGCACCCCAGTCTGCTCGATTTGGGCGGTGGCGACGGCAGCAATTTCAAGGACATCTTCGACGGCATCGAGGGTTTCCCCGGAAGCTACTCGATCCTCGACATCATCGAACGCCCCGGGGTGGACAACGCCGTGGTGGGAGACGCCTGCAAGCCAATCGTGACCGACCGTCGCTTCGACGTGACTTTCACAAACAATGCTCTTGAACACATGCCCGAACCCTTCATGGTCGCCCAGAACATGTACGACCTGCTGAAGGCCAACGGCCTGGTCATGGCATCGACGGTCTTTGCCTGCCATCAACACGCCTCGCCGGACGACTACTGGCGCTTCACCGACTCCGGCCTGCGGTATGTGTTCGAGAAGGCCGGATTCGAGACCATCGAATTCGGCTATGACATCAGCCAGCGGCGGCGGGAGAAGCTCGGCGGGCATATTCCCGAGTCCGCGCCCTTGATCGACCGCAAGGGCGGCTGGCAGGAGCGGTGGTTCGTCTTCTATATCGGGCGCAAGCCGGGTACTGCTGCGGAACGGCCGGACAACGGCAAGAGCAATGGACAGCCACCTAACGAGAGACAGTCAAGCTTAGGAAACGGACAGACCAAATGACCGCTGAAGACCTTCGTAAAGCCTTTAAGCGCGACGGTTACGTGCTTCTGAGGGGCGCCCTCAGCGCGCAGGAAGTGGCGGAAATCAGAGCGACGCTGCCGCCGGTCTACGACAAGCTCACATTGACGCCCAAGCGCTACATGCAAGCCCGGGAGTGCCTGGCGGTCCCGCCGGTCTACCGCCTGATGGCCCATCCGAAGATCATCGAGGCGTGCCGCCGGATCCTCGGAGAGGACCTGGTTTACGTCAACGATCTGGTCGTGCAGCGCAACGTCATCCCGGTGGGCGACAACCCCCCGCATCTCGACTGCCAGGCGGAATTCCGCTTCAACCGCGACAGCCGCTACCTGGTCGACCCGAACTTCCTCTTCGCCAAGGTCGGCGTTTATCTCCAGGACAACACCGAGGACTACGCGGGGGGGATCGATATCTATCCGCGCGGCCACAGATGGGTAGGGAACGGTCTGTTCTTCTCCTATCAATTTTACAAGAGGGTCCTGCGGCGCATGTTCGACCGCGGCATGAAGCTCCTGGACACCAAGGCGGGGGACGTCTTGATCTTTGACAGCCGGCTGCCTCACCGCAGCACCGCCGCGACAAAGCTGGGGCAGAACAACTACCAAGACAGCGACGACGGCGCGGCCGAGGTTCCCGAGGAGCGCGCCAAATACGTGGTCTACTGGGAGGTCGCACGCCAGGGAGACGAGGTGCACTTCGTTGCCTGCAACAAGGCAAGGGCAAGAAAGGAAGAGATGAAGCGGCCGGTTGGCGCCTATCGGCCGCGCTGCAGCTACCTGGGGCTGGTCTATCCGGACGACTACCCGCCGGAGCTGGTGGAAAAGCTTGATGTCGAGGGCGTGAAGGTCTTCTCGCTCACGCGCGAAGAAGCGGACCCCTGGCTCGCAGCCTTCAAGGAGGGGGCGGGAGAGGCTCTGGCCGCCGAAAGCGACGGCAAGGCGGTGCCACCGCAATGAACCGGCCGGCAGCCATCGCCACCGGGCCTACGCTCGCGGGCCGCTGCCGGGCACGGCGCGGCCGGCCCGTGCGGACATGAGCGCCGCGGGAAACCGGTGAATGCTCTTTAACTCCTACGAATTCATCCTGGTCTTTCTGCCGATCACGCTGTTCCTGGTCCTGTCGTTACGCAGGCTGGGGATGGTGAGCGCGTCGCTGACCCTGCTCTGCGGCGCCTCTCTGGTCTTCTACGCGGTCTGGGACTGGCGGTTCATCGGCCTGCTGGTGGGCTCGATCTGTATCAACTATCTGCTGATCTCGGCCCTGTCGGCGCGCCCTCGGCGCTGGCTGATGTGGATCGGCATTGCCGTCAACCTCGGCCTGCTCGGTTTCTTCAAGTACGCGACCTTCCTCGGCGAGAATTTCGCGGCCCTTGCCGGGGGGAGCTTCGAGACACCGGACATCGTTCTGCCGCTCGCCATCTCATTCTTCACGCTGCAGCAGATCTCCATGCTGGTCGACGCGAGCCTGCAGCCCGTGGCAAGGCCGCGGTTCCGCGACTACGCGCTCTATGTCAGCTTCTTCCCGCAGCTCATCGCCGGGCCGATCGTGCGCCACGGTGAAATGCTGCCGCAGATCAGGTCGATTGCCAGCCGCATCGATCTCGTTGCCTTCGCCATGGGCGTGACCCTCTTTGCCATGGGCCTGTTGAAAAAGGTCGCCCTGGCCGACAGCCTGAAGCCCTATGCCGACGTTGTTTTCAACGGGGCCGAGCAGACCGCGGCCTCCCTCGGTTTCATCGAGGCCTGGCTGGGCGCGCTCGCCTTCCATTTCCAGATCTACTTCGATTTCTCGGGCTATTCGGATATGGCCATCGGGCTGGCACTGATGCTGGGATTTCGCCTGCCCTTGAACTTCAACGCGCCCTACAAGGCCACCAGCATCATCGATTTCTGGCGCCGCTGGCATCTCACCCTGTCCCGCTTTCTGCGGGACTATCTCTATATTCCCCTAGGCGGCAGGCGCGGCGGCCTGGGGCCGCAATCGGCGAACATCATGCTGGTGATGCTGATCGGCGGTCTTTGGCACGGATCGAGCTGGAATTTCGTGATTTGGGGTGGGCTGCATGGGGTCATGATCGTTGCCAATCACCTCTGGCGGCGCTTTTCCGGCCACTCCCGCGGGCCATCTCGGGCCACCACCGCGGTCTCCGTCCTGCTGACCACCGCCGGGGTGGTTCTGGCCTGGGTGTTCTTCCGCGCGGAAAGCCTCGACGGATCGCTGGCGATGCTCGCGGGCATGGCCGGCCTTAACGGTCTGGGGACCGTGACCCTCGGCGAGCCTTCGCTCTTCGACCTGGCGCAGTCCGTCGCCCTGGGCGGCTCCGCGCTCGCCACCCTGGATGCAAATGTGCTGCTGCTGATCGCCATTGCCTTTGCCATGGTGTGGGTCCTGCCGGCCTCGCAGGAGATCGTGAACTACGATCCCGCAGCAAGGTCCGGCGCAGCGCTGCCCATCCGTTACCCGGCGGCCACGGCGGCCCTCTCCGGTGTCGGCCTCTCCCTCGCCTTGCTGGCGTTGGCGCGGCCTTCCGAGTTTCTCTATTTTCAGTTCTAGGGCTCTTCGGTCGTGAGTGCCGCACGCTACATCGTCATCGTCGTGATTGCCGGACTGTCGGTTGTGGCTGCCGCCTTGGGTGCCGCGGTCTCCGCTGATCCGGCGCACCTCTTCCGCACGCCGGCGGCCTATGCGGAGATCGCCCGGCTGCTGCACGCCGGCACGCCGGTGGGCGAACTCGATTCGCCGCGTCACCGCCTGATCAACCGCGCCTTCATCGACAGCCTGGACCAGGCACCGGAAACCGTCATTCTCGGCTCTAGCCGCGTCCAACCCTTCTCCCCGGCAGAGGCCGGTTGGCAGCGCAGCCTCAGCCTGGCCGTCGAGGGGGGCGACCTCGGCGATCTTCTCTACATCTACGGCCTGCTCAGAGATCGGGCCCTGATCCCCGCCAGAACCGTCATCACCGTCGATCCCTATATCTTCGCGCCGGACAGCCACCTGCTCACGCGCAACGGCAAGCACGCGAGCCTGCAACGCATCGTCGGTCTGCTCGAAACCGACTGCATCGAGGACTTCGGTTCTCAAATCCCTCTGTCCTGGCTGGCCGAGGTGCTGACCCTCGATTACGTCCTGGAGTCGCTCGGCAAACTGGGCGAAGGGTCGAGCGATCAGGTCCGCTTCGGGCCGGACCCGGAGCTGCGCTCGCCCGGCTTCATCAAGCGCCCGGACGGTTCGGTCCTGTTCTCCCGCGAAATCCGGACCCGCAGCGCCGCTTACGTCGACGACTACGCGGCAACGGTGCTGGACCACCCGGTCGGCCGCGGCCTCGCCTTCACCAGCCTCGACCCCTGCAAGACGGCAGTCTTCCAGGCGTTTCTTGACCTTCTGCAGCACGACGGGACGACCGTGATCCTCGCCATGCTGCCCTATCACCCGACGGCCTTTCGCTTGCTGGAGAGCGACCGCGCGGTCCTGGCGCAGGTCGACGGCTTTGTCAGGCAGCTCGCCGCGCAGCGCTCGCTTGCCGTTCTCGGCGCCTTCGACCCGGGGCAAAGCGACTGCGGACAGACGGACTTCCTGGACATGCACCACCCGAAACAACCCTGCATCGAACGCATTCTCGAACCGGCAGTCGAAAGCGGAACCCGGCAATCCGCCGCCGCCGGGCAATGAGCGGCTAGAGATGCTTGCCATGGCGGCGCGAAAGAGTACCTTCCCGCAAGAGATCGTGCCGAGGCCAGAATGACCCTCTCCCCCCTACCGCTGAAGCTGCCGATTCCACCGAACCGCAGCTATGAGAGCGTTTGGCACCACTTCGAGGTCGAACGCGCCATTGCCGACAGGCTGAAAGCGGCGAACCGCGAAGAACGCAAAGCGATCTACAGCACCATGTACGACGAGCTCTTCGCGCAGGTGCCGGACCATCCGCGCCTGACCCGCCGCGCCGATGCCGCGGCAACCGCGAAGATGAACCGGCGCAAGCTGGCCCTGGTGAAACCCTTTGCGAAGCCGGGCGGCAGCTTCCTCGAGTTCGGCCCCGGCGACTGCCGTTTCGCCTTTGAGATGACGCGCCATGTCGGGCAGGTCTACGCCGTCGACATCGCCGACCAGATCGGCCCCGACATCGAGCGCCCGAACAATTTCGATCTGGTGGTCTACAACGGCTATGACCTGGACCTGCCGGACAACTCCGTGGATACCGCCTTCAGCGACCAGTTGATCGAGCACCTGCATCCCGAAGACACCGCCGATCATTTCCGCCTGGTCCATCGGCTGCTGAAACCCGGGGGCGTCTACACCTTTCGCACGCCCTACCGCTTCACCGGCCCGCATGACGTGTCGCGCTACTTCACCGAAGAGGCCGAGTGCTTTCACCTGAAGGAGTGGACCTTCGGCGAACTGGCCGCGGAGCTGCGGGCCCTCGGCTATCGGCGGATCAAGGCCTATTGGTTCGGGCGCAACCGCCTCATACGCTTGCCGATGATCGCGTTTCTGGCGTTGGAACTCGTTTATCCCTGGCTGCCGATGAACTGGCGCCGAGGGCACCTGCGCTACCTGACACCCGGCATATCGATGGCCGCTTACAAGTAGCGCCCAACGGAACCACCCCAGTCCACCGAGAACGGCTTTGTCGGTCAACTCCGCTCCCTCCCTCGCCGAAATCACGCCGGCGCCTGCGACGACGCAGGCCGCCCGGGCGCCCGATGTCCTGTTGATCATCAGTCACCTCGGCCACGGCGGCACCCAGAGGGTGGTCTGCAATCTCGCCAACGGCTGGTCGCGCCAGGGCTATCGGGTCCGGGTCCTGCTGATGAGCACCAACCGCAGCAACGCCATCGATCTCGATCCGGCCATCGAGCAGGAGTTCCTCATCTACCGGCCGCCGAGCTGGACGATTTTCCATCTGGCCGGGCTCTATCGGACGTCCTGCTGGCTGTGGAAGCTGCGGCGCTACATCAGGCGGTCCAAAGCGCCGGTTGTCGTCAGCTTCATTCGCCCGACCAATGCCAAGGTCCTGCTGGCTTGCCTGGGACTGCTGGGTCGGCGGCTCGTCGTCTGCGAACGCAACGATCCGGCCCGCCAGTTCATCCCGCCGCCCTGGGGGCCGGTCAGCCGCTGGCTCTACCGGACGGCGGATGTCGTCACGGCCAACAGCAAAGGGGTCCTGAAGACCCTGACCGACTTCGTGCCGAACCGGAAGCTGGCCTATGTGCCGAACATCCTGACACCGCCGTCTGAGACGGACCTCAAACTGGAGGCGCCGACGATTCTGGCGGTGGGACGCATCGTTCCGCAGAAGGCGCTGGATGTTCTCTTCAAGGCCTTCGCGGCGGCGCGGAGCGATCTCGGCGACTGGCGCATCGTGATTCTCGGAGAGGGGCCATCCAAGACGGACCTGATCGCTCTGGCCGAAAAGCTGTCGATCGATGACAGGATCGACTGGCCCGGCCACGTGGCCGAGCCCTATGCCTATTACCGCGCCTCGGCGATCTTCGCCCTGCCCTCACGCTACGAGGGCATGCCCAACGCTCTCCTCGAGGCCATGAGCTGCGGCCTTCCGGTCATCGTTAGCGACGCCTCCCCGGGGCCGCTGGAGGTGGTCGAAGACGAGCGCTCGGGCCTGGTGGTGCCCTGTGACGATGTAGAAGCGACGGCCGCGGCCCTGAGGCGGCTGGCCGGCGATCCGGCGCTGCGCCGCAGGCTGGGCAGCGCCGCGGCGGAGCGCACCAGCGGTTTCAGCCGGGCCCAGGCCCTGGATACCTGGACCGAGGTCGTTCAACTCGCGCCCCCCGGTGCGGACCGGCAGGCAGAGAAAGGATGGCGCCACCTGGCCGCCCTGAAGGTGATCTCCTACTACGTCCTGAAGCGTCAGGTCTGGGGTTATGTCTTCAAGCCCTCGATTTGGCCGGAGATCTGGCGGTTCCTGCGCCGCAAGACCCGCATCGCCCTGGGTATCGAGGTCGAGGATCTCGCCGCCATCGAGCGGGACCGCCAGGCGGCGGTGGCCTGGTGCGAACCCCGCTCCAGCGAAGCGAGAGAGGCGACCGCGAACCTTCTGCCCCAATGGCAATGGGTCGAACTGGAGGCAACGGAAGGCGGGGAACTGAGCGCCGCGACGGCCCGGGTCGGCTCGGTGCCCTTCCGGCTCGGCGGTGCCAGCAACATGGACCTGCTCTACAACCTCTGCCAGGGGACGCGGGCCGAAAGGGTCATCGAAACCGGGGTCGCCAACGGCTGGTCCAGTCTGGCCTTCCTGCTGTCCCTGAAGACCCGCCCGGACGCCCGGCTGTTCAGCGTCGACCTGCCCTACCTCAAGCACCACAACGACCGCTGGGTCGGCATCGCGGTGCCCGAAAGCCTGCACGATCGCTGGCAGCTGTTTCGCATGGCCGACCGCGAGGGCCTGCCGAGAGCGTTGAAAGCGGCCGGCACCATCGACCTTGCACACTACGACTCCGACAAGTCGCCGGAGGGACGGGCCTTTGCCTATCCCCTGATCTGGCAGGCGCTGCGCCCCGGCGGCCTGCTCATCTCGGACGACGTGGGCGACAACACCTCCTTCCGCGATTTCTGTGAGCAGGTCGCCATGACGCCAGTGATCGTGCGCCAGGGCGACAAATTCCAGGGAATCCTGGTCAAACCAGATCAACCGACCATGAAGTGATCCGCCATGACAGGCCCTCAAGCAAACAGCTCAGCGATGACGGAACCGCTCGTCTCCGACTTCCATGACATCGAACTGCCGGCGATCCGCAGCGTTCCCGGGATGACCTCCGAGTCCGAATGCCGCTACCTCTTCTGGCTCGCATCCTCGCAGCTCACCGGCGCGGGCGCGCTGGTGGAGGTGGGGTCCTGGCTCGGCCGCAGCACCCTGCATCTGGCCGCCGGCCTGCGGCGGGCCGGGCGGGGCGGAGAACTGCACTGCTTTGACGGCTTCACCTGGGCACCCAGCGATCCGGGCAAGTCGGACCTGCCGCTGAAGCCCGGCGACAACTTCCAGTCCTACTTCGAAGCGCATGTCGCGGATTACAGCGATCTCATCTCCATCCATCGAACCCGCATCAAAAAGCTCGCCTGGAGCGGCCGGCCGGTCGAGGTGCTGTTTCTGGACGCGCCGAAGAAGCTGCCGGAGATTACGCGCTGTATCGAGGCCTTCGGTCCCTCGCTGATCCCGGGCCGCTCGATCATCGCCATCCAGGACTATCTCTACTTTCCGGCTTATGCCCTCGCCGCCTGCATGCATGCACTGCGCGGCTGCCTGGAGCTGATCCATGTCGTTCTGGACGGCTCGACCGTGGCCTTTCGGGTTGTCGCCCCCATCGACTTCTCCAAGAACAAGCCGGACGACTGGAATCCAAACCGCTGGACACCCGAGCAGATCGACACGGCCTGGCATCAAATCCTGGCACCCCTGCCGGCCAAGGCCCGTGAGCGGCTGGAACCGGGGCGCGCCCTGCATCTCTACAACTGCGGTGCGAAGGCAGCGGCCATAGAGGCCATGTCGGCGCTGCCGATGACGCCGTTCCAGCGCGACAAGATCGCCGGTCTCTCGCGGTCCCACACCTATCTGAGCTTCCCCGAGCTTTTTGCCGCCGCCGGCTTTCCCGGAACACCGAAACAGAACCTGCAGGCCAAGGCCAAGCGCGTGCGCGACGGACTTCGCAACCTCCTGCGGGCAGACTGAGCCGCCGGTCGCCGCGAAGACCCGAAATGACCGCAGGGCGACCCGGGGTTCTTTTCGTCCTGCCGAACTTTGCCGGCGGCGGTGCCGAGCGGGTTGCGCTCACCTTGCTGGCCGGCCTCGACCGGTCCCGGTTCCTGCCGCAGCTCGTCGTCTTCGACGCCACAGGCCCGCTGCAATCCCTGCTTGCCGAGGACGTCGATCTGCAGCGGCTCGACCGGCCCAAGCTGCGCCACGCCCTTCCCAAGCTGTTGGGTCACATCCGCCGGAGCCGCCCGGCGGTGGTCTTTGCCTCCCAGGGCTATCTGAACCTCGCGCTGCTCGCCAGCCGCGCCCTGATGCCGCGCGGCACCAGGCTTGCCCTCCGCGAGTCCAACACCCCCTCCCAGAGCCTGCCGAACCGCCGCCACCCGCGGCTGATGACCTGGGGCTACCGCCGCTTCTACCGGCACGCCGACCTGCTGTTCTGCCAGCACCGGCAAACCGAACAGGAGCTGCAGCAGGACTTCGGCGTCGCCGGCGGGCGCATCGTTTCCCTGCCCAATCCGGTGCCCGTCGCGCGGCTCCGAGACTCGGCAGCCGCGCCCTCGCGCCGCCCCGGCGGCGGCCCGCGCTTCGTTGCCGCGGGGCGGCTGCATCGGCAGAAGGGCTTCGACCGGCTGATCCGCGTCTTCGCCCGGATGCCCGCCGACGCCGAGCTTTCCATCTATGGCGAAGGCGAAGAGCAAGCGGCCCTGACGGCTTTGATCCGGGAGCTCGGCCTCGAGACCCGGGTGGACCTCGCGGGTTACAGCACAAACCTCCCGGCGGCACTGGCCGGTGCCGATGCCTGCCTCATCCCATCGCGCTGGGAAGGGCTGCCGAACGTCGCGCTGGAGGCGCTGGCCTGCGGCACCGCAGTGATCGCAACCCCCGAGTCCGGCGGGATCGCCGAGCTGGCGGAAGCCGCTCCGCCAGGCACCGTCGCCCTGGCCAGCCTGACCGAGGATGCGGGCGCCCCCTTTCTCCAGGCGATGCAGCGGATCGCGGTCCGGCCGCCCGAAGGCCCCGGCCCCAGCCTGCTCCCACCGCGCTACGAGCTGGAGGCGGTGCTGGCACAGTGGAACGCGGCGCTGCACCGGCTGACGGCGGCGCCGGCAGTTGTGGACAGACCGGCAAGTCCGCTAAAACGGCGGTCGTGAAGATCGCCTACGTGACCATGCAATTCCCCGTCGCATCGGAGACCTTTGCCGCCGTCGAGCTGCGCGCCCTGCGCCGCCTCGGCGCCGAGGTCACCGTGCTGACTTATCGCGCCCCGCCCCCAAGAGCCGCAGAGATGCTGGCCGAGCGCGGCCTGGCGGACCTGCGCGTCGACCAGGGCTCCGCCGGCTCGGTCCTGCAGGGGCTGCTCCTGGCGGTGCTGAAGCCCGCCGATGCCGGCTATCTGCTCGCCATGATCATCCGCCACTGCTGGCGACGGCCGATGCACCTGGCAAAGGCGCTGGCCCTGGCGCCGCGCAGCCTCGTCCTGTTGCAGCGCATCGCGGCGCTTCGGCCCGAGGTCGTGCATCTCTTCTGGGGCCACTACCCCAGCCTCCTCGGGCTGCTGGTGCAGCGCCGCCTGCCCGCAACGGCGCTCAGCCAGTTCCTCGGCGCTTACGACCTGGAAGAGCGCTTTGCGCCAAGCGCCCGCCTGGCGCAGCGCGTCCGTCTGCTGCTGACCCACGCAAAAGCCAACCTGCCGGCCATCGCCGGCTTGGGCGTCGATCCGGAACAGGTGCGGATCTCCTACCGCGGTGTGGAGGTTCCCGACCCACTGCCCGGCCCGGCGAAGCAGCCGGGCCTGATGGTGATCGCCGAACGGCTGGTTCCGCAAAAACGCAGCGCCGATGCGCTCAGGGTCTTTGCGACGCTTCGGCGCGCACTTCCCGAAGCGCGGCTGCGGGTGCTGGGCGCCGGCCCGGAGCTGCAGCCGCTAAAGGATCTCGCCGCCGAACTGGAGCTCGGCAGCTCGGTGAGCTTCCTCGGCCATGTTCCCCATGACCAGGCCCTCGGCCATCTGGCTGAAGCCCAGGTGCTGCTGACCATGTCCCAAAGCCCTTCCGAACGGCTGCCCAACGCGCTCAAGGAAGCAATGCTGCGCCGCTGCGTCTGCCTCTCGGCCCGCTCGCCGGGCATCGAGGAACTGATCGAGGACGGCGTAACAGGGCTGCTGGTGGAGGCCGGCGATAACGAGGCGGCAGCCCGCCGCCTGGCAAGCCTGCTCGCGGACGCACCGGCGGCGGATCAAATGGCCGACCGGGCGCAGGCCTGCGTCGCCGAGAGGTTCAACGTCGACCGCCTGATGGCCGACCGGCTGGCGCAATGGGCGGCACTGCGTCGCAGCGGCGCTGCGGAGGGTTCGGGATGAGCCAACCCGCCACCGTTGTGCAAGACGACGCGCCCCTGGTCTCCGTCATCACCGCCGCCTTCAACGCCGAGACCTTCATCGCCGAGACCATCGCCTCCGTCCAGGCACAGACCTTGAGCGATTGGGAGATGCTGGTCGCCGACGACGGCTCCAGCGACCGCACCGCCGAGATCGTGGAGGCCATCGCCGGGGACGATCCCAGGGTCAAGCTCATCCGCCTGCCGCAGAACGGCGGCGTGGCCGCCGCGCGCAACGCCGCTTTGGCGGAGGCCCGTGGCCGCTTCATCGCCTTCATCGACAGCGATGACCTCTGGCAGCCGGCCAAGCTGGAACGCCAGACCGCTTTCATGAATGCGCACCAGGCCGCCATGTCCTACACCGCCTACCGGCGCATCAACGAGGACGGCAGCCGTATCGGCCGCCTCGTCGGCGTGCCGGAAACCCTGACCTACGACCAGCTTCTGAAGAACACCGCCATCGCCACGGTGACCGGTATGGTGGACACCGGGAAGACCGGCCCGATCCGCATGACCCAGGCGCGCCGCGACGACTACATCCTCTGGCTGTCGATCCTCAAACGCGGCTTCCGCGCCCACGGCCTGCGCGAAGACCTGGCGCGCTACCGCGTGGTGCGGGGCTCGCTGTCGAGCAAGCCGAAGCGCTCCGCCGCCTGGGTCTGGAACGTTTACCGGAGGATCGAGAAGCTCGGCCCGCTGCGCGCCTCCTGGTGCTTGGCCCATTACGGCGCGCGGGCCGTGCTGAAGCGCCTGCTTTACTAGCCCGATGCAGCGGGTGCTGGTCACCGGGGCCAACGGCTTCATCGGCGCTGCGATCTGCGCGCATCTACTCGCAAAAGGCTGGGCCGTGACCGGCAGCGTTCGCAGCGAGGGCTCGATCTTGAATCCCGCTGTCGAGCCCTTGGTCACCGGTCCGATCGACGGAGAAACCGACTGGGCCAAAGCGCTGGTCGGCATCGATGCTGTCGTGCACTGCGCGGCGCGGGTGCATGTGTTGCGGGAAACAGCGACCGATCCGCTGACGGCCTTCCGCAAAGTCAACGTGGCGGCAAGCGAAGGGCTGGCGCGTCAGAGCGTCGCCGCCGGGGTCCGGCGACTGGTCTTCCTGAGTTCCGTCGGCGCCGCCGTCGCCGAGCAATCCCCCAAGCGGGCCAGCCCCTATCAGCGCAGCAAACTGGAGGCCGAGGCCGCGCTCAAGGCCGTGACCGAGGGAACAGCGACCTCCCTGGTGGTTCTCCGACCGCCGCTTGTCTACGGCGCCGGCGCGCCCGGCAACTTCCCCCGCCTGGCAAAGGCCGTTACCAGGGGCCTGCCGCTGCCTCTCGCCTCCCTCCGCAACCGCCGCAGCCTGCTCTACCTCGGCAACCTGGTCAGCGCGGTGGAGGCGGCATTGGCAGCCGATACGGCACCGGCGATGCCTCTGGAACTTTGCGATGGCGATGACATCTCGACGCCGGATCTGGCCCGGCGGATCGGACAGCTCTGCGGCAATCCCGCCCGCCTGCTGCCCTGTCCACCCGCACTGCTCAGGCTGGCCGGCGCGCTCACCGGCCGCAGCGCCGCCGTCGAGGCGCTCACCACCTCGCTCACCGTTGACAACGGACCGATCACCCTGGCCCTCGGCTGGCGCCCGCCCTACAGCCTGCAGGACGGCTTGACGGCAAGCGTCGCCAAGCCGCCCGAGGGCTAGGCCATGGAGGGCGAGATCGAGAGCAAGCGGCTGAAACCTCCGGGTCAGGAGCCTGCCAGCGGCTTTGGGATACTCGCGGCCCGCTGTGCCCTCGGCGGCTATCGCCTTCTCGGCCGCTGTGCCGGCCCGGCGGTGCGGGCCTTTCTGCGCCGCCGTGTCGCCCGGGGCCGCGAAGACCCGCAACGCCTCGGTGAGCGTCTGGGCAGAGCCGGCCAGGCGCGCCCGGAGGGGCCTCTGGTCTGGCTGCATGGCGCCAGCGTCGGCGAAGCGGTCTCCCTGCTACCGCTCATCGAGCGCCTGCGGCGCGACCGGCCGGATCTGAACTTGCTTGTGACCAGCGGCACCGTCACCTCCGCTGAGATGATGGCCGAGCGGCTGCCAGCGGCGGTCATCCACCAGTACCTGCCGGTGGACCTGCCCCAGGCTGTTTCGGCCTTCTTCGCGCACTGGCGGCCGGCGCTGGGCCTGATGGTGGAGTCGGAGTTCTGGCCGAACCTGATCCGCGGTGCCGCCGACGCGGGATGCACGCTGGTCCTGATCAATGGCCGGGTCTCCCCCGCCTCCTACCGCAAGTGGCGGCGCTTTCGCCCGCTGATCGGCACGCTGCTCGGGCATTTCGGCCTGATCATGGCCCGCACGCCGCGCGACCAAGCACACCTGGAGGGCCTGGGGGCAGAGGCGGTGATCTGCCCCGGCGACCTGAAAGCCGCCGCGCCGCCGCTTGATGTGGAGCCGGCAGCCTTGGCGGCTGTCGCCCAAGCGATCGGCGGGCGGCCCTGCTGGCTGGCCGCCTCGACCCACGCGGGCGAAGAGCGGATTGTCGGCGCTGTCCATCAGGCTCTGGTCCGCGACTACCCGGGCCTGTTGACTCTCCTGGTGCCGCGACACCCGGCCCGCGGCGACGAAACTCGCGCGGAACTGACCGGACAGGGCCTGAGCGTCGCCCAGCGCAGCCGCGGCGAGACGGCCACGGAAGATACCGACATCTGCCTTGCCGATACCCTGGGCGAGATGGGGCTCTGGTATCGGCTGGCGGATCTCGTTTTCGTCGGCGGCTCGCTGGTGCCCATCGGCGGGCACAATCTGCTGGAGCCGGCCAAGCTGGACTGTGCGATCCTGACCGGACCGCATATGGCCAACTTCCGCCAAATGAGCGAAGAGATGGCCGCCGCCGGCGCCCTGCGCCAGGTGGCAGACCCTGAGCAGCTACAGGCGAGCCTCGCCGCCCTGCTGGCCGACCCGCAGGCCCGGGCGGCTCTTTCGGAAGGGGCCACCGCTTACGCGGGCCGCCAGGCCGGCGTGCTTGACCGAGTTGTCGAAGCATTGGCCCCCCTCCTGACGCGCGCCGCCGCCCGGCGGTAAGCGCCCCTCCCCCTTCTTTCTTCAAGCGGAAGTGATTGGCGCCGGCCGCGTGTCTGCGGCCATGATCGGCGCATGTCCGATCTGTCCGACCTGTTCCGGCGCCGCCTGACCGCTTCTGCTTTCGCCGCGCTGATCCTGATCGCCGCCCTGCCCCTGGGCAGCGGTGCGGCGCTCGCGACCCCGGACCGCTGGGCCGGTGAATGGCCGCAGACCGATTTCACCCAGGCCTCCGTCGGCTTCGGCGAGATCCTCAGCGGCGGTCCCCCCAAGGACGGCATCCCCTCCATCGACAAGCCGCAGTTCATCGCGGTCTCCGAGGCGAGCGACCTCACCGCGACCGAACCGGTCGTGGGCTTCTCGGTCAACGGCGATGCCCGGGCCTATCCCCTGCGCATTCTGACCTGGCACGAGATCGTCAACGATACTGTCGGCGGCATCCCTGTCGCCGTGACCTACTGCCCGCTGTGCAACTCGGCCATCGTCTTCGAGCGCACGGTCGACGGCGAGGTCACCACCTTCGGCACCACGGGCAAGCTGCGCAATTCCGATCTGGTGATGTACGACCGGGCCACCGAGAGCTGGTGGCAGCAGTTCCTCGGCGAGGCCATCGTGGGGGAGCGCACCGGGACCCGCCTGAAGATCCTGCCGGCCCGGCTGGAATCCTGGGAACGCTTTGCCGCCCGCTTTCCCGACGGCCAGGTCCTGATCCCTAACAATCCCGGCATGCGCCCCTATGGCGCGAATCCCTATGTCGGCTACGACACGCTGTCCCGGCCGTTCCTCTATGACGGCGAGATGCCCGAGGGGATCGCGCCTATGAAGCGCGTGGTCGCCGTCGGCGAACAGGCTTGGGCCCTGGAGATGCTGCGCGAGAAGGGCCGGATCGAAAGCGGCGACCTGGTGCTGAGCTGGGAGCCGGGCCAGACCTCGGCCCTCGACACACGGGCCATCAGCGAGGGGCGCGAGGTCGGCAACGTGCTGGTGCAGCGCAAGGGCGCCGACGGCATGGTCGACGTGCCCTATGACGTGACCTTCGCCTTCGTCTTTCACGCCTTCCGCCCCCATGCGGAGATCATCCGCTAGCGAAGGCTCAACCGAACATCAGCGCGGCGCGTAGAGTTCGAGAAAGGTCCCCACGGCCCTGGCCGCATGGGCTTCGATCTCAGCCGGGGTGACGGTGCCCTGGACACCCAGAGTGCAGCGCATGTGCAAGGGGTCCTTGAGGAGGTAGAGCAGGAAGGAGGCGGCCGTCTCCGGATCGGCCGCGCGCAACTGGCCCCTTCGGTCCTTCTCCCCAAGGTAGGGGGTGAGCGTTGAGATCCAGCGCTGCGGTCCGTTCTCGTAGAAGGTCCGGCCTAGTTCCGGAAAACGCTCCGCTTCGGCCACGACAATGCGGTAGAGCGCGACGGCCTCGGGCGAGGTGACCAGGGTCAGAAAGCGCACCCCGAGATCGGTCAGCAGGGCGCGCATGTCCTGATCCGGGTCCAGGTCGAAGGCCTCCTCCCCCGCCACCAGGGCGCAGTGGGCCATCATGACCGCGGCGAAGAGCTCGTCCTTGCCCGAGAAGTGGCTGTAAACCGTGCGCTTCGAGACCTCCGCCTTGGCCGCGATGGCATCCATCGACACGGCCCCGTAGCCCGAACGCAGGAACAGTTCGGCCGCCGCGGCAACGATCGCCTGCCGCTTCGGCGAGTGCGCCTGGACGCCCGCCACCGTCCTCTCTGTCAGGACGTTGTCACCTTTCGCAGTCTCAGACATCTTCAATCACTTGACTCTCGGGTTTCGCTCCGATGTAAACTACACAGTGTAGTTTACTCTTTTATCATCCATTACGGTTAGCACAATCTTCGAAGCTATTGGGACAAATGGGGCGACAGTGATGACGAATTCCACCGAGTCTCAAGGTTTGGGCAGAGTGCAGGATACCGCCAGGCCAGACCCCGGCAAGAGCAACGATGGGGCCCGCGACGGTTGGGTCGTTTCCTATGCCCAGCAGGTGATCCGCCTGCGCTGGCTGGTCATCCTGGGCAGCCTTGTCGTCGCCATCGCCCTGGGCAGCGGTGTTCAGTTCTTCACGTTTTCCACCGACTACCGGATCTTCTTCAGCGAGGAGAATCCGCAACTCCGCGCCTTCGAGGCAATGCAGCAGGTCTACACCAAGGACGACAACATCCTCTTCGTGCTGCAGCCCAAGGACGGTGAGATCTTCAGCCCCGAAGCCCTGACGGCCATTCAGGAACTGACCAAGGCCTCCTGGCAGCTCCCTTTCTCGCGTCGCGTCGATTCCATCACCAACTTCCAGCACAGCTACGCCGAGGGTGACGACCTGACGGTGGAGGATCTGGTCCCGAAGAACCGGGACCTCGACTCCGAGACCATCGCCGCCATCCGCGCCGTGGCGCTGAGCGAGCCTCTCCTGATCAACCGCCTGATCGCCCCGGACGCCCGCACCACCGGCGTCAACGTAACCCTCACGCTGCCGGCGGAGAGCGAGACCGAGGTCCCCACCGCCATGGCCGCGGCGCGGGAGATCGTCGAGGACTTTCGCGCCAGGCATCCCGACATCACGGTCGCGGTGACCGGGCTGGTGGCTCTGAACAACGCCTTCGCCGAGGCCAGCGTCGCCGACCTCTCGATACTGGTCCCTATCATGTACGGCGTCATCATTGCCGGCCTTCTGATCTTTCTGCGTTCCATCGCCGGAACCCTGGTGACGGTTCTGGTGATCGGCCTTTCGGCCGGCAGCGCGGTCGGCCTCTCGGCCTGGCTGGGGATCAGGTTCACCCCACCCTCCTCCATCGCGCCGACCATCATCCTGACCCTGGCGGTGGCCGACTCCATCCACCTGCTGGTGACCCTGCTCCACGCCATGCGCCAGGGCGCCAGCAAGCACGAGGCCATCATCGAGTCGCTGCGGGTGAACTTCCACCCGGTTTTCCTCACCTCCCTCACCACGGCCATCGGCTTCCTTTCCCTGAACTTCAGCGACGCGCCACCCTTCCGCGACCTCGGCAACATTACCGCCATCGGCGTGATCGCCGCCTGGATCTATTCGGTGACCTTCCTGCCCGCCTTTCTCGCGGTGGCTCCGCTGCGAGTGAAACCGCGGGCCGAGGGCCACAGCGATGCCATGCAGCGGCTCGCCGAGTTCGTGTTGCGGCGCCGGCAGGTGCTGCTCTACGGCATGTCGGCGCTGGTCATCGGCCTGGCGGTCTGGATTCCGCGCATCGAGTTGAACGATCAGTTCGTGAACTACTTCGAGCCGAGCATTCAGTTCCGCGCCGACACCGACTTCGCCATGGAGCATCTCTCCGGCATTTACCAGATCGAATTCTCCCTGCCGGCGGCCGCCGAGGGTGGGATCAGCGAACCCGACTACCTGGCCAAGGTGGACGAGTTTTCGGAATGGCTGCGCGTGCAACCCGGTGTCGTCCATGTGCAGACCATCACCGATATCTTCCGCCGCCTGAACAAGAACATGCACGGCGACGACCCGGACTGGTACCGCCTGCCCGACCAGCGCGACCTGGCCGCCCAGTACCTGCTGCTCTTCGAGATGTCGCTGCCCTACGGACTGGACCTCAACAACCAGATCAATGTCGACAAGTCTTCCCTGCGTTTCATCGCCACCCTGGAAAACATGACGACTCGGCAGGCGCGGATTCTAAAGCAAGACTCGGAGGCCTGGATCGCCGAGAATATCCCGGCTTCGGTGACCGAGGCGACCAGCCCCTTCGTCATGTTCGCCTATATTTCGGAACGCAACATCAGGTCGATGCTGACCGGCACGGCCTTGGCACTGTTCCTGATCTCGCTGTCCCTGATCGTGGCGCTGCGCAGCCTCAAGATCGGCTCCATCAGCATCATTCCCAACGTGATCCCCGCAGTCATGGCCTTCGGCTTCTGGGGTCTTCTGGTGGGCGAGATCGGTCTCGCTTCGTCGGTGGTGGCCGCCACCAGCCTCGGCATCATCGTCGACGACTCCGTGCACTTCCTCAGCAAGTACCTGCGCGCCCGCCGGGAACGCGGCGAAAGCCCAGAGGATGCGGTGCGCTATGCCTTTGCCACGGTGGGCCGGGCGCTCTCGGTCACCTCGGCGGTTCTCATCGCCGGCTTCGGCACCCTGGCGCTCTCCGCCTTCGAGCTGAACCAGAGCCTCGGCCTGCTCACTGCCCTGGCGATCTTCGCCGCCCTGGTAGCCGATTTCCTGCTGCTGCCCCCGCTCCTGCTTGCCATCGACAAGGAGAAGAAGCATGTCGATCAACCCGAAGCCGTCGCCCATGCCGGCGACTAGCAAGGCCGCGCTGCTGCCGCTCTTGCTGCTGGCCCTCGCGAGCCCGGGCGCTCCGGCCTTCGGCGAGACGCCGGAGGAAAAGGGCCTCGCCATCGCCGAGGAGGTGGACCGCCGCGATCTCGGGTTCGGCGACACGGCTTCGAACCTAAAGATGGTGCTGTCCAACAAGCAGGGGCAGAGCAGCACCAGAGAGCTGCGAATCCAGACGCTGGAAGTGCCCGAACGCAGCGAGGGCGACAAGTCGCTGATCGTCTTCGATCATCCGCGCGACATCGAAGGCACCGCTTTCCTCAGCTTCACCAAGATCCTGGAGCCGGACGACCAGTGGCTCTATCTGCCGGCGCTGAAGCGGGTGAAGCGTATCTCCTCGGCCAACAAATCGGGCCCCTTCGTCGGCAGCGAGTTCGCCTATGAAGACCTGCTGTCGCAAGAAGTCGACAAGTACGACTATCGCTGGTTGCGTGACGAACCCTGCGGCGAATCGGCGGCCGATCTTATGTGCTTCGTGGTCGAACGCTTTCCGCGCTACGAGAACTCCGGCTATGTGCGCCAGGTCACCTGGATCGATCAGCAGGAATACCGCCCGATGCGCATCGACTACTACGATCGCAAGGATTCCCTTTTGAAGACTCTGACCATGGATCGCTACAACCAATATCTCGGGCAGTACTGGCGTGCCGATGATTGGTACATGGTCAACCATCAGACCGGCAAGACCACCCGGTTGACCTTTGACGAGTGGGAATTCCGGGTCGGCGTGAACGACAGAGACTTCAACCCCAATCGTCTGAAGCGGTTGCGCTAGAGCGGGATGAGCTGGGGGACGTCATGACCGGGGGATGGGCGCTGCGGGGCCTCGGCCTCACCGCGGTTGCCTTTGCGGGCTGGCTCGGCCCGGCCCCAACCCTGGCGCAGGACTTCGACTTCTCCGGATATGTCGCCGGCGAAGTCAGGATCTTCCCCGAGAACCCGCAGTTTTCCCAGCAGGACGGCGCCCACGCTTCGCCCTCTGTGGTGCTGCAGCCGGAGCTGCGCTACCGCTGGAACCGCGGCGACGACCGCATCTCCTTCATTCCCTTCCTGCGCCTGGACGCTGACGACGAGAACCGCAGCCACGGCGATATCCGCGAGCTGAGCTGGTATCACGCCGGGGAGGACTGGGACACGGTCCTGGGCATCAGCAAGGTCTTCTGGGGCGTCGCCGAGTCGCGCCACCTGGTGGACGTCATCAACCAGACCGACCTGGTGGAGAGCCCGGACCAGGAAGACAAGCTGGGCCAGCCCATGGCCAATCTGAACCTGCTGCGCGACTGGGGCACCCTCAGCTTCTTTGTCCTTCCGGGCTTTCGCGAACGCACCTTCCCCGACGACGATGCCCGGCTGCGCGGCGCCATGCCCGTCGCGGTGGGGGATGCCAGCTATGAATCCAGCGCCGAGGAATGGCATGTGGACTTCGCAGCGCGCTATTCCCACTCCTTCGACAACTGGGACCTCGGCCTGGCGCATTTCTACGGCACCAGCCGCGAACCGAGGCTGGTGCCCATCGTCAGCGACAACGGCCAGATGGTGCTGCAGCCGCGCTACGACATCATCCACCAGACCAGCCTGGACGTGCAGTACACCACCGGGCCCTGGCTGCTGAAGCTGGAGGCGCTCACCGCCTCCGGCTATGACGACGAGGACACCTTCTTCGCCGCCGTCGGCGGCTTCGAGTACACACTGTTCGGGATCTTCGAGAGCCATGCCGACCTGGGCCTGCTGGCCGAGTACCTGCACGACGGGCGCGACCCGGGGGCGCCGGCCACGGCCTTCGAAGACGATATCTTCCTGGCGACCCGCCTGGCGCTCAACGATGTGGAAGACACCGAGTTGCTGGCCGGCGTGATCATCGACATCGAGCACCAGGAGCGGGTGTTCAGTCTGGAGTTCGAACGGCGGCTCAGCGACAACCTGAACCTGGAGATCGAAGGTCAGGTCTTCGACAACGTCGACGAGGGCGACCTTCTCAACGGATTGGGCGACGACTCCTTCATCGAAGTCCGCTTCTCCTGGTTTTTCTGAGGATCGTTGGGGCCAATCGTCCCCCGGCCCAGAGACGCTCCGGGTGGCCTATTCGGCTGCCTGGCGGGCGGCCAGCAGGTTGTCCTGCACATGCGACAGATGGCGCCGCATGGCCTGGCCGGCGGCTTCCACGTCGCGCTCTTCGATGGCTTTGACCAAGGCCTCGTGCTCGCCGAAGCTGTGGTGATCCTTGGGCGGGCGGGTGCTCTGGTCGCGCAGGCGGCCCCAGACCACGGCCCGGCGCACCGCATTGAGGGTATCGAACAGCGCCAGAAGCACCGTGTTGTGGGTCGCCTCGGCGACGGTGCGGTGCAGGCGGTTGTCGCTGTTCTCGTACTGGCGCCAGGTCTCCGCGGCACGCGAGGCGGCCAGGCATTGGCGCATCTCCGCGATGTCGCCTGAGGTGGCGTTCAAGGCCGCTTCCCGGGCGATCTGCGGTTCGATCAGCAGGCGGGCATGCATGACGTCGCGGGGATTGGTGCGCGCCGCGATGGCCGCGACGTCGGAGTATTCCTGCACCGGGCGCGCGCCGATGAAGGTGCCCTTGCCGACGTGGCGCCAGAGCTCGCCATTGCTTTCCATCACCGCCAGCGCCTTGCGCAGCTCGCCGCGCGAGACGCCCAGCATGTCGCAGAGCTCTCTTTCCGGGGGCAGGCGGCTGTTGGCCGGCAGGTCGCGCTGCGCCAGATAGGCGCGCAGCTGCGTCAGTGCACCGTGTCCCTTGTCCATACCGACTCCAACCCCGAAAACCGCGTCGAATATAGCGCTACCCGAAAACCAGCGCGAGCCTAGCGGTCGGCAATCAATCGGTCAAATTCACCTAACCAATATAATTCATTTGCCAAACCAATCAAGGATTGGTTAAATTCTCTCCTCAAACAAGAATGCCTGCCGCCCGCTGCACAGAATGCGGGTCAAACCGAGCAGGCCGGGGAGCAAGGACCATGGACCGACAATTCGGACATCTTTGGTACTCTCACACAGCAGTCATGGTCGCCGGCCCATGCGCTTTGTGACCTTCGAGATCGATGGCGGACAACGGCCCGGTCTGGTGATCGAGCCGGGACGCTTCCTCGACCTGCGTCAGGGCTTCCTGCTGGCCCGCGAAGCGGGATCGATCGATCGCACCCTCCCGCTTCCCCTGACGCTGCTCGACATCATCCGGGGCGGCGCGCCGCTGCGCGATATCTGCGAAACGATGCTGCGGGACGCCGAGGCCGGCGGCCTGGCCGGCGCCTGCCACACCGCCTCGGCGGTCAAGCTGCTGGCGCCGATTCCGCGGCCGCCGAAGAACGTCTTTTGCGTCGGCAGCAACTACCGGGCCCATGTGACGGAATCCAGCCGCGCCCAGGGCAAGGAAGACAAGGTCCCCGAGCATCCGGTGTTTTTCTCCAAGCCGCCGACCGCCGTGGTCGGCCCCGGCGGCACAATCCGGCTGGACCCCGGCATATCCCGGAAGATGGACTACGAAGTCGAACTCGGCGTGGTCATCGGCAGGGCGGGCCGAGACATACCGCAAGCCGAGGCCGTCCGCCATATCTTCGGCTTCACCATCATCAACGACATCACCGCCCGCGACATCCAACGCCGCCATGGCGGCCAGTTCCTGAAGGGCAAGGGGCTCGACAACTCCTGTCCCATGGGCCCGCAGATCGTCACCCTCGACGAGCTGCCGAACTTCGACAGTCTGCGGATCAGCCTCAAGGTGAACGATCAGCGCCGCCAGGACGGCAACACCGCCTCGATGATCTATTCCATTCCGCGGCTGCTGGAATCCCTGTCGGAGGGCATGACCTTGGAGCCCGGCGACCTGCTGGCGACGGGCACGCCCTCGGGCGTCGGCTATGCCATGGACCCGCCGTGTTTCCTGCAGGACGGCGACCTCGTCACCTGCGAGATCGAGGGCATCGGCCAGTTGAGCAACACCGTGAGAGACGTTTCCTCGGAGGCCCACGCCGCCTGAGGCAGAAGAAGGAATACGGGCGCGAACGCCCGCAAAGAACCGCATAAGAACCGCATAAGAACCCAAACCGGGAGGAAACCATGAAGAGCAGTTCCGTTTTGAAATCGATCGGGAGCGCCGCTCTTGTCGCGGCCTCGTTGGCTTTCGCCGCCGTGCCGGCACAGGCGCAGAGCAAGGGTTCCATGACCGTCGCTTTCGGCGACGTGCCCGGCGGCGAGATGGTGAATTTCATGATCGCCGTCGCCCGCGCCAAGGAACGCGGTGTCCAGGTGGAGACCACCTTCCTGCAGTCCGAGGATCTGGCCGCCCAGGCCATCGTCAGCGGCCAGGCGGACATCGGCGTCGGCACGCCCTATGCACTGATTCAAAAGGTCAACGCGCCGATCCGCATGTTCTATCAGCTCTCCATGCTGCGCTTCTATCCCGTGGTCAACGGCGAGAAGTATAAGACCTGGAAGGATTTGGACGGCGCCGATGTGGCGGTGCACGGCCGCGGTTCGGGAACCGAGGCGATCATGCAGCTCATGGCCAAGCAAAACGGTGTCGCCTACAAGACGGTGAGCTACGTGCCTGGCTCCGGCGTGCGCGCCGGCGCGCTGCTGCAGGGCCGCATCAACGTCTCCATCGTCGACTACGAGCGCAAGCGGCTGCTGGAGCGCGAGGCACCGGGCAGGTTCGTCTTCCTGCCGCTGCCGGACATCAAGGCCACCGACGAGGCACTCTACGCCAACAAGAACTGGCTTGAGACCGAGAAGGAAGCGGTCGCGATCCTGGTCGAGGAGCTGATCAAGACCTGGCGCGAGATCAACAAGGACCCCGCCTCCATCGCCACGCTTCGCGAGAAGTACAACGTGCTGCCCGATATCGAGCAGATCGAGGTCGAGGAAATGGTGCCGGCCTTCACCCAGGGCGTCGAGATCGACCTCTTCCCCAACAACGGCGGCAGCGCCGAGTCGGTGAAGGAAGACTTCGTCTTCTTCACCACCTCGGGCTCCCTGGACGGCAATGCCGCGGAACTCAAGGTCGAAGACTACTGGTATCTCGAGTCCATCGACGCGGCCCTCGAAAAACTCGGCAGGATGTAGTCCCGAGGTTTCGAAAAGCCCTTCCCAGCACGCCACCGCGCCCCCGCATCGGTCCGCGCGGTGGCGGCTGAGATCGTAACAGGAGGTTTGAGGACCCCTTAATGTCTACGACCGCTTCATCGGCACCGGCCGCCGTGGAAGGGCCCGAGTCCGGCAGGGCCTTTCTCGGCCTCGGCTCGGTCTTCGTCTACCGCCTGCTTTCCGTGATCGGACTTTTCACGATCTGGGAGATCGCCGGCCTGATTCCCATCAGCGTGGCCTTCCCCACCTTCAGCGACACCATGCAGGCGCTCTGGGAGATGACCGCCGACGGCCGGATGACCGATGCCTACGGTGAAACCCTGAAGCCGCTTGCGGTGGGCGTTTCCATCTCGGCCGTCTTCGGGGTCGCCATCGGCGTCGGCATGGGCCTCAACCGCCTGTTCCAGTGGACCTGGGAGCCGATCTTCGTGGTGCTTCAGGCGTCCCCCGTCGCGGCGCTCATTCCGCTGATCACCTATGCCTACGGGATCGGCCTCACGGCGAAGACCGTGGCGGTGATGATCCTCGCCGCCCCGATCATAGTGCTCAACACCTACAAGGCCGTGCGCAATGCCAGCCCGACCCTGATCCAGATGTGCCGCTCCTTCCAGGGCACGCGGCTTCAGGAGATCTGGAAGGTGATCATTCCCAACGCCGCACCGGTGATCTTCGCCGGCCTGCGTCTCGGGGTCGCCGCCGGCTTCATCGGCGTCATCCTGGCCGAATTGCTGATCACGCCGACAGGGATCGGCGATCTCATTTCCTATCACCGCTCGGTCGCCGAATATGCGCATATGTACGCGGCGGTCTTCTCCATCATCGTGTTCTCCGCCGTCATGGTCGGACTGCTGGAAAAAGTCGAGACGAACTACTTCCGGCCGGAAAAGAAGAAAGGTCACTGATGGCTAGCGTCACCGCCATGCAATCGCCGCACGCCGCGCCGGACCCTGCGAAAGACAACATCGTCGAGGTTCGCGACATCACCAAGTTCTACGGCACCGACATTCACGCCCTGGACTCCATCAACCTGGCCTTTCCCACCAGCCAGATGACCACCCTGCTGGGGCCCAGCGGCTGCGGCAAGACCACGCTGCTGAAGATCATCGCGGGACTGCTGGAGCCCACCGCCGGCGAAGTCTTCGTCAAGGGCAAGCCGGTGACCGGGCCGGGGCCGGAGCGGGCCTTCGTGTTCCAGGACTTCGCCCTGCTGCCCTGGGCGACGGTCCTGCGCAACGTCGCCTTCGGGCTGGAGCTGACCCATCAGCCGAAGGCCGAGCGGGAGGAGAAGGCGCGCCAATACATCGACAAGGTCGGCCTGGGCGGCTTCGAGGACAAATACCCTCATGAGCTTTCCGGCGGCATGCGCCAGCGCGTCGGCCTGGCCCGCGCCCTGGCGGTCAACGCCGATGTGCTGCTGATGGACGAGCCCTTCTCGGCCGTCGACGAACAGACGCGCCGCAAGTTCCAGGAAGACCTGCTGCACCTGCTGTCGGTGGAGAAGAAGTCGGTGATCTTCGTCACCCACTCCATCGAGGAGGCGGTCTACGTCTCCGACCAGATCGTGCTGCTGTCGCCGCGCCCGGGCCGCATCCACTCGACCATCCGGCCGGAGATCAGCCGCGACGCGAGCCCCGACGACATCCGCCGCGACAAGGCCTACCTCGATACCGTCGAGGAGATCTGGAACAACCTGCGCAAGTATCTGGACTGAGGACGGCCCCATGGTTCTCTTCGGACATCGCATACCGCCGGCCTACTCGCTGCTGATCTGGATCGGGCTCTGGGAGCTGGCCGGGCGCCTGGAACTGGCCTTTATCCTGCCGCCCTTCTCCAGCGTCATCGCAGAGCTCTGGGTGCTGGCGCAGCGCGCCGACTTCCACGCCGCCGCGCTGCAGACCCTGCAGTCCTTCTTCATCGGCATGGTCATCGCCATCATCGGCGGCGTCGCCATCGGTTTCGCCATGGGGCGCAGCCGGGTGGCCAACAGCATTCTCGGCATGTGGGTGAACATCTTCGCCTCGGCGCCGCTGTCCTCGCTGGTGCCGGTGCTGATGCTGCTGTTCGGCCTCGGCCAGACCACCATCATCGTCACGGTGGTGCTCTTCGCCATCTGGATCATCGCCCTCGACACCTATGCCGGGGTACGCCACATCTCGCCCTCGCTCTCGGAGATGGGCCAGTCCTTCGGCGCCAGCCGCTGGCAGCTCCTCACCAAGGTGCTGTTCTGGGCCGCCCTGCCGGAGATCCTCGCCGGCATCCGCATGGGGCTGATCCGGGCGGTCAAGGGCATCGTCATCGGCCAGCTCCTGGTCTCGGTGGTGGCCCTCGGGCGGCTGTTCCGCACCTTCTCCGACAACTTCCAGTTCGAGGAGTTCTGGGCGCTGACCCTGATCCTCTTCGTCTTCGCGCTGGCTTTCTCCTCGATGATCGGCTGGCTGGAGCACAAGGTCGAATACTATGCGGGCTCGCGCATCTGATCGCCGCCGCAACGCCGCCGGGGCCTTGCCATGAGCAAGGAAATCCGGCGCTACACGGCCTCGGCGCTCGAGCAGTTCCTGCGCTCCGCCTTCGTCGCGCTGGAGGTGCCCGATGCCGATGCGACCCTGGTGGCCGGCCTCATGGTGCGCGCCGATCTCCAGGGCTATGACACCCACGGCAGCTTTCGCCTGCGCCAATACGTCAACCGCCTGCGCGACGGCGGGACCAACCCGCGCGCCGAGGTCCGGGTCGCCCTCGAGAAGGGCTCCACCGCCGTGGTGGACGGCGACAACGGTCTCGGCCACCTCGCCATGCGCTTTGCCACACAGCTCGCCATCGCCAAGGCGCAGGACCACGGCATCGGCTGGGTCGGGGTGCGCAACGGCAACCACGCCGGGCCCGCGGCGCTCTACGTGACCATGGCTGTCGAAGAGGACATGATCGGCCTTTACGGTGCCGTCGGCAGCGCCAACCACGTGCCCCCCTTCGGCGGGGCGGATCTGCTGCTCGGCACCAATCCCATCGCCATCGCCGTCCCGGCCGGCGAGTCGCCGCCCTTCGTGCTGGACATGGCCACCACGGTGGCCGCCGTCGGCAAGATCAAGACCCTGGCCCAGCGCGGCGAACCAATGCCCGAAGGCTGGATGGTGGGCCGCGACGGCAAGCCCCTGACCGACCCGGCGCGCCGGGAGGAGGGTCTGCTGCTGCCCATCGGCGGCGCCAAAGGCTACGGCCTTGCCATGGCCCTCGGCCTGCTGGCCGGAACGCTGAACGGCGCCGCCTTCGGCAGCGACGTCGTGGACTTCACCAAGGACACCACCTCCGCGACCAATACCGGCCAGTTCATCGCCGCCCTGTCGCTCTCCGCCTTCGGCGATGTGACGGCCTTCAAGGCCTCGGCCGATGCGGTCTTCGCGGAGATGCGCGGCGCCACGCCCCTGCCGGATCACGATCCCGTGCGCATCCCCGGCGACCGCCGCGCGGCTCTCTACAATGACAGGCGGGCGAACGGCATTCCCCTGCACCCCAATCTCGTGAAAACCCTGGAGGAGATCGCTGGAGAACTGCAGGTTCCGAAACTAGGTTAGACGAGAGCGCCGCGGGTAGGCGCAGCCGGCACCCAGAGGCCGGCCAAGACCATCAGAGCCATATGGAAGAAGATAGAGCATGAGTTACCTATTCTCCCCCCCACAGCAGGTCGAACTGCCGGTTCGCGGCAATTCGGTGTCCTTTCCCGTCCACCGCATCTATTGCGTGGGGCGCAACTACGCCGCCCACGCCGTGGAGATGGGCCACGACCCGGACCGGGAGGACCCCTTTTTCTTCCAGAAGAACCCCGACAACCTGGTGGTCAACGGGGAGGCCTTTCCCTACCCCGACAAGTCGGCGGATGTGCATCACGAGATCGAACTGGTGGTCGCCCTTAAGAGCGGCGGGCGCAACATCCCCGTCGAGGACGCCCTGGACCACGTCTGGGGCTACGGCGTGGCGCTGGACATGACACGGCGCGACCTGCAGGGGGTGGCCAAGAAAATGGGCCGGCCCTGGGAGGTCGGCAAGGCCTTCGACCACTCGGCGCCCTGCAGCGCCCTGGTGGCCGCCAGCGACATCGGCCACCCCAGCGCGGGCGCCATCTGGCTGAAGGTCAACGGCGAAGTCCGCCAGGAAGGCGACCTGAACCAGCTCATCTGGAAGGTGCCGGAAATGATCGCCTACCTCTCCGGCCTCTTCACCCTGGAGGCCGGGGACCTGATCCTTTCCGGGACTCCCGCCGGTGTCGGCCCGGTGAATCGCGGCGACGTGCTGGAAGGCCACATCGACGGCGTCGGCGAGCTGCACACCAAGGTGGTGTAGGCACGGCCCGCTGACCGCAGCGGCGGCGCCAAGGCTTCCCCTACTTCTCCTGCAGGGCCAGCCGCGCGCCCAGGGCGATGTATATGGCGCCGACCACCTTGCCCTGCCAGCGCACGACGGCGGGGTTGCGGCGCAGAAAGGCCCCGAACCAGCCGGCGCAGGTGGCGAAGACCAGGGTGCTGAGCAGTCCCATCAGAACGAAGAGCCCGCCCAGGATTGTGAGCTGCAGCGCGACAGCACCGTTTTCCGGGCGCACGAACTGCGGCAGGAAAGCCAGGAAGAAAAGGGCCGACTTGGGGTTCAGGACCTCGGCCAGCACCGCCTGACGCAAGGCCTGGCCTGGCGTGATCCGCAGGGAGCCGAAGGCGGCATCGGGTTGCACCTTTTCCAGGATCGCCCGGATCCCCAGGTAGACCAGATAGGCCGCCCCCAGATACTTCACCAGAGTGAACAGAAAGGCCGAGGCCAGGATCACCGCCGAGAGGCCGACCACCGCCATGGCAGTGTGGACCAGGTCGCCCACCGCGATGCCGAGCCCCGTGGCGATCCCCACCCGGGTGCCGGAGGTGGACGCGCGGGCCAGAGTCAGGATCACCGCCGGCCCGGGAATGAACACGAACCCCAACAGGATGGCCAGGTAGGTGATGAGGGTCGTCTGGTCGATCAAGGTGGAGGTCTCCCTTAGGCTTCCTTCAGGAAAGCCTCATAGTCCGCGGCGGCTTCGCGCACGGCGGTGTCGAGCAGGGCCCGGCCCTGTTCGGGGCTGGCAAGGGCGGAGTGGGAGCCGACGCGGCCGTCGGGAAAGCGCCGCCGGTGGTCGGCGGCATCGCCGTGGAGATCGCCGGCATGGGCCTTCAGGTAGTCCGCGCTCAAGGCTTCCGGCGGTGCCTCGGCGCCGGTGACGGCGCGCACCAGGGCCTGGGTGATGGCCACCTCGCTGGGGGTGGCGTGCATGCCCTCCCATTCGCCGTAGAGGGACCGGCGCAGAGCGTCGGTCTCCGGGTAGTCCCACCAAGAGCGCAGGCGCACGGCGAAGGCAGCATCCAGGTCCTGGGTGGCGTCGTGGATCGCCGCGCGGATCGGCGCCAGGTTCGCGCCATGGCCGTTGAGGATGTAGATCCGGGTGAAGCCCTGGCCGGCCAGAGAGGCCAGCACATCGTAGACCAGCGCGGTGAAGGTCCGGGCCCGCAGGGAGATGGTGCCGGGAAAGGCGAGGTTGAACTGGGCCGGGGTCAGCGCCTGGACCGGCGCGACGATGGCACCGGCCGCCTCGGCGGCGCGCTCCGCCATCGCCTGGGCGCAGATGGCGTCGGTGCCGATCAGGCCGATGGGGCCGTGCTGTTCCGTCGAGCCGGTGGGCAGGATGATCCCCGGGGACTCCCGCAGATAGGCCTCGACCTCCGGCCAGGTCATTTCGGCGAGTTTCATGGCCGCGCTCCACTGCTCGTTCCGCGCAGGATATCGAGGTCGCAGTCCGGTCCGCCGTCGTCGGCGAAGCCGCGTTTCTTGTCGTCGGGCATCCCGGTTAGGCCGCGCGGCGCCGGTCCTGGGCGGCCCGCCAGCGGGCCATTGCGGCCAGGATGACCTCGGGCCCGGCGCCCAGCTTGTGCGCCTCCTCGGCGAGATGGCGGCGCCAGGCACGCGCCCCGGGCAGGCCGTTGAAGAGGCCCAGCATGTGGCGGGTGATGGACTTCAGCGGTACGCCCCGGATGAGTTGACGCTCGACATAGGGCAGAAAGGCCTCGACCACCGCCTCGCGGCTGAGGGGCTCGGCCGTCTCGCCGAAGAAGCGCCGGTCCGCCTGCGCCAGGATGTAGGGCGACTGATAGGCCGCGCGGCCGATCATCACCCCGTCGACCCGGGTGAGATGGGCCTCGGCCTCGTCCAGATCCATCACCCCGCCGTTCAGCACGACCTCCAGATCGGGGAAGTCGCGCTTCAGGGCGTGGACGACCTCATAGCGCAGCGGCGGCACCTCGCGGTTCTGCTTCGGGCTGAGGCCGCTGAGCCAGGCCTTGCGCGCGTGGATGGTGAAGGTCCGGCAGCCCGCCTCGGCCACCGTGGCGACGAAGCCTTGCAGGGCCTCGTAGGAATCCTGATCGTCGACGCCGATGCGCGTCTTCACGGTGACCGGAATAGCCACCGCCGCGATCATCGCCGCCACGCAGTCGGCCACCAGGGCCGGTTCGGTCATCAGACAGGCGCCGAAGCGGCCCCGCTGCACCCGGTCGCTGGGGCAGCCGAGGTTGAGGTTGATCTCGTCGTAGCCCCGCGCCTCGCCCTCCCGCGCACAGGCAGCCAGATCCGCCGGCTCGGAGCCGCCAAGCTGCAGCGCCACGGGATGCTCGCTCTCGTCAAAGCTCAGGAAGCGGTCGCGGTCGCCGTGCAGGATCGCCCCGGTGGTCACCATCTCGGTATAGAGCAGGGTGCGCCGGCTGATGGTCCGCAGGAAGGCCCGCTCATGCCGGTCCGTCCAGTCCATCATGGGGGCTACGGAGAGGGTGTGGTCCAGTTTGGCCAAGGGTTCGCTTGTCTTGTCTCGTTCCGTGGGCCCAGGCATGCCAACAGCGGTCAACCACCATTTGCACTGCGGTAAGGCACTGCCTTGCCAGTATTTATCACAGCACAATAGGCGCACGTCGAAGCGGCCGCTAGAGCCAATGCACCAAGGTGGTCCAAGCGATGCGCCTATAGGGAAGCGCCGTTCACCACACGCATCGTGAATGGCCAACCAATGACGTCGCCGTAAAGCGCTCTCTCGTGGATGGAGATGGCATCAGCGGCAGCGTCGAGTCTCACTGGGATAGTTGGTTACTATGCAGTTTTTTTCCGGCGCCCCGGTTCTTCCGTCGCGAGCACGGCATAGCCGATGGCGGTTTTCCATCCCCCCTCACGCCGCAGCTTCACGGAGGGTGTCTGAAACGGTCCAGGCTCCGGGGGGGCTTCCCGCCACGACCTCATCCATCCAGCCCGCCACCCTGTTCATCCCGACCTGCGTTCCATGATACATCGGCCCGCCGCGCCAGCGGGGAAAGCCGTGGCCGACGACGGCGACGACATCGACGAGGGCGCCGTCCGCGACGACTCCCTCCTCCACGACACGCGCGCCTTCATCGATGAGAACCGCGAGAAGGCGGCGGCAAATCTCCTCCGCGCAGGGGCGTCGCCGTTCGATGCCGCGCTTGCGCGCCTGCTCGCGGATCATTGCCTCGACCTCCGGGTCCGGCAGGGCGGTCGGGTCGCCCGGTTCGTAGCGATACCAGCCCTTGCCGCTGTGTCGACCCAAGCGGCCGGCTGCCACCAGCGCCGCGCGTATCCGGCGGTGACGCGTGCCCTCGGGGGCCATGTCGAGGGGCTCAAGGCCGGCGGCATCCTCTGCCGCGAAGATCCCCATCGGCACGCCGAATTCGGCCCAAGCGGCATCGACCTCCTGCGGCAAAGCACCTTCGGTGAGAAGATCCTCCGCCTGACGGCGCACGGCCCGCTCCAGCCGCACCCCGACGAACCCACCGACGATGCCGGGGCCTCCGCAAGAGAGGACGGGCGTTCTGGACAGACGCCGGGCAAGAGCGACGCCCGTGGACGCGACCTCTGCCGGCGTGTCTGGCGCGACCATGATCTCCAGCAGCTTCGTGCGGCGCTCCACAGGCCCGCAGTGCAACGCCAGACAAGGGTTCCGGCCGGGGGCACCCTCGAAGATCCGGGACAGATCCAAGCGCCCCGCGCAGACCGACAGGATCGCCTGCGGGCCCGCCGCCTCGGCCAGGCGGCGCAGCGTCCGGCGCATCCCGTCCGGTTCTTCCACGCCCGCCACGATGGCCAGATCGGGCGGCCGGACCGCCGCCGTCGCAAGCCCCTCCGCGCTCTCGGCCAGGATCACCTCCAGCCCGCCGGTACGCGCGTCCTCGGCGAGGCCGTGGGCAGCCGGACCGCTGCCGACGATCGCGACGGAGCGAAGGGCGCGCGGTTTATGGCCGGCGATGGCGGCCGGCTTGGCCGCCTTGCGCTCGGCAAAGAAGATGTGGCGCAGGGCCCGGGACTGCTCGGATTGTCGCAGCGCGAGGTGCAGGGACCGTTCCTCGCTTTGCCCCGTGTCGAACGGGGTACGGCTGGCCAGTTGCACAAGCCGGAAATTGCACAGCGGCGACTCCTGTCCCCCGGCGCGCCGTTTCACGGCGCTCTCTCTCTCGGCCCACCACGCCGGATCCGGGGCCGGGATGCGGCGCAGGCGCGTCGCCTCCGGACGGCCGGTCAGACCCAGGGCAAAGGCCGTCAGTGTCCGGTCTTCGAGATCGGGGAGAATTGCGTCGAGGCCGCCTGCGGCGAGAAACGCCTCAGCGGAAACCGGCTCTCCGGTCGTCGCCATTTCGAGCGCGCATTTCGTCCCGACGAGACGGGGGAGACGCTGCGTGCCGCCGGCCCCCGGTACGATCCCCAGCTTGACTTCCGGCAGGGCAAAGGTCGCCCCCCCGGTGGCAACGCGGTAGGCGCAGCCCATCGCGATTTCGAGGCCTCCGCCATAGGCCGAGCCGTGCATGGCTGCGATCCAGGGCAGCGGGCAGTCTTCGATTGCGCGCACGATATCCGGCAGATCGGGCTTGACCGGCGGTGCGTCGAATTCCCTGATATCGCCGCCGGCCACGAAGGTCCGACCGGCGCAGCGCAGGACAGCCGCAGGCACGTCCATGGTGGCGACGTCCCGCACGGCATCCCAGAGCCCCTTGCGGACCGCGGCCGAGGTCGCGTTGACCGGCGGGTTGTCGATGGTCACCCAAGCGAGCCGGCCGTATTCCTCGACGCGCACCACGGGACCAGTCACCGGCCTCTCTCCTACACGCGTTCGAGAACGACGGCGATCCCCTGGCCGACGCCGATGCACATCGTGCAGATCCCATAGCGCCCGCCCGAGCGCCGCAGGTGGAGCGCGGCAGTCAGGGCCAGCCGCGCACCGCTCATGCCCAGCGGATGACCCAGCGCGATGGCACCGCCATTGGGATTGACGTGACGCGCATCGTCCGGAAGCTCCAGTTCGCGCAGGACGGCGAGCCCCTGGGCGGCGAAGGCCTCGTTCAGTTCGATCACGTCCATCTGCCCGAGCGTCAGGCCGGTCCGCGCCAGCACCCGGCGCACCGCCGGCACCGGGCCGATACCCATGACCCGTGGCGGAACCCCGGCCGTCGCCATGCCGACGACGCGGGCCACCGGAGTCAGGCCGTGCCGATCGGCCGCTGCGGCATTGGCCAGGATGAGGGCCGCCGCACCGTCGTTAACACCCGAGGCATTGCCGGCCGTCACCGTGAGATCGGCGCCGTTTATGCCCTTCAACCCGGCGAGTCGCGCGACATCCGTGCCGGGACGCGGATGCTCGTCGGTGTCGACGATCACCGGATCGCCTTTCTTCTGAGGCACGCTGACGGGCACGATTTCCTCGGCGAACAGGCCGGCCTCCGCCGCCGCGGCATAGCGGGCCTGCGAGCGCGCGGCGAAGGCATCCTGGTCGGCGCGGGATATGCCGTATTCCGCGGCGACGTTGTCCGCCGTTTCGGGCATCGAGTGGGTGTCGTAGGCCGCTTGCATCTTCGGGTTCACAAAGCGCCAGCCGATCGTCGTGTCGTAGACGGCGTTGGCCCGCGAGAAAGCGGTGGCGGCCTTCGGCATCACGAAGGGCGCCCGGCTCATGCTTTCGGCGCCGCCGGCAATCATGAAATCGGCGTCCCCGGCGCGGATCGCCCGGGCCGCGGTCCCCAGCGCGTCGAGACCGGAACCGCAGAGGCGATTGATCGTCACACCGGGAACCACCACCGGCATTCCCGCCAAGAGGGCCGCCATCCGCGCCACGTTGCGGTTGTCCTCGCCCGCCTGGTTGGCGCAGCCATAGACCACGTCGTCGAGGCACGACCAGTCGGCCGCGGGATTGCGTTCGATCAGGGCCTTGAGCGGAACCGCGGCCAGATCGTCGGCCCGGACCGCGGACAGGGACCCGCCATAGCGCCCAATGGGGGTGCGCACGGCGTCGCAAACGAAAGCTTCCATTGCTTCAGTCCTCCAAGGGATGCCGGGGCGTCAAGCGGGCCGCGCGGACGCCGCCGGCGCGCACAGCGGCCCAGCAGGTCAGCGCCGGATAAAGGGGTTCTCGACCGCCTTGGGCTCGGCCAGCCAGACCGACTTTGGCTGCAGGTACTCTTTGATCGCGTCGCTGCCGTTCTCGCGGCCCAGTCCGCTGCGCTTGTAGCCGCCGAAGGGCGTCGTGTAGCTCGTCGAGCGGTAGGTATTCACCCAGACGGTGCCGGCCTGAAGCCGCCGGGACATGCGCAGCGCCCGGGTCAGGTCGTTGGTCCACACGCCGGCCGCGAGCCCATAGAGCACGTCGTTGCCAATGGCCACCGCCTCGTCTTCGTCGGAAAACCGCAGGACCGAGAGGACCGGGCCGAAGACCTCTTCCTGCGCGATGCGCATGTCGTTGCGCACATCGGTGAAAATCGTGGGCTCGACGAAGTATCCCCCGGAGCCCTCGGGCCGGGCCGCGCGGCCGCCCAGCAGGCAGGTCGCCCCTTCGGCGCGGGCAATCTCGATGTAGGCCAGGATCTTCTCGTGCTGCGCGGCGGTGGCGACCGGCGAGATGTTGGTCTCGGGGTCCATGGGATCGCCCAGCTTGGCCGAACGCGCCATCTCGACGAGGCGGTCGAGGAAGGCATCGTAGATCCCGTCCTGCAACAGCAGGCGGGAGCCGGCGATGCAGGTCTGGCCCGAAGCGGCGAAGATGCCCGAGACAGCGCCCGGCACCGCGGCATCGAGGTCGGCATCCTCGAAAACGATGTTGGGAGATTTGCCGCCCAGTTCGAGGGTGACCTTCTTGAAGTCGCCCGCCGCAGCCTGGTTGATCGCCCTGCCCGCCTGCTCGCCGCCGGTAAAGGCCACTTTGCGGACCAGCGGATGGGTGACCAGCGGCATCCCGGCCTCTTCGCCGAAACCCGTGACCACGTTGACCACGCCGGGCGGGATTCCCGCCGTTTCGACCAGGCGGACCAGTTCGAGGGTCGAGGCCGAGGTGTATTCCGAGGGTTTGACGACCACGGTGTTCCCAGCGGCCAAGGCCGGCGCGAGTTTCCAGGCAAGCAGCAGCAACGGCGAGTTCCAGGGCGTGATGCAGGCGCAGACGCCAAGCGGTTCGTAGTGAACCATATTGACGACGCCCGGCTTGTCGATCGGCGGGACGAGACCTTCGACCTTGTCGGCGAGACCCCCGTAGTAGGCGTACCAGTTGGCCATGTAGCGGCACTGGTTCGACATCTCCGCCATCAGCTTGCCGTTGTCCCGCACCTCTATCTCGGCAAGCCGCCCGGCCTCCTCGGCAACCAACCCGGCCAAGCGGACCAAGGCCGCGCCGCGCTGGCTGGCGGTCCATTGCGGCCAGTCCCCTGCGGTGAAGGCGGCCTGCGCGGCCTGTACGGCAAGTTCGACATCCGCGGCAGCGGCGCGCGGAAACCGGGCCCATTCCTCACCGGAGTAGGGATTGATGGAGGTGAAGCTGGCGCCGTCAACCGCCTCGCGCCACTCTCCGCCAATGAGCATTCTGTAATCCTGCATGGTTTCTCCCCCTTGCCGGCTAGCCACCGTCCGGACCCAGCGGCATGCCGAGGACCGCGCGGCGGCGCAGCCAGATGCTGGGCCGGTAGCGCGGGTCGCCATAGAGCTGCTGCATGGCCTCGAGGATCGCGAGCACCCGCGCAGGACCGATCCGGTCGCCCAGCGCCAGCGGCCCCTCCGGATAGCCGAGGCCAAGTCTCACGCCGTCGTCGATATCGCGCGGCGCGGCGATCTCCATCTGGGCGATCTCGCAGCCGATGTTGACGATCGTCGCAAGCACCCGTTGCACGATGAAGCCGGGGCTGTCGGCAATTTCGGTAACGCGCCGCCCTGCCACGCGAAGGGCGTGGTGCAGGGCGGCGCGAACCGCCGCGCCGGTGACCGGGGTCGACATGATGGTCACACGCTCGCGATCCGCCGTCAGGGGGTCGACCGCCATCACCCGCGCCGCGTCGAGGTCGAGCCGCCGCGCCGTGGTCGTGGCGTCCCAGCCCCAGGGGGCGACGAGAAGGACCCCTTCGGCGGGCGGGGCGGGATCGTCCGCTAGGGATACGCCACATTCGGCGCAGGCGCTCAGCAAAGCGGACAGATCGTCATGCATCTCCGGCGGCACCCAGAGCCTCGGCAAGGGAGCTTCGGGCGGATCCGGTTCCGGCGGCTCCTGCCGCTGGCCGTCGGCATAGCGATAGAAGCCCTCTCCGGTCTTGCGGCCGTTCAACCCCGCCGCCACACGCGCGGCAAGATGCACGCCGGGCCGATAGCGCGGCTCCTGATAGAACTGGTCGTAGATCAGCCGGAGCACCGGCAACGACACGTCGAGACCGGTCAGGTCCAGAAGTTCGAAGGGGCCCATCCGAAAGCCCGCCGCCTCCCGCATCACGCGGTCCACGTCGGCCTCGGCGGCGATGTTCTCCTGTACGATCCGAATCCCCTCGGTCGTGAGACCGCGCCCGGCGTGGTTGATCAGAAAGCCGGGCGCATCGCGGCAAAGGATGGCGCGATAGCCGATCGCCTCCGCGACCTCCAGCGCCGCCCCTATCGCGCGGTCGTCGGTCCGCAATCCGGGGATGACCTCGACGATCTTCATGAGGGGAACCGGATTGAAAAAATGCAGCCCGACCACCCGCCCGGGCTCAGCCACACCGGCCGCAATCGCCGACACCGAAAGCGAGGAGGTATTGGTCGCGAAAACCGCCTGAGGGCCCGCGATGTCTTCGAGCCGCGCGAAGAGAGTCTGCTTGGCTTCGAGCGACTCGGCGATTGCCTCGATCAAAATCGCGGCGGGCGCGAGGTCGGCAAGCGATGCCGCCACGGTGATCCGCGCCGCGGCCGCCGCCGCGGCCTGCGGAGACATGCGCCCTTTCTCAGCCGCCCGGTTGAGCATCGTCGCGGCAAAGGCAGCCGCGTCCTGCGCCGCCGCTTCGTTCTGGTCGAACAGCAGCACCTCGTATCCCGCGGCGGCCAGGGTCTGTGCGATGCCACGGCCCATGGTGCCGGCGCCGATGACAGCGGCCGCTCCGCCGGGCATGGCGCTCGCCGTGGTCATGCTTCCAGATCGATGATGAGATTGCCGTGCGGGTCGGCCTCGGCCGCCGCATCCGGCGGCACGATGATGGTCGACTCGCGTTCCTCGAACACCGCCGGCCCGTGTATTCTCTCGTCCGGGCGGACGCGATAGCGGTCGTAGACCGGCGTGTCCACGAAACCTCCCGTTTCGCCGAAGAACACGGGGCGCTCGCCGGTCAGCGCCGTGCCCTCACGCAGGGCCGCCTGCGGTTCGAGCACCGGCTTGGGACCGGCCACGACCACACGCCAGGACATGATCTCGGCGGCCATCCGCTCGGTCCGTCCGAAGAGCGCGCGGTAGCGCGCATCAAACAGGCGGCCGATCTCGTCTTTGTCACCGGCGGCGAGAACCTCCCGCGGCACGGCGACCTCGACCTGATAGCCTTGGCCGGAATACCGCATGAGGACGCTTACGGAGGTTGCCGCCGTTTCCGGACTCACCCCGGCAGACTTGACGAGGCCGAGCCCCTCGCGCTCGAGTTCCGCCACCATGGTCTCGATCCGTCCGGGATCGAGCTCGGCCAGGGGCTCGATGGCCGCGCGCACGAACTCGAAGGAAGTCGGCGAGGCGAGGAAGCCGAAGGCCGAGGCCACACCGGCACCGAGCGGGCAGATCACCCGCCGCACGCCCATGCGTCTCGCGAGGTTCGTGGCGTGAACCGGCCCGGCGCCGCCGATGGCGATCAGCACGAAGTCCTGCACCTTGCGGCCGCTTTCCAACGCGTGGATCGTCGCGGCCTGCGCCATGCTTTCGTTGACGGTTTCGTAGATCCCCCAGGCCGCGTCGACGACCGAAAGGCCAAGGGGTTCGGCCAGGTCTCGCCGAATCGCCGCCTCGGCCGCCCGCTTGTCGAGTGCCATGTCACCGCCGAGAAACGATGCCGCGTCCAGATAGCCGAGGACGAGGTCTGCGTCGGTCACCGTCGGACGCGCCCCGCCGAGGCCGTAGCAGGCAGGCCCCGGCTTGGAACTGGCGCTTTCGGGTCCCACCTGCACCAAGCCGAGCTTGTCGACCTGCGCGATGGAGCCGCCGCCGGCCCCGATCTCGATCATGTCGATCACGGGCACCTGCAGCGGCAGCCCGCTACCCTTCGCGAAGCGGAACACGCGCGCGACTTCGAAGCTGTCGGTCTTCAGCGGCTCCCCGTCATGGATCAGACAGGCCTTGGCCGTGGTGCCGCCCATGTCGAAGCAAAGCAGGTTCTGCTCTGCCGCAAGGCGGCCAAAGACGGATGCCGCCTGGGCGCCGCCCGCCGGCCCGGACTGCACGAGCCGGATGGGATACTGCACCGCCGTTTCGTGACGCACCGTCCCGCCATCGGCCAGCATCAGGTAGAGATCGTCCGGCAGACCGCGGCGTCCGAGTTCCTGTACCAACCGTTGCACGTAGCCGCGGAAGATCGGCTGCACGAAGGCATTGGCCACCGCCGTCGACGTGCGCTCGTATTCGCCGATCTGCGGCATGACCTCGAACGAGGTGCAGATCGTCATGTCAGGCAGTTCCTCGGCGAGGATCTCCTTGACCAGGCGTTCGTTGGCGTCGTTGCGAAACGAATGAAGGAACACGATGGCCACGGCCTCGACGGCGGCGGCGCGCAAGTCAGCGGCCAGGCGGCGCACCCTATCGGGCTCGGGCGCGCGCAGAACCTGGCCGCCGGCGGTCATGCGCTCGTCGATCTCGAACCGCAGATCGCGCGGCACGAGCGGCACCGGCATGTCGATGAAGAGATCGTAGATCGAGTAACGCAGCTCGCGCCCGATCTCGAGGACGTCGCGGAAACCCTTAGTCGTGACCAGCGCGGTGCGAACGCCCTTTCGCTCGATCAGGGCGTTGGCGACCAAGGTCGTGCCGTGAATGATCGTCTGCACCGCTTCGGGCGTGGCGCTGTGCGCCTCGAGAATGCGCGCAACGCCGTTCAGGACGCCTTCGGCGGGGTCGTCGGGCGTGGTCAGGACCTTCTCGTTCGCCAGCCGGCCGGTAGCCGGGTCGAGCATCACCACGTCGGTGAAGGTGCCGCCGATGTCGACCCCGATGCGAAAGGAATCTGTGTCCGTGCTCATACATCATATCCGTAATGCAACTTGGCGTGCTCCGGCGTCACCAGTCCGCTCGTCAGGTCGGCACGGATCGCC
Source organism: Pelagibius sp. (assembly GCF_028289705.1). Lineage (GTDB taxonomy): Bacteria > Pseudomonadota > Alphaproteobacteria > Kiloniellales > Kiloniellaceae > Pelagibius. The sequence goes on from NZ_JANQOI010000017.1 coordinate 156,990, forward strand.
TCCGGATCGCGCTCGCCCGGCGGTCCCATCCCGCCGCCGCCGGGGGTCTGAAAGGTCACCGCGTCGTCCGGCTGTATCTGGGTTTGGGATTTCGAGGGTATGGGTTCGCCATTCACCAGGTCGAGCCCCCCCGACCCCGGCTCGCCGCCCAGCAGCCCGCGCGGCGGATTGTCGACACGTTCGTGACGAATGGTGACGACGACGGGCGTCTGCGCGACGTTGCGGAACGTCAGCCGCTGGGCATTGCCGCCGCGAAACCGCCCGGCCCCGCCGGTATCCGGAACAAGCGCCTTCTCCTCGACAAGGAGTGGCGCCTGATTCTCGAACTGTTCGATCGCCTGGTTCGAGACATTCGACGGAAAGCTGAGACAACCCGGCCCATCCTGATTGGGGCGCGCGCCATGGCCACCGTTCATGAAGAACATCTTCACGAAGGGCCGCCCCGTCCCCTCCCGGCGCCCCTTGAAATAGACGTTCCAAAGGGGCGAGCCGCAGTCCGCGATCACCTTGTCCGGCGCGACTTTCGAAAGCGCACCGTAAATCGCAGGAGGCATGTAGTGGCCCGAGAGGTGCCGCCCCCAGACAGGCGCCGGCCGGCGCGGATTGACGAGCGAGCCTTCCGGCGCAGTCACCCGGATCGGGCGGAACGTGCCGTCATTGATCGGTGTACCGGGGTCCAGCGCGCACTTGATCGCGTAGCAGCTATAGGCCTTCGTGAAGGTCATGGGCGAATTGACGGGGCGTTCGATCTGCTCGGCGGTGCCCGCATAGTCGACCACGATCTCCGACCCGCGAACCGTGAGGCTGCACCGTATTTCCAGGGGATGCTCGAAACCGTCAGCGGTCAGCCCGCCAGCATAGACCCCGTCCGGGATGGCCTCGATCGCCCGGCGCAGACTGGCTTCCGAGCGGTCCAGCACGTCATCGGAGAAGGCCTCGAGATCGTCGAGGTCCTCCTCGTCCAGCAAGCGCAGCAGGCGCTCGCTGCACCTGTGGTATGCCGCGAACTGCGAGCGGATATCGCCCAGCGTTTCCTCGGGTTCGCGCAGGTTGGCCTCGATGAAATCGATCAGGAGCGGGTTCTCGGCCCCTTCGGAGACGATCTTGGCAACGGGGATGGTCAGCCCCTCTTCATAGCTGTCCTTGGCGGAGGGCGACGGCGCCCCGCCGATGTCGACGGTGTGAAAGATCGAACCGACGTAACCCAGGTGACGGCCGTCGCGGAACAGCGGCTTGATCATGGTGATGTCGTTGAGGTGCCCGGTTCCCAGCCAGCCGTCGTTGGTGATCAGCACGTCGCCCGGCTGCAGCGTATCGACAGGGAACTTCTCCAGCATCGCCGTCAGGGTGCGCGACATCGTCCCGATGAACGAGGGAACGCTGCGGCGGCTTTGCGCGATCTGCCGCCCCCGGGCGTCGAGCAGCCCGATGGCGAAGTCGTAGTTCTCCCGCACCACCGCCGAGAAGGAGGTGCGCACGCAGGTTTCGGCGACCTGATCCATCAGTCCGTTGAGGCGTTCCCAGACAACACCGACCTTTACCGGGCTCAGTTGGTTCACTCTTGCGTCTCCAGATCGGGGGTTACCGGGGTCAGCCAGCCCTCAGGGGAAGGCTCGCCGCCGCGGACGAGCGCGAAGTAGCGGTCCTGAAGCGCCTCTGTGACCGGGCCGCGGCAGCCGTCCCCCACGGCGAAACGGTCGACGCCGACCACGGGCACGACCTCCATTCCGGTGCCCACCAGCATGATCTCGCTCGCCGCATAAAGCTCGGTCCGGTCCACCGGGCGCTCGCTCACCCGCGCAACCAGCCCGCTGGCGCGCGCCTGGCGCAGAACCGTGTCGCGCGTCAGGCTTTCGAGAATGCCGGCCGTCACCGGCGGTGCCAGAAGCTCCCCATCGCGCACCATCAGAACACAGGCCCCCGGCGCCTCGGCGACCTGCCCGGCCTCGGTCAGCAGGAGCGCCGTATCGTAACCGTCGGCCTTGGCCTGCAGCCCGGCGAGACGGCTGTTGAGATAGTTGGCCGCCGCCTTTATCCGGGGCGGGCTCGCGTTGTCCCCGATGCGCCGCCAGCTCGACACCTGGCAGCGGATGCCGCGCTCCAGGCGCTCGGTGAGCTGCGGCCGGGGACGGGCGAGGATGGCCATCCCGGTCGGGCCGCGGGCGGTCATCTCGCCCTCGCCGTCGACATAGACCTGGATGCGGATGTAGCAGTCCTCGGCCACCGCGTTGCGCTTCATCAGGCCAACAATCGCCTCGGCCATGAGCGCGGGCTGCGGGATCTCGTCGAGCCCGAGCACCGCGGCCGAGCGCAGCAGCCGCTCCAGGTGGTCGCCCATCCGGAAGAGCGCGATCCCCCCGCCGTCCGCCCGGACATAGGCGCGAATGCCCTCGAAGACGGCAGCGGCGTAGGACACGCCCGGTGCGAGCAGCGGCAGCCTCACATCGCCCGCGGGCACGAAGCTGCCGTTGAGCCAGCCGAGCGGATAGGCGGAGCCTCCACCCATCTCAACCCTCCTTCAGCCGGCTGGCACGCGCCGCCGAATTGTCGCGCAACACACGGCGCAGGATCAACGCCAGCAGCAGCAGCATGACAATGATCAGGGTCACGAATGCCGGCCGCTGGAAGAAATAGAGCAGCGGGTCGGGCACCGAGCTGGCGATCAGCATCGACACCCGGAGGTTCGATTCGAGGATCGGCATGAGAATGAAGCCGATCAGCAGCGGCACCGTGGGAAAGGCGAGTTTCGTCAGCCCCCAGCCGAGCAGCCCGAACAGAAACACGAGCTGGATGTCGAACACCGATCCCCGCATCGCGAAGGCGCCCGCCGCCGCGATCACCAGAACCGCGGGGAACAGCACCCGCTTGGGCACGGCCACGACCCTGCGCGCGACCTTGATCAACCCGTGGCCGAGCAGGAGGTTGAACAGGTTGGCCAGCAGGAGCGCGGTGAAGATTGCATAGATCGGTTCGGGATTGTCCCGAAAGACGACCGGACCGGGCGTGATGCCCTGGATCAGCAATGCCGAGAGGATCAGCGCAGCCGCGATGTCGCCCGGAATGCCGAAGGCCATGAGCGGGATCAGGTTGGCGCCCGAAACCGCGTTGTTTGCACTCTCCGGCGCCGCCACGCCCTCCAGCGTCCCCTTCCCGAACTTCTCGGGATTGCGCGAGGCGCGCCGCGCCTCGTTGTAGGCGAGGAAGGCCGCGACCGTCGCGCTGATGCCGGGCAAGGCCCCCACCGCCGTGCCCATGGAGGAGGACTTGAAAAGCGTCGGCAGGCAGCGGCGAAACTCGGGCCACGACACGCGCCGGTCGGCGGGATCGGCGGAGAAGGAGACGGTGCTCATCGCCAGGTGCTTGCGCGGCAGCTCCATCTGGCGCAGCACCTCCGCGATGGCGAGAAAGCCGATGAGCATGGGGATCAGGCCGACCCCCTCTTCCAGTTCGAGAAAGCCCAAGGTCAGACGCGGGGTCGCCGTCACCGGGTCCAGACCGACGATGCCGATGAGCATGCCGAGGAGCATCGCCACGATGCCCTTCCAGACCTTGGCACCGGAGACGAAGCCCATGGTCAGCAGCGAGAAGGCCACCAGCAGTGTGTACTCCGCCGGCCCGAAATTGAGCGCGATCGCAGCCAGGAAGGAGGCGCCGAAGATCAGCACGATATCGGAAAAACCGTCGCCGAAGACGGAGCTGTAGAGCGCCATCTTGCACGCCTTCTCACCCTTGCCCTGCTGCGCCATCGGATAGCCGTCGAGCACGGTGGCCGCGGCGGCCGGCGTTCCGGGTGTCTTGACCAGGATGGCGGTGACCGAGCTGCCGAACAGCGAGCCCTTGAACATCCCGATCAGCATCGGAATCCCGACCCAGGGATCGAGATAGTAAGTATAGGGGATCAGCAGCGCCACGGTCATCGTGGCGGTCAGCCCCGGAATCGCTCCGAGCAACTGACCGGCCAGAAGCCCGATGAACACCGCCGTGATCGATTCCCACGTGAGCGCGAGAGAGATGCCTGCGAGAATGCTTTCCATAGGAACCTTGGCCTTCGAATTGGCACTAGAGAGCGCCGAGTTCTCCACGCGGGAGCCGGACGTTCAAAAGCTGCTCGAACAGCAGATAGGTGAAGAGGACGCAGGCAAGCGCGATTACACCGGCCATTAGCAGGCGGCGTTCACCAAGCCGATGGACGAGAAACATCGTCAGGCCGAAGCTCGCCACGTAGAACCCGAGGAACGGAATCAGGATGAATCCGTAGGCCACGGCCAGCGCATTGAGAAAGGCGCCGCGGCGGGTCTCCTGCGCCGTGCCCACGTAGGTCATGTCGTCGGGCAGCGAAGCAAGGCGCCCACGGATACCGTGCCACAAGAGCTGCAGCAATCGCCCGACCATTGCCGCGGTCATGAGCGCGGCGAGCAGATAGGGCGCGAAGCGCGGCGAAATCTCGCTCTCGGCGCCGAACCCCTGCGGTGCATCGACCGAAAGCGGCACATACCAAAAGGCGAAGACCGCAACGATCGGCAGAAGCACGGCAATCAGCAGCAGCTCGAGACGCAGGTGGCCTGGCATGGTTTGGCCCGGCATGGGTCTGTTCCTTCGACCGTCTATCCGACGGCCGGCCTGGAGCCGGCCGCCGGAACCTGGAAGGCAGTCACTTGGCGAGGCCGAACTTCTGCGTCGCCTTGCCCATGGCCTCATAGTCGGCACGGACCTGGGCCGTGAAATCGGCCGAGCTCAGATATGCGCCCTTGGTCTTGATCCGCTCCATGAGGGTCGTGAACTCCTCGCTCTCCGTGATCTGCTTTAGCGTGTCGTCCCAGACGGCGATCACGTCGTCAGGCAGACCGTCCGGCGCCGCGAGACCGAAGAAGCTCGCGAGCTCCAGCGGATAACCCAGTTCGCTCAGCGTCGGCGCGTCGGGCGCTTGCGGGTTCCGGCCCGGGCTGGTCTCTCCGAGGATGACGATTTCACCGTTGTCGAGCGCCGGTCCATAGTCGGAGATCACCGCGAGGTCGATGGTGCCCGAGAGCAAGTTTGCCAGCTCGACGGCACCGCCCTTGGAGGGCAGGAAGGTCGTCACCGCCCCTTCGGCGCGGAACATCGCCTCGGTCGCGAGGTGCGGCCCGCCCCGCGGCACGGCAGCCGACCAGCGCAGCTGACCCGGCTTCTCCTTGGCATAGGCGATCACGTCATCGAGGCTGGTGAACTTGCCGTCGCTGCGCGCAATGATCGGCTGCTTGGACAGCAGGAACTGGCCGACGTAGGTCAGGTCCTTCATCGGGTCGTAGGGCGCATCGATCACATGCGGACGAACGGTGATCGGGCTCGTGGAAATGAAGCAGATCGTGTAGCCGTCCGGATCGGCATTGGCGCAACTGTTGATACCGATAAAGGCGCCGCCGCCCGCACGGTTTTCGACGATGAACTTGACGCCCAGGATATCGCTCGCCTGATCGGCAACGAAGCGCGAGGTGATATCGCCGTTGCCGCCCGGCGAGTATGGCACGATCAGAGTAATGGGCTCCGATGGGTAATCCTGCGCAACAGCAGCGCCGGCTGTGAGCACCAGGGCAAGGGCGCTCTTGACAATACGGTCAATCATGTTTCCTCTCCTCAATTAGCGCGCGCGGCGCGACGAGTTGCGTCGAATCGGCCCGTGAACGGAAGCATCTGCCGCCGAAGCGGTGAAACAGCGCTCAAACCCCGACCCGAGAGCGACGCTCTTGCGATACCGCCGGAGCGAGCACCAGCCCCACCGGCGGTATCGAAAACGGAGGATTCGGCATGGCCGAACAAGACGTGGATGACGTGCGAAACAAGCTCGAAACAGGCAGCGCTCGCGACGTGCGCGAAGCCGTGCGCGCCGGCGCATGGCGCACGACCACCCACGGATTGGCGCGCGGCTTCGTGCAGGCCAATGTCGCGATCGTTCCGGAGGCCTATGCACTCGACTTCATGCGTTTCTGTCACCGCAATCCCAAGCCCTGCCCGCTGCTCGACGTGACCGACACCGGCGATCCCGAGTTTCGCCAGATCGCACCCGGCTCCGATGTGCGCACCGACCTTTCGGAATACAGCGTCTACCGCGATGGCGAGCTTGCGGCCGAACCCGGGGACATTCGCGATCTCTGGCGCGAAGACCTCGTTGCCTTTGCCATGGGGTGCTCGCTTTCCTTCGACCAGATTCTGCTGGACCACGGCATCGATGTCGCACATCTCGACAGACCCGGCGGGCGCATTGCGGTCTACACCTCGGGACTTCAGTGCGCGGCGGCCGGTCCGTTCGAAGGGCCCATGGTCGTTTCGATGCGCCCGATCCCTCGCCACCAACTGGACCGTGTGATCGAGGTCACCAGCCGCTACCCCGCCACCCATGGCGGACCGGTGCATGTCGGCGATCCCCGGGAAATCGGCATCGACGATCCGGACAAAGTCGACTGGGGCGCCCCGGCCGTGGTGGGACCGGAGGACGAAACGGTCTTCTGGGGCTGCGGCGTGACACCGCAGGCCGTTGCGATGGCGGCCCGGCTTCCGCTGATGATTACGCACAAGACCGGTCATATGCTCCTCACCGACCTGCGTCTGAAGGAGCTTGCCCAATGACCGGAGATCTCAAAACGCGCCTCGCCGACGGCCCCTGTTTCGGGGTGAGTTGCCGGCTGACACGCACGCCGGACATCGCCGCGATGCTGCGCGATTGCGGCTACGACTGGATGTTCCTGGATCTCGAACACGGACCCTTGAGTTTCGACCAGATCAGCCAGACGGCCCTGGCCGGGGTCGAGGCGGGCGTGACGCCGCTTGTGCGCATGGCAGACCCCTCGCCCCCCGCGATCCACCGGGTGCTGTCCAACGGGGCCATGGGCGTCATCGTCCCGCATGTGGACGACCCCGAAACCGCCGCTGCGGTGGCGCGGCAATGCCGCTTTCCGCCACTCGGCGAACGCTCGGTTCCGGGCATCGTCCCGCAACTCGGCTACCGCCCGATGAGTTTCCGCGAGGCGGCGGAAAAGCTCGATCCGATCACTCTCTGCGTCGTGATGATCGAAAGCCCCGCGGCGCTGGAGGCTGTCGATGAGATCGCCGCCGTCGAGGGAGTCGACGTCTTGTTCGTCGGGGCTTCGGACCTCACCTTCACGCTGGGCAAGCCGAGCGCCTACGGCGATCCGGCGGTCGTCGGCGCCATGGAGAGGGTCGCCGAAGCGGCCCGCCGCAACGGCAAGATCGCCGGGTTCGGCGGTGTCGCCGATGCGGCGATGGCGCAGCGCTACATCGGCTTCGGCATGCATTTCATTCTTGCCGGCAACGACCAGACGATGTTTCTGCAGGGCGCCCGCTCGCGGCTCGAAGCCCTGCGGGCCTAGGATCGACATGCTCATCGCCTAGCCCCGCATCGCGCTGAGTTGCCGGGCATAGCCGCCCGGATCGATCACCACGTCAATCAGCGCCGGGCCCTGGGTCTCCCGCGCCGCGGCGAGCGCGGCCTCATAGTCCTCCGCCGTGGCGACCCGCCAGGCGGCGCAACCGAAGCCGCGTGCGATGGCCGCGAAATCGGTGCGCGGCCAGCGCACGCCCGCGGTCTTCATCTTTCTCTGCTGTTGCTTCAGGTCGATCATCGTCAACGCGCCGTCATTGAAGACGATCACCGTGACAGGAACCTCGTACTGAACAGCGGTGGCAAGCTCGCCGAGGCACATCTTGAGGCCGCCGTCACCGGTAAAGGCGATGGCGCGCCGCTCCGGCTCGGCAAGGCCCGCGGCGATCGCAGCCGGCAGCGCGAAGGCCATCGACGCGAGTCCGTTCGAGATCTGCAGGTCGTTCGGCCGCTCGGCGGGCCAGAAGCCGGTTGCGCTGAGCATGTGCGCCCCGGCATCGACAGCGATCCGTGCCCCGGACCCGAAGACCGCTGCGGCACGCTCCACGACCACCTGCGGATCGACGGGCGCACCCTGCGGAAAGGCAATGGCCGCACCCATGTCCGCGCGCAAGCGGGAGATCTCGTCGCGGTCCCAATCGCTCGCGCGGTTGCGGCTGGCGAGCGCTTCGAGCGTGGGGGCAAGCGGCCCATAGCAGCCTGCCGCCGGTTCGACGTAGTGCGGCCTGTGCCGCGTCTCGGCAATGTCCAGCACCGGCGCGTCGTAGCGCCAGGGTTGTAGGATCAGCTCCACGGGGTCGAGGCCGATGAGAACGATCAGGTCGGCCCGCTCGACCGTCGGCGCCTCGGCGGCCCCGCCCGTGAACAGTCCCACGCGTTGCGGATGGCCGTCCGGGATGACGCCCTTGGCCTTGTAGGTGGTCAGAACCGGACAGGCGAGCGATTCGACGAAGGTCGCCACGGCGCGCGCGTCATCCGGATGACGCGCCTCCAGTCCGACGACGGCAACAGGCCGTTTCGCCCGCAACAGCAGATCGTGCGCTTCCTGCAGGTCGGGCAGTTCCGGCGCCTCCGGAGGTGCGGCGGCGGATGTGGCTGCAACCCGGCGCTTTGCGGCCACAGCCGTCAGTTCGATGTGCACGGGACCGCGGCGGGGCTCCATCGCCAGATCCAGGAGCCGTTCGATCTCGCCGGCGGCGCCATCTCCTTCAAGGCGGCTGTACCCCTTGACCACGGGGCGGCTCATGGCCGCCTGATCGAAGACCTGATGCGTGACGTAGCCGGCGAGTTCGGCGGAGAAGCCGTCGGTGACGAGCACCACCGGCGCGCGGTCGAGCGCCGCGTGCGCGAGACCGTTCATCGCCTGGGCCAGACCGGGCCCCTTGGTCGTCAGCACCGCACCCGGAGCGCCCGAAATGTCGGCATCGGTCGCCGCCATCATCACCGCCGCGTTCTCGCAGCGCGTCAGCACGAAGGTCATGCCGAGGTCTTCGGCGGCAGCGATGAGATCAAGACTCGACCCACCCCCGGGCACACCGTAGACGCGCCGCGTGCCACGTCGGTGAAGGGCGGTTATCAGGTGCTCTGCCAGGGTCCTCTCGGTCATCGGAGGGTTCCCGGGCCGGCGCAGACCCGCTGCGCAGGGTCGGGGCCGGCGCCCGAAGGCCTTGTTTTTTCACGATGAACCGGACAACGTCCGGTCACCGCCCCAGCCATCTGCACAGCCATCACAGCAGAACCCATCACCGCAAGCTGGGCGCAAGACCCGAGCACAGGTGGCTCAGCCTGGGGCCCAGTTCATTCTCGAGCTTGTCGCGGTCGACGCGAAATGCGGGCGCACCGCACATCATCGACATGACAGCGCTGCGGTCGGTCGCCACCAGTGGCGTCGCAACGGCGCGCATGCCCTTCAGCCACTCGTCTTCGACGTAGCAAAAGCCGCGATCATGCACCTGCGCGATCCCGTCTTCGACCAGGGGCCGCAACTCGGCCCAGTCATCGCGCCCGAACCGCTCCTCGAAGCGTTCGAAATAGAAAGTCCTTTCGTCGTCGGGCACACCGGCCAGGAAGGCGCGGCCCACGGCTGTCGTCGGCATGGGCACCCGTGAGCCCACCTCAAGATGCAGGGTCGACAGGAGGCGGCTTCTGCAAACGTCGACGAAGATCAGGTTAAGCCGGTCGCGCGACGCCAGCCCCACCGACACCTCGTGCTGAAGCGCAAGTTCCATCATCGGATCGTGCGCGACCTGGCGCACGACGATGTTCGACAGAACGGCGTAGCCGAGCGCGAGGATCGCCTCAGTGAGCTCGTATTTTCCTTCCGCTTTGAGGTGCCGAAGGTAACCGAGCTCGGCCAGCGTATGCGTCAGGCGCGATACCGTGGCCTTGGGAATGCCGGTGGCATGGGAGAGTTCCTGATTGCCGAGCGCGCCGCCGCCGGGCTGGAAGGCGCGAAGAATGTCGAAGCCGCGGGCGAGCACCGCGACGGAACGGCGGCCCGAAGCACTATCGGCCAGCCCCTCCTCCATCGCCACAACGCCCCGCGCCATATCGCCATCCTGTCGGTAAATTCGGCATGGAAACACCCATAATTCAGCAGTATTGATCCATTTTCGCCCTCACACAACTCAAAAATGATATCTAAAATCCGCATTGAGAAACGATATCCGTATAACCCTCATACTCACTGGGGATCGCAGGGGTGGCTCCAAACGGAGCCCCAACGGCCCCGGTCCGCCGAGCAATGCAAAGGGGCGGCCACACCCAAGGCCGCCTGCGCCGGTGTTCACCACAAGGGTCGGGATGCCCCGTGACGGAGCGCGTAAATGACTGATGCGAGAGCCGGCGCCGGTCTTGCCGGGCCAGACCGGCCGGACCGCGTCTTCGGTCCATGACAAGACCCGTAACCAGCCCGTCGGGGGTCATCGAGGCGCGGCCGGTGCTGGGCGCCGCCGCGATGCTCGCCAACACGGTGTTCGTTCCGATCATCGGCGTGACCGTCAAGGCGCTGACCGCCTTGGGTGTCGGCGCTTTCGAGATGCTGGCCGGGCGGGCCTGGTTGACCTTCCTGCTGCTGCTGCCGCTGCTGTGTTTTGAAAGCAATCGCCGCGCCATCCTGTCCGCGGACCTCCGCGCACACGCGGTCCATGCCGCCTTTGCGATCTCCACAATGGCCTGCTTCTATTTCGCGCTTCGCACCCTGCCGATCGTTACCGTCACCGCGATCAACTTCACGACGCCGATCTTCACGCTGATCCTCGCCCGTATCCTGTACCACGAACGGGTCGCACCGCTCGGCTGGGCGGCCCTGCTGGCGGGCTTCGTCGGCGCGATCATCGTGCTGCGACCGGGGACGGCCGGGATCGGGTGGGACTCCTTCGTCGTCGTACTGGGCTCGCTCCTGGCCGCCGGCATGAACCTGGCGGTCCGCCGCATGCCCGCCCACAGCACGAACTATGCGGTGGTGTTCTATTTCAGCCTGGCAGGCGCCCTGGTCTACGGCGCGGCCGGCGCGCCCTACATGACCGTGCCGGAGCCCGAGGAGTGGGTCTGGTTCGTGACCCTGGCGGTGACGGCCATCCTCGTGCACACCTGCGTCGCCATCGCGTATCGCATGGCCTCGTCCGTCCTCGTCGGCGCCCTCGACTACGGGCGCATTCTCTGGGCTGCCCTGATCGGCTATTTCGTTCTCTCCGAAGTGCCCGACCTGACCGATGCGCTGGGCATCGTGCTGATCGTGATCAGCGGACTGGTCGTGCTGGGCCTGAGCACGCGCCCTGCACCGCCACAGGGAACCACGTGATCGCGGGGTTAACCCGCAAGACGATTGAGTTCAGGCGTTGCAGCCTCGAACGCGTGGGCTACCCGCAGAACCGCCGCGTCCGCGAAGCGCCGCCCGGCCACCTGGAAGGCCATCGGCATCCCCGCGGCGGAGACTCCGCAGCGCACCGAAGCGGCCGGAACGCCGGCGACATTGGCGGGCGCGGTGATCGACGGCACCTCCAGGTAGCCGAGGGGCGTGATGTCTTCGATCCGCGGCGGGTCGTCGAGCGCCGCGGGATAAACGAGGACGTCGACCGCCTCCATCGCCTCCGCGGTCGCGCGCATGAGCAGGCGGCGGGCCTTCAGCGCGTGGCGGTAGTCCTCGGCCCGGACGAAGGCACCGGCCGTGATCCGCGCCCGCGTCACGCGGGAAACCTCGCCGGCGCGCCGGCGGAGGTCGGCGCCGTGGATGTCAAAAGCTTCGGCCATCATGATCGTCATATTGCAGATCGTGAAATCCCAAAGATCGGGAAGCGTCACCTCCCGCACCTCGGCGCCCAGGTCGCCGAGGATGCCCAGGGCGGCCTCGGTCGCCGCGCGCTGTTCGGGGGTGACGGCCTCGTCTTCGGCGAAGACCCGGACATAGCCGACGCGCAGCCCGTCGAGGCGTTCGGTCAGCCCGGCGACGAAACCCGAGGCAGCGGCCTGCCCGTCCTCGCGGCCCGCGATTGCGTCCAGCAGGTAGGCGCAGTCCCGGCTTGTTCGGGCCATGGGCCCGGCGTGGTCCAGCGACGGCGACAGCGGGAAGACGCCCGCGAGACTGACCAGACCGACGGTCGGTTTCAGGCCCGCGACCCCGCAGAACGCCGCCGGAATCCGGATCGATCCGCCTGTGTCCGTGCCGAGTGCCGCCGGAAGGAGGCCGCAGGCGAGCGCCGCCGCGGCACCCGACGACGAGCCCCCCGGCGTACGGCGGGGGTCCCAGGGATTTCTCGCGTAGGGGACGAAGTCGTCGCCCCCGGGCGCGCCGAGACAAAGCTCGGCACATTGAAGCTTGCCCATGAGCACCGCGCCCGCGGCCCGCAGACGACGCCATGCCTCGGCGTCGTCCCGGGGAACGCGATGGGCATGGAGGCGCGAGCAGACGGTCGCCGGCACTCCGGCCGTGTCGAAGGCGTCCTTGAG
>NZ_JANQOI010000045.1 GCF_028289705.1 Pelagibius sp.
CGCCTCGTTCACCGAGGTGATCCAGCCGATGGGCCGCGGCACGATGCAGGCCTTGAAGGGATTGTGCGGCAACCCGTGGTCGCCGGTCCGGGTGTCGTAGAACATCGAGATTCCTTCAAGACCAGGCTCTGGCTCAGGCCGCTGCGACCATCTCTCCGTTGATCGCCAGGCCTTCGGCCCCGGCGCTCACGCTGACCGTGTCGCCGTCGCCGATCTTGCCTTCCAGGATCAGGCTGGCCAAGGGGTTCTGCAGCTCGCGCTGGATCACCCGCTTCAGCGGCCGCGCGCCATAAACCGGGTCGTAGCCCTTGTCGGCGAGCCAGACCTTGGCCTGCTCGTCCAGTTCCAGGGTGATCTTGCGGTCCGCCAGCATGGCATGGAGGCGCGCCAACTGGATGTCGACGATGCCGGTCATCTGCGGGCGGGTCAGGCGGTGGAACAGCAGCACCTCGTCCAGGCGGTTGAGGAACTCCGGCCGAAAGGCGCCGCGCACCACCTCCATCACCTGATTGCGCACAGCATCGCTGTCCTCGCCCTCGGGCTGGGCGGCCAGAATCTCCGAGCCCAGGTTGGAGGTGAGGATGATCAGGGTGTTGCGGAAGTCGATGGTGCGACCCTGGCCGTCGGTCAGGCGCCCGTCGTCCAACACCTGCAGCAGGATGTTGAAGACGTCGGGATGCGCCTTCTCCACCTCGTCGAAGAGCACCACCTGATAGGGCCGCCGGCGCACCGCCTCGGTGAGCGCGCCGCCCTCCTCGTAGCCGACATAGCCCGGGGGCGCGCCGATCATGCGGGCCACGGCGTGCTTTTCCATGTACTCCGACATGTCGAGGCGGACCATCGCCGTCTCGTCGTCGAAGAGGAAGCGGGCCAGCGCCTTGGTCAGCTCCGTCTTGCCGACGCCGGTGGGGCCGAGGAACAGGAAGGAGCCGATGGGCCGGTTCGGGTCCTGTAGCCCGGCGCGCGCACGGCGCACCGCGTTGGCGATGGAGACGATGGCGTCCTCCTGGCCGATGACGCTCTGGCGCAGCGCGTCTTCCATGGAGAGCAGCTTCTCGCGCTCGCCCTCCAGCATCTTGTCGACGGGAATGCCGGTCCAGCGCGACACCACGGAGGCGATGTCGCCGTCGGTCACCTCCTCGTTCAGCATGCGGTGTTCCTGGGCCTGCTCGGCCTCCTCGAGCTGCTTTTCGAGGCCGGGGATGACGCCGTATTTCAGTTCGCTGGCCCGGTTGAGGTCGCCCTCGCGCTGGGCGATGTCCAGTTCGCCGCGCGCCTGGTCGAGCTGTTCCTTCAGCTTCTGGGCGCCGGCCAGCTTGTCCTTCTCGCCCTGCCACTGGTCGGTCAGCTCCTTCGACTTCGCCTCCAACTCGGCGATCTCGGCGGTCAGCTTCTCCAGCCGCTCCTTGGAGGCCTTGTCGCTTTCCTTCTGTAGCGCGTTCTGCTCGATCTTCATTTGCACCAGACGGCGGTCGAGCTCGTCGATCTCTTCCGGCTTGGAGTCCACCACCATGCGCAGGCGGCTCGCGGACTCATCCACCAGGTCGATGGCCTTGTCCGGCAGGAAGCGGTCGGAGATGTAACGGTTGGAAAGAGTCGCCGCGGCGACGATGGCGCTGTCGGTGATGCGCACGCCGTGGTGCAGCTCGTACTTCTCCTTCAGGCCGCGCAGGATGGAGATGGTCTCCTCGACGCTGGGCTCCGGCACGAAGACCGGCTGGAAGCGCCGGGCAAGGGCCGCGTCCTTTTCGATGTGCTTGCGGTACTCGTCGAGCGTGGTGGCGCCGACGCAGTGCAGGTCGCCGCGCGCCAGGGCCGGCTTCAGCATGTTGGAGGCGTCCATCGCCCCCTCCGCCTTGCCGGCGCCTACCAGGGTGTGAAGCTCGTCGATGAAGACGATGATCTCGCCGCCGGCATCGGCGATTTCCTGCAGCACGGACTTCAGGCGCTCCTCGAACTCGCCGCGGAACTTGGCGCCGGCCACCATGGCCCCGAGGTCGAGGGACATCAGCCGCTTGTCCTTCAGGGTGTCGGGCACGTCGCCGTTGACGATGCGCTGGGCCAGCCCCTCGATGATGGCGGTCTTGCCGACGCCGGGCTCGCCGATCAGGACAGGATTGTTCTTGGTGCGGCGGGACAGGACTTGCACCGTGCGGCGGATCTCCTCGTCGCGGCCGATCACCGGGTCCAGCTTGCCCTCCCGGGCTACTTCGGTGAGGTCGCGGGCGTATTTGTTGAGCGCCTCGTACTGGTCTTCGGCGGTCGCCGTATCGGCGCGCCGGCCCTTGCGCATGGTGTTGATCGCCTGGTTCAGGCTCTTGGGCGTGACCCCGGAATCGCTCAGCGCCTTGGCGGCGGCGCTGCCCGGCAGCATGGCCAGGGCCAGCAGCAGGCGTTCGGCGGTCACATAGGAATCGCCGGCCTCCTCGGAAAGCTTCTCGGCCTGGGCGAAAAGATCGTTGGTCTCCTGGGCGAGATAGAGCTGGCCGGCGCCGGCGCCTTCCACCTTCGGCTGCCTGGCGAGCGCCGCGTCGACGGCCTTCACCGCCGCCTCCGGCTTGCCGCCGGCCGCGCGGATCAGGCTGCGCGCCAGACCCTCCTCGTCGTCGAGCAGCACCTTCAGAAGATGCTCCGGCGTCAGGCGTTGGTGATGTTTGCGGCTGGCAAGGGTCTGCGCAGCCTGGAGGAAGCCGCGCGAGCGTTCGGTATAGCGATTCAGGTCCATTCAGTTCCCCCTTCCCGCACCCTTAAAGCGGCATGCAGGCGAGTCAATCCGTGGTAGCTGGGCCACCCCGCCCTTCCAAGAGGCGCGGGATCGCCGGGACCGGCCCGAGGGCCCTTGTCCCGCCCTTGCATATGGGGCTGTTGCAAAAAAGACACAAGGCCCCAAGACCCGGTATTTTCAACGGAAATGCTTAATTTCCAACCAGCGGCCGCCACCGCCGGCGACGATGGTCAGCACCCATGCCAAGCGCGCGCACCGCCGAAGAAAGGCTCAGAAAAGGGCGAGACTATCGACTGAGAGCAAGTAGATCACGAGTCTCTTGTTATCACCCAACCATTAACCAGCCAACCGCCATTCTGTCCCAGCCCTATGATCTCATCCACCTTGCCAGGACCTGGGCAAGTAACGTTCGCGCGCCCTCCTCGGAGTCGGCTGTTACACCAATTTTCAAGCAATTCTCGGACCTTGAGGTGGCCAGTCACCCCACACGCCCCCTTGAAACAACCCCTGGATCAAAACCTTCTCAATCGCCCATTTCATTATGTTTTTCGTACGAGATTTTCTATAAAACTATTTTCTCTTGAAAATCAATATGTTAATCTGTAAACATATGCGTATCTTGAGACAAGAACAGGCTATTGACAGATGTGGTTCAGGGAAATATCTTGTCCAACACCATACAGAAACGAGAACCACCATGCCTGTTACAAGCAATGGCTCCGCGCCCTACGCCCCCGCCTCGGCGGTGATTAGCGTCGTTGATCGACATCGAACCAAGGGACTCCCGACGCCGGTTAACGCAGAGGTTTTGGCTCGCGGCGGCGTCTCCGAGAGTCTGATCCCCCGGACCCTGTATGCCCTTCAGACACTCGATCTGATTGATGAGGCCGGGAAGCCGACCGACACGTTGGAAGGCCTTCGTCTCGCCCCTGAGACAGAATACAAGCAGCGGCTGGCGGAATGGCTGCATTCGGCATATGCCGATGCCCTTCAGTTCATTGATCCGGCCAAGGCGAGCGAGACTGAGATTCGTGATGCTTTCAGAAGCTATACGCCGGTAGGCCAGCAGTCGCGAATGGTTTCGCTTTTCATGGGGCTCTTTGCCGCAGCAGGCGTTCGACCAGAAAGACCCGCGCCAACGCCGCGCAAGTCGAAAGACACTTCAGCGGCCATAAAGCCAACCAGAACTCCGAAGACCCCAAGGGCTAGCGCACAGCACAACTCGACTAGCAATCTGCCTCCGGCTCTAGCTGGTCTTATGGCTAGCCTGCCCCCTCAGGGACAGGGTTGGACCGAAGATCAACGCGAGCGATTTTTGGCCACCATCGGCCCGGTCATCGATTTCTGCTATCCGATTATTGAACCGGAGCGGAAAGACAATGAGTCCGAGGCTGAAGATAGTTCGGGTCACGAGAGGTGAAGCTCCCGTGACCCGTATCCCGGCGGGTCCGCGCCCGCCAACCCCGCCCTGTGCCAGGGCTAACCCGAAGGGGGGTGAAGCTCAGTGCGGAAAGACCGCGCGTTAAAAGCGTAGTTGGTTGCCTGTGTCATCGGGTGTAGCGGACCCGGTGGCACGGCCACCAGCAATGTGATTTACTTTTAATCGCCTGATAAGTCAAGGATTCCAAGATGTTACGCTTGGCTGAGGCGATGAAAACCGGGCGATTACAAGAGCTTATCGCTTAGCAAGACGCCCAAGGGGCTGGCCCAGCGGAATTGGCAGAGGTCGAGGCTGTTATTCGTGCTCTAGCTACACAGCCCCAGTCAGAAGACCGAACATCGCGTTCTGCATCTCGCGATGGTTTGAGCGAGAAGTAAACGCCCGCAGATATCGATCCATGTACTTGGCCGAAACGTGAATGTGCGTGCAGTCCACCGATTTCTTGAACAGCCGCCAGAACGACTCGACGTTGTTGACATAGTGTAGCGCGTCGTGACGGTAGTCGTAGTAGACCCATTCCTTCTGGCCGTGCTTCACGGGGATTATTCCGAAAAAGAGAGCCCCTGCCGTGCCTTTCGGCTGGCAGGGGCGGGGCATTGCCCGAAAGTGTGGATCAGGAGAGATCAATGCTTACCGCCACGAGGACCCTGCGTACCTTGGCACCCGGCCTGGCAGTCCAGAAGACCAAGCCGGCTGCCCGGAACCCGCCGAATCGGCAGCGAAGAGCACGGGCTGAAGATAGCCCGCTTATTTTGATATTGCAAATCATTCTCATTCGTAATTGAGATCTTTTCCGCAGTCGCACCCGGCGCCGACGGGACGCGCCTTGACTCGGCGGCGGCGAAGGCGGTTAGTTGCAGTGCAACATTCCAGCGAGAGACGCGATGGCTGCCCGCGTGCGGAGGCTCTGCCGCTTTCCGGTCAAGGGCCTGAACGAACAGACCCTGGAAGCGGTAACCCTGGCCGCCGGCGCCGGCCTGCCGGAGGACCGCCGCTTTGCCCTGGTCTATGGCCTGACCACCGGCGCCCGGCGCGGCTTCTTCGACCTGGTCCAGGAAGAGAAGCTGGCGCAGCTCACCATGGATTACGACGCTGCGGCACCGCTCTTGACGATCCACCGCCAGGGCCGGCAGGTGGTCTCCGCCAATCCCTGCGACCAGACCGGGCGGATGTTGCTCAATCAGTTCTTCGCCGGGTTTTTCGCCGGCTCGCCGCGCGGCACCCCGGCGTTTCAGGAGCTGACCGGCAGCAGCCACGAGGAGGCGGTGCCGGACTCCGTCTCCATCATCAACCTCGCCAGCGTCCGGGATTTCGAAAGGGTCGCCCGCACCACGGTGGACCCGCGGCGCTTCCGCGGCAACATCGTGATCGACGACTTGCCGGCCTGGGAGGAGTTCACCTGGCCCGGCCGGGACCTGTCCGTCGGCAGCGCCCGCCTGAGGGTAACGCGCCGTTCCGACCGCTGCGCCGCCACCAATGTGAATCCGGATACGGCGGCGCGCGACATGAACATCCCGCTCACCCTGCGCAAGGGCTTCGGGCATATGGACATGGGGGTTTATGCGGAGGTCACCCAGGGCGGCACCATTGCCTTGGGCGACGAGCTTGCGCCGGGAAAGCTGTCTGAGAGCGGGCCCGCCGGCAGAGACTTGCCGTTTTCCTAGGGCCTGGCCTTTCCGCTGCGGCCTGGCCCCTCAGAGTCTGGCTGAGAACGAAGCCTTGTGCGTCAAAGAGATCGCGCCCTGCGGCCACCCAGACCGTCATTGCCGGGCTTGTTCCGGCAATCCATCGCGGTTCGGGTCTCGGTCTATCCATGGACCCTCGGAACAGGCCCGAGGGTGACGATGTGGCAAGGAATGGCTTTAGCAAGCCACTGAAATCAAACCATTCATTTCGAGCAAGACTCTCAGGCAGGATTGCGGCCCAGCTGCGATCACGGCCCTACGGTCACGGCGCGGCCGGGTCGTTTTCCTTTTCCGAGGGACTGTCTTCCTGCCGGCTCTTCGCGTCCTGATCGTCCGGGCGCGGCTTGCGCGGGCGGCCGCGGCGCTTCGGGGCCGCCGGCTTGGCCTCCTGGTCCGTCTCCGGCGCTGCGGCGGGCGTCAGGCTCGCCTCGGCGGCCGTACCGTTGCGCTTGTCGCCGCCTGCATCGATCGGCAGGTCCGGCTGCGGGCCGGTGCCCTCGGCTTCGCCGTTCACCCGGATGGCGGCCTCGTCCCGGGGCGCTTCGCCGGCGCTCTCGGCGGGATTGCTCTGGGCCGGCTGGCGGTCGTCCTGGCGGCGCTCCGGCCGGTGCGGGTCGGTCGAATCGCTGAGAATGCGGAAATAGTGTTCGGCGTGCTGAAAATAGGCTTCCGCCGCGATCCGGTCGCCCGACGATTGGGCATCACGGGCCAGTGTCAGGTACTTTTCATAGACCTGCCGCGCGTTCCCCCGAACCCGGCCGTCGGGTCCATTGCTGTCAAAGGTGTGGGACCTGGACGGCCCCCCGCTGTGCTGCTTGCGATTGGTCCGGCCGCGAGGCCGACGTCCATTATTGGAACCTTGTCTCATCGTTCGCTTGCTTCAGAATGGATAGTTCATCGCTCGCGCTCTTCAAAACCACCAAAGCGCGGTTCCGCGAGCTGGAAACCACACACAAGTCGATGTGGGGTGGTGATGCGTCTCCCGAGACGCTTGGAGCCCCTTGGCTCAGCCCCCTCAAGGTAGAGGCCTTTGCCCGGCTTTCCAACACTTTTTTTTCCGATTCCCCGGCGAGTCCGGCCCGCAAGTGGCGGGATTCCGGGGCTGCGTGGCAAGAAGGCAACGCTCGGTTCCCGAGAGGTCACGGGCAGTCCGATGGGCCCCTAGACCGGCCTCTTCAAGCAGGCTCTCGACCGCCGCCGCCTGCCCGGCGCCCAGTTCCAACGCCAGCAATCCTTGCTGCTGCAGCACCCTTGCCGCCCGGGGAATGAGGCTTCGATAGGCGTCCAGTCCGTCGGCCCCGCCGTCGAGGGCGAGGCACGGCTCGTAGTCCGCCACCTCGGGCGCCAGGCTGCCGATCTCCGCGCTCGCAACATAGGGTGGATTGCTGACGACGATGTCCCAGGTTTGGGAACCCTCCGGTGCCGGCAGGCCGTCCTGCCACGATCCTTGAACGAAGGCAGCGCGATCCGACAGGCCCAGGTGCGCCGCGTTGCGGGCCGCGGCCGCAACGGCGCCGGGGGCGAGATCGAGTCCCAGCCCGCGGGCCTTCGGCAGTTCGCTCAGGAGCGCCAGCAGAAGACAGCCGGACCCGGAGCCGAGATCGAGGATGCGCCAGGCGCGACGGCGGTCGCCGGCCCATTGCAGTACCGCCTCGACCAGGGTTTCGCTGTCCGGACGCGGGTCGAGCGTCTCTTCGTCCAGCAGGAACTCGAGGCTCCAGAACTCGCGCACGCCAAGGATTCGCGAGACCGGCTCCCGCCGTTCCCGCCGCGCGACGGCTGCAGAGACGACGGACTGCTAACCCGCCTCCAGCACCCGCCCCGGCTCGGCCAGCAGCAGCTCCGGCCCGCCGCCCAGAAGACGGCAGATCAGCAGGCGCGCATCGCGGCGGGGCGACTCGATACCGGCGGCGGCGAATCGCTGTGCCGCTGCGGTCACCGCGGCTTCGAGCGTCATCGGGGCGTCATCCCGCGCCATGGCTCATTGCAGCTCGGCCAGTTTCTCGGCCTGGTCGGCGGCGATCAGCGGATCGATCATCTCATCCAGGCCTTCGCCGCTCAGCACCCGATCCAGCTTGTAGAGGGTCAGATTGATGCGGTGGTCGGTGACCCGGCCCTGGGGAAAGTTGTAGGTGCGGATGCGCTCCGAGCGGTCGCCGCTGCCGACCTGACTCTTGCGGTCGGCCGCGCGCTCCGCGTCCTGCTCCTGGCGCTGCACCTCGTAGAGCCGGGCCAGCAGCACCTTCATCGCCTTGGCGCGGTTCTTGTGCTGCGACTTCTCGTCCTGGCACTGCACCACGACGCCGGTCGGCAGGTGGGTGATACGCACCGCCGAATCCGTGGTGTTGACGTGCTGGCCGCCGGCACCCTGGGAGCGGTAGGTATCGATCCGCAGGTCCTTTTCGTCGACGTGGACGTCGACCTCCTGAGCCTCCGGCAACACCGCCACGGTGGCCGCGGAGGTGTGGATGCGCCCGCCCGACTCCGTCACCGGCACACGCTGCACACGGTGCGCACCGGATTCGAACTTGAGGCGCGCGAAGACGGCGGTGCCGGTGATGGAGGCACTGGCTTCCTTGTAACCGCCCAGCTCGTTTTCCGAGGCCTCGATCAACTCGAAGCGCCAGCCCTGCTGCTCGGCATAGCGCTGGTACATGCGCATCAGGTCCGCCGCAAAAAGCGCGGCTTCGTCGCCGCCGGTTCCGGCGCGCACCTCCAGGATCACGTTGCGCGAATCCGCCTCGTCCTTGGGTAGCAACAGGATCTTCAGCGCCTGTTCCAGGTCCGGCATTTTGAGCTTCAAGTCATGGAACTCCTGCTCCGCGAGCGCGCGCATCTCGCTGTCGGACTCCGGATCGGCCATCAGTTCCGCCAGATCGCCCATCTCGTGCTGGGCGCCGCGCAAGGCCTCGATGCCCTCGACCACCGGCGTCAGGTCGGAGAACTCCTTCAGCATCGCGGTGTGCTCCGCAGAGCCCGGATCGGGGTGGGTGGCCACCAGGCTCTGCAGCTCTTCGTAGCGGCTGAGCACGCGGTTCAGGCTGTCGTCGAGGGTCACGTCTCTTCCTCACTCTCGTCCGCTTTCTGTACCAGCGGGAACAGGCGGCGCAAGGCCTGCTCCAGATCCTCGCCGGCCTGACGGTCTTCCGCCGCGGTCCGGCGCAGGATCTCCGAAGGGTCGTGGAGCAGCCGGTTGACCAGCAGCCGCGTCGCCGCCTCGGCGTCCAGGTTGCCGCTCTCCAGGACCGCACGGCGCATCGCCTCGAAATGCTGTCTCAGGGCCACGACGGAGGGGGCGGCGGCGCGCTCGGCCTGGCTGCGGCAAAAGCGGTCCAACTCCTCCTCCAGCACCGCCCAGGCCATGCCCTGGGCCGCGGCGCGTCCGCCGGATGAGGTCTGCGCCAGGCGTTCCAGATCGTCCAGGTCGTAGACGAAGGCCCCGTCCAGTTCGGCGACCGCGGGTTCGATATCGGGCGGCACGCCGGCATCGAGCAGCAGGATCGGGCGTCGGCGGCGCTGGACCAGCGCCGCCTCGACCTGCGCTGCAGTGAGCGAGAAGTGGCCGGCGCTGTTGTCGGTGACCACGATGTCGGCTTCGGCCAGGTGATGGTCGAGCGCGTCCCAGGGCGCGAAGTTGCAGGTCAGGCGCCGCGCCGCCGCCTCGGCCCGGGGCCCGGAGCCGTGCATCACCAGAAGCTGGTCGATGCCGGCGGCCTTGAAGTCGGCGGAGAGCATCTCGCCCATCTCGCCGAGGCCGAGCCACAGCAGGCGCAAACCCTCGAAGCGCCCGTGCAGATCCGCCGCGACCTGGGTGGCCACCAGGGTCATGGAGCTGGCCTGCTGGCCGATGGGGGTTTCGCTGCGCACCCGCTTGGCCGCCGCGAAGGCCGCCTGCAGGGCGCTGTCCAGGAAGGGCCCGGACAGGCCGGCAGCCCCCGCCGCGTGATAGCACTGCTTCATCTGCCCCAGGATCTGCGGTTCCCCCACCACGAGGCTGTCCAGGGACGCTGCCACGGCAAAGAGATGGCGCAGCGCCGGCATCCCGGTGTGGCAGTAGCTTTGCCCGACCAGCTCCGCGGGCTCCATCGCCGCCGTCCGGGCCATGAGCTGCAGCAGTGGAGCGGCCGCATCTTGGCCCGGGTGGGCGACCGCCGCGAATTCCAGGCGCTCGCAGGTCGCAATGGCGAGACTCTCCTCGCATCCGGGGCCGCGCAGCGCCCGAAGCAAGGCGCCCTGGTCCGGCTCCTCCTCGAACAGCCGCTGGCGCAGGCTGGCGTTGGCCGAACGGTGGTTGACGCCGACCAGAACCAGCCGGTCCAGTTTCTCCGGGTGCAGGTGACCCTCGGAAGGGGAGCGCTCCGCCATCGCGGCCGCGCTAAGCGAGGCGAGAGAGGCGCTCGGTCAAGGTATCGAGCGAGACGAGCTCCTGCTCTCCCGAGTCCAGATCGCGCAACGTGGCGCTGGCGGCGGCCAGTTCCTCCTCGCCGAGCAACAGGGCCGCGCGGGCGTTCAACTTGTTGGCCCGCTGCAAACGTTTCTTGAGGTTCCCGGAGTACCCCAGTTCCACCACGAAGCCGGCATGGCGCAGCCGCTGGGTCACCTTGAGGGCGGTTTCCGCCGCCGCCTCGCCCACCGGCACCACGACAAAAGGACGGGCCGCCGCCGCGTCGGTCTCCGAGAGCATGGCCAGCCGCTCGATCCCGGCGGCCCAGCCGACCCCCGGCGTCGGCGGCCCGCCCATGGTCTTGATCAGGCCGTCGTAGCGGCCCCCGGCCATGACCGTGCCCTGGGCGCCCAGGCGGTCGGTGGTGAACTCGAAGGCGGTGTGGCAGTAGTAGTCCAGGCCCCTTACGAGACGCGGGTTCAGCCGATAGGCGATGTCCAGGGCCTCCAGCCCCTCGCAGACCGCGGCGAAGAAATCCCGGCTCTCGGTGTTGAGATAGTCACCGAACAGCGGCGCATCGGCGACCAGACGGCGGTCGCCCTCGTCCTTGGAATCCAGAATCCTGAGCGGGTTGCGGGTGAGCCGGTCCCGGCTGTCCTCGGAAAGGCTTTCCCGGTGGTCGGAGAAGTAGGCGACCAGGGCTTCGCGGTAGGCCTTGCGGCTTTCCGGATCGCCCAACGTGTTCAATTCCAATACCACCGCATCGCCGAGCCCCAGCTCCTCCAGGATATGGGCCCCGCAGGCGATCACCTCGATGTCGGCAAGCGGCTGGGGAATGCCGATCAACTCCACCCCGATCTGATGGAACTGGCGCTGGCGGCCCTTTTGCGGGCGCTCGTGGCGGAACATGGGCCCGGCGTAGAAGGCCTTCACCGGCACCTGCTGCGAGAGACCGCCAGAGATGAAGGCGCGGGCCACGCCGGCGGTGTTCTCCGGCCGCAGGGTGATGCTGTCCTCCTCGCCGGCGCGTCCGCCGGGGGTGAAGGTGTACATCTCCTTGGTGACGATGTCGGAGGTGTCACCCAGGGTCCGCTTGAAGACCTCGGTAAACTCGAAGATCGGCGTCGCAATCTCCTGAAAGCCGTAGCGGGCGGCGACCAGGCGCGCGCCGTCCGCCACCGCGCGGTGGCGGCGCATGGCGTCGGGCAACAGATCGTGGGTGCCCCGG
>NZ_JANQOI010000055.1 GCF_028289705.1 Pelagibius sp.
GGGTTCGGCGTCGTCGGCAGGAAGATGTTCACCGTGTCCTGGGGTGTCAGGTCCTGGATACCCGCCTCCGCCGGACCGGTAATGAAGCCAAGGGCCCAGCATTCGGGCCGCGGATACTCCAGCAGCACCACCTCGCGGAAGGCCTGGGACTGTTCCTTGAAGACGGTCTCCAGGATCTGCTTCACGGCGGAATAGAGACTGCGGATCACCGGCATGCGGGCCAGAATGCGCTCGCCGCTGGCGATCAGCGACCGGCCGACGAAACCGGCGGTCAGGAAGCCGATGAGCACAAGGCCGACGACCACCACGAGCACGCCGAGGCCCGGCAGGCTGAAGGGCAGATAGCTCTCGGGGTTCCATTTGGCGGGAATGTAGGGGGTCACTTTGCTGTCGACGAAGGTGACGAACTCCGAGGCCAGCCAGATGGTGATGGCCAGCGGTGCGGTGACCAGCACGCCGGCGAAGAAATAGTTGCGCAGGCGAGTGACGAAGCCGGCGCGGGTCTGCGGTGCCTTCTTCCGCCGCCGCCGGCGGACTTTGGGCTTTTCCGCCTCGGCCTCCTCGCGCAGTGCTTTCTCGGCATAGGCCTCGATCCGTGCCTTGGCCTCTTCGGCGCTGCCCTCCCCTTCGCCCTCGTGCTCATGATCCGGGACGACGATGCCGCCGGAAATCACCAGCTTGATCCCCTCCTCCACGGTGAGATCCAGGTGGTGCACGTCCTCGCGCGGCACGAACAGCAGGAAGCCCGTCGTCGGGTTCGGGGTGGCGGGGATAAACACGTTATAGACCGTCGCCGTGGTCAGGCTCTGCACCTCCCCAAGGGTCTCTCCGGTGATGAAGCCCACGGCCCAGCAGCCGCGCCGCGGATATTCGATTAGCACCACCTCGCTGAAGGCGGCGGAAGACTGCGACAAGACAGTCTCGAAGACCTGCTTGGTCCAGCTATAGACCGAGCGGACGACCGGGACCCGGGCGACGATCCGCTCGCCGGTGCCCATGATCAGCCGGCCGAGATAGCCGGCGGCCAGGAAGCCCACCAGCATGAGGAACAGCAGGGCCACGATCAGCCCCAGTCCGGGCACGCCGAAGGGCAGATAGCTTTCCGGATTCCACTGCGGCGGGATCATGGGTGTGACGCGGTCGTCGATGAAGGTGATGACCCGCCAGGTCAGCCAGAAGGTGATGCCGGCCGGCGCCGTCACCAGGATGCCGGCGAGGAAATAGTTCCGCAGCCGCGTTCCGAAGCTGACCTGCTTCTTCTCAGACAAGGGTCCCGATTCCTCCCTAGCGCCTCACCTCTGGGACCGCCCCACACATACGCACTTCACGCATCGGGTTCCTGGTCCGGGCCCGTCCCTCCGGTTTGGAGGATGGACCCTTGGACCGCAATCGACCGCAAATACAACGTCCCGACCCGTTCATGATATGGGAATTCATGACAAGAGTACCAGAGACTGCCGACTCGCCGCCAAACTGCGCGCAATCCGCTAACGAACCCCTAATTGGGGCCGCCTCAGTCGGCTCATCAAGAATTCCGGGACGAACGAAGATGAGGTTGGTGCGGCTGAGAGGACTCGAACCTCCACTTCCGTACGGAAACTAGCACCTGAAGCTAGCGCGTCTACCAATTCCGCCACAGCCGCGTCGCCAAGGGCGCGATGCCCCTTGCATTCCGAGCTGGCCTGTCCAAATGGTGCGGCTGAGAGGACTTGAACCTCCACGGGGTTTCCCCCACAGCGCCCTCAACGCTGCGCGTCTACCGATTCCGCCACAGCCGCAGGGTTCCGCTGGTCTTGGCCACCGGCTCGGAGCGGGAGTTATAGCGGTCCCGGCAAAAAGGGCAACGGAAATCTGCGCCGTCAGCGCGGTTCAAAAAAGCGCTGGACGGCGATCCGGACGGAGGTCCACCATAGCCGAGGATGCCGCGCTAAGTTGTTGGTGCTGCACTCTTTCTCTAACCGGGTAAGTCTCGAAACATGAAGACGTTCCTGCTGATCGTCACACTGGGCGGTCTTCTTGTGCTCACCCTCGTTGGCAGCAGCTTCGTATGGTGGAGCATGGGGGGGATCGACATTAGCCTGCACGGCATGATCGCCCTCACCCTGGGCTGCCTGTTCTCGCTCCTGCTCGGCGGCGGGCTGATGTTCCTGGTCTTCTACTCAAGCCGGCGCGGGCACGACGACGAGCATCACCGAGGTCCAGAAATGTGAGTAGTAATAACCCTTTAGAGCGAGTTCTCGTGTCCTTGACACAAAAAGATCACCCCTTCTTCAGAGCCCGCGCCCGTACCCTTCTGGTCGGTTAGCCTGCAGGGAATCGGGACCCTGCCTCCCTGTACGACTTCATGTCTACCAACCCCCGAAGACGGCCGGGGCTCTTTGGTTCCCTGTAGGCTTCCTTCCCCAGCAACCCGCCGATCCCAGACGCGCAGGCCGTGCGAAGGCCCTTGTCGTGCGATGCGCCCAGGGTCATCATACGTCATGAGCGAACCGATCGAGTTCGATCTGTCGCTGTTCCGCGAGCGGCTGATGCAAAGGCGTCTTGAGCTCCGTGAGTTGGCGGAAAGCAGCGCGGACAGCCGGAAGCCCGTTGAACTCGACCAGACCAGAGTTGGCAGACTGTCGCGCATGGACGCGCTGCAAAACCAGGCCATGTCGCTGGAAGCCGAGCGCCGCCGCCAGGCGGAACTGCAGCGGATCGAGGCGAGTTTGGAGCGGATCGAATCCGGAGACTACGGCTACTGCGTTTCCTGCGGCGAACAGATCCCTTTGCGCCGCTTGGAACTCGACCCGACCTTGCCGACCTGCGTGGACTGCGCCGGCGGCGGCACCCACAGCTGAGACGATGCCGCGCCATATCGCGCTGTCCTTTTACCAGCGCAATCATCTCCCCCTGAAAGCTATCGTGCTGGCCGTGCTCTGCGCCGCAGTGGCCTGGCAGGCCGCCCCTGCATCGGCCCAGCAGGGCAGCACCCGCCCCACGGAGTGCTGGCGCGGCTGGGGCTATCTCCTCGACGGACAGTCGCGCGCCTACAAGAGCCAGGAGATGCTGCTGGTGACCCTGGGGCCGACCTTGTGGGAGACGGGCCGGCCGGTGGAACTGTTCCTCCTCGACCGCGCCAGCGGCCACATCTCCGAGGTGCCGCCGATCACCGTGATTCCGGAAGGTCCGCGCCTCTACTATCGCGGGCGCCTGAATTACATGGATACCGTGGCCGCGATCCAGGGCTCACAGGACCTGATGACCCTGGGGCTCAGCCATATCGAGCCGGCCCAGCCCGGTGTCCCCGCCAAGGAACAGTACAACCGCTGGGCCTGCGGCCTCGGCGAGGAGTAACCGGCGCTCTCCGGCCGATCCATCCGCCACCACTCTGCTATGCCCGACGCGCCAGCCTGTGGCGTTCCCCTTGCCGGATTGTTTTCGAGACACATCATTTCACTTGAGAGATGTGACCGTATATTGAATTTAGCTCTACTTTTACTGAGTTTTTCGACAAATAGTAAATAACATGGTTAACGTATTCTGAATATTTCATTGATTTTTTCCTAAAATTCGACTAAATTCTTTTCCGGATCAGCCGCGCAGGAGGTTCGCGGCGCTGCGAAGCAGGAGGCAACGGTATGCTTGAGGTCTTGCAATGGATCTACGGTCCCGGAGCGGAGGCTGATCCCTACTACCTGCTGCTGCGCGACTTCGTCGTCCTGATGCCCTGGTGGTATCCCTACATGTGGCTGGGAATCGGCACCGCGGTGGTCGGCTGGCGGCTGCTGCGCCGCTTCCGCCTGAACCGCCGCAACCGCGCCGGGCTGACCCGTGTCCGGGCCCGCGTGCGCCGCCTGACCGACGGGCCCGACGGCCGGGTCGCGCTGCCGGGTGCTGCCAACGACGATCACCCGGCCCTGGGCGCCCACTGTCTCAGCACGGAGTGAGGCCGGCAGCAGGCCGCGCCTTAATTCACAGAGAGATACAGGCACAATCTGCCCTCTCCCCCCGGCAAGGCCTGCCGGGGCGCAGGACCGTCTTCCTGTCGTTCAGTGTGAATCCCTGCCTCTTCGGGGCCCTCCCTGGGCTCCGGCGCGCTCCGGTCTGGCCCGGCCCTTGCAAGTCTCCTTGCGGCTGAGGACCGCCCGTGATCCGGTCTCCGGCCGCCGGAGCATGCCGCCGCAGGCTGGAGGAGCATCAGCGATGACCTTTACGGAGCTTTCGAGTTTGCCTCAGGGGGCCGCTGGTGCCCTGCAGTGGTTTCAGCGGTCCAGCGGCAAGCCGCGCCAGGCCCTAAGGCTTCTGGAGGAGTCCCTTGCGGTGCCCGAGCCGGAGCGGCCCAGCCTCTCGGCCGGCCAGTTCGTCGACCAGATCGACGACACCCTGCGCGAGCTCAGCCGCGGCGAGATCATGTCCGTCCTGGTGCATCTGAAGCAAAGCGAGATCAGGGCCCTGGTGCGCCACACCGCCCATGCCAAGGGCCGCTACCTGGCCGCCCTGATGGAGCTTCCCCGGAAGCAGGCCAGCCGCAAGGCGGCCATCGAGGAGATTGCGCTGCTGCGCCAGGAGTTCGAGGAGTTGGAGACCGGGCTGACGACCCTGCGTCAGCTCATTCTGGACAACGATATCGAGGTGACCGGGGTCGAGGAGAGCGCCCGTTCCTAAGCGGCCTCGGGCACACAAGCGCGCTGACCCCGCAGCGCACCCGCCACCGTACAGCCGCTAACGATCAGTTCAGGTAGAGAACGTCGCTGTCGGGTTTGGGCATCTGCAGGATGACGGCTTCCGAGTTGCCGCTTAGCCGGCCGAGGAGTTCCTCGGTCTGCTTCGGGCATGCGTTGACCACGTCCAGCGCCAGGTCGCCGTTGGCATTGACCCGCGCAAATATGCCGGCCCGGAAGGCGTCGGCGATCCAACGCGCTGGATCGAAAGTAGTGTGGCTGTCCATTGCTCGACCCTCTCCATGCTCTCGCACAGCACTAGCCTGCACGCCTTGTTTTAAAGATCGGTTACTAGAAGCCTCTTCTATGCTTGGCCAATACTGCGTTTCTACGTGGGATTGGTCTGTGGCAATTCGCACGTGCGAAGGACGATAGCCGGCCCTTCGAAAGCCCTTGCCCGGGCGGCAAAAAGCCTTGAATCTGTGTACTTTAGGCATCCGGCGGTAAATCTTCCCAATGACCCCGCAAGAGAAGTCCGCACTGTATTTCGTGGCCCGTCATTTGGCCTTGGGCATGGGCGCCGGCGGCCTCTTCGGCGGCGCCCTTCTGGCCAGCGACCTGGCCGGGCTGCGCAGCCTCATCCTGTCCAGCGACAGCCCCGCGCTGGCACTTTTTCTGCTGTTCTTCGGGCTGTTCATTACCTTCGGCTCGGTCTCCCTGGCCGCCAACCTGATGCTGCTGTCGCGCCGCGATGGCGGCGGCCGGGACTAGCCGGCGATCCCCCTCGCCCGCGCTCAAGAAACAAGCGAAAGCAAATGTTTACCGGGCAGTGTGACAATACCCACAGTTGATTTGACCGGGGGCCGATAGGTTTCGCTCACGTAGCTGTGTCTCAGCGCGGTTCGCCGCCCGCGCATCAGCTTGGCGAAACGCGAAATAGGGAAGATCGCTATGTCCAACCATATGATGTTTTGGCGCTCGGCCGGCCTGGACCAGGTCATCTGCAAGAACCGATCCCAGGCGCGCCAGCGGGCGCGCGACCAGGAGCACCTGCCCTGCAGCCAGCACTCCGCAGCGGAGCTCGCCGCATTCGAGCGCAGCCTGCGCAAACCCGTTACTGCACTGCGCGTCGTCAAACACTAGGGTCGTTCATGTCTTGACGGTGCCGGCCCGCTCCCCCTCCCGGCCACCCAGCGCCAGTATCCTAGTGGGTGGCCGGGAGGGGGAGCGGGCTGGAACCGGTTCGACGCAAGTCGAACACACTCAAAAAAAGTTCGGCGGATCGGCGGCCGGCTGACGGCTCGGCCGCCGATCCTTCGTCTGGCGAGGAAGGGCTGCAGCGTCTCAGGGCTGCTTACGCGACTGCCGCAGCACCGGAGCGGCCAGGCTCCGACCAGACGATCCGTTCTTCGGGCAGCGTGACCGAGACCTCGGTTCCCTGCCCCGGCAGGCTGTCGATCACCAGATCGCCGCCGTGCAGGTCCACCAGGGCGTTGACCATAGGCAGGCCGAGCCCGGTCCCGCCGCGGGTCCGCGAAAAGGCACTGTCGACCTGTCCGAAGGGCATGAGCGCCACGGTGATCTCCTCCGGGGTCATGCCCACGCCCCGGTCCCGCACCTTCATGACCAGAGGCTGGCCCGCCACGGCAGTGATGCTGAGGCACACCTCTCCGCCCACATGACTGAACTTCACCGCGTTGGAGAGCAGGTTCGTCAGGATCTGCTTCACCAGGCGCGGATCGCCGCGCAGCCGCGGCAGCGCCGCCGGCAGATCGCTGCCCAGTGCAATCTCGAGCTGGCCGGCCTGAGGCGTCACCAGGAGGAGGGCTGCGTCGACCACCTCCGACAGTTGGAAAACCGTCTCCTGCAGTTCCATCTTGCCGGCCTCGATCTTGGAGAGATCGAGGATGTCGTTGATCAGGCCCAGCAGGTGCCGCCCGGATTCCCGGATGTTCACCACATAGTCCTTGTAGGCGGCGTTGCCGACGGGGCCGTGCACTTCGTTTTCCATCAGCTCGGCAAAGCCGATGGTGGCGTTCAGCGGGGTGCGCAGTTCGTGGCTCATGTTGGCCAGGAACTCGGTCTTCGCCCGGTCGGCCGCCTGGGCCTCGTGGCGGGCTCTGACCAGGCCGTCCTGGATTTCGATGCGCAGCCGCAGTTCCTCTTCCAACTGCTCGTTCAGGCGCCGGCACCGCAGGGACTCGGCCTTGAATTCCTGCCAGCGGCGCCATGCGAACCAGCCGAAGGATACCGTGAGCAGGCTGATGGCCATGGGGATCTCGTCCAGCTCCAGATCCTCATGCTCCATCGCGAAGGCCTGCCACGCCTCGGCCAGGTCCACCGACCCGGCCAGGACGAACAGCAGGAGGAAGCCGGCGCCGGCGATCAAGAGATCCACCAAGGGACGCGACACGGTCGACTTCCAAGACTGCAACGCCATGAACATCGGGCCTGACCGGTAAGGAAAACGAACCACAGCGGACCCCGGAGGAACCGCTCTCCGGTACAAGACTAGGAAGATCGGCCTTAAAGCACAGTAAACATTCTCGTTATGAATGCCATTAGATGCAACCTGTACAACTGAGAGTGATGCGGGGTTGCACTGGTGTTCGGGGGTTGCATTGGGAACATAGTCTTTCGCCATCGCGACGGACTCTCCGCAAAGCACCAAAGCGCCCGGAGGACACGGCTTTTCGGGCTCAAGGAAGCCTTCGTTCCCGCCGGCAGTTCGCAACGGCGCAAACGACCTATGGTGAAATGGTGAGCCCGGCAGGGATCGAACCTGCGACAACCTGATTAAAAGTGTGGTCAGGGGTATGTCTTGGCATGTTTGCGTATGTTGCCATATGTTTATCAAGATATTGATATTAAATGATTTTGGTAGCAGATGGCACCTTCTCGCGTTAGCGTATGTTTGCCCCCAGGGCTTACGAGTTGCTTACGAACGAGGAGCGCGCAGTGCCGCAGCTGAAACTAACGAAGACGAATATCGACCGTGTCGCGAAGCGGGGAATCGCTAGTCGCGACCTGCTCTATTGGGACACTGAGCCAAAGGGTTTCGGGCTTCGGGTGACCCCGACTGGAAAAGCCACCTTTATCGTGCAGGGGCGGGTTAGCGGCTCGACCAAGGAAGCCCGCATCACCATCGGCCCATATGGCGTGTTCACCGCGGACCAAGCGAGAGCCCAGGCCCGCGAGCACCTACGCGACATGAGAATGGGGCTAGACCCGCGCGACCTACGGGCGCAAGAGGAAGCGCTGAGGGTGACGCTACAAGAGGTCTGCGAAAGCTATTTGGAGCGCCCTGGCAAGCTGCGCGACACCACTGCGGCGGAGTACAGGCGGCACGTCACGAGCGTATTCGCTGCCTGGGCAGAGAGGCCCGTGGTCTCCATCACAGAGGATGACGTGCGGCAGCGGCATCGCGAACTCGTCACTCGCGGTCTTACCGGGTCGCGAGGTGCCCCTGCCAGCGCGAACGCCGCGATGGTGACACTCCGCATCCTGCTGAACTATGCCAGCCGACAGTATCGGCGTGCTGACGGGTCGCCACTCATCCTGCACAACCCGGTCAACGTCCTGAAAGATCATTGGGCTCCACTTGGCACACGGACTGACCGCTACGTCGACAGGAAGCTCGTTGGCAAAGTCTTCAACGCCCTGATGGATGCGCGCAGGCACCCAAAGAACGCTGATGCTCTGGCAAGTATCGACCTATCAATCTTCCTACTTCTGACCGGCGCAAGGCGGAACGAAGCCGCCCAGCTCACATGGGACCGCGTCAATATCGATGATAGCGATCCGACGAACTGCTGGTGGCATATCCCCGAGCGAAAGCGTGGCGACCCCATTTGGCTCCCTCTAAACAGCCAAGCGGTTGGACTGCTCAGAGCGCGTCAGAGCGAAAAGGCCGGCAAGCCGAACAGCTACGTCTTCCCGTCGCGCAGCAAGGCCGGGCACATCAAATGCGCACGGGCCACGATGGAGCTGGTCAGCAGGGTTGTTGGCAAGCATCTCAGCCTGCATGACCTGCGGCGCACCTTCACGAACATCGCGATGCGAGAGTGTCTGATCGAGAAGTTTCGAACGGACCTGCTGACCGGCCACAAACCAGCCCAAGCCGACATTACTGCTCGAAACTACTTGGACCTGGCGCGGCTTGATTGGCTGCATCCTGAGGTGCAGAAGATTGGCGACTGGGTCGAGAGGCAGGCGCAAATCGACACCAACGCTAATGTCATGCCCTTGACCACCTCGCGCGGGGCCGCATCGGGGCGGCTACAGCCATACTAAGCACCGCTCCGCCGTTGTACCCCTGGCGGGGGCGCTGATCGCGCTGTGTGGGCGGCTGCGCAGCCTGTGGGAGCCGACCCTGCTGCGCTCACCATGCAGCCGACCTAGTGGGAACAGCTGTCATCGATCTAATCGACGCTGATGATCGGCTCCAGCCAGACCCCCGCCTTCACCAAGCTCCTAAGAGTTTGAGCTAAGGTATGGCGCCAACCGTAGCGGCGAGTCACATGCCGTAAATGTTACTGTGATAGCCACACCTGCCAGTACTGTGCCTCTAGACTTAGCGGGAAATTGGTGGGACCTCCCATAAGCGAAATCCGCTCTTTTAAATTCTCCAGCCAATTCAGGCCGGAGCTAGAGAGGTAATTGACGATCACAGGATCCTGGGTCATCTGAGCAATCACCGGGAGCGCACGTTCCGGCGCGAACAAGATCAAGGCGTTCAGCGCCATAGCTCTATCGTAGTGGCTAATCTTGCTATGTGCGATCTGTTCAATTGTCGCGACGGCTTCGCTGTGAAATGGGTGAGTCTCAAACGTCGGGAAGTCATTCTCGTAGACGAATATATGGCGGAACCACTCCAGTATGTTGTCTATTTTGCGCTCATCATTTTGCGCCGAGCGTAGCAGATCGAGCGATCCTTTGACTAAGCGTTCGCGATAAGCTTCTGGCCAGCTGTGAGGTCCTGTGCTTCTGAAAAACTTGAAATCCCCATGCGCAGCGTCGCGGTCGGCAAGTTCCAGAAACCTGTTGAGCACGGCGCCATCGCCAGTCGTCTTGACGATTACGTATAGTAAAGCAGCCTGGGTCGACGGCGGCAGCGTGGGCTGCAGGTAATCTTCGACTGCTGCCAGTGTGACGTCGACCGTGGCGGCGTCTAGCGAGAGCCTGAGCAAGGTCTTTATCCTCGGATCAGAAAAAAAGACGCCATCTTCTTCTTCATTCAATCCGTCGAGCGTGAGGTAGAGTTCGGCATGTTCTAGTTTCGTCCGCAGCGTTGTTATTTCAAGTTCAAGCTCTGCCCTGCGTTCTTCGAATACTCTCACCTCTTCGCCAAGCTCTTCCTTCCGGTCCACTAACTCATCAGTCTGTCTTGTCAGGTTCTCTTTCTGTAAGGCTAGGCGTTCCTTCTGCAGGTCGAAGAACTGCGTGTTGAATCCGATGTAGATAGACCATGCCCCAATAATCAAAGGCGTCAATAAGGTTAGGTATGCGGGATCCCGCCAGAAAGGGCGACTGAGCGTGGCAACTTCAGCCTTCAGTTTCAGTCGCTCAAGGTCCTCTTTCGTTGCAAGCGAATTACCCACCGACATCCTCCATTCATCGCGCTTTCAGGAATCTTATTGCAACTAAAGGATGCTCTCCAAGCGATTTCTACCTGCTTGTTATCCGATACGGCGCGTTGATCGCGACATGCTGACAAGTATGCCGCCTTAGCCGATCGCTGCGTCGGATTGCGCGCGGTTTGGGCGCACACAGCTTGTGACGTGCTCCTCTGGATGTCTGCGTCCAGAGGCACGGCGCTTCGATTCGCTCTTGAGCCGCTTCTGCTTGAAGGGCTGCATCTCTACGACCGGATCCGGCGCGACTTCAGGCCGATCTTTAATGACACTGTCAGCAAGTCCGGTGGGCGCTTGCGGATCGTTGAAGAAGCTCCAGCGTCAAAGGGCAAGTTCGATTTTGCGTTCGCCGGCTTTCCGCCCGATAAGTATCGCCTCACGAAAGGGGCCAATTTCCCTATCTTTGCTGCGTTCCGCAATTGCGTCATCTATGACGAAGCTGCGCATCGCTGCGAATGGCGTTTCGGGTTCGACAACGTCTTGAAGCTCTGGGAGAAGATTGGGCCTGAGCTTGTCCGTGAGACCTACGAGGCAACCAAGGACATCGGCCGCACGCCCGACGTTCTTGGGAAGAACCGGAGTCACTGGGCGAACCTACTCCGTGTTGTTCGCCTGGAGGTGCTGAGTGCTGCGTTGGAAGCCGCCGAGGCTTGATAGCGTAACCGGGGCGGCAAACCTGTCGCCCCGTTCTTAAACAGAAATTGGCGGAAGGGGTGGGATTCGGACCCACGACCGGCTTTCACCGTCGCTGAATTTCAAAACCAGTGCCTCACAAACAATTCGGCGGTACTTTCCCAAGGCTTCTGCTTACGACAGGCTTATGATCAAAATCTGCCGGTACATTTACCAGCAGGCCATTCGCTTAATCTATTGTTTTTCATGGGTAATAATGGTGAGCCCGGCAGGGATCGAACCTGCGACAACCTGATTAAAAGTCAGGTGCTCTACCAACTGAGCTACGGGCCCCGAGGGAGGGATGCCGGCGCCTGGGGGACTCGGACCTGCAAGGCCCGGTCCGAAGGCCCCGCCGCGCGGGCGCGCGCACCATAGTGCCGCCTCCCTGCCCGGTCAACAAATCCCGGCGATGCACGGACCCCTGTGACCCGCCCCTCTCGTCACCCTCGTGCTTGTCACGAGGGTCCATGGCAGTGGCGCTCGGGCTTTTCCGGATGATGCCGGCGATCCGCAGTTGCGGTCTTGCTGTGCCATGGATGCTCGTGACGAGCACGAGCATGACGGGTGTGTAGGAACGATACGGCGGCGCTTCGCCGGCCCTACTTCAGGGTCTGCAGGCGCCGGCCGGAGTGCTCGCCGTTCTCTTCTTCCAGGTTGAAGCGGTCGCGCAGGCGGGTGGCCACATCGCTGCCCACGAAGCTGGAGATATCGCCGCCCAGGCGGCCGATCTCCTTGACGAAGCGCGAGGAGATGAACTGCTGGCGCTCCGAGGCCATGAGGAACACGGTTTCGATCTCGGCGTCGAGACGGGCGTTCATGCTGGCCATCTGGAACTCGTACTCGAAGTCGGAGACGGCGCGCAGGCCGCGCACCAGCACGGTGGCCCCCACCTGCTGGCAGAAGTGCACCAGGAGGCTGTCGAAGCTGTGGACCTCGACCTCGGCGCCGTGGCGGTTCATCCGCTCGACCTCGTCTCGGACCATCTCCACGCGCTCGTCGATGGTGAACAGCGGGCCCTTGCCGGCGTTGCGCGCCACGGCGATGACCAGCTTGTCGAGCATCTTGCAGGCGCGGCCGACGATGTCCTTGTGGCCGTTGGTGATGGGATCGAAGGTGCCGGGATAAACGCCGACCAGAGGGGTTTTCATGCGCCTTCGATCTCCCGCTTTCAGCTCGCCCCGGGCCCGGGGCCTTGGCCCGGCGTCCCCACATCGCCGCCGGGGCCGCCGGCGCCGTCGAGAGCCTCAGCGCCCTCCTCGTCATCCGGCTCCTCCTCGGGCAGGTGGGCCACCGAGACAATACGCTCACTCACGTCGATGCGAAACAGCATGACCCCGCGGGTGGTGCGCCCGGCGATGCGGATGTCCTCCACCGGGCTGCGGATCAGCTTGCCGCCGTCGGTGACCAGCATGATCTGATCGCCGGCAGCCACCGGAAAGGCCGCCACCACGCCGGATTCGCGCCCGCCGGGGCGGGTCAGGTCCATGTTGCCGATGCCGCGCCCGCCGCGGCCGGTCACCCGGTACTCGTAAGCCGAGGTGCGCTTGCCGTAGCCGTCGTCCGAGACCGAGAGGATGAACTGCTCGCCCTCGGCCAGCTCGCCCAGGCGTTCGGGCGAAAGCTCGACCCCGACGTCGGCGGGGGTGCAGTCGCCCTCCCCGTTCTCGCCGCGGCGGCGGGCAGAGGCAAAGCGCAGGTAGGCGTCGCGCTCCTCTGTGCTCTCGGCCTCGCCGGAGCGCAGGATGGTCATGGAGATCACCTTGTCGCCCCTGCCCAGCTTGATCCCGCGCACGCCGGTGGAGGTGCGCCCGGCGAAGACCCGCACGTCGGAGACGCCGAAGCGGATACACTTGCCCCCGGCGGTGGCCAGCAGCACGTCGTCGCGCTCGGCGCAGGGCTGGACGGAGACCAGTTCGCCGTCCCCTTCCTCCAGCTTCATGGCGATCTTGCCGTTGGCCATGACCCGCACGAAGTCGGAGAGACGGTTGCGGCGCACCCCGCCGGCGGAGGTGGCGAAGACCACGTACATGCGGTCCCAGGTCGCCTCGTCCTCGGGCATCGGCATGAAGGTGGTGATGAACTCGCCCTCGGCCAGCGGCAACAGGTTGATCAGCGCCTTGCCGCGGGCCTGAGGCGTGCCGATGGGCAGCCGGTAGACCTTCAGCTTGTAGACCATGCCGCGGGAGGAGAAGAACAGCACCGGCGTGTGCGTGTTGCACACGAAGACCTGGCTGAGGAAGTCCTCGTCGCGGGTCGCCATGCCGGCCCGGCCCTTGCCGCCGCGGCGCTGGGCGCGATAGGTGGAGAGCGGCACGCGCTTGATGTAGCCGCCGTGGGTGACGGTGACCACCATGTCCTCGCGCTGGATGAGGTCCTCGTCCTCTTGCTCGAAGCCGGCCTCGACGATCTCCGTGCGCCGCGGCGTGGCAAAGCGCGTTTTCATGTCGGTCAGTTCTTCGCGGAGCACCGACAGCAGCCGCTCCCGCGAGCTGAGGATTTCCAGGAACTCCTTGATCTCCCCGGCGATCTCCTCCAGCTCGGCGGCGATCTTCTCGCGCTCCAGGCCGGTCAGGCGCTGCAGGCGCAACTCCAGGATTGCCCGCGCCTGAGCCTCCGACAGGCGGTAGGTGCCGTCGGCCTCGACAGCGCGGCCGGGCTCGTCGATGAGGGCGATCAGCGGCGCCACGTCGCGGGCCGGCCAGGCCCGGGCCATCAACTGCTCGCGGGCCGTCACCGGGTCCGGCGCGGCGCGGATCAGGGCGATCACCGGATCGATGTTGGCCACGGCGATGGCGAGGCCGACCAACACATGGGCGCGGTCGCGGGCCTTGCCCAGGCGATAGGCGGTGCGCCGGGTCACCACCTCCTCGCGGAAGTCGACGAAGGCGGCGACGATGGCCTTCAGGTCCATCACCTCCGGACGGCCGCCGTTCAGCGCCAGGATGTTGCAGCCGAAGGAGCCCTGGAGCTGCGAGTGCCGGAACAACTGGTTCAGCACCACCTCCGGCTCGGCATCGCGGCGCAGTTCGATGACAACCCGCAGGCCCTGGCGGTCGCTTTCGTCGCGCAGGTCGGCAATGCCCTCGATGGTCTTGGCGCGCACCAGATCGGCGATCCGCTCCAGCATGCGCGCCTTGTTCACCTGATAGGGCACCTCGGTGACGATGATCGCCTCGCGGTCCTTGCGGATCTCCTCGATCTCGGTCCTGGCACGCACCCGCAGGCTGCCGCGCCCGGTGTGATAGGCATCGCGGATGCCGGCGCGGCCCAGGATCACCCCGCCGGTGGGGAAATCCGGGCCCGGGATCAGCTCCATCAGCGAGTCGATGCTGATGTCGGGCCGCTCGATGTAGGCCAGGCAGCCGTCGATCACCTCCCCCAGATTGTGGGGCGGGATGTTGGTGGCCATGCCCACGGCGATGCCGCCGGCGCCGTTGACCAGCAGGTTGGGAAAGCGCGCCGGCAGGACCACCGGCTCCTGCGTCGACTCGTCGTAGTTGTCCTGGAAATCGACGGTGTCCTCGTCGATGTCGTCCAGCAGGGCGTCGCTGGCCGCCCGGGTCAGCCGTGCCTCGGTGTAGCGCATGGCCGCCGGCGGGTCCCCGTCCATGGAGCCGAAGTTGCCCTGGCCGTCGATCAGCGGCAGGCGCATGGAGAAGTCCTGCGCCATGCGCACCATGGTGTCGTAGATCGCCGAATCGCCGTGGGGGTGGTACTGGCCCATCACGTCGCCGACCACGCGGGCCGACTTGCGGTAGGGCCGGTTCCAGTCGTAGCCCGCTTCCTTCATGGCGTAGAGGATGCGCCGGTGCACCGGCTTCAGGCCGTCGCGCACGTCCGGCAGGGCGCGGGCCACGATCACGCTCATGGCGTAATCGAGGTAGGAGCGCCTCATCTCGTCTTCGATGGTGACCGGCGTGATGTCGTGATCGGGGGTCGGCTGTGAGGTATCGGACAAAGGAACGGCCTTGAGATGGGTCCGGGCCCAGTACCCGGGCAACACGTGATGCGGCCGGAAGCGGCCAGGAAGAGGTCTGTCTGTCTCACGGAATCGCCCGGGTGATCCCTGGTCCCCAACCCGCCTCTACGCCACGCGTCAGACGCCCGGGAGACCCCCGCGAATCGCATCGCCGACTATAGCAAGCCCGGCCCCGGGGGACAACTCCCGCGCCCGCGAAAGCGGTGCGATTCTCCGTTCTAAATCAATAGATTAGCGGCTGACATCCAGTTCGCCTACAGGGTCAAGAAATGGGCCGGCCGATGGGCAGGCGAACATCCCCCGGGAGGACGCATTCGTATCCGGTGATTAACGGGATTCGCGTTGAGAGCCCGGCCGCCGAAGAGCCGGGCCGGTCCGGGCGTGGGCGGTGGCGCTAGAACGGGATTTCGTCGTCCAGGTCGCCGGCCGGGGGCGGGCCGCCGGAGCCGCCGCCGCCACCCGATCCTCCGCCGCCGCTGTAGCCGCCCTGGTCGCCGCCACCGAAGCCGCCGCCGTCCTGGCGGCCGTCCAGCATGGTCAGTTCGCCGCGGAAGCGTTGCAGCACCACCTCGGTGGTGTAGCGCTCCTGGCCGGACTGGTCGGTCCACTTGCGGGTCTGGAGCTGGCCTTCGATGTAGATCTTGGAGCCTTTGCGCAGGTATTTCTCGGCGACATCGCAGAGGCGGTCGTTGAAGATCACCACCCGGTGCCACTCCGTGCGCTCGCGCCGCTCGCCGGTGTTGCGATCGCGCCAGTTCTCCGAGGTCGCAAGGGACAGATTGGCGACCTTGGTGCCGTCCTGGGTGCTGCGAATCTCCGGATCGCGCCCCAGATTGCCGACCAGGATGACTTTGTTGACGCTCCCCGCCATGCCGCGATTCTCCAGTTTCAGAGGGATTTACTCGTGTGAGGGACCGGACTCTAGCCCCTCTGGCAGGTCTATGTCAGCAATCCCTTGACCGCAAGCCCGCGAAGCCCATCAGGGGGTCGATTTTCCCCGGGCCATCCTCCATATTGCTCCCTGGCGGTCGTCATCGACCCCGGTATCCTGAAAAGACCCTCCAACGCTGAGAGGCCGTGCCGATTTGATGCCAAACGGTCCGCAAGGTCCTGTGATCGCGATTCGCGGGGCGCGCGAGCACAACTTGAAGAATATCGACGTTACCCTGCCCCGCAACAAGCTGGTGGTGATCACTGGGCTGTCGGGCTCCGGCAAGTCGTCGCTGGCCTTCGACACCATCTATGCCGAGGGGCAGCGCCGCTATGTCGAGTCCCTCTCCGCCTACGCGCGCCAGTTCCTGGAGCTGATGCAGAAGCCGGACGTGGATTCCATAGAGGGACTCTCCCCGGCGATCTCCATCGAGCAGAAGACCACTTCAAAGAACCCGCGCTCCACCGTCGGCACGGTGACCGAGATCTACGATTACCTGCGCCTGCTCTACGCGCGGGTGGGCGTGCCCTATTCGCCGGCCACCGGCCTGCCCATCGAGAGCCAGACCGTCAGCCAGATGGTCGACCGGGTGATGGAGATGGCCGAGGGTACGCGGCTCTACCTACTGGCACCCATCGTGCGCGGCCGTAAGGGTGAGTACCGCAAGGAACTGGCCGACCTGCAGAAGCGCGGTTTCCAGCGGGTGAAGATCGACGGCGACCTCTACGAGATCGAGGAGGCCCCGGCCCTCGACAAGAAGCGCAAGCATGACATCGAGGTGGTGGTGGACCGGGTCATCGTGCGCGAAGGGATCGAATCCCGCCTCGCCGACAGCTTCGAGACCGCGCTGCACCTGGCCGATGGACTTGCCTTCGCCGAAGACGCCAAGTCCGGCGAGCGCACGACTTTCTCCGCCAGGTTCGCCTGCCCGGTCTCCGGCTTCACCATCGACGAGATCGAGCCGCGCCTCTTTTCCTTCAACAACCCCTTCGGCGCCTGCCCCTCCTGCGACGGGCTGGGGGTGACGCTGTTCTTCGATCCGGACCTGGTGGTGCCCGACGCGAAGCTGACCCTCAGCACCGGCGCCATCGCCCCCTGGTCGCGCTCGGCCACGCCCTCGCCCTACTACCAGCAGACCCTGGACAGCATCGCCCGCCACTACAAGGTCTCGACCCGCACCCCCTGGAACGAGTTGAAGAAGTCGGTGCGCGAGGCGATCTTGTACGGTTCCGGCAAGACCGCCATCACCATGACCTACGAGGACGGGCTCAGGAGCTACAAGACCACCAAGCCCTTCGAGGGGGTGATCCCCAACATGGAGCGGCGCTGGCGGGAAACCGATAGCGACTGGGTGCGCGACGACCTCGGCAAGTACCAGAGCAACCAGGCCTGCGAGGCCTGCGGCGGCTTCCGCCTGAAGCCCGAGGCCCTGGCGGTGAAGATCGACGGGCTGCAGGTCGGCGAGGTGGCGGAGTTCTCCGTCGCCCAGGCCGCCGCCTGGTTCTCCGGCCTGTCGAAGAAGCTGCGCCCCAAGCAGCGGGAGATCGCCGCGCGGATCCTGAAGGAGATCAACGAGCGGCTGCGTTTCCTGGTCGACGTCGGCCTCGACTATCTGACCCTCAGCCGCGGCTCGGCGACGCTTTCCGGCGGCGAGAGCCAGCGCATACGCCTCGCCTCCCAGATCGGCTCCGGGCTCACCGGCGTGCTCTACGTGCTGGACGAGCCCTCCATCGGCCTGCACCAGCGCGACAACGCGCGGCTGCTGGAGACCCTGAAACGCCTGCGCGACCTCGGCAACAGCGTCATCGTCGTCGAGCACGACGAAGACGCCATCCGCAGCGCCGACTACCTGATCGACATGGGTCCCCGCGCCGGCACCCGCGGCGGCCAGGTGGTGGCCATGGGCGCGCCGGACGACGTGATGACGGCGCCGGAGAGCCTGACCGGCCAGTACCTCACCGGCTTCCGCCAGATCGATATCCCCGGCCTGCGGCGGGAGGGCCATCCCGGCCAGACGGTGAAGATCCTGGGCGCCACGGAGCACAATCTGCAGTCCGTGGACGCCGAGCTGCCCTTGGGCACCTTCACCTGCATCACCGGCGTCTCCGGCAGCGGCAAGTCGACCCTGATCATCGAGACCCTCTACAAGGCCCTGGCCCGGCGCCTCCACAAGGCCCGCGCCAATCCCGGCAAGCACGAGGGCATCGAAGGGCTGGAGTTCCTCGACAAGATCATCGACATCGACCAGTCGCCCATCGGCCGCACCCCGCGCTCCAACCCCGCCACCTACATCGGCGCCTTCACGCCGATCCGGGAGTGGTTCGCGGGCCTGCCGGAGGCCAACGCCCGGGGCTACAAGCCCGGCCGCTTCTCCTTCAACGTCAAGGGCGGGCGCTGCGAGGCTTGCCAGGGCGACGGCGTCATCAAGATCGAGATGCACTTCCTGCCGGACGTCTATGTCCAGTGCGACGTCTGCAAGGGTAAGCGCTACAACCGCGAGACCCTGGAGATCGCCTTCAAGGGCAAGTCCATCGCCGACATCCTCGACATGACCGTCGACGAGGGGGTGGACTTCTTCAAGGCGGTGCCCTCGATCCGCGCCAAGCTGGAGACCCTGCAGAAGGTGGGCCTGGGCTACATTCACATCGGCCAGCCGGCGACCACCCTCTCCGGGGGCGAGGCGCAGCGGGTGAAGCTCTCCAAGGAGCTGTCGCGCCGCGCCACCGGGCGCACCCTCTACATCCTGGACGAGCCCACCACCGGCCTACACTTCGAGGACGTGAGCAAGCTGCTGGAGGTGCTCCACGCCCTGGTGGAACAGGGCAACACCGTGGTGGTGATCGAGCACAATCTGGAGGTCATCAAGACCGCCGACTGGATCCTCGACCTGGGTCCGGAGGGCGGCGACCGCGGCGGACGCATCGTCGCCACCGGCACCCCGGAGGACGTCGCCCGGGTGCGGGAGAGCTACACCGGCCAGTATCTCGCCCCCTACCTCGGTATCACCCACAAGCCGAAGAAAAAGCGGGCATGAGCGGCGGGACCGGCGCCGTCGTCTGCCGCTTCGCGGGCAAGGCCGACGCGGCGGTGGTCGGCGAACTGTTCTACCGCTGCGACCTGCATTATTGGGGCGACAAGGCCCCAACGGCGGAAGCCATGGCCGCACATGTGCGCGACACCGTGCTGGCCGACGATGCGGCGGTGGAAATCGTGCTCGCCGAAGAGGACGGCGAGGCCCTGGGCTTTGCTACCTTCACCATCCTGTATCCGGCCCCCGATCTCGGCGGCCAGCTCTACCTCAAGGATCTCTTCGTGCTCGACCGGGCCCGGGGCAAGGGCGCCGGCCTGACCCTCATGCGCTTTCTCGCCAGGACAGCGCTGGCGCGCGGCTGCGTGCGCTTCGACTGGACGGCGGAGGACAACAACCCTGAGGCCATGGCGTTTTACGCGCATATCGGCGCCCGCCGGGTGACCGACAAGGTCTACTTCCGCTTCGACGGCGCCGCCCTCAAGCAGTTCGCCGAGGACGGCTGACTACTTCCCGCGCTTGCCAGGGCATCGGCGTCTCTCCAGACTGCCGGGCATGACAGAGGTGGATGTCCCCGCCAATCCTGACGACGACAAGGATCTGCGCCGCC
This sequence comes from Pelagibius sp., assembly GCF_028289705.1. Classification (GTDB taxonomy): domain Bacteria; phylum Pseudomonadota; class Alphaproteobacteria; order Kiloniellales; family Kiloniellaceae; genus Pelagibius. The sequence continues at coordinate 19,500 of NZ_JANQOI010000055.1, forward strand.
AAGCGCGGCTCGAAGCCCAGCCGGTCATCGACTGGCTCACCGACATGGGCATGCGGCGCAGCCGTATCACCATGCTGCACGACGGCTTCGTCCGTCAGCTCATCAACATCGGCATTCCGGTGGACCGCTCCACGCTGCACATGCCGCAGCTTCACCCGCAGCTCCGCGCGGTGACGGTGCTATGGGAGGCGGAGGCCGGCGGCGCCATGGAGATTCCGCGGGTCCACGGCGTCGAGCGGTCGGAGTTCTTCCAGCAGAGCCCCGTGCGCCTCATCTATGGGGGCAGTCCGCCGATCCGCCGCCGGATCGCCGACCCCGACTGCCCCGTCGACTTCCCCATCGTCAAGGACCTGAAAGAGGGCGGTTTCACCGACTACACCGCGCGGCCGCTGCCGTTCAGCAACAAGCAGATCAACACAGTGACGCTGGCGAGCAAGCGCGAGGGTGGCTTCAGCGATCTCGACATCGCCACTGTCGACGCCTGTCTGCCCGCCTTCGCCACGGTGCTGGAGCTGCGCCATGTCTACCGCACAGCGCAGACCCTGCTGCAAACCTACATCGGGCCGCGCACCAGCGACCGGGTGCTGAGCGGCACCATCACCCGCGGCGACCTGGAGCGCATCAACGCCGTGCTCTGGACCTGCGATCTGCGGGACTTCACCGCCCTCTCCGAGACCCTGCCCAAGGAAGCGGTGATCGAGCTGCTGGACGATTACTTCGAGATCATGGCCCAGCCGGTGGCGGCCCACGGCGGCGAGATCCTGAAGTTCATCGGCGATGCCATCCTGGCGATCTTTCCCATCGAAGAGCAGAAGGAGGGCGATGCCTGCCGCGCCTGCCGGGAGGCCATGGCCGCCGCCCGGGACGCTCTGGCCGCGGCAGCGGCCGCGCAAGGCGAACGCCAGGAAGCCGGGAAGCCGGCGTTCCGCTGCGGCGTCGCACTGCACGTCGGCGATGTGATGTACGGCAACATCGGCGCTGCCGACCGCCTCGACTTCACGGTCATCGGCCCGGCGGTCAATCTGGTCTGTCGCATCGAAGCGCTGAACCGCGACCTCGCCCTGCCCCTGGTCTACTCCGCCGCATTCGCGCGCCTCTGGACCGGCGAAAGCCGCAGCCTCGGCGTCCACGCTCTGAAAGGCATCGCCGAGCCGCAGGAGGTCTTCACGCCGGCCGATTCTGACCCCTCCCCGGAGTAGCAATTGCGCCTGTCGCCAGGAGCGGCACCGGATTAGAATTGGGCCCATGAACGATCCGAACATCAGACCCATCCACGTCATCGGCGGCGGGCTGGCCGGCAGCGAGGCAGCCTGGCAGATCGCGCGGGCCGGCGTGCCGGTGGTGCTCCACGAGATGCGCCCGGTCCGGGAGACTGACGCTCACCTGACCGACGGGCTGGCGGAGCTGGTCTGCTCCAACTCCTTCCGCAGCGACGATGCCGAAAACAATGCCGTGGGGCTGCTGCACGAGGAGATGCGGCGCCTCGGCTCCCTCATCATGGCCTCCGGCGATGCCACCAAGCTGCCCGCCGGCGGCGCGCTGGCCGTCGACCGCGTGGCCTTCTCCGAGCGCGTCACCGCACAGTTGGAGGCCGAGCCGCTGGTCACGGTCGCGCGCGGCGAGGTGGCGGGCCTGCCGCCGGAGGACTGGGACTCGGTGATCGTCGCCACCGGCCCTCTCACCTCCCCGGCCTTGGCGGAGGCCGTCGGGAAGCTGAGCGGTGAGGCTTATCTCGCCTTCTTCGATGCCATCGCGCCCATTGTCTACAAGGAGTCCATCGACTTCTCCAAGGCTTGGTTCCAGTCGCGCTACGACAAGCCCGGCCCCGGCGGCGGCACCGCCGACTACATCAATTGTCCCCTGGACGAGGATCAGTACCGGGCCTTCATCGAAGCGCTGATCGGCGGTGAGAAAACCGACTTCAAGGACTGGGAGACATCGACGCCCTACTTCGAGGGCTGCCTGCCCATCGAGGTGATGGCCGAGCGCGGCCCCGAGACCCTGCGCTTCGGGCCCATGAAGCCGGTCGGCCTGCACGACCCCCATCAGGACGCGCGGCCCCATGCCGTGGTGCAGTTGCGCCAGGACAATGCGCTGGGCACCCTCTACAACATCGTCGGTTTCCAGACCAAGTTGAAGTACGGCGCGCAGACCCGGATCTTCCGCATGATCCCAGGGCTTGAAGAGGCGGAGTTCGCCCGTCTCGGCGGACTGCACCGCAACACCTTCATCAATTCGCCGGAGCTGCTGGACAGCCAACTGCGCCTCAAGGCCCTGCCGCGGCTGCGCTTCGCCGGCCAGATCACCGGGGCCGAGGGCTATGTGGAGTCCGCGGCCATCGGCCTGCTGGCCGGCCGCTTTGCCGCCGCCGAACGCCAGGGCCGGAGCTTTGCGCCGCCGCCGCCCACCACCGCTCATGGGGCGCTGTTGGCGCACATCACCGGCGGAGCCGAGGCCGCCACCTTCCAGCCGATGAACGTGAACTTCGGCCTCTTTCCGCCGCTGACGCCGCCCGAAGGCAAGCGCAAGGTGAAGAAGAAGGACCGCAAGCCCGCCTATTCCGCCCGTGCGCTGGCCGACCTCTCCATCTGGCTGGAAACCCCGGCCGAAGCGGCCGAGTAACCCGCCTCGGGCTCTCAGTCAGTAGCGGCCGTGCAGCGCCGCCCAGGCGAGGCGCCAGACCTGGCCCGGCGCCTCCCCTTGCAGCGCCACATCGAAGGGGTCGTAGGCGGCCGCCTCCAGGCGTTTGAGGTGACGGTCGGCCAGGGTCGCGAGAAGAAAGACCGGGAGCGCCCGCCGCGGGATCGCGGCGCGCGGGTGGCGGGCTTGGCGCAGGTGTTCGCCCGCCGTTTCCGCCAGGCCACGCGCCACCTCCGCCAGGGCACCGGAGGGCCGCAGTTCGAAGAGATCGGCGAGCTGGAGCCCGGTCGCCCGGCAGCGGTCGACCGGCAGGTAAATCCGCTTCTGGCGCGCATGGAAGGGAATGGCGCGCAGCAGCCCGAGAAGCGCCCAGGCGATCCCAAGATTGGTCGCCGCGTCCTGACTTTCCGGGCTTTGGGCGTCCACAACCCGAAGCGCCAGCCGCAGCAGTCCGCCCGAGGTCGCCGAGGCATAGGCGCGGAGCGCCTCCAGGCTCTCCGGCGCATCACCCTCCAGGTCGAACTCCCGGGCATCGATCAGGGCCTCCAGGGCGTCTCGTGGTAGGTGCCGCGCTGCCACCGCCCGTGCCAGAGCTTCGACCACGTCATGCTGGCGCGGGGTGCCGGCGTAGATGCCGTCCAGGGCCTCGCGCCACCACTGCAGGCGGATCTGTCCCAGCATGGCCTCGCTGACCACTTCGGCCGTCTTGGCGATCTCGTAGTTGAAGGCATAGAGGGCAAAGAGATGCGCGCGCGTCGCCGCCGGCGCGAAGAGGCAGGTCTGATAGCGGTCGCGGTCGTGCTGGCGCAAGGCGGCGACATGGCTGGGAAGCTGGGTCAAGTCCAAGCCCCTAATAGTTCTATGGTCATCAGGGCGCCCTCTTGGCAAGACTTCAAGCAGGCACTAATCTTTTTCACCGCGAATCCAAAAGACTGCGTTCACCATACTGCAGTCGTCTCAAATAAAGAGTGGCGCTTATCTCTGCGGTCCTGCGGACGCGCTGCGTGCAATTTAGGAGGGGTTAGAATGGCCGGCATCTTGACGTCACTACGGAATACCGTGGTCTCGGGCTTTGTCTTAGCCGTAATCCTGGCGCTGATCTACGCCGGGATGCAGGGCTACAGCGGTTACGAGTTCGGGACCTTTTTCTTCCGCTGGCTGCATGTCATCAGCGGCGTCATGTGGATCGGCCTGCTCTGGTACTTCAACTTCGTCCAAATTCCCAACATGCCCAACATTCCCGACGACCAGAAGCCGGCGATCGGCAAGGTGATCGCGCCGGCGGCCCTGTGGTGGTTCCGCTGGGGCGCCATGGCTACCATCGTCACCGGCCTGATCCTGGCCGCCTTCAACGGCTACCTCCTGGAAGCGATCATGCTGGGGCTGACCGACGGCGTGCCCAAGCACACCATGATCGGCATCGGGATGTGGCTGGGCACCATCATGTGGTTCAACGTCTGGTTCGTGATCTGGCCGAACCAGCAGCGCGCCCTGGGCATCGTCGAGGCCGACGCCGATACCAAGGCTAAGTCGGCGCGCACGGCCATGCTGTTCTCGCGTACCAACACGCTGCTGTCGGTGCCCATGCTGTTCGCCATGGTCGCGGCGCAAAACCTCTTCTAGGCCGCGCGCGGCACAGTCGTTCAAAGCAGGGACCGGGGCCATTCAGGCCCCGGTCCTTTCCTTTTCAGCACGAGGGAATGGCTTTATCGCGACTCATTCGCAATTGCAAACCTGGGACTGGTCCCTATCTTCTAGCGATATGGATCGAATTTGCAGCGACGGGGAAAAGCGGAGACCATGGCCGACGGAAGCATCGCAGAGGATCGGGACCCCATGACTGACAGCCTGACCCGGGGCCGGGTCACCATCGACTCGCAGCCCATCGATCTGCTGCTGACGCGGCGGTCGGTGGTGGCCAACCTCATCGGCGAACCGGGGCCGGATCAGGCGCAGTTGGACCTGATCCTGAGCGCCGGGCTGCGGGTGCCGGACCACGGCAAGATCGGCCCCTGGCGGCTGCAGGTGCTGGACAAGTCCGCCCAGGCCCAACTGGGCGACGTGCTGGCCCGCGAGTTCCAGGCCAAGTTCCCCGACGCTAACGAAAAGCAGGTCGCGTTCGAGCGCAACCGCCCGCAGCGGGCGCCGACGCTGATCGTCGTCAGCAGCCGCCTGGAGCGGGATCACAAGATCCCGGAGATCGAGCAGCTTCTCTCCTGCGGGGCTGTCTGCACCAACCTGTTGAACGCCAGCAACGCCCTCGGCTTCGCCGCCCAATGGCTCACCGAATGGCCGGCCTACTACGAGGCCGTCAAAACAGCGCTCGGCGTGCCCGCCGATCAGCACATCGTCGGGTTCGTCTACATCGGCACCGCCCAGGAGCCGCCCGGCGAACGGGTGCGCCCCGGCCCCGAAAGCGTCGTCACCTACCCGCAGAGCATTCCGGTCCCGCCACAAGACGACGCCTGACGGCACCCCTGTCACAAAAGCTTCTCGACCCTGCCATCCGGAGGCGCCCGGACGGCCTCTAGACTGCTGTCCGGTCCGCTCGGGAGACCGGTTCGAGAGATTCTCGCTGGGCCGTGCACTCCCCGCTGGACTTCCGATTCCATATTCCTAAGTCACCAGTTTGAAACCCCTCGCGGTCGCGAGAGATCAGCCAAACACGAACACAGAGAAAGAGAGACGGTATGGCTTTCGAGCTTCCTTCCCTGCCCTATGCCCAAGACGCGCTGGAGCCGCATTACTCGGCCAACACCCTCAGCTTCCACCACGGCAAGCACCACGCAGCCTATGTGACGAAGCTGAACGAGCTGATCGCCGGCAGCGATCACGAGGGCAAGTCGCTGGAAGAGATCATCGCCTCCAGCACCGGCGGTCTGTTCAATCAGGCAGCGCAGGTTTGGAACCACAGCTTCTTTTGGAATTCCATGAAGCCCGGCGGCGGCGGTTCGCCCGACGGCGCGCTGGCCGAGGCCATCGATGCGGCCTTCGGCAGCCTCGAGGCCTTCAAGCAGCAGTTCAAGTCCGCCGGGGTCGGGCAGTTCGGCAGCGGCTGGGTCTGGCTGGTCAAGGACGACGGTGCCCTGAAGATCGTCACCACGGCCAATGCCGAAACCCCGCTCACCGAGGGTCAGGTGCCGCTGCTGACCTGCGATGTCTGGGAGCATGCCTACTATCTGGACTACCAGAACCGCCGGCCGGACTTCATCCAGTCGTTCCTCGACAATCTGGTGAACTGGGACTTCGCCGCCGCCAACTACGACGAGGTCGCCAGCGTCGCGGCCGAATAGCGCGAAGCGACGGTTCGGATGCTCGGAGAAAGGGGGCTGCCGGCCCCCTTTTTCATGGGCTCTCGGCAGGCCGCGGAGGCAGGCTCAGTCGACCGCGATCAGGGCCGCGGCCACCTGGCGGTCTTCGGCGACGAGGACATTGTAGGTGCGGCAGGCCGCGCCGGTGTCCATGGGCTCCAGGGCTACACCGCGCGCCTTGGCAGCCTCCCGCAGGTCCGGGTCGATGAAGGCCATGGCCTTACCGCAGCCGATCAGCAGGACCTCGATCCCCGCTGCGGCGGCCAGCACCGGCTCCAGGCTTTCGAGGGACAGCGCGGCAATGTCGGCGACCGGCCATGACTGGCTCAACTCCGGCATAACCAGGACGGAGCCGCCAAATACCGTGCCGGAGACGCGGAACCCACCGCCGCCATAGGCTTCGATGATCTGGCGACCCTCGGGAACCAGGGGGGTAACGTCCATGGCTGAGCCTTTCGCGTGGCGGGAGCAGGGTACCGCCCTGCCCGCGCCGGCTTAGGAGGCTTCGGCGGCCTTGCCCTTCGCCTTCGCCTCCGTCGGATCGTCCTCCTCACCGCCGCGGCGCAGGGTCATGAAGGTCAGGATGGGAACCGCCAGGGCAACCGAGGAATAGGTGCCGATGACCACGCCCCAGATGAGGCCGGCGGTGAAGCCCCGGATCACTTCGCCGCCGAAGAAAAACAGGGCGCCGAGGGCGAGCAGTGTGGTGACGGAGGTCAGGATGGTGCGCGAGAGCGTCAGATTGATCGCCCGGTTCAGCACCTCGTTGACCGGCAGCTTCTTATAGCGGCGCAGGGTCTCGCGCACGCGGTCGAAGATCACAACCGTGTCGTTGATCGAGTAGCCGGCAATGGTCAGCACGGCGGCCAGGGTCGCCAGATTGAACTCGATCTGGGTCAGCGAATAGAAGCCCACCGTGGCCACGACGTCGTGGATCAAGGCGATCAGCGCCGCGACGCTGAAGTACCACTCGAAGCGGAACCAGATGTAGAGCCCGATGCCCGCCAGGGCCAGGACCGTCGCCAGCAGCCCGGCCCGTTTCAACTCGTCGCCGACCTTCGGGCCGACGAACTCCTGCCGTCGGATCTCAACGCTGTCGCCCAGGGCATCGCGCGCGACCTGGACCGCAGCGAGCTGTGCCTTCTCGTCACCCTCCTGGCGTCGGATGTTGATCAGCACGTCGGTCGGTTCCCCGAACTGCTGCAAACTGACCTCGCCCAGATCCAGCCCGGCAAAGCGGTCGCGCAGGGCGCCCAGATCGGCCGGTCCCTGGGTGCGGACCTCGAGCAGGATGCCGCCGCGAAAGTCGACCCCGAAGTTCAATCCCTGGACCAGAAAGAGCCCGACCGAGCCGAGAAGCAGAAAGGCGGAGAACGCCAGGAAGAGGCTGCGCCGGGCGATGAACTGGATGCCGAAGTCCAGCGGGAGCTTGCGGATGAGTGCCATGGATCCCCGCCCCTCCTAGATAGCCAGGGCCTGGGGCCGGCGCCGGCGCAGCCAGAGCACGACCAGGGAGCGGGTGAGCATGATCGAGGAGAACATGGAGGTTACGAGGCCGATGGCCAGGGTGACCGCGAAGCCCTTGATCGGCCCGGAGCCGAAGTGGAACAGCAGCAAGGCCGCGATCAGCGTGGTGAGGTTCGAGTCGATGATGGTGGTCAGCGCCCGCCGATAGCCGGCGTCCACCGCCGTCACCGGCCCGCGGCCGTTGCGCATTTCCTCGCGGATGCGTTCGAAGATCAGCACGTTGGCGTCCACCGCCATGCCGATGGTCAGCACGATGCCGGCGATGCCCGGCAGGGTGAGGGTCGCCTGCAGCACCGAAAGCGCCGCCAGGATCAGGGTCAGGTTGATCAGGAGGGCGACACTGGCCATGGCCCCGAAGAGGCCATAGATCGCCGCCATGAAGATGACGACGAAGACGAGGCCCAGCACCGCGGCGATCTCCCCGGCGCGGATCGAATCTGCGCCCAGACCGGGGCCCACGGTGCGCTCTTCCAGATAGGTCAGTTCGGCGGGCAAGGCGCCGGCGCGCAGCAGCAGGGCCAGATCCTCCACCTCCTGAACCGTGAAGCGGCCGGAGATGATGCCCCGCCCGCCCAGGATCGGTTCGCGGATCTGCGGCGCCGAAATCACCTGGTCGTCGAGCACGATGGCGAACAGCCGCCCGACGTTGTCGCTGGTGGCATCGCCGAAGCGCTTGGCCCCCAGGGTATCGAAGCTGAAGGCGACAACCGGCTGCCCGTCCTGGAAGGTCGCCTGGGCATCCACCAGGCGGTCACCGCTGACCATGACCCGCTTGCTGACGGGATAGGAACTCGGCTCGCCCTGACCGGGCGCATAGGCATCGAGCACTTCCACCGAGGGCGGCAGGCGGCCGCCGGCACCGAGGCTCTCGTGGACGAAGCGGAACGACATGACGGCGGTCTTGCCGATGATGTCCTTCAGGCGCTGCGGATCATCGAAGCCCGGCACCTGGATCAGAATGCGGTCCTCGCCGTGGCGCTGGATGGAAGCTTCCTTGGTGCCGGTCTCGTCGATGCGGCGGCGAATGACCTCGATCGCCTGGCTGATCACCTCTGTGGTGCGCTGGCGAATGGCCTGATCCGAGAGGGTGATGCGAAAGGTCCCGTCGTCGTCGCTGTCGATCACCAGGTCCCGCAGGATGAGCTCGCGGATCGCGAGGCTCGCACGGCTGTCGGTTTCCGGGTCGTCCAGAACGAAGCCCACCGCGGTGCCGAAGAGGCCCCATCCGCTCGCACCGACCCCGCGCTGGGTCAGGGCGCTGCGCACCTCGTCCACCAGGTTCTCGCGGTCCTCCTCCAGGACGGCCGGCAGGTCCACGCTCGACAGCAGATAGACGCCACCGCGCAGGTCCAGGCCGAGGCTCACCTGCTTGTGCGGGATCCAGCCCGGCAAGTCTTCGGCCTGCTTGCTGCCCAGGAGGTTCGGCGAGGCGTAAGCGAACCCGGCCAGAACCACCAGAACGATCAGAATGACTTGCCAGCGCGGAATGTGGACCATGGTGGTACGCGAGCCCTAGCTGAAGACCGGTCGCGGCCGGTCAGGACTTGTCGGTCGGCCGCTTGGCGCCGCCGAAGAGGCTGCCGAGCAGGCTCTTGGGCTTGTCGGCGCCGGCATCGTTGGCAGCCTTCGGCGCGCCGCCCTTGGCGGGGGCGGCCTCGGTCCGGCTCAGAACGTCCTGGACCGTGTGCTTGACCACCCGCACGCGCACGCCCTCGGCCAGTTCAACCTGCACCTCGGTATCGCTGATCACCTTGGTGACGGTGCCGATCAGCCCGCCGCCGGTGACCACCTTGTCGCCGCGCCGCAGGGCCTGGACCATGTCGCGGTGCTGCTTCACCTTTTTCTGCTGGGGCCGGATCAGCAGGAAATAGAAGACGACAAAGATGAGGATGATGGGCAGGAGGGAGGTGAAGATATCCGCACCACCGCCGCCTGCGGCCTGGGCGTAGGCCGGCGAAATCAGCATACTTTAGACCTTTTCCGAGCAGTCAGACCGGCGGACTATAGCGGCAAGCGCGCGAATTGCAACGCCACCCGCGGGCCTTGTCCGGGGGCCACGGCGCAATTGACCCGCCGCGGTGCAGGCGATAGCTTTTGCGGCCAAATTCAATCTCTTGCCCGTCGCTCCTTGGAGCATCGATGAACAATCCCGACAGCGAAAACCTGCCACCGCTTCTCCAGCGTATCGCCGAGGCCCTGGAGCGAATCGCACCGGCCACGGCGCCGGAGGTCTCCCTGGGCTCCGCAGACGGCTTCATCTGGCAGCCCGAGAGCGATCGCCTGGAGCCGGTATTGACCATAAATCGGGTCGACTTCGTGCTTCTGCAAGGGATCGCGCGCCAGGCCGAGACGCTCTACGAGAATACCCGGCGCTTCGCCGAAGGCCTGCCGGCCAACAACGCCCTGCTCTGGGGGGCCCGCGGCATGGGCAAGAGCTCCCTGGTCAAGGCGGTGCACGCCCGGGTGAACGAGGAGCGCGGCGCGGGATCGCGCCTGGCCCTGGTGGAGATCCACCGGGAGGACATTCCCAGCCTGCCCCGCCTGCTGCAGCGCCTGCGGAAGACCGAGCGCCCCTGCATCCTGTTCTGCGACGACCTCAGTTTCGACGGCGGCGATGCCAGCTACAAGTCGCTGAAGGCGGTGCTGGAGGGCGGGATCGAGGGCCGGCCCGCCAACGTCATCTTCTACGCCACCTCAAACCGCCGCCATCTGATGCCGCGGGACATGATCGAGAACGAGCGCTCGACGGCGATCCACACCTCCGAGGCCGTTGAAGAGAAGGTCAGCCTCTCCGACCGCTTCGGCCTCTGGCTCGGCTTCCACAACTGCGATCAGGACACCTACTTCGCCATGATCGAGGGTTATGCCGATCGCTATGGCCTCGCCCTGCCCCAGGACCAGCTTCGCGCCGAAGCCAAGGAGTGGGCCGTGACCCGCGGCGGCCGCTCCGGCCGCGTCGCCTGGCAGTTCATCCAGGACTTAGCCGGGCGCCTGGGCCAGCGGTTGGAGGATTAGGCCTCCAAGAGTCAGGCTTGAAATTTGTTCTATGACTTTGATGGTTTGGCGGCACCATCCCAACCCACATCGTCACCCTCGGGCTTGTCCCGAGGGTCCATGGAAAGAGCGAGACCCGGACCTCAATGGATTGCCGGAACAAGCCCACTGGTGTCCGGTTTAATTTAGTGGACGTGGTGCATGGCGTTGATTCTACTGGTCTCCAAGCGTTTGGCGACGTTTTGGACACGAGCAGGGGATCA
>NZ_JANQOI010000073.1 GCF_028289705.1 Pelagibius sp.
CCGGGCTTTCGTGGTAGAGGCCGCTGGTGACTCCGCCGGGCAACGCCCCCAGAGGCTCCAGAGCGGTGACCGTGGTGCTCATGTTATGGGCCTGGCGCAGGCTGTCGTTGCCGTAGTAGCCCGGCGGATGCTGCGGCGAAACGCGGCGGCTGCCGACATCTTCGGGGTCCAGGGCCAAGACCGTGGCCGGCGGCGTGCCGAGGCTTCCAAGCCCGTCCATCACCTCGATGGGCGGCAGCGCCTCGCCGCCGGTGCTGCCGCTGACCCCCTGGCTGACCGCCATCACCCGGCGCAGCATATCGACGAACAGCCCGGAGATTGGCAGGTTCGACCAGTCGGTGTTGGCGGTGGTGTGGAACAGCACCAGCCAGCCTTCGCCGCGGCGGTCGGCGGTCACCAGCGGCGTGCCGTCGGCGAGACGCGCCCAGGTCTTGTCGGCGAGATCGAGGGAGGGTTCGGCCAGCACCTGGCGGCGGATCAGCACGTCATCCCGCAAGCCCAATTCGGCGAAGGGACTGTCGTTGGCGAAGGGCGCGAACTGCGCCGGCGTGTCCCAGGTCAGGGCGCCGCCCAGCACCCGGTCGCCGCCGCGCAGCCGCACGGGCAGCAGATCGTCCGCCTCCTCCGGCGGCTGGGCCACCATGCGCGGACCGGCGAAGCGCAGCAACAGCCCGCCGCGTTCCACCCAGGCGCCGATCGCTTCCTCCTCCGCGGGGCTGATGGCAACGGCATCGGCGATCACGAGAACCGCGAGCTGGCGTTGCAGCAGTTCCTCGACGGTGCCCCGGCGCAGTTCGGTGAAGGGCTCCAGGGCACGCTGCAGGTAGTAGCCTTCGCTGAGCAGTGGCTGGCCTTCCTGCTGAGAGCCCGGGTTCACGAGGCCGACGGGGCGGCGGCGCCAACGCTCGTCCAGTAGCACCACGGCGCCGGCGGTGGTTTCCCCTTCAATGGCGATGCGGGCGATCCGATTGCGCATTTCCGTCGGCAGATCGAGCAGGCTGCGCGCCTCCTTCTCGCCGGGTGCGAAGATCAACGGCGCCTTGGCGATGATCCGCCCGTCGGCGGACAGCGCCAGGGCCTCGGCCCGCCCGCCGGCACCGCTATCAGCGCGCAGCGCCCGGGCGACAAGGTCGACCCCTTCGGAATCCGGCGGCAGGGCGAGATGGGGCAGCGCGCTGCCCTCCTCGCGCAGCACATGCAGGCTGCCCAGCCTTTGCAGCGCCGCGGCGAAGGCCTCGCTCTCGTCATCGCGCAGCCCGTCGGACAGCCAGACCACATGGGCCGAGCCTTCGAACGTCAGCTCCTCCAGGGCGGCCAGGGCGGAGGCGCGGTCGTTGGGCCAGGGCTTGGGGCGGATACCCTGCAGCAGCCGTTGCGCCTCGGCCGCCGGCAGCAGCCCGGAGGTTGTCGGCGGTTCGCCCTGGGCGTCGCGGGCGGTGGTCACGATGATGACGGTGCGGCCCTCCCGTTCGGCCTGGGCCAGCAGCTTGCCGCCGATGATCTGGCGCGCCTGCCAGAAGCGCGCCGCCGACCAGCCGTCGTCGACCACCAGGATCATGGGGCCGCTGCCGGAGAGCTGAGCCGCGGGGTTCAGCAGCGGCTGTGCCAGTCCGAGGATGATCAGCGCGGCGATCAAGAGCCGCAGCAGCAACAGCCACCAGGGAGTCCGAGCCGGGGTTTCTTCCGGCACGCGCAGACCGGTCAGCAGGCGGATAGCAGGAAAGGCCAGGCGCCGCGGTGCCGGCGGCGTCAGGCGCAGCAGCAGCCAGAGGACCGGCAGTCCGAGCAGCGCGAGCAGCAGCCAGGGATGGGCGAAGGCGAGCAGACCGAAGTTGATCATGCCCGCGGCCCCCGAACCGAATGGCGCTGCCGGCGATCCGTCATGCCAGCACCTGGGAGAGGGTGGTGTAGAGGCGCAGCAGGGCCGATTGCGGCGGCTGGTCGCTGCGGTGGAAGGCGCAGCCCCAGCCCAGCGCACGGGCGATATCCTGCAGGCCTTCGCGCTGGTCCCTGAGGCGTTTGGCATAGTCGCCGCGCACCGCCTCGACCCGCGAAACCAGCCAGGGCGCTTCCTGTTCCAATCCTTCGAACCTCACCCGTCCGTCATAGGGCAGACTCTCCTCGGCCGGGTCGAGCACCTGCAGCAGGGTGCCGCGCACACCGCTCTCGCCATAATAGCGCAGGGCCCTGTCGATCTCCGGCAGAGGCGCAAGAAAGTCGCCTATGAGAACAAGTTGTGCGCTGCGCGGCAGCGGCAAGGTCGGCGGCAGCTCTTCGGCGGGCTGGTTGGCGCTTTCCAGCAGCACGGCAATGCGCGACAGGGTGGCGCGGCTGTTGGAGGGTCGCAGGCCCGAGCCCAACAGGGCGACATGCTCGCCGCCGCGCATCAGCAGCACCGACAGCGCCAGGGTCAGCAGGTCGGTCCGGTCGCGCTTGGTCTGGTGGTTGCGGTCCGAGGTCCAGGCCATGGAGGCCGAGGTGTCGCGCCAGATCCAGACCGACTGCGCGGCCTCCCACTCCATCTGGCGGACGAAGACCATGTCCGACTTCGCGGATTGCCGCCAGTCGATGGACTGTGGCTGATCGCCCATGTCGTAGTGGCGGAACTGCCAGAAGGTCTCGCCCTGGCCGACGCGGCGGCGCCCGTGGACGCCCTGGGCAACGGTGGCGGCGACCCGCTCGGCAGCGACCAGCAGCGGCGGCAGCGTGGCCGCCAACTGTTCGGCACGGTGCCGAAGCGGAAGGGTTGTTGTCATCGGCGCCCGGGTACCCCGCGTCCCGCCCCGCTTGGCGCCGGCCCCTTCGCGGCCGCTTTCATGGTGACCAGGAACCGCTCAGGCATAGGGCGCCGTGAGATGCGCGATGATGTGGTCCAGCGTCACCCCGTCGGCGCGGGCCGCGAAGCTGAGGGCCATGCGGTGCTTCAGCACCGGCCGGGCCAGGGCGACCACATCGTCGACCGAGGGGGCCAGACGCCCGTCGAGCAGCGCGCGGGCGCGCACTGCCAGCATCAGGGCCTGGCTGGCGCGGGGCCCGGGGCCCCAGGCGACCTGGCTGCGGACCTCGTCCAGCTCGCTGGCTTCCGGCCGTCCGTTGCGCACCAGGGCGAGAATCGCCTCCACCACGCTTTCGCCCACCGGCACGCGGCGCACCAGTCGCTGCAGGGTCATCAACTCCTCGGCGTTCATCACCGCTGTCGCCTCCGCCTGTTCCGGGCCGGTGGTCTCGATCAGCATCTGCCGCTCGGCCTCCAGTTCCGGATAGCCGACGTCGATCTCCAGCAGGAAGCGGTCGAGCTGCGCCTCGGGCAGCGGATAGGTGCCTTCCTGCTCCAGCGGGTTCTGGGTCGCCAGCACGTGGAAGGGAGCCGGCAGGTCGTGGGCGTGGCCGGCCACCGTCACCCGGTGTTCCTGCATCGCCTGCAGCAGGGCCGACTGGGTGCGCGGACTGGCGCGGTTGATTTCGTCGGCCATCAGCAGTTGGCAGAAAACCGGCCCGGGAATGAAGCGGAAGGACCGCCTGCCCGATTCGCTTTCCTCCAGCACCTCTGAGCCCAGGATGTCCGCCGGCATCAGATCCGGGGTGCACTGCACCCGCTTGTCCTCCAGCCCGAAGACGGTGCCCAGGGTTTCCACCAGGCGGGTCTTGGCCAGGCCCGGCACGCCGATCAGCAGCGCGTGGCCGCCGGACAGCAGGGTGATAAGGGTTTGATCGACGACCTCTTGTTGGCCGAAAATGACCTGTCCGATGCTCTCGCGCACAAGCTTCAGCTTGTCGCCGAGTTCATCGATCTGTTCGGCCAGCCCGGCGGCGGCTCCATCGGTTCGCTCAGTGGGGGTCGTTGTCACCAGACAGCATCTCCAGGCTTTCGGGTGGGCGCAGGGCCGGCCTCCGCTGCTCAGCGGGTCGAACCGGCCGCTCAAACGTTAACGGTAAGGATAAGGCTTTCGATGCCCGCTGACCAGTCACCTGGCCCCCTCCCGTTCCCGGTCGGCGGGGATTTCGATATTCGCATCGCCCGGGACGGCACCTGGTTTCACGAAGGCGCGCCGATTGCCCGCAAGGCTCTGGTCAAGCTGTTTGCCTCGGTCCTGCGCTGCGATGCCGAAGGCGCTTACTGGCTGCAGACTCCGGTGGAAAAGGGGCGGATCGCCGTCGAAGACGTGCCCTTCGTGGCCGTTGAACTTTCCGTGAAGGGCAAAGGCGAGGCGCAGTGCCTGAGCTTTCGCACCAACCTGGACGAATGGGTCGCCGCCGGCGCGGCGCACCCCCTGCGGGTCGGCGCGGGGCCTGAAAAAGGGGGACCCAGCCCCTATATTCTGGTGCGGGAGAGGCTGGAGGCGCGGGTCCTCCGTCCGGTCTACTACGAGCTGGCCGATCTGGCGGTGCCTGCCCCCCGATCGGCCGAGCAGGCTGAGGATTGCCTGGGTGTTTGGAGCGATGGCGTGTTCTTTCCTCTTGGATCTGCCGCATGACCGGAGTTGGGCCGTGAGAGCCGACGATCTGTTGCGGCGCCTGGCCGACCTGCCGGCACCGGCACAGCGTGCGGCGCCGGAGTCCGCCACGGCCTTGAGCGCGCCGCGCGGCGATCACGACCTCAACCCCGAGCTCTACGACCCCGCCTCTCCGCTGCGCGACGCGGCGGTGCTGGTGCCGATCGTCGACCGTGCGCGGGAGCTGACGGTGATCCTCACCCGGCGCAGCGACGAGCTGCCGGACCATGCGGGGCAGATCAGCTTTCCCGGCGGGCGGATCGACCCCGGCGACCGGGGCGCGGAGGATGCGGCGCTGCGCGAAGCCCACGAAGAAGTGGGGCTGCCGCGCGATCAGGTGCGCCTGATCGGCCGGCTGGACACCTACCTCGTCCGCACGGGATACTGCGTCGTTCCGGTGATCGGGCTGGTCTCGCCGCCACTTGCGCTGACGCCTGAGCAGGGGGAGGTGGAGGAGATCTTCGAAGTCCCCCTGGCGTTCTTTCTGAACGGCGCAAATCGGCAGACCCACAGCCGGATCTTTCACGGCAAGGAGCGCTTCTTCTATGCCTACCCCTATCGCGATTACTTCATCTGGGGCGCCACCGCCGGCATGCTGTCGAACCTGGCCGAAGTGCTGCATGGCGGGGATGTGATCGGCTGATGGCACGGGTTCTCTTCCTCGTTGTGTTGCCCATGCTGGTGCCCTTCATCGTCTATGGGCTCTATGTCTGGTTCGCGCGCCGCGGACGAAGCGCTGCGACGCCGGGCGCGCGTGTGCCGCCCGACCGCGAGGCCGTTCCCTGGGCCTGGATGCTGGGCATTGGGGTCTGCCTCGCCGCCGCGGCCCTGCTGTTCTTCTGGCAGGGGCGCGGCGTCTCCCCTGGCACGAAACTCTTGCCGCCGGCGGTGGTCGATGGCGAAGTGGTCCCCAGCCGCCCGGTGGAGTAGCGCCGGTCAGCAATCTTATTGGGGGTTTCATCGACCATGCCGGGGTCCGACACGCCTGGGCCGGCCCGCCTTGATGTCCAGGACTGGATGACCGCGCCGGAGACGCGCGCGGTGATCGCGGCGCTGACCGCGCAGGGCAGTGCGGTGCGCTTCGTCGGCGGCTGCGTGCGCGATGCCCTCGCTGGCCGGCCGGTCCAGGACGTGGATATCGCCACTCCGGACAAGCCGGAGGCGGTGATGGCGCTGTTGCGCGCGGCCGGGCTCAAGGCCGTGCCCACCGGAATCGACCACGGCACGGTGACCGCCGTCGCCGGACACAAGCCTTTCGAGATCACCACCCTGCGCGAGGACGTGGAAACCGACGGCCGCCGCGCCGTCGTGGCCTTCACCGACGACTGGCTGGCCGATGCCTCGCGGCGCGATCTCACCTTCAACGCCATGTCCTGCAGTCCCGAGGGGCAGCTCTACGATCCCTTCGGTGGTGCCGCTGATCTGAAGGCAGGCCGGGTGCGTTTCGTCGGCGACGCCCGGGCGCGGATCGAGGAGGACTACCTGCGCCTGCTGCGTTTCTTTCGCTTTCAGGCGCACTACGGGCGCGTCGCCCCGGAACCGGACGTCCTTGCGGTCATGGCCTCCCTGGCGCCGCAGCTCAGAAGCCTCTCCGGCGAGCGGCTGCGCCAGGAGTTCCTGAAGCTGCTCGCCGCCCCCGACCCGCTGCCGGTGCTGGCCTTGATGCGGGATCACGATATCCTCGCGGCCTTTCTGCCAGAGGCTGGCGGGCAGGAGGTGCTGCAGCGTTTGCTGATGCAGGAACAGCCCGGTTCGGAGAACCCGATCCTGCGGCTGGCCGCGCTGTTGCCGGGCGAGGCCGCCGTGGCCGAAGCGGTGGGCCAGCGCCTGCGCCTCTCCGGGGCGGAGCGGGAGGCCTTGGTCCGGCTGGCGGCGCCGGATAACGACCTCACGGCCGCCAACCGCATGCTCGACCCTCAAGACGATCCGGAGGAGGCCCGCCACGGCCTGAGAGTGGCACTGCACCGCCGGGGGGCGGCGGCGACCCATGCGCAGTTGCTGATGGAAGGCGCCCGCCGCGCCGCCGCGGCCGACACCCTGCGGTCCGCCTTGGCCCTGGTCGAAAGCTGGCGGCCCCGGTCCTTTCCCTTGAGCGGCAGCGACGTGCTCGCCCTCGGGTTTCCTGCCGGCCCGCGGGTCGGGGCCCTGCTGCGCCAGGTCGAGGATTGGTGGATCGCCGCCGACCTCGCACCGGACCGGGCCGCCTGCCTGGACCGGTTGCGGGAGCTCGCTGGCTAAGGCCAGGCGGCCTCTGGCGGCAGGCTCATGAGGATGGCTTCCACATTGCCGCCGGTCTGCAGGCCGAACTTGGTGCCGCGGTCGTAGAGCAGATTGAACTCCGCATAGCGGCCGCGCCGGAAGAGCTGATGGCGGCGCTGCTCATCGGTCCAGGGGTCCGCCATGTGACGGCGCACCAGGCCGGGGTAGATCTCCAGGAAAGCCTCGCCGACATCCCGGGTGAAGGCGAAGTCCGCCTCCCAGTCGTCGCTGTCCAGGTAGTCGTAGAAGATGCCGCCGACGCCGCGCGCCTCGCCCCGGTGCGGGATGAAGAAATACTCATCGCACCATTTCTTGAAGCGGGGATAGTAGTCCGGGTCGTGGCGGTCGCAGGCCGCCTGGAAGGCCGCGTGGAAGGCCGCCGTGTCGTCGTCGTCCGGGACCATGGGGTTGAGGTCGCTGCCGCCGCCGAACCAGCTTTTGCTGGTCACGATGTGGCGGGTGTTCATGTGGACGGCCGGAACCAGGGGGGAGCGCATGTGGGCGACCAGCGAGATACCGCTGGCCCAGAAGCTCGGATCGTCTTCAGCCCCCGGGATCTGCTTGGCGAACTCGGGCGAGAAGCTGCCGTGGACGGTGGAGACGTTGACGCCGACCTTCTCGAAAACCCGGCCGTGCATCAGCGCCATCACCCCGCCGCCGCCGTCTTCACGCTCCCAGGCCTTGCGCTGGAAGCGGCCGGGGGCGATCCCGGCGAAGCGCTGGGCGTTGGCGCCCTCCAGTTCGTCTTCCAGCGCCTCGAAAGCGGCGCAGATGCGGTCGCGCAGCGCCTCGAACCAGGCACGCGCGCGCGCCTTGCGGTCCTCGGTCTCCTCGGTCATCGCTTCGTCCCCCAGCGTTCTCAGCCGTCCCCAGCGGTCACGGAAAGCCTGCGGTCTGCCGCAGCGCCTCGCCCAGGGCCATGGCTCCGGCCAGGGCCACATTGAGCGAGCGGCAGCCCGCGCCGACCGGGATCTTCAGGCGCGCGTCCGCCGCGTCGTGGACCTCAGCGGGCACGCCCGCCGACTCCCGGCCGAGCAGAAGATTGTCGTCCCCGGCAAAAGCGAACCCGGTGTAGGGGGCGCTGGCCCCGGTCGTCAAGAGCAGCAGTCGGCCGCGGCGCTGCTGCTGGTAGCTGTCCCAGGAGCGGTGCCGCGCGATCTGCGCCTGGGCGTGATAGTCCAGACCGGCGCGGCGCAGGCGTTTGTCGTCGAGCAGAAAGCCGCAGGGTTCGATGATGTCGAGCGGAACCTGCAGGCAGGCGCAGAGGCGGATCAGGGCACCGGTGTTCTGCGGGATGTCGGGTTGGAAAAGTGCGAGGCGCATAGTCGGGTCGAATAGTCTGTTTGGTTGCTTCGCGGAATTGGCGAATCGCGGCCTTTGGAGCCGTTCTGGGGCTTTGCGTTCCCCGGAAAATTATTCTATATCGACCCTCAGAACCGAGCGACGGGGGTATTCGCTGCGGCAGCGTGCCGCATGGTTGATATTCCCAAGCGACATAAGGTCTTAAGTAGGCTCGCTCAAACTGGGCAATCGGGGCCGCGGGGGCGGGTTGGTCATCGCCGTGGCTCCGCAAATGGGATCGTAGGGGAAATCGTATGGCAGACACCGCCACAGCCGCGCCGGCCGATTCGGGCGAAACGCGGCGTGACTTCTTGTACCTGGCTGCCGGCGCCATGGGCGCCGTCGGGACCGGCGCCGTGGTTTGGCCGCTGATCGCCTCCATGAGCCCCTCCGCCGAGGTGCTGGCCCTGGCCTCCACCGAGGTGGATCTGGAACCCATTGCCGAAGGCCAGCGCATCACCGTCACCTGGCGCGGCAATCCGGTCTTCATCGATCACCGCACCCCGGCCCAGATCAGCGAAGCCGAGGGCGCGGCCCTCGAAGACCTGCCGGACCCGGAAAGCGACGAGGCGCGGGTGCAACGGCCGGAATGGCTGATCCTGATCGGCGTCTGCACCCATCTGGGCTGCGTTCCCCTGGGCCAGAAAACGGGCCAGAACCGCGGCGAGTTCGGCGGCTGGTTCTGCCCCTGCCACGGCTCCCACTACGACACCTCCGGGCGTATCCGCAAGGGCCCGGCCCCGACCAACCTGCCGGTGCCGCCCTACGAGTTCACCGGCGACACGACCATCGTGATCGGATAGGCGTGATCGGCCAGGGGAGAACCAGAAAATGAGCGGATTTCAGAGCAACAACGCGGTGATCAAGTGGATCGAGCATCGCATGCCGATCTTCTCCTTCATCGACCACTCGGTGGGTTCCGGCTATCCGACGCCGAGGAACCTCAGCTACATGTGGAACTTCGGCTCGCTGGCGGGCGTCACCCTGGTGGTGATGATCGTCACCGGCATCATGCTGGCGATGCAATACACCGCCCATGTGGACTACGCCTTCGATTCCGTCGAGCGCATCATGCGCGACGTGAACTACGGCTGGCTGATCCGCTACATCCACATGAACGGCGCCTCGTTCTTCTTCATCGTCGTCTACATCCACATCTTCCGCGGCCTCTACTACGGCTCCTACAAGGCGCCGCGCGAACTTCTGTGGATGCTGGGCGTCGTCATCCTGCTGCTGATGATGGCCACCGCCTTCATGGGCTACGTGCTGCCCTGGGGTCAGATGAGCTTCTGGGGCGCCAAGGTGATCACCAACCTCTTCTCGGCGATCCCGATCTTCGGTGAGGATATCGTGGTCTGGCTGTGGGGCGGATTCAGCGTCGACAACGCGACCCTCAACCGCTTCTACGCGCTCCACTACCTCATGCCCTTCATCATCGTCGCCGTGGTGGTCCTGCACCTCTGGGCGCTGCACCAGTTCGGTTCCAACAATCCCATCGGCATCGACGCCAAGGGCCCGCAGGACAAGATCCCCTTCCACCCCTACTACACGGTGAAGGATGCCTTTGGCCTGGGCGTGTTCTTCGTGTTCTTCGCCGCGGTGGTCTTCTACATCCCCAACTACATGGGCCATCCGGACAACTACATTCCGGCCAATCCGCTCTCCACACCCGCCCATATCGTGCCGGAGTGGTACTTCCTGCCGTTCTACGCGATCCTCCGCGCCATTCCGGACAAGCTCATGGGCGTGATCGCCATGTTCGCCTCCATCGGCATCCTCTTCATCCTGCCCTGGCTCGACCGCTCGCCGGTGCGCAGCGGGCGCTTCCGGCCGCTCTTCCGGATCTTCTTCATACTGTTGATGATCGATTGCGTCGTGCTCGGTTTCGCCGGCGCCAAACCGCCGGAAGGTCTGTGGCTGATCGCCGGTCAGCTGGCCACGGCCTACTACTTCATCCACTTCCTGGTGATCCTGCCGCTGCTCAGCGTCTTTGAGACGCCCAGACCCTTGCCGACCTCGATCGGCGAACCGGTCCTGAAAGGCGGCGGCTCTATGGCCGGGGCTCCCGCCAAGCCGATGGAGAAAGCCTGATGCGCAAGGGAATGATGTTCGGGCTTGCGGCGCTGGCCGCCCTCTCCAGCGGCACCATGGTCACCACCTCGGCCCGTGCGGCGGGGGAAGCCATCCCGCTGCCGCAGCACACCTGGTCCTTCGATGGCGTCTTCGGCAGCTTCGACCGGGCCTCGGTCCAGCGTGGGCTGCAGGTCTATCGCGAGGCCTGCGCCGTCTGTCACAGTTTGAAGTACATCGCCTTCCGAAACTTGGCCGATCTCGGCTATTCCGAGGACGAGATCAAGGCCATGGCTGCCGAGGTGCTGATCCTCGACGGCCCCGACGACGACGGCGAGATGTTCGAGCGCGATGGCCGGCCCGCGGACTACTTCCCCTCGCCCTTCCCCAACGACAAGGCCGCGGCCGCCTCCAACGGCGGCGCCGTGCCGCCCGATCTGTCACTGATGGCCAAGGCCCGGCCGGACGGGCCGAATTACATCCGCGCCTTGCTGATTGGCTACGAGGATCCGCCGGCCGATTTCGAGTTGGCCGAAGGCTCCAACTACAACCGCTATTTTCCCGGCCACCAGATCGCCATGGCCGCGCCGTTGTTCGAAGACGGCGTTGAGTATGCCGACGGCACGCCGGCCACCGTCGAGCAGATGGCCACCGACGTCGCCAATTTCCTGATGTGGACGGCGGAGCCCAAGCTGGAAGAGCGCAAGGGCATGGGTATCAAGGTGATCATCTTCCTCCTGGTCTTCACCGGCGTTCTCTATGCCGCCAAGCGCAAGATCTGGGCCGACGTCCACTAACGGCAACACGCTTTTCTCTCATCGAAGGGCCGCTCCGGCGAAAGTCGGGGCGGCCCTTCGCGTTTGGTGGCTGCCGGGGATGTCCTTGGCAAGTCGCCGCCGGTCCAGTACATGAGTCCGGTGGGGCGGCGGCGAGTCGCGGCTGCAGCGCGGGAGGCAAGCAGGAAAGGGCATCCTATGGCGGAAGCGGAACCGGCGCCGGTGATCGGCGTGATCGGCGGCAGCGGCATCTATCAGATCGATGGCCTGCAGAACGCCGAGTGGCGCCAGGTGACCTCGCCCTTCGGCGAGCCCTCCGATGCCCTTCTGTGCGGCGAGTTGGACGGCCAGCGCCTGGTCTTCCTGCCGCGCCACGGCCGCGGCCACAAGCTGTCGCCCACGGACCTCAATTTCCGCGCCAACATCGATGCCTTGAAGCGGGCCGGGGTCACCGAGATCCTCTCCATGAGCGCGGTGGGCTCGCTGCGCGAGGATCTGCCCCCCGGCCATTTCGTGCTGGTGGACCAGTTCATCGACCGCACCTTCGCGCGGCAGAAGTCCTTCTTCGGGCCGGGCATGGTGGCCCACGTCTCCGTCGCCGATCCGGTCTGCGGGCGCCTCGGCGATGCCTTGGAGGCGGCGGCTGGCGAGCTGGCGCTGCCGTACCGCCGCGGCGGCACCTATATCGTGATGGAGGGGCCGCAGTTCTCGACCCGGGCCGAATCCGAGCTCTACCGCAGTTGGGGCTGCGATGTGATCGGCATGACCAACATGCCGGAAGCCAAGCTCGCCCGCGAAGCTGAAATTTGTTACGCGACCGTGGCCATGGTGACGGACTATGACTGCTGGCACGACGGGCACGACGACGTCTCGGTCGACCAGGTGATCCAGACCCTGCTCGGCAATGCCGACAAGGCAAGGGCGCTGATCAAGCAGGTGGTCCCCAAGCTCAGCGGCCGCAGCGGTCCTTGCGAAAGGGGTTGCCACCGCGCCCTCGATGCGGCGGTGATCACCCAGGCCGAAGCGCGGGACCCTGCCGCCATGGCCCGTCTCGATGCCGTCGCAGGTCGGGTGCTGGGCGGCTAGAAGGGGCGGCCAGAAAGGGCAGTTTGAAGGGAAGGGCACAGCCGATGAAGCTGGTGGTCACCGACAGGGGCGTCGAGCCGGCACGGCCGATTCGCGGCATCGATCACGTGCTGGTCGGGGTGCGCGGCCTGGAGTCGGCCCACGACACCTACCGGCGCCTAGGCTTCACCCTCTCGCCGCGCGGGCGCCACATCGGCTGGGGCACGGCCAACTACTGCGTGATGTTCCCCAAGGACTACATCGAGCTGCTGGGCATCATCGACCCGGCCCAGTTCACCAACAACCTGAACCGCTTTCTGGAGACCCGCGAGGGGTTGCTGGGCCTGGCCTTCGCCAGCGACGATGTCTCCATGGCCGCCCGCGCGCTGCATCGGGCCGGCATCATGCCCGGCGACATGCGCGATCTGAAACGCGTGCTCGAAGACCCGGAGGGGGAGGTCTGGCCGCGCTTCAAGCTGCTGCACCTGCCGCCGGAGGCGACGCCGGGCACCTCCGCCTTCGTCTGCCAGCATCTGACGCCGGAACTGGTCTGGCAGCCGGGCTGGACCGATCATGCCAACGGTGCCCTGGGACTGATCGCCATGACCTCGGTGGTCAAGGACCCCTCGGCCCTGGCCATCCCCTACGCCGAGCTCTTCGGCTTCGACCGGGTGCGCGCCGGTGACGGCGTGGTGGAGGTCGACTGCGGCGGCACCTGGCTGCGCTTCACCACCGCGGAGATGCTGGGCCGGCTGCACCCCGGCCTCATTGGGGCACCGCGCCTTCCGACCCCCTGGTTGGCGGCGCTGCGGATCGAGGTGGCGGATCTCGCCCGCACCGCCACCCTGCTGGAACGCGCCGCGCTGCCGGTGCACTGGGACGGCAAGCAGGTACTGCGCCTGCCGCCCGCCGCCGCCTGCGGCGTGCTGCTGGAATTCTCCGAAGCGGGTTAGCGGTTCTTCGTTACTTCACCGCGGCGTCGGTGAAGGCGTTGAGGGCGCCGCTGATTTTCTTGAAGACCTCGGCGCGGTCGCCGATGGCGTGGCGGCCGGCGAGGTAACCGGGATCGTTGTAGGCCAGATAGACGGCGCCGCTGGCGTCCTCATAGGCCAGCGCCTTCTGGGGCAGGTCGATGGCGACGCTCTGGCCGCTCTGCATCAGGGGTGTTCCCAGCTTCGGGTTGCCGAAAATCAGCAGCATGGTGGGCCGCAGGGCGAGGCCCGCCTTCTCGGCGCCGGCCTGGTGGTCAACTTTGGCGAAGACCGTCAGTCCCTTGTCCTTGAGGATGGCCTCCAGGCGATCGATGGTCTGGGCCACCGAATGGTTGCTCTTCTTGGTGATCAGCCCGTCGGCGGCCTGGGCCGGTTCGAGGAGAGGCAGCGCCAGGACCAGCAAGGCCAGGGCGCAGAGACGAAGGACTGGGCGGAGTGCAAGCAGCGTGTTCACGGAACGGCTCCCTGGTTGATCGTCGGTTTGGGCCGCAGGCGGCGGCTGATCTTAGCGGCCGGAAGCGGCGAATGGCCTGGGATAAATGGGGTATGCCGCGCGCGCTCCGCTCACTTCCTCGTGTGCGGCGTGAGCCGCCAGTACCCTACTGACCGGCTTCCTGGGGCGGCCGACGGATTTCCTCGGCCAGGCGGTCGACCACAGCCCGGGCCTCGTGGCGCTGAAATCCCTCGCTGGGCGGGCTTCCGGAGAAGGGCTCGATGGTCAGATGGGCGCGGTAGGTGGTGGTCTCCCGCTCGATCACGTTGCTCGGGCCATAGCGATGGGCCCGGAACCGATAGCCGGAGTAACCGAAGGGGCCATAGGTCCAGTCGCGGGTGACCCTGGTCAGGCGCTCGGTCAGCTTGTCGTGTACCACGAAGGACTCGGCGCCCAGTTCCAGGGTCAGCTCGGCGGCGCGGTAGAGGACATAGGTCTCCGCCCGTTCCCGGGAGGTCGCCAGATTGCCCTGGAAGGTGACGCGATAGAGGCCTTTGGGGAGCGTCACCTCGGCATAGCCGTCGCCGCTTTCCAAGGGCGCATAAAGGCTCGGCTGCGGCCCGGCACAGGCGGCAAGCAGAACGGCGACCAGAACGAGGCTGGCGAGCTTCGCCATACCCGCCAGATAAGCGCTGCAGCGGGCCTTGGCAAGCGTGGAGGGTTGAGGTCCCTAGCTTGAGTCAGCGCGCGGGACGGCGGTGGCGATGAGGATGCCGGCGGCCCGCCGCGCCTCGACCGCCGCCTCGCTGCCGCCGCAGATCTGCGCTTGGCTGATGGCCCCGTCGATCAGCAACTGAAGCTGGGCGGCCAGTTCGGCCGGGTCCAGCGCGCCCGCCTCTCGCGCCAGCCCTTCCAGAAACGCCCGAAGCAGTCGCTTGTGCTCGGCGGCCATGGCGTGGATCGGATCCTGGGCATCGGGGTAGTCCGCGGCGGCCTTCTGGAACATGCAGCCGTTGAAGGCCGGCTCGGAAAACCAGCTTTCCAGCCGGCCGAAGACCGCCAGCAGCTTGTCCCGCGCCGAGTCTCCGGCTTTCGCAATCTCCTCGGCGAAGCGCTGGCGCGTGCGCTCATCGCCGCGCTTGAGGGCCGCGAGGATCAGCGCTTCCTTGGACTCGAAGTTGTTGTAGAGGGTCATCTTGGCGACGCCGGCCTTGGCCAGGATGGCATCGATCCCCGTCGCCCGGTAACCGCGGGCGGTGAACAGTTCGATGGCGGTTTCCAACAGGTCGTCGCGCCGGCTCGCGGGCATCGGCCGCTCCTCACATTGGCAAGACAGGTCTGTCTATAGACTGGGCCCCGCAGTCCCGGGCTTCAAGGCCGCAGATGGTTCTGAGACAGGAGACAAGACCTTACGAACCAGGCGTGAGGCCAGACGTCACCCATTCACGCTTTCGTGATCATTATCGATCTTGTTAGATAGACCGGTCTGTCTATATGGATTGAAGCGGGCCGATCCGGCACCGCTCTCATCGTTCCAACCGACGCGCTGCAGGTCCGCCGCTCCGGCGGATGCAGCGCCCGATACAAGGAGATTTCCCATGGCCCGTTTGCAAGCCCTCGACCCCGCCGTTGCCGAAGGCAAGACCAAGGCCCTGTTCGACGGCGTTCAGAAGAAGCTCGGGGTCGTCCCCAACCTGCTGCGCACCCTCGGCGCCTCCCCGGCGGCGCTGGAGTCCTATCTCTCGTTCAGCCAGGCCCTGAACGGCGCCGGGCTTGACGCCAGGACCCGCGAAGCCATTGCGCTTACCGTGGCCGGCGTCAACGCCTGCGACTACTGTGCCTCGGCCCACACCGCCATCGGCGGCAGCCTCGGCATGGCGGAGGATCAACTGGCCGAGAACCTGCAGGGCCGCTCCAGCGATCCCGGCACGGCCGCGGTGCTGACCTTTGCCGCCGCGGTCACCCGCAAGCGCGGGCTGGTGAGCGACGAGGATCTGGCCGAGCTGCGCCGGGCGGGCTTTGACGATGCCGCCGCGGTGGAGATCGTCGCCACCGTCGCCCTGAACCTGCTGACCAACTATGTGAACCATGTCGCCCAGACCGAGATCGACTTCCCGAGAGTCGAAACCGGTGCTGAAAGCGCGGCCGCCTGAGGGTTGTGTGCGGAAAGGCCGCGGCAGTCACGCCGCCGCGGCCTCCGCCGCCCCGAAAGCGGTCTTGTTCCGGCACAATGCCCCAGGCATGAAGGGGCGCGTCAAAGGAGCGAAGCGATGCACCAGAAAATCACCACTGCCGAGGCCCCGAGCGAGCTGACGGCGCTGCTTTGCCTGCTGAAGGCTTACGAGCATTACGGCGCACAGACCCCGCCGCCGGCCTGCCTCGGGCGGCTGGATGCTCGGATTGTGGCGTCGTCGTGACCCGGCCCAGCGATGTCGCCTTTACCGAGGCGGTGAAGGCGCAGCAGACGCGCCGCGGCTCCCGCGCCGGCTACCGGCGCATGGAGGAAAAGGGCGGCTGGCAGGATCGGGTGACCCCCGATCTCGTCGCCTTCCTCGGTGAGCGCGACTCCTTCTACTTCGCCACCGCCAGTGCCGCCGGCCAGCCCTACATCCAGCACCGTGGCGGCCCCAAGGGTTTCCTCAAGGCGGTGGACGACAAGACCCTGGGCTTCGCCGATTTCGCCGGCAACAAGCAGTACATCTCCCTCGGCAATCTCTCGGAGAACGACCGGGCGCACATCTTCCTGATGGACTACGCCAACCGCCAGCGGGTGAAGATCTGGGGCCGCGCGCGGGTGGTGGAGGACGATCCGGCGCTGCTGGCGCGGCTCGCCGATCCCGCCTATCGCGGCCGGCCGGAGCGGGCCATCCTCTTCGAGATCACCGCCTGGGATGTGAACTGCCCCCAGCACATCGCGCCGCGCTACAGCGAGGATCTGGTTGCCCTGGCGACGGAAAAACTGCGCAGCCGCATCGCCGAGTTGGAGGCGGAGGTCACCCGCCTGAAGGGGCAAGCGAGTTCTCTGCCTTAGGCGCAGGTCCGAAATAAATTATCTGATTTCAATAATTTGCCAACGCGGTCCCTCTCCAAATCGTCACCCTCGGGCTTGTCCCGAGGGTCCATGTAAAGAGCGAGTCTCGGACCTCGATGGATTGCCGGAACAAGTCCGGCAATGACGATCAGAGGGGCTGGTGCACGGGAACCCTTTGGCGGAAAAGGTTCCGTTTCGGGCCAGGCTCTGCGGGCCAAACAGACGGCGAAACGGGCTAACCGAGCAGGGGCTCCAGGAAATCGAGGGTCCGCCGTCGGGCCAGATCGGCGCTCTCGGCGTGGTAGGAGCCGCGCAGATCGCAGTTGAATCCATGGCCGGCGGGATAGGTGAAGAAGGGGCAGTCCGGATGGGCCGCCTGGACCGCCTGAGCCTGCTCCAGGGGGATGCCCTGGTCCTGCTCGCCGAAGTGAAACATCACCGGACAGTTCGGCGCCTCGTTGCGGAACTCGTAGATGTGGCCGCCGTAAAAGCAGACGGCGGCGGCGGGCGAGAGGCGGCAGGCCGCCAGCCAGGCGATGGAGCCGCCCCAGCAATAGCCAACCACGCCGACCGCGCCGGCTTCCGCCGCGAGGCTCATGGCCGCGGTGACGTCATAGACCGTGGCCTCCCAGCTCACCTGCGGCCGCAGGGCGCGGCCCTCGGCAACGCCGGCCTCGTCGTAGCCGAGTTCGATGCCCGGGCGGATCCGGTCGAAGAGGGCCGGAGCCACCGCCAAATAGCCTTCGGCGGCGAAGCCGTCGGCGACGGCGCGGATGTGCGCGTTGACCCCAAAGATCTCCTGAACGATCACCAGCCCGCCGCGGACCTCTCCCTCCGGACGTGCCACATAGGCCGCCAGTTCATGGCCGTCGCCGGCCGTGATTTGCGCTCTCTCCCCCATGATCCTTCCCCGTACGGCTTCGCTTGCCGGGGAACCACGCGGCGAAGGGTTGCCCGCAAGCCGGTTTCGACTCCTGCGATCATGCCTCGATTCGCCAGGGCGAAGCAGCCCCTGATTGGCCGGCGGCGTTCTCTTTCTCGTGAATTCCCTGGCGCCGTGCCGGAGGCTGCTAGATTGTTGAACGAGATGCGTGGTCGACCAAATTTGGAGCGACCGCGTTAAACGCTGGCAGCAATGGGTCCTTCATTGATTCCCGCGCTACAAAAACTTGAAGAGTCTAACCGGGTGTTGGTTGTCGGCTGCGGCGGTGGCTTCGATGTCTATGCGGGCATTCCTATCGCAACCCGGTTGCTCGCCAGTGGTAAGACCGTGGTCCTGGCCAATCTGTCTTTTGCAGCCCTGCCAAGGAGTGGTGCGGAGAAAGTTTTACCGTCGATCTGGCGCATCGACAGGCAATGCCGCGATCTGCCCTACTTTCCGGAGAAATGGGTTTCAGAATGGCTCGCCCGGCGCGACCTCGCGCTCCCGATCTATGCGTTTGAAAGATCAGGGCCGAGAGAGCTTTCAGCAGGCTACCGGCAGATTATCTCCGAGCACGAAGTCGACCTCGTGCTGCTGATCGATGGTGGCACTGACAGCGTTATTTTTGGCGATGAACCCGGGCTTGGCACCGTGGTGGAGGACGCTGTTTCGGTCGTTGCCGCGAGTGCTGCTACCGAAAAATTCATCATGCTCGCTTCGATTGGCTTCGGGATCGATCATTTCCACGGAATTTCCCATCACTCGTTCTTGCAGAACACAGCACATTTGATCCGTGACGGCGGATTTCTGGGAACGTTCTCGCTGACGGCCAACACGGATGAAGCCAATGACCTGATGGACCTGGTTGAGCATGCGAACCGGCGGCAGCCCGCACATCGGAGTATCGTCATGAACTCCATTGTCAGTGCAATGCGGGGTGAATTCGGCGACTATCACGCGACGGATCGAACATCCGGTTCGGAATTGTTTATTAATCCGCTTATGGCTCAATACTGGTTCTACAGTGCCCATCATCTGGTTCGGCGAATGGCCTATGCGACGGAGCTCCTGGAGGCTCAATCCTGGGAGGAGGCGCAGGCGATCATTGAAAGAACCAGCCAAGCGATGACACGCCGCCCGCGCCTGCCTATTCCTCTCTAGACGCTGTTCAATGATTGCAGTCCGAGCGCTTGGGTGCCGGCTAAGCGATGACGGCGGCCAGGACGGCGAAGACTGCGGCCCAGAGGCCGGCCAGCGCGCCCGCGATCACGCACAGCGACCGCTTCAGCGACGATCTGATGAGGCGCACGTTGCGCGGTTGTTCTGCGTCCGGTTTGAAAGGGAACGCCGGTTCCGACATCTGCTCACCCGACCCCTGTGACGACCCCTGAAGGATCAGGGTCAAGGGGCGCCATGGCCAATCGGCAGTGCCGAACTGGTGATAGGAAATTCCTATGAAGGAGCTGTTTTGTGGGAGGGCGGGGATTTCGATCCAGGGGGCCGACCTGCCTTACCCAGGCCGGTCCGGCTGCCGGAAACCGATGGGCCCGCTGAGCGGGAAACCCGGTTTACGGGATGATCGCGGCCGCGCCGGCGATGATAGCGCCCCAGAGGCCCGCGCTCGCCGTGCCGATAAACAGCAAGGAGCGTCTGCGTGACCACTTCTCCAAGGCCGGCGCCTGGCTGTGTTGACCGGCCTGTTCAAAGGAAAGCGAAGCGTCTGTCATCTGCTCACCCGCCTGTTGGTCGCTGCCTTCCTTTGATCTAGGGCGATTGCGCGGAAAACCAATCGGGAGATGCCGGGAATTTGATAGAGGGTCCCGATGTCGTGAAGCGGCCTGTCGGATCGGCGCCGGCGGTTGGCGCGGAACCCGGGGGGCGATCGAGGGAGGCGCGCGCCCTCCGCCAGCGGGTTCGAAATGCGCCTAATCCGCGAATTATCTCTTCCAAATATCCGCTCTGCGCGATAGCGTTGCCGGCAGGACGAAGGACGCAGATCCGTAGCGAAGCAGCAGGCCCGACGGGGCACGGTTCATGTCTCAGTCGCCCGCCGCCGACTGCGGTTGGGGTCATCAATCGATTGAAAAATATAGAGGATATGAGATGAAGGGTTGGTTTTCGGTCTGCCTTGCGGGTCTTTTGCTCTCCGGTTGCGCGTTCGGCAACCGCGATGCCGACCTCAGCTATCCTCCGCCCACGCAAAGCGGCGTTGTCTCGGCGGCCGAGGCCAGCACCGCCCCGGAACCGCGCGGGGTGATCTACCTGGAGGACTTTGAGGATCTGAGGCCCGACAAAGAGGTCGTCGGGCATGTCAGGAACGGGTTCGGCATGAAGACCGCCGAAGTCATTGCGACTCGCGACGTGACCGAATGGGTTCGGGAAGCCTTGTCGCATGAACTGGAAGCAGCGGGGTATCGCGTCGAGGATGCCGGTGGGGCGTCAGCAGATGCGATGACGCTCTCCGGCGACGTCATCCGTGTCTACTGTGATGCCTATCTCAGCTACGACGGCGAGGTGACCTTGCGGGTCGAGGCCACGAAGGCGGGAGAGGGTCTTATCGACCGCAGCTACTCAGGCAGCGGATCGGCGGGCCTGAATCTTGCCGCAACCGGTGATTCCTACTCGCAGTCCCTGTCCTTGGCCCTGCGCGAGGCGCTCCAAGAACTTATCTCCGATCTCGCCGCCCAGGGAGCCTGACCCCGCGGGCTCCCGTCCGCGGCGCGACGCGGTTCACAGGGTATCGGCCAGTCCTGCGGCTGCGCGCCTTTCTTCCAGGCGTGCCAACTCTTCATCGCGCGCGTCTGCCAGGTCCTTGCCGCTGTCCTCGCAGGAAATCTCTCTTTCGCGATCCTCGCAGCGGCGAACGGCCGCATCGATCTGCTCTTGCCAGCGCGCCTCGATTTCCTGCCGGCGTTCACCGAACCAGGCATCCCTGGCATCGACCGAGTCGAAGACCAGCGGTTCCATGGGCAGGAAGAGCCGTTCCGGGTAGACCTGTCCGGCGCCGCTGGCACCGTCGATCAGGATGCCGATGCTCCCACCGAGCAGGATATTGCCGAAGATCCAGCCGTCGGCCTCCGTATCGAGGTAGGCGACATGGCGGTGATAGTCCTCGGCCTCGCAGATCACCGTGATGGGTGCGGCCTTGGCCGGCAGGTTCACCATGGCCGGAGTCAGCACCTGGTGGATGTAGTGATGCCCGTAGAACTTGCAGACCACCGCGGGGGGGTCGGTTTCGATGTTGGTCTCGGTGACGTTGGTGCTGGCGATGCTGGCGCAGCCGCCGGGCAGGAGCAGACCGGCAAGCACCAGCGCCTCTCGCAGCCGCGATGTCACAGCCGTCGCGAAAAGGGTCTCTTTCCTGACCATCCGTCTGCCTGACCTCCTGTTTGCTTCCCGGTCGTTCGCCGCGCCGCCGGGTGACGCTAGGCTAGCGGGCAGCGGCGGGAAAATCCATTGCCGGCATAAAACCCCAGCGTTTGTACTGCGCCGATGCTCGGGGTGAGCCGGCAGCTTGCGTGCCCCTGGGCTGTCCCAGCTCCGGGCTCATCCTCTGCCGCCCGCCGCCGCTTGCTTTCGCTCCTGCGAAGAAGGTGAGAAACTGGGCCTATCCGGACACGAATTGCCTGCTGTCCGGACACCGAAATCCTTGGAATCCCGGCGCATTTCCCTCATGTCGCGGGGCGGTGAGCCGCGAGAAAGCATATCGAGCTATGAGCAAGAAAACCGAAACCATCGAACTGCGGGTCTCCCCCGAGCTCAAGTCCGACCTGGGCGCGCTGAGCCGGGACCGAGGCCAGCCGATGAGCGAGACCATTCGCCAGCTCATTGCCCGCGAGGTCGCAGCCACCGCTCAAGGCAAGACAATCCAAGGAGATTTTGGAATGAGCACCAGGGCACAAGGGCGCCGCCTCGCGACGGCCGGCGCGGTCGCATTGACGCTGGCCGGCGTGGGTTTCGCAATCGCGGCCCAGTCCGATGCCTACGCACAGGCGGAGGCGCGCCGGACCTTCGCGGAGTTCGACGTCAACGCCGACGGCAAGGTCACGCGCGACGAGGTCGGGCAGGTCATGCAGGAGATGATCGGCGAATTCAGGGCCGCGGCGCCGTCCGGCGGTACGCCGGCCTGCCAGGCGGCGCTGAAGGACTTCGAAGCGTCGCTGGAGGCGATCGCCGGCGCCGAGTTTTCGGACATGGATGCCAACGGCGACGGCGAAGTGGTCTATGCGGAGGTGCGCGCCGCCATGGTCGCGGACCGCCAGGCGGAGTTCACCAGCCTGGACGAAAACGGCGACGGCGCGATCGCGTTCGCCGAGTTCTCGAAGATCGACGCGCTGTTCGAGGACGAGGACGAAACGGCAGAGGACGACCTCTTTGCGGCCGGCGAGGCGGCCTGCTTTGCCGAAGACGAGGGTCTGGAGCCGCTCGACAGCGCGTTCGAGGCCCGCATCCTGCGGATCGAGTTCGCCGAACTGGACCAGAACATGGACGGCAGCCTGACCCGTTCGGAGTTCGTCTCAAACTGAAGCGGTGAAGGCGCGGGCCACGGCGGCCCGCGCATTTCTCCCGGCCGCCCGCGCGGCAGCGTTCACACGTTGAAGCGGAAGTGGAAGACGTCGCCGTCGGCGACCACGTAGTCCTTGCCCTCGGCGCGCATCTTGCCGGCGTCCTTGGCGCCCTGCTCGCCGTTGCAGGCCACGAAGTCGTCGTAGGTGATGGTCTCGGCGCGGATGAAACCGCGCTCGAAGTCGGTGTGGATGACACCGGCGGCCCTGGGGGCGCGGCTGGTCCGCCGCACGGTCCAGGCCCGCGCCTCCTTGGGCCCGACGGTGAAAAAGGTGATGAGGTCGAGAAGCTCGTGGCCGGCGCGGATCACCCGGGCCAGGCCGGTCTCCTCCAGGCCGAGGCTCTCCAGGAACTCCCGCTTCTCCGCCGGGTCGCCGAGGGCCGCCACCTCGGCCTCGATGGCCGCGGAGATGACGACGCAGGCGCCGCCGGTTTCCGCCGCGCGCTGCGCCACCAGGGCCGAATAGTCGTTGCCGTCCGCCGCCGAGTCTTCATCCACATTGGCGGCATAGAGCACCGGCTTGGCGCTGAGGAGCTGCAGTTGGCGAAAGGCCGGCTTCTGGTCGTCGCTGACGGCCACGCTGCGCGCCGGCCTGCCGTCTTCCAGGGCGGCGATCACCGGCTCCAGCACCGCGAGGCGTTCCTTTGCCTCTTTGTCGTTGCCGCGGGCCCGTTTGACCGCGGCCTCGCGCTGCTTTTCCGCCGACTCAAGATCCGCCAGCAGCAGCTCGGTCTCCACCGTCTCGGCATCGCGGATCGGGTCCACGGAGCCGTCCACGTGGGTCACCTCGCCC
The DNA here is from genome assembly GCF_028289705.1 of Pelagibius sp. Classification (GTDB taxonomy): domain Bacteria; phylum Pseudomonadota; class Alphaproteobacteria; order Kiloniellales; family Kiloniellaceae; genus Pelagibius. Next base: position 22,743 of record NZ_JANQOI010000073.1, read on the forward strand.
TCGAAGCAGCGCAGGACGTGGACGATGGCGTCGACCTCACGGATGTTGGTGAGGAACTGGTTGCCCAGGCCCTCACCCTTTGAGGCGCCGCGCACCAGCCCGGCGATGTCGACGAACTCCAGATAGGTGGGGATCACCTTGGCCGATTTGCCGATTGCCGCCAGCCGGTCGAGGCGCGGGTCGGGCACCGGCACCCGGCCCACGTTGGGCTCGATGGTGCAGAAGGGATAGTTCGCCGCCTCCGCCGCCGCGGTCTCGGTCAGCGCGTTGAAAAGGGTGGACTTGCCGACGTTGGGCAGCCCGACGATGCCGCAGTTGAAGCCCATGGATCAGCCGCCCTCGCCGGCGGAAGAGGAGGGCGCGGTGTCCTCGGCAGCCTCATCGTCCTTGACGGCACCGTCCTTGCGCTTCGGCGGCTTGGGGCGGGGGGGATTGATGGCCTCGGCGACCCGCGACATGAATCGCGGGGCATCGCCGGCGCAGAGGCTGGGGATCTCCGCCGCCACGGCGTCCAGCAGCTTCTCCACCCAGGCTTGGTCGGACTTGCCGAAGTCGTTCAGCACATGGCTGTGCACCAAATCCTTTTCGCCGGGATGGCCGACCCCCAGGCGCACCCGCCAGAAGTCGCGCCCGATGTGGGACTCGATGCTGCGGATGCCGTTGTGGCCGCCGCTGCCGCCGCCGCATTTGACCCGCAGCTTGTTGGGCGCCAGGTCGATCTCGTCATAGAGAACGATGACGTCTTCCGGCTCCAGTTTGAAGAAGCGCAGCGCCTCTCCAACGGCCCGGCCGGACTCGTTCATGTAGGTCTGGGGCTTCATGGCCAGGACTTTCCCGTTGGCGAGGCGACCCTCGGCGGTTTCCGCCTGGAAGCGTTTGCGCCAGGGCTGAAAGCCATGGCGGCGGACGATTTCGTCCACCGCCATGAAGCCGATGTTGTGCCGGTTCTGCGCGTAGCGGGGGCCCGGATTGCCGAGCCCGACAAGCAGCAGCATGCGGGCCTCCCGTCTCGCTGGGTCGGAGTCTCGGCCGGAGCGCTAGCTTTCGCTGCTCTCGCCCTCGCCGGAAGGCTCGGCCGGGGTCTCGCCCTCACCCTCGGGTGCCGCCTCGCCTTCGCCTTCGCCCTCAGCCGCCGCCTCGGCAGCCTCGAGGGCCTCGTCGCGCACCACGGTCGGGGCGGCGATGGTGGCGATGGTGAAGTCGCGGTCGGTGATGGTCGGCTCCACGCCGTCCGGCAGGCTCACCATGGAGATGTGTACGCCGTCGCCGATGCTGAGACCGGTGAGGTCGACCTCGATCTGCTGGGGAATGGCGTCGGCCCGGCAGGACAGCTCGATCTCGTAGCGCACCACGTTCAGGACGCCGCCTTCGGTGAGGCCCGGGCAGTCCTTTTCGTTGAGGAAGCTCACCGGCACCTGGACGGTCACGCTGGTGGCCGCCGAGACGCGCAGGAAATCAACATGCACCGGCTGGTCGGTCACCGGGTCGAACTGCACGTCGCGGGGCAGAACGCGCTCGGCCTTGCTGCCGACCTTGACGTCGAACAGGGTGGAGAAGAAGCTACCGCTGTTCAGCAGCTTGTTCAGCGCCCGGTTCTCCAAGGAAATCATCACGGGGTCCTTTTTGGCACCATAGATCACGCCGGGCACCTGGCCGGCGCGACGTGCTGCCCGGGCTGGCCCCTTCCCGGCCCGTTCCCGCTCGGCGGCGGGAAGCTCGATCACGTCAGACATCTCTGTCGCTCCTCAGATCAAAGCCCCTCTCGGGGCAGATGGGCGCCGGCTACCGTGGCCCCGCCCGCTTGTCCGACCCGGCCTCCAGGGGTGCCGGCGTCGGGTCTCATGAAACGCGTTTCCCGCGGCCCGATGACGGCCGCACCGTAATTTCCTCCGGCTACATCGCCGGCACGTTGAAGAGGCTCGAAACCGAGCGCTCGTCGCTGATCCGCTGCATGGCATCGCCGATCAGCGGGGCGATGGAGATCTGGCGGATGTTCTGGGCCACCCGCACCGCCTCGGTCGCCTGGATGCTGTCGGTCATGACCAGCTCCTCCAAGGGGGAGGAGCTGACCCGGGCCACGGCCCCGCCGGACAGCACGCCATGGGTCACGTAGGCCGAAACCGCCGTGGCGCCGGCCTGCTTCAGGGCGACGGCGGCGTTGCACAGCGTGCCCGCCGAATCGACGATATCGTCCACCAGGATGCAGCGGCGGCCCTTCACGTCGCCGATGATGTTCATCACCTCGGAAACGCCGGCCCGTTCGCGGCGCTTATCGATGATCGCAAGGTCGGCGTCAAGCGGTTTGGCGATGGCCCGGGCCCGCACCACGCCGCCCACATCGGGGGAGACGATGGTCAGGTTGTCCTTGCCGTTGTGCTCCATGATGTCCTTGGTGAAGACCGGGGTGCCGAAGAGGTTGTCGGTGGGAATGTCGAAGAAGCCCTGGATCTGCCCGGCATGGAGTTCCAGGGTCAGCACCCGGTCGGCCCCGGCGGAGGTGATCAGGTTGGCCACCAGCTTCGCCGAGATGGGGGTTCGGGGCGCCGACTTCCGATCCTGGCGGGCATAGCCGAAGTAGGGCAGGACCGCCGTGATGCGCCGCGCCGAGGCCCGCTTCAGGGCGTCGAGGGCGACCAGCAATTCCATCAGGTTGTCGTTGGCCGGGTAGGAGGTGGACTGGATGATGAACACATCCTCGCCGCGGACGTTCTCGTGGATCTCGACGAAGATCTCCATGTCCGAGAAGCGGCGCACGCTCGCCTTGGTCAGCTCAAGGTTCAGGAAAGCGGAAATCGCTTCGGCCAGCGGCCGATTGCTGTTTCCGGTCATGATTTTCATAGCGGTATCCCTAGGGGCCTTTCGCAGGGAGCGGACGGGCGGGCACGGGACAGAGGAGCGCCAGACAACCATCCCCCGCGGCCCAGGCGGCGGGACCATATCAACGCCTCCGGGCCCTGTAAATCACCTTGGCGGGAGTTTGTGACGCTGCTTGAAAGCGCCGCAGATCACGCGAGGAGTTGCGCTTTTTCTTCGCCCTCAGGCTGCAGAAGCTGCCGCGTCCGAGGGGCTTTCCAAGCCCTCACATGAAAAAGCAGCTCGCCAGCAGGCCGAGCAGCAGGAACATCACGAAGAAGGCCAGGTGGGGCATCTGTCGCTCCCTCTCAGCGCGGGTCGGCGGCGGCCGCGAAAGACGGCGCTAGCGGCTTTCCAGCTCCAGGCCTGCCTTGGACAGCGGCTCGGGGCCCTGCTCGGTGACCAGGGAGGTCCGCCCCAGGGTCATGGCCACCCCGGCCTCGGAGTTGAAGATGATCATATGGCAGAAAACCACCATGCCCGGCGTGAAAACCGTGGGGTTGCCGGCATAGAGCATGGGCCAGTCCATCCAGGTCGGCGCGAAGGTGGTGCCCAGGGAGTAGCCGCAGGCATTGAGGCGGTATGCGGCATAGCCGGCCGCGTCCATCACCCGGCCATGGGCGGCGAAGGCCTCGCCGTAGGTCTCGCCGGGGCGCAGCCGGTCTTCAACCGCCAGCAGGGCGTCCCGGGCGACGGCATGCATCTCCCGGTGCAATGGCAGCGGTTCGCCGATAGGCAGGGTGCGCATCATGGCGCCGTGGTAATGGCGGTAGGTCCCGGCCCATTCCAGGGTGAGCTGGTCCTGTGGGTCCAGGTGCCGCCGCCCCGAGTAGTAGCGGCAGAGCAGGGCGCCGGGGCCGGAGCCGATGATGAACTCGTTGCCCGGGTCGTCGCCGCCGCCGGCGAAGATGGCGCCGTGCATGGCCGCCAGGATGTCGCCCTCAAAAGCGCCGGGCCCGGCGGTCGCCAGCGCCGCCGCCCAGGCCGCGTCGGCCAGCTCCGCCGCCTTGCGGGCGTAGGCGATCTCCGCCGTGCTCTTCACGGCACGCAGCGCGGTCACCAGGGCAGAGGCGTCGTCGAGGCGGCAGAAGCCGTCGAGGGCGGCGTCCAGGCGCTTGCCGTTGGCGGCGGTCAGGCCATAGGCCTCGTACTCGACCCCCAGGCGTTTGCCGCGGCAGCCGGCCTCCTCGAGGATCGCGCGCAATTCCTCGAAGGGCTTGGCCTCCGGCCCGTCCACCCAGATGCGGATGTCCTCGATCATCGAGGTCACCTGGGCCTGGCGCAGATCCGCGGAACGGGTCAGCAGGATCAGCCGGCCGTCGCCGCCCAGGTAGAGGCACTGGGCGAAGCAGTAGCCGAAAGTGTCGTAGCCGGTCAGGTAGTACATGGACTCCTGGCGGAACATCAGCAGCCCGTCCAGGCCCTGCTCCTCCAGCAGCCGGCAGGTCTTGGCGCGGCGCTCGGCCAGTTCCTCTTCGGAAAAATGCAGGGGCATGGGGCGGGTCAGGGTTCCAGATAGATGGTGGAGAGGCCCCGGCCGTAGTCCCGCTCTTCGCGGTGGCAGGCGCGGCGGTAGCTGAAGAAGCGGTCCTCTTCGGCGCAGGTGTCGCAGGGCAGCGTATGGATCTCGCTGAGGCCGGCGGCGCCGAGGCGGCGGGCGACGTAACCCTTGAGGTCGAAGTGAAAGTGGCCCTCGCGCTTGCCGGGACAGAAGAAGTCGCCGTTGCGCGGGTCCTGCTCCAGGAAGGGGGTCGGAAACTCCGGCCCCACCTCGTAGGAGCGCTGGGAGATCGCCGGGCCGATGCCGGCGAGGATACGGGCGGGTTGGGCGCCCAGGGCGGCCATGGCGGAGACGGTGGCCTCCAGCACCCCGGTGAGGGCGCCTTTCCAGCCGGCATGGGCCGCCCCGACCACACCGGCCTCGGCGTCGGCCAGCAGCACCGGCACGCAGTCGGCGGTGAGGATGCCGAGGGCCAGACCCGGCTCGCGGGTCACCATGGCATCGGCCTTCGGCGCTTCGTCGCGGGCCCAGGGCTGGCGCACCTCCACCACATCGGGGGAGTGGACCTGGTAGGCGGTGACCAGACGGCCGTCTTCCAGATCGATGCGGGCCATGGCGCGGCGGCGGTTCTCCGCTACATGGCCCTTGTCGTCGCCGGAGCCGAAACCGCAGTTCAGGCTGGCGAAGAGGCCTTCGCTCACCCCGCCGTTGCGGGAGAAGAAGGCATGGCGGACGGAGGGGGTTTCATTGAGGGCAGCAACGGTCAACATGGCCGGCACTCTAACGTCACGTCTGTTCGGGCGATAGGGGGATTGCGGGCCTCTTCAATCGGCGCCGAAGCCCGCCGGCGGCGACAACCCGGGCGCAAGGCTTTCCGGGCTGACGAGGGCGAGGGCCTTGAACAGAGCGCCCATCTGCTGGGGCTCGACCAGCCGCTTCAAGGCCGCGTCGACCGTGGCGGCTTGCTCCGGCGCGGCGGCGGCCAACTGGGCGGCGCGCGTTTCGATCCCCAGCGCCTGCAGGAAGGGGCCCTGGTTCAACGGTCCGAAGGCGCGCGCGCCCTTGGCGGTCGCGGCTTCGGCGAGACTCTGGAAGTCGACGTGGGCGGTGAGATCGGCCCATCCGGGCTCCTGCAGGACGTCCTGCCGCTGGTGTCGGTGCAGCGCCTGCAGGGTCGGACCCGGGCGCGACTCGGCGGGACCGTAGTCGACGATCAGCGCCGCGCCGGGATGCCGCGCCAGGTGGTCGCCCAGAAAGGCCGCCAGGCTGAGGCCGGCCGGGCAGATCTCCACCAGACTGCCGGTCGCGGCCTCGCGCAGCGGGGCCGGGACCAGGGCCGCATTGAGGGGGCTGGGCGGCGCCAGGCCGAAGGCGAGGGAGCGGCCGTCCTCCCCCAGGACCACCAGGCGCTCGGCCCAGCCGTCCTCCCTGCGTTCGAACTGGCGCACCGGCAGGGCGTCGAAGAACTCGTTGGCGATCAGCAGCAGCGGGGCCTCCGGCAGTTCGGCCAGGGATTCGATCCAGGTGACCTCGTGGGCGCCGAGCGCCCTGCCCTGGGCGTCGCGCAGCGCGGGGCTCGCCTCCAGCAGATGGAGGTCCATGGCGGCGGGAAAGCCGGGGACCCTGGCGGTGGCGCGCAGGGCATCGGCCATCAGGCTGCCGCGCCCCGGGCCCAGCTCCACCAGCAGGCAGGGGGAGGGGCTGCCCAGGCGCTGCCAGGCATCGGCGCACCACAGGCCCAGCAGTTCGCCGAACATCTGGCTGATCTCCGGCGCCGTGACGAAGTCGCCGCCCTGCTCCGAGGGGGCGCCGAAGGGATCGCCGGTCATGTAGTAGCCGTGGACCGGATGGGTCAGGCAGAGGCGCATGTAGTCGGCGACGGTCAGCGGGCCCTGTTGCCCGATCCGCCTCACAAGCTCTTCGGTCAGGGACATGGGCGGCGGAGCGTCAGGCGCGGCGCCGCAGCGCCCAGATCGTCACCCAGAGCCCGACCAGGAACATGGGCAGGGAGAGCAACTGGCCCATGGTCAGCCCCTGGATGATGAAACCCAGGTAGCTGTCCGGCTCCCGGAACAGCTCGGCGGTGCTGCGGGTGACGGCATAGCCCATCATGAAGACGCCGGAGATGAGGCCGGTGCGCTGCAGGGCGCCGCGGCGCACCATGATGTAGAGCACCAGGAACAGCAGCAGGCCCTCCAAGAGGGCCTCGTAGATCTGGCTGGGGTGGCGCGGGATGGGGCCGGCTTCGGGATGGGGAAAGACCATGGCCCAGGGCACGGAGGAGGCATCGGCGGGGCGGCCGAAAAGCTCTCCGTTGATGAAGTTTGCGATGCGCCCGAGGAAGAGGCCGATGGGGGTGGCGGCGCCGACGATGTCGGAGAGGGTGAAATAGCTGACCCCGCGGCTGCGGGTGAACAGCAGGATGGCGGCCAGCACCCCCAGCATGCCGCCGTGAAAGCTCATGCCCCCTTGCCAGATCACCAGGATCTCCAGGGGGTTCTGCAGGTAGTAGCCGGGCTTGTAGAACAGCACGTAGCCGAGGCGCCCGCCGAGCACCACGCCCAGTGTCGCCCAGAGCAGGAAGTCGTCGAAATCGACGGGCTTCAGGCGCTGCGGCGGCAGCTTGGTCATCCAGCGGCAGTAAAGCCAGGCCAGCAGCAGCCCGGCGATATAGGCCAGGGCGTACCAGCGGATGTCGAAGATCCAGATGCTGAAGGCCACATCGTCGAAATTCGGGAACTGCAGCACCAGAAAGGCGGAAAGCTCGGACAGCGCCATGAAGCCTCAGAGTCTGACTCGAAACGAGTGATGTGAATTCGATGGTTTGCCGACGCCGCCCCGCCCCGCATCGTCACCCTCGGGCTTGTCCCGAGGGTCCATGGATAGAGCGAGACCGGGACCGCCATGGATTGCCGGAACAAGTCCGGCAATGACGGCTTGGGGGGCCGGAGAGCGGGGACCCTTTGTCGGACAAAGTCTCATTTGAGATCGGATGTTCAGCAGTAGGGGTCCGGTTTGACCAGGAAGTCTTTCACGTAGCGGGCCACGCCGGCTTCCAGGTCGGTGAAGGGCTTGTCGTATCCGGCGGCCCGCAGGCGCGCCATCTTGGCTTCGGTGAAGTACTGGTACTTATCACGGATGGCTTCCGGCGTCGGCACGTAGCGGATGTTCTCCGGGCGCTCCATGGCGGCGAAGACGGCGCGCGCCAGGTCGGCGAAGCTGCGCGCCTGGCCGGTGCCGACGTTGAAGAGACCGTTGACTGCGGAATTGTCCAGCAGCCAGAGCATCACATCCACACAGTCGCCGACCCAGATGAAGTCGCGCAGCTGCCCGCCGTCGGGGTAGTCGGGGTGGTGCGACTGGAACAGCTTGGCCGGCTCGCCGCGACTGAGCTGGCCGTAGAGGTGCCAGGCGACGCTGGCCTGGCCGCCCTTGTGATACTCGTTGGGGCCGTAGACGTTGAAGAACTTGAGCCCGGCCCACTGCGGCGGCGCGGGGGAATCCGTGGCGAGGCGGCGCGCGACCCAGCGGTCGAAGAGGTGCTTGCTCCAGCCATAGCCGTTCATCGGCCGCAGGCGCGCCAGGTGGCCGCGCCCGGCGTCGTCGTCGAAGCCCTCGGCGCCGTCGCCGTAGGTGGCCGCCGAGGAGGCGTAGATCAGCGGAATCTCTTCACGGCTGCAGTGGTCCCAGAGCACCTTGGAGAGGCGGAAGTTGTTGGCCAGCAGGGCGTCGCCGTCGCTCTCCGTGGTGGTGGAGATGGCGCCCATGTGGAAGACGCCGGTGAGGCGCCCCTCGGCCCAGCGCAAGAAGTCCGGCATCTCCTCAGGCGGGATCACGTCCTCGACTTCGTGGTGGGCCAGGTTGCGCCACTTGTCCCCGGTCCCCAGGCGGTCGCAGACGATCACCGCCTCGCCGCGCTCGGCCAGCGCCGCGACCAGATTGGAGCCGATGAAACCGGCACCGCCGGTGACCAGGAGCATCTGCGGGGCGTCCTTTGCCGCGAAATCAAAGCCCCACCGAAGGGAAGGGCGCCTCCTTATAGGGGGGCGGCGGAGCGCTCTGCAAGTCCGCCCAGAGCCCAGCCCGCGGCGCGGTGGCCTACATCTGCAACGCCGACAGGCGGGCCGCCGCGTCGGCCAGGATTGCCCGTTCGGGCGGCGGCAGCGGCACCAGGCCGCGCCTGACGAGATAGCCGCCGGGCCCCGCTGCCGTCTCGCCCGCCAGTTCCTTGGCGTAGTCGCGAAGTCCCGGAATGACGCCGAGGTTCTCCCGCTTGACATAGGCATAGACGGGCCGCGCCAGCGAGTAGCGGCCCGCGGCGATGCTCTCGGCGCTGGGCGCGATACCGTCGATGGCGATGCCCTGCAGGAGAGCGGCGTTCTGCTGCAAGAGGGTGAACCCGAAGAGGCCCAGGCTATCCGGCCTGGCCTGCAGCATTTGCAAGCCCGCCTCGTCCATGGCCGCCACTTCGGTGAAGCCGCCGTCGGCCCGCAGGCTCTGGCCGAAGGCGGAAAGCGCGTCCCCGCTCAGGGACCGAAGCCCCGGAAACGCGCGCGCCGCCGGGACCATCGCCATCTCGCCGAAGGCGCTGCGCACGGCGCTGATCGCCGGCGGTCCGTAGACCTGGATGGCCTTGACCGGCAACGAGAAGTCGATGTCGCTCCACAGTCTGTAGGGATTGTCCGTGAGCTGCCCGTTGATGGGGACCTGCCGCGCGAGGGCGAGGAAGATCTGCCGGCGTGTCAGGGCCAGCGATGCGCCGCGGCGCGCCTTCGCCAGGACCACGGCCTGATGGCCGAGCTTCAGCTCGCTCAGGGTGATGCCGCGGCGCCGGCAGGCCTCATACTCCGCGCGCGTCATCCGCCGGGTGGCGGTGGCGATGTCCGGATGCTCCGGCCCAACGCCTTCGCAGAACAGGGCGAAGCCGCGCGCGGCTTCGCTGCGTTCGACCACCGGCGTGACGAAGGCGGTTGTTTGACTGAAGGTTTCGGACACCGCCACGGCCAGCGGAAAGACCGCCGCCGGGCTTACGACGTGGATGCGCTGGCGCTCGCCGGCCATGGCGCTCGCGGCGCTGCCGGTAAGCGCCAGCAGGGCCAGGAAAACGCGCCAACACGGCCTACGTTTGCGGATTCCCCCCTTGGTCATGCTCTGCCTTGTCTTTCCCCCAAATGCGGCCCTAGATGCGGCCCCCGGTGCGGCAAAGTGAAGCCTTTACCGGGGCGCTGCGCAAGGCGGCGGTTGTGGCGGCCCGGGGCGGCGGTCATAGTGGGTGGACGGTTCGACCCTTGCGCTGGAAGGACTCCGCAATGCAAAGCCAGACCAAGATCCTCGACGACTTCGCCCGCGTGGCCAGCGGCGCCATGGGCGTGGCCGCGGGTGTACGCGGCGAGGTGGAGGCGCGGATCCGCGAACAGCTCGAACGCCTGTTGACGCAGATGGACGTGGTGCCGCGCGAGGAGTTCGACGCCATGAAGGCCGTGGCGGTGGCCGCGCGCGAAGAGCAGGAGGCCCTATCGGCCAAGGTCGCGGCCCTCGAAACCCGCCTGGCGGCCCTGGAAGCGGCAGCGAAGAAAACCGGCGGCGGAGGCAAGGCGAAGGCGGCTTCCAAGCAAGCGGCCGAAAGCGAGTCCAAGGACAGCAACGGCGCCGAACGGGCCGGCGGCTGACCGGCACCGGCCGCCCGCCGGATCGGCGCCGCTCTCGTCCACAGCTTTCTGTTTTCCACACCGCATTGCGGGAATTCCCTTGTTGCACAGCGGAATCGAATAAGGCACGCTATATCTGGTAGCGGCGGCGTCGCATAATTCCATATATCGGGGCGCGTGAGGCGCTGGAGCCCTGCCACTGCCAACCGAAGAGGCTGCGTCGACATGGTAGAACTCGTTCAAGAATCCCGCCATCCGATCAACCCCCTCGACCTTCTCGAAGAGCTCGGCAGCGCCAATGACTGGACCTGCGACCGCCACTCTGAGTCCGAGCTGCTCATCGAAATGTCCGGTCACTGGTGCGAGTACCACATGTATTCCGTCTGGCAGGAGCAGGTGAGTTCCATGTTCTTTTCCTGCCACTTCGACCTCAAGGTCCCCAAGGCCCAGCACAAGGATGTTTGCGCCCTGCTGGCCCAGGCCAACGAACGGCTCTGGCTCGGTCACTTCGACCTGATGGCCGAGGAAGGGGCCCTGATGTACCGCCACACCATTCCCCTGCGCGGCCTGCCCGGCGCCTCCGTCGAACAGTTGGAGGACTTGGTGGAGGCGGCGCTGATGGAGTGCGACCGGGTCTATCCGGCGCTGCAGATGGTGATCTGGGGCGGTGCCACAGTGAAAGACGCCTTGAGCGCAGCCCTGATGGAGACCGTCGGCGAAGCCTGAGAGTCTAACCCGAACTGAATCCGATCCGTCAGAGGATTCCCCTGTTCTGATCTCTCCAATCGTCATTGTCGGACTTGTTCCGACAATCCATTGACGTACGAGTCTCGGACCTTCCATGGACCCTCGGGACGAGCCCGAGGGTGACGATGGGGGAGGGATAACGTTGGTAGGCCATTGACACCATGCCATTCATTTCGAGCCAGACTGTGAACCCATATGACCTGACTCAGGCCTGTTCCGGCGCGGCAACCCGGTGGTAGATTGCCGCCGGAGGCCGGGTGCCCGCGCATTTCGGTTGCGCGCCCGCCTCAGAGCGTTCGGTGCCTGGCGGGGGAAGGCGGCATGAAACTTTCCGGTCCTTTGCTTCTGGTCGGCTGCGGCAAGATGGGCGGCGCCCTGCTGGAGGGCTGGCTTCACCGCGGCCTGGAGGCCGGGGAGGTGTGGATCGTCGAGCCGAACGCAGCCCCGGTGCAGCACTTTCTGGACCGTGGCGCCCACCATGCCGAGGGCGCCGCCGAGCTGCCGCCGGAGATCCGTCCGGCGCTGATCGTCTTTGCCGTAAAACCGCAGATGCTGGCCGAGACCCTGCCACACTACCGCGGCTTCGCGGCGGCGGGGGCGGCGGTGGTGTCCATCGCCGCCGGCTGGCGGATCGCTGCCTTCGAAGAGGTTCTGGGCGCGCAGACCCCGGTGGTGCGGGCCATGCCCAACACCCCGGCGGCGGTGGGCCGGGGCATGACCGTGCTCTGCGCCAATCCGCATTGTGGCCAGTCCTTGCGGGATCTTGCCGGCGAGCTGCTCTCCGCCGTCGGGGCGGTGGCCTGGATCGACAGCGAGGCGCTGATGGACGCGGTGACCGCAGTTTCCGGCAGCGGCCCCGCCTATGTCTTCCTGCTGATCGAATGCCTGGCCGAGGCCGGGGTCGAGGCCGGACTGCCCGCCGATCTGGCCATGCAACTGGCCCGGGTCACGGTGGCCGGCGCAGGCGCCCTGGTGGACCAGTCGGCGGACCCGGCCGCGACCCTGCGCAAGAACGTCACCTCCCCCGGCGGCACCACCCAGGCGGCGCTGGAAGTGCTGATGGCCGAGGACGGCCTGCAGCCCCTGATGACCAAGGCCATCGCCGCCGCCGCCGCCCGCAGCCGGGAGCTGGGGTAGCCCCCGTCTCGTTCGCGCCGGCGGCGGTGCTTTCATCAATCTTGGTGTATGATCGCCTTTCCAATTCGCGCAATCGGTGTGCTGGAAAATGGACGAGGCAGCCCTTCGGGCATTCTGGCAGGAGATGAAGGAAACGGTTCGGTGCTTCCGCAAGGAGGACCGCGACCGCATCGTTTTTGGCGCGCGTCGAAAGCGTTTCGCGCGCATTCTGGGACAGCCGACCGGCGGGCATGACTACAGGATTTTGCCCACTGTTGCGGACAAGGTCCTGCTCGACTTTGAGCGACAGAACAAAACCGCCCTGCCGCCGGCCTACCGCACCTATCTCCAGGTATTCGGAGCCGGGGGAGCCGGACCGAATTATGGAATTGACGATTTCGCCAAGGTTCCGCCCGGTCATGATTTCTCGACGCCGTTCCCCTATCGCGAATCGCTGCTGGATGATGACTACTACGACTGGCCGACTTATGAAGACGGGTGGGGTTTTCCGGGACTTTTGCACATCAGCGATCTTGGATGCGCCTGCGATGCTCTGCTCGAATTGAATGGGCCTCAACCGGGCACGGTGTGGCACGAGACCGAAGACGGTTTTCTCAAGCAGGGCCGCTTTGCCGACTACTACAGAGAATGGGCAAGGGACACGCGCCGATATATCGACAGCCATGCGACCCTGCGATCCTTTGCGAATAGGGTCGATTGGTGGGGTCGCTACTCCCACCTCAAGCTCGATGAGATCCTGGAAGCGGTCGACTGCGAACACCATAGTTCGGAGGACTGGAGCATAATGCAGGTTCCGGAGGGTGAAGTTTGGGTGATGTTCCATGGAATTCCCGGGAAGGTCGTCGTCAATGACGCAGGTGCGATTCAACGGATCGATCTCACATAGCGCAGGGCTTTGAATTCCGGCGTTCCGGCGCCATGTTTGACTTATGACGAGATCTTCCCAGACGACCCGCCGCGCGGTGCTGGGCGGTTTGGCGGCGCTGCCGTTTGCAGGGCGGCTGGGCAGCGCCTACGCTAGCGCGCCGATAACGCGGGCAATCCCCGGCACCGGCGAACACCTGCCGGTTATTGGCATGGGGACCTGGATCACCTTCAACGTCGGCTCCAGTGGGCGCCTGCGCGATGCCCGCAGCGCGGTGCTGCGGACCTTCTTCGAAGCCGGCGGCGGCATGATCGACTCCTCGCCGATGTACGGCTCCTCCGAGGCGGTGATCGGCCATGGGCTGAAACGGACGGGCCGGCCGGCCTCCCTGTTCTCGGCCACCAAGGTCTGGACCTGGGGCCGGGCCGACGGGGTCGAGCAGATGGAAGAGTCCCGGCGGCTCTGGGGACTGGAGCGTTTCGACCTGCTGCAGGTCCACAACCTGCTGTCCTGGGAGGACCACCTGGAAACCCTGCGCGCCATGAAGGCCGAGGGGCGGCTGCGCTACATCGGGATCACCACCTCCCACGGCCGCCGCCACGGCGACTTCGAGGCGATCATGCGCCGCGAGGACATCGACTTCGTCCAGTTCACTTACAACCTGGTGGACCGGGAGGCGGAGCGCCGCCTGCTGCCGCTGGCGGCGGAGCGGGGCCTGGCCGTGATTGTCAACCGCCCGTTCCGCCGCGGCGCCCTCTTCGACCGTTTCGCCCATCTCCCCCTGCCGGGCTGGGCGGCGGAGATCGACTGCGCCAACTGGGCCCAGGTCTTCCTGAAGTTCGCGGTCTCCCACCCGGCGGTCACCTGCGCCATCCCGGCCACCAGCCGGGTCGACCACATGACCGAGAACATGGGGGCGCTCCACGGCCGTCTGCCGGACGCGGCGTTGCGCCGGCGCATGGTGACGGACATCGAAGCTGCGTAGTGGGTTTTCGACTGGCGTCGAGCCGGTGCCGTCAAAACCTGAAACACGCTAGCGGTCGAAGGGGGCGGGCCAGGCCTCCAACAGTTTGCCGCTTTCGATGTCGAAGGCCATGCGGCGGTCTTCCACGGTGTGCACCAGGAAGCGTCCCTGCCCATCGATCCCCAGGGTGCGGCCCCAGCGAAAGTGGGAAACCGTGAGTTCGAGATTGTCGGTGTCCTCGATCACTTCCGACAGCGGCACCCGGCGCAGCAGGCGGCCGCGTCGCCAGAAGGTGATCAGGGTGGTCTGGGGCCGGTAGTCCCACTGCAGCAGCCCGAGGCCCTGATAGCCGACCACCAGATGCTCGCCGTCGTCGGCCAGATGGGCGTCGCGGAACCAGCCGGGCATGCTCCAGAGCACCTTGCCGTCCTTTACGACGTTGGTTCGCACGGACCCGGCGTCCATGACCGCACAGAAGGCGCCGTTCTGCGAGCAGACCGTCTTGTCCTGCGGCGGCGGCAGGGGCGCGTCGGCCTTGGCGTGCGGAACCGCCAGCCCGGCGGCGGTCAGCATCGAAACGGCAAAAAGGCATGTCGGAACGCGCACGCAGCCTTCTCCCAGGGGGTCCAACCACCATAAACTAGCGAAAAGGACGAAAGTGGCAAAAGCATGGGCGTAGGGGCCTTTGGAACCGGAGACTCTCCGCGACCGAGGCCCCGGGCACAAAGATCGACAAGGAGGTCCCATGACGACGCTGTCCGGCCGCTGCCTCTGTGGTGCCGTGCGCTTCGAACTGCACGGCGCGCTCAGCGCGCCCCATGCCTGCCACTGTACCGAATGCCGCCGCCAAAGCGGCCACTACGTGGTGGCCAGCGAGGTCGCGCGCGCCGGCTTCGCGCTGACGGAGGATCGGGGCCTCAAGTGGTACCGCTCCTCGGACTCTGCGCGCCGCGGTTTCTGCGGCGACTGCGGCGCGGTGCTGTTCTGGGATGACGGCGGCGAAGCCGTCAGCATCAACCTCGGCTGCCTGGAGGGACCCACCGGCCTCACCCTCCAGCGTCACATCTTCGTCGACGAGAAGGGCGACTACTACGCCCTCGACGACAGCCTGCCGAAGTTCGCCGGCTACGACCGCCCGTTGGAAGCGGAGGGGACAGCAAAGTCTGACACAACAAAGGCCCCGTCACCCTCCCGCTGACGCGGACCCCTCCCTCTTCCGCGCCGAGGAGAGGGTCTTTTGTTGCCCTCGCCCCTGGTGGGAGAGGGCTGCGCAGGCTTGGCGAGATCGTAGATCGCGCTTAGCCGGAGCTGGGTGAGGGGGAATCGGGTGCCGGTGATGACTCCGCGCTAGCTTGTCTCCCCCGCCTGCTTGAGATAGCGGCCCGGGGTGTCGCCGAGGCGGCGGCGGAACATGGCGATGAAGGCGCTGGGGCTCTGGTAGCCGAGGTCGTAGGCGACGGCGGTGACGGCCTCGCCCTCGGCCAGACGCGCGACGGCGGCCATGAGGCGCAGGCGCTCGCGCCACTCGCCGAAGGTGAGGCCGGTCTCCTTCACGAAGAGCCGCGCCAGGGTGCGCTCGCTGGCCCCGGCAGAGCGCGCCCAGCCGCCCAGCGAACGGCCGTCCGCCGGGTCGTCGGTCATCGCCCGGGTCACCTTCAAAAGGCGCGGATCGCGCGGCTGCGGCAGGTGCAGCGGTTCCGGCTCCAACGCCCCCAGCTCGTCAAGGATCACCGCCATGATGCGCGCCTCCGGCCCCTCGGGGCCGTAGTCCGTGCCGATCTCCACGGCGCGCAGGATCAGCGCGCGCAACAGCGGCGGCACCGCCAGCACGCAGCAGTCCCCCGGCAGGCCCGCGGCCACCACCGGGTCGATGTAGAGGGTGCGCATGGCGATCGCCTGTTGGTGGATCACCTGGTGTTCGACCCCCGGCGGAATCCAGACCGCCTGTTCCGGCGCCACCACCCAGGTGCCGGCGGCGGTATCGACGGTCATCACCCCCGCCGAGGCGTAGAGCAGTTGGCCGCGGGTGTGGTGGTGCCAGTCGCGCCGGCTGGGCCCGGCGTAGTCGCGGGCCAGCGGCGCCACCGGGCGCGCGGCATCAGCCAGTTCCCCGGGATGGCCCATAGGATCGTCGGCGGGAGGGTCGACGGGGCGGATGCGCCAGGACCCGGCCGCCTGTTGAGTTTGTCTGATTCTCGGCATCGACTGGCATTCTATAGCAAGA